>DATAYO010000062.1:0-32887 GCA_036272515.1 Steroidobacteraceae bacterium | reverse complement strand
CTGGAATGCCCTCCTGACTCAGAGCTACCAGAGCATCGACGCCGAAGGGGTGTTTTACCAGATGCCGGACAGCTCAGACGGCGTACCGCTGCCCAGGCAGTCGGTCACGCTGTTCAACAATTCCTTCAACAAGGATAAGTTAGAGAATACGGCCTTGACCATCAATGGACGAATCGACTGGCTCAAAGTGGTCTACACGGGCGCGTACCTCGTGCGCAACATCAGTCAAGTGCAGGATTACACGAATTACGCGCGCGGCTTATACGCGGATTATTATCAGTGCCACGGCGCGGAGCCGAAGAACGGACTGGCGTCGACCTGCTATTCGCCCAGCACCACGTGGGACGAAATCGAGCGCAACACGCATCAGAGTCACGAGATTCGACTCAGCACGCCCGATGACTGGCGCCTGCGCGGCATCCTCGGCGCTTACTGGGAAGAATTGCAGATCGATGACCAGCTGAACTGGCTCTACAAGACCTTGCCGGCCTGCACTACGAGTGTCACGGTGGGATGTTTGACGGATATTGCCACCATCCCGGGCACGACCGTCAGCGACCCGGGCACGCGCAACGACAATGTGGCTTTTTTCAACGACATCCAGCGTGGCTACCGGCAGACGGCGTTCTTCACCTCGCTCGATTTCGACCTCGTGCCCAAAGTGCTGACCTTTACCGCCGGAACGCGCTATTACCGCTTCGTCAACGACGAGAAGGGCACGGTCGCCGGCAGCTTCAGCTGTTACGAGGCAGGTCCCGGACCTTGCTATACGTCCTCCGCGACCACCAATATCGACGCTGAAAACCTGCATACGGTCTACACGGGCTTCAAGAGCCGCGCGAATGTGACCTGGCACATCATGCCGGACGTGCTCGTCTACTACACCTGGTCGCAGGGTTTCCGTCCGGGCGCTTTCAACCGCAACTTCGGCTGCTTCATCCCGGACGCGAAGGGAACCGATCAATACTGCTCGCCGACGGCGATCGCCTCCGACAGTCTGACCAACAACGAGCTCGGCTGGAAGACGGAATGGTTCGACCACCGCCTGCAGTGGAACGGGGCGATCTACCAGGAAAACTGGAACAACGTACAGCTTGCATTCTTCAATCCGGGCGAGCTGGGCAATGTCGGCTTCGGCACGAATGGTCCGGACTACCGGATTCGCGGCGTGGAGACCTCGTTCATCGGCGTGCTCGCCGAAGGCCTGACGGCGCAGGGTGCGGCTTCCTGGAACTCGAGCGAGCAGACCAACTCGCCTTACCTGATCGCGAACAATCCCGCCCTGCTGTCGGATCCGGCGACCAAGGCCGAATACGGGCAGCCGATCTTGAGCGCGCAGAATCCGTACGGTCCCATCGGCAGTCCGAGCGCCAATTCGCCGCCGCTGCAGTTCAATCTGCGTTTGCGCTACCAGTGGACCATGAACTCCTACAATACCTTCGTGCAAGCGGGCGCCACGCATACCGCGCATTCGTACACGCAATCCAGCGTCAACCCGTCCCTGTCCTCGGGCGGGAACGTGAGCACCACCTTGCTCAGGTTTGAAAATCCCGCCTATACCGAGTACGACGCGTCCGCCGGCATCGCGAAGGACGCCTGGACGGCCGGGCTGTACATCGAGAACCTGACCAACTCGAACGCGAGCACGTTCACGTCGACCAACCAATTCGTGCCGGCGGAGACCATTCTGCGGCCGCGGGTGATTGAGGCCAGGCTCGGCTATAAGTTTTAATATGGTGCGCGAGGTGGGCATCGAGGCCATGGCGATACCCCGATCCCGGACCGCGGCGCCGCTCGAGCGATGGTATGTGCTGATCGTGATGTGCCTGGTTTATGCGATCAATATCGCGGCCCGGTATGTCGTGACCACCGTGTTCGAGCCGATCCGGCTGGAGCTCGGGCTCACCGACGCCGGAGCGGCGTTCCTCACCGGCGTGCCGCTCGCGCTGTTCTACGTGGTGTTCGGACTTCCGGTCGCGTGGCTCGCGGACCGCTCCAACCGGCGCAACATCGTCGCGGTATCGCTGATCATCTGGTCGGGCTTCACCGTGATTTGTGGTCTGTCGCAGTCCTACTGGCAGCTCCTCGTGGGGCGGGTCGGCGTGGGTTTCGGCGAGGCCGGGGCGACGCCGCCCTCGACGTCCATCGTCTCGGACTGCTTCCCGGCGGAGCGGCGCCCCATGGCGTTGAGCGTTTTTGCGCTGGGCGCGCCGGTCGGGGCCTGGATCGGAGCGGACATGGCGGGCGCCGTGGCGCAGGCCCACGGCTGGCGCGCGGCGTTCTACGCGCTCGGCGTGCCCGGAATGCTCCTCGGCCTGCTGGTCTTGCTGACCATCCGCGAGCCCAGGCGCGGGCGGCTCGATGCCATCGGCGGCGAGGGCAAGCCGGCGTTCCTGGAATCGCTCAAATTCCTGTGGCGCCAGAGGGCCGCGTTCCACGTCATCATGGCGAGCGGCGTCTGTTCTTTGTGGGGCTGGGGCCTGGTCTGGTGGACACCCACCTTTCTGATGCGCACATACCGGCTCAACGTGGCGCAGGCCGGGGCCGTCACCGGTCATGTGCATCTCGTCGGGGGCATTCTGGCGACCGCGTGCGCCGCGTGGCTGATGTCGCGTCCCTCGATGGTCGATCCGCGCCGCGTGCTGTGGGCGCTCGCCGCGGTGGTGGGATGCGCGACGATCCCCTCCGTGCTCGCCTACGGGACGCATTCCTTGTGGATCGCCAAATGGATGTTCTGGATGTATATTCCCGCGATCTATTTTTTCATCGGTCCCTGCATGGCCCTGGTGCTCAATCTTGCGCCGAGCAACATGCGCTCGATATTCACCGCCTGGTCGGTCCTGGTGGGCAATGTCTTCAACCTGATCGTCGCGCCGCAGCTGGTCGGTTTTTTGAGCGACTGGTTCGGCGGGACTCACGGCGCGGATGCCGCATCGTTGCGCCTGGCGCTTCTGGTCCTGGCACCCACCGGTTTCTGGGCGACGTGGCATTTCTTCCTCGCCGCGCGAACGATCGCGGCGGATCAGACGCGGGCCATCGGCTACGCGACGGCGTGATGTCGTCCCGCATATCCCCAGGAGACTCCGTGAAACACTGTCTGCTCACCTTGGTCGCGGCCGCGAGCGTCGCCTCCTTCGCTCAGGCCCAGGGGATCAAGGTACTCAACGCCGATGCGCACTTTCCCGAGGGGCCCATCTGGTATCACGGCAAGCTCTACTACGTCGAATACGATCGTAATTCCGTGACCACCTGGGACGGCGACGCAAAGAACACCTTGTTCTGGTCGAAGAAGGGCTGCGGTCCGTCCGCGGTCATTCCGACGGCGCGCGGCGAATTTCTGGTCACCTGCTACGACAGCGGCTCGATCGGCCGGATCTCGAGCGACGGAAAGGATCTACCCGCCTACACGCACGACCAGGACGGAAACCCCTTCGTCGGGCCGAACGACTTCGCCCCCGACCGTCACGGAGGCATCTACTTCACGTGCTCCGGCACACCCGCCGCCATGATCGACGGCAAGATCTTCTACCTTGCGGCCGACGGAACCATCACGCAGAAGGCGGCCGAGGTGCACAGCGCCAACGGCATCGTGGTCTCGAACGACGGCAAGACCTTGTATGCGATCGAGACGGAGGATCATCGGCTGATCGAGTTCAAGATCGGCGCGGATGGCTCCTTGTCGGACCGGCGCGTGTTTCTGAACCTCGACGACCTCACGGGCAACGTCACCCTGATCTACCCGGACGGGGTCAAGATCGATTCCAAAGGCGAGATCTACATCGGTCAGAATCCCCGCGACGTGCATGCGCCCTTGGCGGGCAGCATCTTCGTGGTGAATGCGCACGGGAAGCTGCTGCGCACGCTCAAGCTTCCCTCGCCGGGTGTCCCGAACTTCGCGTTCAGCCCCGATCAGCGCACGCTCTACGTGATGGCGCTGGATCAGCTCGACAAGCCGCCCTATGCGGGCAAGGTGTACTCGATACCCATTCGCTGACCTTTACCGTGCAGAGGCACACACGCGGCGGAGGAGGGCGCTTGGGCATGACCGGGCCGTCAGCCGGCGAGCCATCCGCCGTCGACCACGAGATTCGATCCGGTGATGTAGGTCGCGCGGTCGCTCGCCAGGAAAACGGCGGCATTCGCGATGTCCTCCGGCCGGCCGAGGCGCGGCCACGGGGTGCGTCGCCGGGCGTTCTCGAGCCGCGCGGAATCGGCCGCGAGGCCGCCGGCACCGGTCACGATCTTGCCGGGCGAGATCGTGTTGCAGACGATGAGATGCTTCGCGTAGTCCACCGCAATCTGCCGCGTGAGATAGATGGCACCCGCCTTGGTCACACCGTACGGCAGATCCCCCGGGCAGGCGATGATGCCGTGCTGCGATCCGAGGTTGATCAGACGTCCGCGGACCTCGTGGCGGGGCTCCTGAGTGATCATCTGCTGGATGGCCCGCTTGCACCCGTTGAACATGCCCGCGAGATTGACGCGCAGCACCTGTTCCCATTGCGCGGGGTCGGTCTCGAGCAACGCCGTGCCCGAGTAGGTCGCGGCGTTGTTCACCATGATGTCGAGCCGGCCGTGACGCGCCACTGTCTTGTCGATCAGCGCATCGACGTCGTCCCAGGAGCCCACGTCGGCTTTCTCGAACGAGGCGATGCCGCCGCTCCGGGCAATGAGCTCGAGCGTCGTCGTTCCGCCCTCGACCGGCTCCGGGACGAGATCGGCAAGAACGACTGCGGCGCCTTCGCCGGCGAAGCTCACGGCAATGGCGCGGCCGATTCCGGAGCTCGCCCCCGTGACGACAGCAATTTTGCCGGCGAGTAAACTCGACATGTGCGCAGGATAACCGATGTTCGATCCGATCCGCCCCGATCTTGAGCTCGCCGCCGCGGTGTTCGAGTCGCTGAGACGCGTAACGCGCCGCGGCCGGGGGATCGTGCGCGACAGCTACGGCGCCGGCGAGCAGGCGGCGCACGACATCATGCGCTCGGCCGCGGAAGGCGTCGGCCTCGAGATTCAAGTCGATGCCATCGGCAACCTGTCCATGACCTTGCCGGGACGGGACCGCGGCGCGAAGCGCATCCTCATGGGCTCCCATCTCGACAGTGTTCCCCAGGGCGGCAACTTCGACGGGGCCGCGGGCGTCGTCGCCGGCTTGTGCGTGATTTCCGGGATGCGCAAGGCAGGCATCGTGCCGTCGTACGACCTCGCGGTGATGGCGATTCGCGCCGAGGAATCGGCCTGGTTCGATGTTCCTTACCTCGGCAGCGCCGGGGCATTCGGCCTGCTCGATCCAAGCTGCCTGTCGATCACGAGATCCGACAATGGGCGCAGCCTCGAGTCGACCCTGGCGGAGCGCGGTTTCGATCCGCAGGCGATCCGCGAGCGCCGGCGTCTGCTCGACCCGTCGGGGATCCGCGCGTATCTGGAGCTGCACATCGAACAGGGTCCGACCCTGGTCGAGACGGGATTGCCGGCGGCGGTGGTGACCGGAATCCGCGGATGTCAGCGGTTCCGCAACGCGCGCTGCCTCGGCGAGTATGCGCATTCGGGTGCCGTGTCCCGTCCCTATCGGCGCGATGCGGTCGCCGCAACCGTCGCATTTCTTCATCACATGGAGGCGGTCTGGCTGCGGCTCGAAGCGGCGGGGGCGGACCTGGTGCTCACCGCGGGCGAATTCAGCACCGATCCGCTCATGCACGGACCGAGCAAGATCGCGGGCGAGACGCGCTTCGTACTCGATCTGCGCAGCCTGTCGGATGCCACGATGACGGCCGTCGCGGATGAAGCTCGCAAGGCGGCGGCGCGCATCGGCGCCGAGTACCGCGTCCGGATCGACCTCGGTGCCATGAGCTATTCGCCACCGGCGGCGATGGATGAACGGCTGCGAGCGGCGCTGATGGGTCTGCTCGAGCGGCCGTTCGAGATGGCGAGCGGCGCGGGCCACGACGCGGCGGTGTTCGCCAAGCTCGGCATCCCGACCGGCATGATCTTCGTGCGCAACGAGCACGGCAGCCACAATCCGGACGAAGCCATGACGCTCGAGGACTTCGGAGTCGGCAGCCGCTCGCTGATGGGGCTGCTCATGAGCTTCCCGTTCTGATACGTTGAGAGGATCCGCATGACATTACTGGTAACGGGCGGGACAGGCTTCGTCATGAGCGTGCTCGGGCGTCATTGGCTCGATGCCGACCCGCAAGCGCGCCTCGTGGTGCTGGATGCCGCGCCTCTGGACGCGGCCGCGCGGCGCTACTTCGCGCCCGTGCAAGCGCGGCTCGAGGTCGTGGTCGCCGACGTGACCCGGCCCGAAACCTGGTGTACGGCGCTGTCGGCCTGCGGCATCACGCACATCGTCCACGGCGCCACGATCACGCCGCTGTCGCGCGGCACGGCGGCAGAGGCAAAGCGTGAGCCCGAAGCGGAGCATCCGGGCCGGATCATCGACGTGAACGTCATGGGAACCGTGGCCGTGCTCGACTGGGCGCGAACCCTTCCGGGGCTCGAGCGCTTCATCTACGTGAGCTCGGGTGCCGTGTACAAGCACCACGGACCGGATCGTCCCGGCGAGCCGCTGCCCGAAGACGGCTATGTCATGCCGCGGCGTCTCTACGGTATCTCGAAGCTTGCATCGGAGCTGATCACGGAACGTTACGGCGACCTGTTCGAGCTGTCGACCACCTCGGTGCGCCTCTCGTCGGTGTATGGGACGATGGACCGCGAGACCGCGAGCCGGAATTTCCGGCACGTGCCGAATCGAATCGCGCACCTGGCGCTCGAGGGACGACCGGTGGTGCGCGTCAATACGCTCGACGCCGTCGGCGACTACATCCATGTCGAGGATGTCGCGCGTGCCATCGTGTCGTTGCTCAATGCGCCGCGGCTCAACTACAGCGCCTACAACGTGGCCTGCGGCACCACGGCGAGCATCGGCGACATCGTCGGCTGGGTGGCGCAGAAGGTGCCGGGCTTCGGCGCGCAAATTGCGCCGCCCGGGGAGGCCGATCTGGTACAGGATCCGCTGCTCAAAGAGGGTATGTGGGGTGCATACGATATCTCGCGCATCGGCATGGAAACGGGCTGGAAGCCGCGGCCGACGCGCGAGGCCTTGCATGCCTACATGGACTGGATCACGGCCGAGCGCCGTCTGGACCGCCTCGAGCAGCCGGGATGAGCTCCGATACCTCGTATCCGCGCGACTTGATCGGCTACGGCAGTCGCCCGCCGCATCCTCACTGGCCGAACGAGGCACGCATTGCCGTCTCGATAGTGCTCAACTACGAGGAAGGCGGAGAGTACTGCGTGCTGCACGGCGACGCGCACTCCGAATCGGTGCTCACGGACCTGGGCGCCGTCGATGCGCTTCCCGGCGCCCGCAACCTCAATGTCGAATCGAATTTCGAATACGGCAGCCGCGTCGGCTTCTGGGAAATCATGCGGCTGCTGCGCAGCCGGGGCCTCGATGCGACGATCTATGCGGTGGGGATGGCGCTCGAGCGCAACGCCGAAGCAGCTGCGGAGATGGGGCGGAGCGGCTTCGAGGTTGCCTGTCACGGGGAGCGCTGGATCGACTATCAGTTCGTCCCGGAGGATACCGAGCGTGCGCACATGCTGCGCAACATCGACACGATCACCCGCATGATCGGTCGCAGGCCGCTCGGCTGGTACACCGGCCGGCCGGGTCCGAATACCCGCCGCCTGCTGGCGGAGATCGGCGGATTTCTCTACGACAGCGATGCATACAACGATGATCTGCCCTACTGGACCCAGGTCGGCGGCCGGCGCCATCTCATCGTGCCGCACAGCTTCGACACGAACGACAGCCGCATGCAGCGCGGCGGCGACTTCAGCACCGGCGAGGAGTTCTTCGCCTATTGCCGCGATGCCTTCGACTGGCTGTATCGACTGGGAACCGAGGGGCGGCCGCGCATGATGACCGTCAGCCTGCATGCGCGGATCATCGGCCGTCCCGGCCGGATGGGTGCACTGGCGCGCCTGCTCGATCACATGCAGCGGCACGAAGCCGTCTGGTTCTGTCATCGCGCGGCAATCGCGCGCCACTGGATGCTGCATCATTCGGCCGCTTGAATCGGCCGGACCGGGCCGGCCGCGAAGCTCGAGCGGCCGCGAAGCTTGTCTTGCTGCAGCTCTCGATCGGGATCGAAAACGGTCGATTTTGTAAAATTCGAGGGTGGAGAAATCCCGAATCGCGACAAAGCGTGACTCGGTTATCGCCGCACGTGCCTGTCGGTGCCGGCGAGTCGATGGACACCGCCGCGAAAACCCTGCATCTTCGCGCTCGCTCGAATGAGCGGAAGAGGAGCAAGCGCGGCATGGCGACCAAAAAAGCCAGAAAGACCCAGAAAATCGATTACCACTATCTGAGAACCAACATCGAGCGAAGTGAGCCGCGGAAATACGGCTCGCTGGAGGGCGCGCTCGCCGCGATGAAAGATATCCTGCACCTTCAAAGCGGCCGCGGCTTCGTCACCGTCCGGGAGCCGGACGGCAAGCACATCAGCCAGCACCCGGACGGCAGAGCCGTGCAGTTCTGGGCGGAGGACGCCCAGGGGGGCATCGTCAGCTGAAGAGCCCCGGGCTCAGTACAAGACTTCCACCGGAGCGCTGAAGATGTAGCCCGCGCCGCGCTCCGTGACGATGAACTCGGGCTCGGACGGATCGCGCTCGATCTTGCGGCGCAGCCGTAGGATCTGAATGTCGACGGCGCGATCGTAGACTTCGTTGTCGTACACCCGGCTCGCCTCCAGGAGCTGATCGCGAGTGAGAATCTGCTCGGGAGCGGCGAGCAGCGCGGCCAGCAGGTTGAACTCGCCGTTGGTCAGCACGATGTCGGCGCCGTTGCCGCGTTTGAGACGCCGGGTGCGCAGATTGAGCTCGAAATCGCCGAACCGGAACGCCCGTACCTCGCGCTGCCGGGCGGCCGCGGGCAGGTTGCTGCGGGTCCGCCTTAGCACCGTCCTGATGCGTGCCAGCAACTCCCGCGGACTGAAAGGCTTGGTGAGGTAATCGTCCGCGCCCAGCTCCAGCCCCATCACCCGGTCCGCCTCGTCACGCACGCCGGTCAGCATGACGATCGGAATCGCGGATTGGTCGCGCAGCGAGCGGGCAATCGCCATCCCGTCCTCGTCCGCGAGCCGCAAATCCAGGACCAGGAGATCGATCACTTCCTCGGCGAGGATCTGCCGCATGACTTCTCCGCTTGCCGCCGCGCTCACGCGCATCCCATGCTCCACGAGGTACTCCTCGAGCAATGCGCGTATCTGCGGGTCGTCGTCGACGACCAGTACGTGCGGGCCGCCCGGTTCAGCCATGCGCTAGCACTCCACTTCCCGCGGAGCCGCCGCCAGCGCCCGCGCCAGCGATTCGGCAAGCTCGCGTCGGTGCAGCGGCTTTCGCAGCAGCTCTCTCACGCCGATTTCCGCGGCCCGGTCGGTGAGCTGCGCGCCGCCATGGCCGCTCATCAGGATGATGGGGACCGTGGGCCGCAGACGCCGTATCGCACGAGCGAGCTCGGTGCCGACCAGATCCGGCATTGCTTCGTCGGTGAGCACCGCATCGAAGCGCTGCGGCTTGGCGCGAAAAGCCTCCAAGGCCTTCAGGCTCGAATCGAATCCCACCGGCTCGTAGCCGAGCTGGGCGGTGATTTCCTCCGCGAGCGCCACGAGCGGGCGCTCATCGTCGACGATCAGCACGGTCTCGCCGTTGCCGCGGGGCAATGTGTGTGCGGCGGCCTCGAAGCCCGGCATCGCGGCCTCGCCCGAGACCGGCAGCCAGATCTCCACGGTCGTGCCTGCACCTTTCTCGCTGGTCACGTCGATGGCGCCGCCGAGGTCGCTGACGATGCCGTGCACCAGAGAGAGGCCGAGACCGGTACCCTCGCCGACGCCCTTGGTGGTGAAGAAGGGGTCGAAGATCCGGTCGATCACGCTGGGCGGGATGCCGACCCCTGAGTCGGCGACGGTGAGCCGGACGTAGCGCCCCGCGGCCAGCGAGCCGCGCGACAGCTGCCGGCCGTCGTCCGCGTCGATGCGTTCGAGGATCACGCGCAGCACGCCCCCGTGTCCCATGGCCTGAATGGCGTTGGTGCACAGATTCATCGTAACCTGGTGCAGATCGGTGGCATCGCCGATCACCGCCGAATCGGTGGCTTCGATGCGGCGCTCGAGGCGAATGTCCGCCGGAAGCGATGCCTCGAGCAGCTCCAGCGTCTCCTCGACGACGAATCGAACGTTCACCGGTGCGCGGTCGCCGAGGCCGCTGCGGCTGAATCCGAGGATCCGCTCGACCAGCAACCGGGCCCGCTCGGCTGCGTGCATGACGTTGTCGAGGTAGCGACGCAGCGGAGTGCCTTCCGTCGAGCCCTGCTGCGCCAGCTCGCCGTACCCCAATATCGCTCCGAGGATGTTGTTGAAGTCGTGGGCGATCCCGCCGGCGAGCGTGCCGATGGCTTCCATCTTCTGCGATTGCCGCAGCTGCGCCTCGAGCTGCTCCTTGTCCGACTCCGCGAGCTTCTGCGCGGTCACATCGCTCGCCGAGCCCACGAACCGCATCGGTTTGCCCGCGGCATCGCGCAAACACCGGCCGCGCCCGAGCAGCCAGCGCCAGCTGCCGTCGGGCTGGCGCACGCGATATTCGCACTCGTAGCGCGAGGTCAATCCCTGGAAGTGGTCGTCGATCGCGGTTTCGAAGCGCTGCATGTCCTCGGGGTGAATATGGATCTGCGCCATCCAGGCGCTGCGCGAATCGACGGCCGCATGGGCGCTGACGCCATACAGCGCCTTCATCTTCGGCGACAAAAACAGCCGCTCGTCTCTCAAGTCCCAGTCCCAGTGCCCCTCGTTCGCCGCCTCCATGGCGAGCGCATAGCGCTGCTCGCTGAGCCGCAGGGCGCGCTCGCCCGCCGCCACCCGGCCTATCTGGCGCAGCAACGCCCACAGCGTGAGAATTCCGAGCAGCGTCAGAATCAATGTGCGAATGCCGACGCGGAGGCTCTCGTCGCGCCAGGGCTGCAGCGCCACGGCGCGCTCGCGCGTCACCGCGATCGTGAGCGGCGCGTTCCTCACGTGCGCGATGCCGACGAACTCCGCCTGTGCGTCGATCGGATTCACCAGGCCGGCGGCGGGTTCCGCCGGCGGACCGAGCAGCGCCGGGAACCGCCGCCCGACCGCTTGCGGAGTCGGCGGGTTGCGCGCGAGCAGGGTGCCATCGTCGCGCATCAGCTGGATCGCTCCGCCCGTGCCGAGATGCACGGCGCGGTAATACTCCTTGAGGTCGTCGAGCTCGAGTACCGCGGTGACGACCCCCGCGAATTGGCCGTGCGCGTCGTCGAGCCGCCGCGACAGCACCACGGCGGCGTGCCCCTCCGTCCGGGTGACGAGCGGCTCGCTCAGGAAGAGACCGGCGCCATTGCCGGTCCGCTGTGCGACGAAGTAGGAGCGGTCGGCAACACGATGCTTGAGCACGGACTCGCCCAGCGATCCATAGCGCTGGTTCCCGGCGGCGTCGACGATCATCATCTGGCGCACCTGGTGCACGCCGGCGATACGATTCTTGAGGTCGGCCTCGATGAGCTCCGGTGCCATGCCCTGGCCATCGGCTCGGTACCAGCTCGCCGTGTCGAGCAGCATCAGATCGACGGCTTGCAACGTCCAGGCCGTTTGCTCGGCGAGGGCGTTCGCGATATTGGCGATTTCGCGATGCGTCGCGGCGACCGAATGGTGATAGGAGCGCCAGGCGTCATAGGCGGAAGAGCCGGCGAATGCGAAGACCACGAGCAGGCCGAGCAGCATGACCCTGCGTCGCAGACGATTGAGTCGAATCGAGCTATCGGGAGGAATAGGTTCGCTGGCTGCTGCAGGCATGGGAGGCTACGGCACTAATCCGGAGCTCCTATGATAGCGCGCACCGCCCCCAGCAGATCGCCGCGCACCAAGGGCTTGGCGATGACCTGCTGTACGCCCAAGGCCTGGGCGGTGGCTCCCGCGGAGCACAATCCGGAGCGGAACTGGGCCGAAATGGCAATGATCGGCGTGTCGGGATGGCGGGCGCGTAGCTCGCGGATGTGTCGAGCGCCCGCCTGCTTGGGCATGTAGACATCCACGATGATGAGGTCCGCCGGCAGGCCGAGGTCGGCCTCTTGGGGCAGGCCGACGCGCACGCGATATTTCGCCCCGCTCAGCCATTCTTGCAGCAGAGCTCGAGTGAGGTCGTCTTGGTCGTAGAGGGCGATGTCCAAACTGTTCCCTCTGGCAGGGGCCGGCTTCGGGGATTCGTGGGCGAAGATCCTGCCGGCAATACCCTACGCATCGATGTCAGCCGGCCGCGGGGGCGTTTCAGCTGAAACGACGGGGGTCCTGAAGCGCAGCGAATCACCGGCGAAATGGGCCGGCGCCGCACGCCAGAGAGCGGATGAGATCCGACAGCGGACCGGGCTTGGCCGGCTTGGTGAGGTGCGCATCGAAACCCGCTTCGACAGCGCGGCGCTTGTATTGCTCCTGCCCCCAGCCGCTCAAGGCAATGATGCCGACCTGCGTCCCCAGCTCGGCGCGTAGACGGCGGCAGGTGTCGTAGCCGTCCACGCCGGGCATGCCGATGTCGAGCAGAACCACCGCCGGCTTGAATTCCCTGGCGGCGGTGATCCCGGAGACTCCGTCGTAGGCGATCCGGGCGGACCCGCCCATGTCCTCGATCAGCAGGCCCATGATGTCGGCCGCGTCACGGTTGTCGTCGATCACGGCGACCCGCAATCCGCCGAGCGAGCCGCTTTCGCGGGATTTGGCGCCCTCGGTGACCTGCGGGCTGTCCGGCAACGGAATCCGCAGCGTGAACTCGCTCCCCTGGTTCACTCCGGCACTTCTGGCCTCCAGCGTGCCGCCGTGCATTTCCGCGAGCTGGCGTGCCAGCGCGAGGCCGATTCCGAGCCCGGATTGGCGGCCCTGGCCCGCGGTTTCCGCCTGTGCGAAGAACTCGAAGATGCGCGGCAGGAGCTCCGCGGATATTCCCACTCCGGTATCGGCCACGGTGATGCGAAGCCTCGGGTCGGCGGCGCCGCCGTTGCGCTCGGTGGCCGCGGTGAGGGTGATGCGCCCTCCGGCCGGCGTGAATTTCGCTGCGTTCTGGATGAGATTCGACAGGATCTGCGAAAATCGCGTGGGATCGACATTCAGGGTCAAATGCGGCTCTTCGAGAAGCGCCGACAGATCGAGGTTGCCCGCGCTGATGGCCTGGCGGTTGGCGTCGACTGCGCCGGCCACCAGGCTCGACAGTGACACGGCCTCGGGCTTGAGCTCGATCCTGCCCGAGGTGATTCTCGACACATCCAGCAGATCGTCGATCAGGCGCACCATGTGGCTGACCTGCCGTTCCATCATCGGCCGTACCGTGGCGATCATCGACGGGTGCTCGGAGGCTCTCTTCAAGAGGTCCACCGCGGTTCGGATCGGCACCAGAGGATTTCGCAGCTCGTGCGCCATCATGGCGATGAATTCGTCCTTGCGCCGATCTGCCTCCCTCAGCTGTTCCGCGCTCGAGGCGATGGCCTCGGTGATATCGACGCCCGACCCGATCACGGTGTCGTTCCCCACGGGGAACAGACAGATGAGGAAGCCCCTGTCTCCCGCATAGATCTCGTAGCGATGCGGCTCACCCTCGGCGAGCACCCGCGCGCAGAGCGGGATCGAGAACAGCCTGGTCCGATCCTCGAGCTCGAGCGCAGCCTTGTTCGCATCGAGGTACCGCCAATCGAGGATCTCGCCGGCCTCGCCGCGGACGGCCTGCATGACCACGGTGAGCGCCATTGGGTTCTCGAAGGACTGCGCTCGCGTGGAGTCGAGCGCTCGCGTCGAGTCGAGCCTGCGGTTGAGCGCTTCGAGCTCGGTACGCCGCCGATAGAGCTCGACCAGCAGCGCGACTTTGCTGCGCAGAATTTCAGGAACGAGGGGCACCGAGATGTAGTCGATGGCGCCGACCTCGTAGCCGCGCAGGCAGTCGAGCTCGCTGAGCCGCACTCCGGTCACGAAGATGATGGGCGTGTGCTCGAAGCGCGGATGCTCGCGGATCAGACGGGCGGTCTCGAAACCGTCCATACCCGGCATGCTGACATCCATCAGAATCAGCGCGAACGATTGCTTGAGAAGACGGCTGAGCGCCTCCTCGCCGGAGAGCGCGCGCACACAGGTGACGCCCACGCCCTGCAGCACCGATTCGTAGGTCAGCAGGCGCGCAGGCTGGTCATCGACCAACAAAACGCAGGGTTTCCGCAGATCCGCGGGCTGAGAATCCCGGGCGTCGCGCCGCGTAGTTTCGATATCGACTTCGCTCATACGCGGTAATGGGTGTGCCCGTGGGTGTACAAGGCCCGATTCTCTCAGGGCGTGCTCGCCGGAGGAAGCGCTGCAAGCGGGCGTGCGCCGCGGGGAGCGCGCCTGCGCCGCGGAGAGCGTGCGTGCGCGGCGGGGAGCGCGCCTGCGCTGCGGGAAACTCTCGTGGGACGCGCGGCGAGTGAGTGAAAAAATTACAAGCCGCGCCGCGGGCCCGAGCGGCGGGCCGTCAGCGAGTCGAGGGAACTCCGAAACGCTGGCTCTGCTCCGCCTGGACCTGGGCGAGGGTGAGGGCGGTATCGACCGCGATGACCGCGAGGACGGGATGATTGGCATCGCGCGGCAACTGCGCGCCGTGCAGAGTCTCCCATAAACGGATGCGCTCCTGAGCCGTATAGCGGCCGGAGGCCTGCTCGGTTTTCGCCAGATTCCGTTGCGCAGTCTGTTCCGCCTTGATCTCGGCCGCCCGTTCCCGGCATTCGTTGCGGCTCGCGCCTGCCGTCGGGAGCTGAGGCACGTAGATGCGAGTCCATTCGGAGTTCATTCGGCTGCTCCCGGCGCAGGACGGTCCGCGGCCTCTGTGGCCGGCTCTACTGCGGTGCTCCCGGCCTGCGAGGGCCGCTCCTTCTTGAGCCGCTTTTCGTCGTTGCGCTTCTTTTTCTGTTGTTCGCGCAAGTTCTTTTGATGTCGATAATTAACCCTGGCCATTGTCTCTCCGTTGTCCTCATGCCGACCGCAGCCGGCGATGGCGGGACGAGTGCTCAGTCTACGCCGCTTTGCCCGGGGAGGTGGCCCTATCTGCAGGCGAGCATCGATTCCGACGTGCGGTTGGGTCAGCGCAACGCCTCGCGAATGCCTTTCACCACGCCCGAGTCCTTGGCCGCATAACCGGGAAGCTGCGCGACGGCGGCGCCGAATTCCGCGCTGCGCATGACGCTCAGCAAGCGTTGCACGGACTCATTCTCCAGGGTGTGCTTGCGGCAGACGAAAAAATAGTCCTCGGTGACCAGCCGCACGAAATCCAGATCGAACTGGCGCGCGGCGGCCTCGACCCCGAAGCTGGCGTCGGCCATGCCGCTGGCGACGTAGGCGGCGACCGCGGCATGCGTGAACTCCACGTGCTCGGAGCCGTCGATGCGCGCGGCGTCGAGCTCCTGCCGCTTCAACAGCTCATCGAACAGCCGGCGCGTGCCGGAGTCGGGATCGCGGTTCACGAACCGGACATCGCCGTCGACCAGCCGTGCCAGTGAATCGATGCCGAGCGGATTGCCGCGCTTCACCATCAAGCCCATCTCGCGCGTGACGAAGCCGATGATCCGGTGCTCGCCCGGAGCCAGCCATTGCTTGGCCTCAGCGACCATCTTCTCGCGCAGTTCCCCTTGAGGAAGATGCACGCCGGCGAGCTCGCACGCGCCGCGTGCCAGGGAAGCGAAGGAATTCTGGTTGCTGACGTAGCGAAGATCGATGCCGATGTTCGGCTCGAGCGAGGACAGGAGTTCGCGGAGCTTGGATACCGCGAAGCCGTGGCTCGCATGAATGCGTACCACCGTGGGGCGCTGGGTCAGAACTTCGTGGATCTCCGTCTCGAGCTCCTGCGCGAGATTCTGCAGCTGCGGCTTGAGCCGTGCCTGCAGGCGCTGCCCGGCCCACACCAGTTTCTCGCCCAGCGGGGTCAGCCGCGTGCCGCGTCCCTGGTGCCGCTCGACCAAGGGTGCACCGAAGAATGCGGCCCACTTCTCGATCAAGTTCCAGCAATGCCGGTATGACATGTCGGCGCGGATCGCGGCGCGGGTGATTTTGCCGGTGGCTCGTATCTCATTGAGGAAATCCAGCATCACCAACGTCGAGTGGCCGTCGTCCTCGCGACGAAACCGCCACACCGGCTCGATCTCGATGCGGATGAGGCCGTGCTCGGCTCGTGGGGCTTGCGGAATAGTCGACATGGATTTGTAAGCCTTGTGATATGCAAATTAGTGCATATATATAGCATAGCGAGAATTGGTTCTCCAGAGCATATTCCCAAACATATTTACGAGGAATAGGCTCGTGATCATCGAATCAACGGATGAGAGTAATATGATCTTAGATACATATTTAGAGAGAGCCGCGATGGCCCCCGAAACGGCGTCCGGCCCCGAGCAGCTGCTGATTCACGGCGTCCGTCGGCCGGCCCAGTCCGGCCGCTATTTCGAGACACTCGATCCGGCCAGCGAACAGGTGATCGCGCGGATCGCCGAAGGCGATGCCGCCGACATCGATGCGGCCGTGGCCTCGGCCCGCGAGGCTTTCGAGGGCGAGTGGGGGCACCTGAAAGCCTCTGAGCGAGGACGCCTGTTGCTCGAGTGGGCCGAGCTCATTCGCGCTCACCAGGAAGAGCTCGTCGAGCTCGAGAGCCTCGATTCCGGCAAGCCCGTCTCCACCATTCGCCGGCAGGATTTGCCCGCGGTGCTCGACACCTTGACCTACTATGCCGGCTGGGCGGACAAGATCAGCGGCCAGGTGATTCCCGCACGCACCGACGCGCTGACCTACACCCTGCGCGAGCCCATCGGCGTCGTCGGGGCGATCGTGCCCTGGAATTTCCCGCTCATGATCGGCATGTGGAAAATCGCGCCGGCGCTCGCGTGCGGTTGCACGGTCGTGCTGAAACCGGCGGAGCTCACCTCGCTCACCGCGCTCAAGCTCGGCGAGCTGGCGCTTGCGGCCGGCATTCCGCGCGGCGTTCTGAACGTGGTGCCGGGATTCGGCAAGACGGCGGGGGCCGCGCTCGTGGAGCACCCCGACGTGGACAAGGTGACCTTCACCGGGTCGCCGGCCGTCGGCCGTCAGATCCTCAAGGCCGCGGCGGGCAACTTGAAGCGCGTGACCCTCGAGCTCGGCGGCAAATCGGCCAACATCATTTTCCCCGACGCGGACCTCGACGCGGCCGTCAAGGCGGCAGCCTCCGGCATCTTCTTCAACTCGGGCCAGGTGTGCTCCGCCGGATCGCGCATTCTGGTGCACGATTCGATTCACGACGAGGTCGTCGAGCGGCTGGTGGCGCGGGCGAGCGCCATCCGCCTCGGCGATCCGCGCGAAAAGGCGACCGCCATGGGTCCGCTGGTCTCGGCGGCGCAGATGCACCGTGTGCTCGAGTACATCGACATCGGCAAGCGCGAGGGCGCGGAGCTGGCCGCGGGAGGCGCCCGGGTCGGCGGCACCGGTTTCTACGTCGCACCGACGGTGTTCGCCAACGTCGAGCATTCCATGCGGATCTCGCAGGAGGAGATCTTCGGGCCGGTGGCCTCGGTGATCCGCTTCCGGGACGAGGAGGATGCCCTGCGCATCGCCAACGGCACGCCGTACAGCCTGGCGGCCGGCGTGTGGAGCGCCGACATCGGACGCATTCACCGTTTCATCCGGCGCCTGAAGGCGGGGACCGTGTGGGCCAACACCTACGGCCCGACCGACGTGCGGTTGCCCTGGGGCGGCTCGCGCGATTCGGGTTTCGGACGGGAACACGGCGAGGCGGCGATCGAGAATTTCACCGAGCCCAAGTCGGTGTGGATCAACACCGGACGATAGCGATCGGACCCTAGCGACCGGACCCTGGCGCTCGATCGCGCACGGCCGCCTCTCCCTTGGCGCGGCGGGGCGGCTGCGCGTCTACTCGAGGTCCGGATAGGGGCCCTTGCCGCCCTCGGCGATGAACCGGTCGATGCGCGCGGTCAGCACCGGCAGCGGCACCGAGCCGAGCTCGAGGATTGCATCGTGAAAGGCGCGCACATTGAAGCGCTCGCCCAGCGCCCGTTCCGCCTTGCGGCGTCCCTGCAGGATGGCGTTCTCGCCGAGATAGTAGGAGAGCGCTTGAGCCGGCCACGCAATGTAGCGGTCGACCTCCGTCTGGATCTCATGCTCCGGCAGCGCGGTGTATCGGCGAAGGTAGTCGATGGCGCGGTCGCGGCTCCATCCTTGTGCGTGAATGCCGGTGTCGATCACCAGGCGCGCGGCGCGCCAGATCTGATAATTGAGCATGCCGAGCCGATCGTAGGGCGTCTCGTACAGGCCCATTTCCTGGCCAAGCCATTCGCAGTACACCGCCCAGCCTTCGCCGTACGCGGATAGATAGGTGTGCCGGCGAAACTCGGGCTGCTGCTTGTGCTCGAGCGCGAGCGCCATCTGGAAGGCGTGGCCGGGAGCGGATTCATGCAGGGTCAGTGCCGTTAGATTGTAGAGCGGCCGGCTCGGCAAATTGTAGGTGTTCAGCAGAAACAGTCCGGGGCCGCCGCGTCCCGCGGTGTAGAACGGAGCGAGGTCGTCGGGCACCGGCCGGATGGTGAAGCGCTCGCGCGGTAGAAGGCCGAAGAATTGCGCGGCCTTGCCGTCGAACTTCTTGGCGATCCAGGCCGCGCGCATCAAAAGCTCCTGCGCGGAGTAGGCCTGAAACTGGGCATCGGCACGCAGGAACACCAGAAAGGCGGAGAACTCGCCCTTGAAGCCGGTCTCATCCATCACCTGGAGCATCTCCCCATGGAGCCGCGCGACCTCCGATTCGCCCAACGTGTGGATCGAGTCCGGATCCAGATCCAAGGTCGTGTACTCGCGGATCTTCGCGCGGTAATAGGCCTTGCCGTCGGGCAGGTCGTAGGCGGCCAGGGTGGTGCGCGACCCGGGCAGGTAGTCGTTGCGCATGAACGCGAGCAACTCCCGATAGGTGGGCTGCACGGAGTCGCGGATTGCGGCGAGCGCTTCTGGGCGCAGCTGCGCTTGCTCCGCTTGCGGAATCCCCGGCATGTCGCTGAACGGCGTATAGAACAGACTCGCCTCGGGAGCGACCTCGGTGACCGCCGTGATCGAGGCGTCGCGGCCTTTCATGGTGATCTGCGGCGGGGTGAACCCGCGCTTCAGGCCGCGGCGCATCTCATCCATCTGTTCGTGAAAATAGCGCGGGATGTCGCGCATTTGCGCGATCCAATTGCGGTAGTCGGCGGCATTGTGAAACGGGCGGCGCGCGGTGTAGCCCAGGTCGGTCCAGAAAGTCGAGTCCGAGTTCGCCGGCATTTCGTAGTCGCGGAAGCGCTGGTTCGCGATCAAGGTTTCGATTTGCGGCCGGTAGACGTCGTAGTTGATGCGCTCGGCGGGGGAGAGCTTCTCGCGCGGGATCGAATCGAGCTGAGCCAGCGTGGATTGCCACTTCTCGAGGCGCGCTCGCTGCGTCTGCGGATCGACCTTCGGGAGATGATCCTCGATCGGGCCTTGCGAATCCTCATCCCCGGGAAATTGTTCCTGCCGCCATTTCCACTCGGCCGTATAGATCGCCGCAAGACGCGAGTCCGCGGTCTCGTGCTTCGAGCCGCAGGCGGCGAGCGCGATCAAACAAGCGGCCGAGATGACCAGCGCGACGGTTCCCGTCATCTTCGGCGCTGGCCGGCGTCGAGGCCCGAGATTGCCGCGCACTCCATCCCACCAGCCCCGCGCGACCGCGGCCACCTTGCTGAACTTGGCATCCTCGTACAACAGGATGCGCTTGCAGGTGCGCACGCGCCTTCCCAGGCTCTTGAACGCCCACGCGCCCCACGGCAGTCGGGCGTGCTCTTTGAGCATCACGGTGTCATTGCGCGCGATGTAGTAGCGCCGGTCCGCGGAATGGTTGGTGGTCCATTTGTGGATCCCTAAGATCGCGTGCTGCGTCGAGGCGCCGATCGCGTGCGACATGAGCGGCTTGCGCGTGCGGATGATCCGGTAGCCCAGGGCCCTCGCCCGGAAGCAAAAATCGGCATCGACGTAATCGATGAAAAACTCCTCGCGGAAGCCGCCGATGCGATCGAGCGTCGGCAGGCTGAGCAGGGAGCCGGAGGTGATCACCGTTTCCGCTTCCTCCCACGCCGGGGATGCCGGCTCGCAGGGGCCCGATCGCCGCTCGCGCGGCGCAGCGCCGTGCGACGGCGTAGGGTCTAACGCCGGCTTGTTCACGTCGCGAAAGCCGGCGCCGATCACCCCGAGCCGCGCGGGCTCCGGGAACGAGGTGTGCACCGCGATCAATTCATCGGTCATGACCTCATCGGGTACGCTGTCCTGATCGAGCAGCAGCACCCACTCGTAGCCGAGCTGCGCCGCGCGTCGAGCCCCCATGTTGAGCGCACGCGCCACGCCGAGGTTCTCGACGTTCAGCTCGAGCGAAACCCGCGCGTCGGCCGACAATCCCTCGAGCATCCGGCGCGCCGGCTCGCTCGAGCCATTGTCGACGATCACCAGCGCGCCGACCTGCGCCAGTATGCGATGCACGCGCGCCGGCAGATCGGCGTCCGGATGGAAACTCACCAGCACGGCG
The DNA here is from genome assembly GCA_036272515.1 of Steroidobacteraceae bacterium. Lineage (GTDB taxonomy): Bacteria > Pseudomonadota > Gammaproteobacteria > Steroidobacterales > Steroidobacteraceae > Bog-1198. The sequence goes on along the minus strand of DATAYO010000062.1, from coordinate 12,244 downwards.
CAAATGCGCTTGCCGCTCGTCGGATGCTCGGGCACTCTCATCTGCACGACCGTTCGCCAGTCCCTTAGTTAGTTTGCGCGAGGGCGCGAAGGCGGATGGTATCAACAAGCCGTCGAAGGAAGCTGAATGAACGACAACGATAATCTTTCGCCGCGGGTCAGCGGCACGCGGCTCTGGTCGCGCCTCATGGCGATGGCCGAAATCGGCGCGACACCGCAGGGCGGCTGCAATCGCCAGGCATTGACCGACGGCGACCTCGCGGGCCGGCAACTGTTTGCCCGCTGGGCGACGGCGGCCGGCTGTACGCTGCGGGTCGATGCCATCGGCAACATGTTCGTGCGGCGTCCGGGGCAAAACGGCGCGCTGCCCGTGGTGATGACCGGGAGCCACCTCGACACGCAACCGACCGGCGGCAAGTTCGACGGCATCTACGGCGTGCTCGCCGGACTCGAGATCATCGAGTCGCTCAACGACCGCTCGATCGAGACCACGCACCCGATCGAAGTCGCCGTGTGGTGCAACGAGGAGGGCTGCCGCTTTCCCGCGGCGATGATGGGATCGGCGGTATGGTCGGGCCGCATGCCGCTCGAAAGCGCCCATGCGCTCACCGACCGCGGCGGGCGCAGCGTGCGGCAGGAGCTCGAGCGGCTCGGCGTCGATATCTCAGGCCCGGTCTCGCGTCAGCCGGTGAAGGCGGCGTTCGAGGTGCACATCGAGCAGGGTCCCGTGCTCGAGCAGCGCTCGAAGACCATCGGTGTGGTGACGGGCGTTCAGCACATGAGCCGGCACGAAGTCCTGGTTCTCGGACAGGAGGCTCACGCCGGACCGACGCCGATGGATATGCGCAAGGACCCGGTCCGGGTGCTCGCGGAGGTGCTGCCGGCGATGTACGAGACCACCGCACGGCGTGGCCGCGATGCGCGATTCACGGTGGGTATCATCGAAACGCTGCCCGGCTCGCCGAACACCGTGCCGGGCCAGCTACGCTTCACCGTCGACCTGCGCCATCCGGACGCTGCCCAGTACCGCTCGCTGCGCCACGAGATCGACGCCGTGGTGCGCGGCGCGCTCGAGCGCCAGGGGCTTGCAGGCAGCTTCCGCTGCGTATGGGAAGCGCCGGGCGTGGTGTTCGACCCGGATTGCGTGGCGGCGGTGCGCCGCGCGGCCGCCGCGCTCGGCTGCGAGGCCATGGACATCGTCAGCGGGGCGGGCCACGATTCGTGCAATACGGCCGCGGTGGTTCCCACCTCGATGATCTTCGTTCCCTGCGCCGGCGGCCTGAGCCACAACGAGGCCGAGAGCGCCGCGCCCGCGGACCTCGAGACCGGAGCGAACGTGCTCATGCATGCCATGCTGTCGCTCGCCGGACCGCCGTAACGACCGGAGGTATCATGGATCTCGAACTACGTGACAAATGGGCTCTGGTGACCGGCAGCACCGCCGGCATCGGGCATGCGATTGCCGCAGCGCTGGTGCGCGAGGGCGCGCACGTGATCGTCAACGGCCGCACCGGCGAGGCGGTCGATGCCGCGGTGGCCTTACTGCGGACCTCGAGCGGCGGGACAGCCGTGGGGTTCGCGGGGGACTTGAGCCGGGATGCGGATGCGCAGGCGCTGGTTCGCCGGCATCCGGGCATCGATATCCTGGTGAACAATCTCGGCATCTACGAGGTGAAATCCTTCGAGGAGATCACCGATGCCGACTGGCTGCGCCTGTTCGAGGTGAACGTGCTCTCCGGGGTGCGGCTCGCACGCCTGGTGCTGCCGCGGATGCGCAGCCGCGGTTGGGGACGGATCATTTTCATCTCGAGCGAGAGCGCCTACCACATACCCGGCGAAATGATTCACTACGGCATGACCAAGGCGGCGCAGATCGCGGTGTCGCGGGGGCTCGCGGAAGTGACGGCCGGTTCGGGCATCACGGTCAACACGGTGCTGCCGGGTCCGACCCGCTCCCGCGGGGTGGAGGAGTTCGTCAGCCAGATGGCCGCGGCCTCCGGCAAGACCGCGCGTGGGATCGAGCAGGAGTTCTTCCAGACCGCCCGCCCGACCTCGCTCATCAAGCGTTTTGCCACCCCCGAAGAGGTCGCCTCGATGGTGGTCTACGTGGCCAGCCCGGTCGCCTCAGCCACGACCGGGGCGGTCCTGCGGGTCGATGGAGGGGTCGTCAAGAGCGCCTTTTAAAATCCGTGATCCGTGTACTTAACCTAACCGGGGTGTAACCCTAATCTGGGGTGATGAAAGCTGCGCTCGACTCGACCGCGGATGTTGCGATGCAGGATAACGGGCTGCCCGCGGATGAAGCGGAACGCCTGGTGTCCCTGCATCGGCTCGGCCTGCTGGACACGCCGGCCACGGTCGCCTTCGACGGCGTGACCCGCCTGGCGGCCGCCGCGCTGCGGGTGCCCATCGTGCTGGTTTCGCTGGTCGACCAGAATCGTCTCTGGTTCAAGTCACGCGTCGGGTTGGCGTTGCGCGAGTGCCCCCGCGGCGGTTCCTTTTGCTCTCAGGCCGTCCGGCAGCGCCAGCCCCTGATGGTGCGCGACGCGGCGGCCGATGCCCGCTTCACGGACAGCGCGCTGGTGTACGGGCCGGCTCATGTGCGTGCCTACCTGGGAATCCCGCTCTACAGCCGCGACCGCCAGCCGGTCGGCACCTTGTGTGCGATGGACACGGAGGTGCGCGATTTCGGCGAGGTCGAGCGGCTCGTGCTCTCCGAGTTCGCGAAGATTGCCGAGGAGCTGCTGGTCACTCAGGAAATCGCCTCCAAGTCGGACGGCGTGCTGCAGTACGCCATGGAGAGAGAGAAGCTGTTCCGCGAGACCTTCGAGCAAGCCGCGGTCGGCATCGTGCACACCTCGCTCCACGGCGCGATCTTGAGGACCAACCAGCACGCCTGCGGCTTGCTCGGATACGGGCCGACAGAGCTGCGTGAGCTGTCGTTCCGCCACTTGACGCATCCCGATGACTTCGCGACCAACGTGCAGGAGTTCAAGCGGGCTCTGGCCGGCGAGATCGACAGCTATCGCCTGGAGCAGCGGCTGCGCCGCAAGGATCAGCAATACCTGTGGGCCGCGGTCTCCGTGACCTTGAAGCGGACCGCCTCTCGACAGCCCGATTATGGGATCGTGGTCATCGAGGATCTGTCCCTGCAGAAGCAAGCCGAGCTCGAGGCGATTCGCGTCCGGGATGCGGCGGAGGACCGGCTTGCGCTGCAATCGCGCAAGCTCAAGGAGGCCGGCGAAGCGCTGCGCGCGAGCGAGGGCACGCTGCAATCCATCGAGGCCAAGCTGCACTCCACCGAGGCCGAGCTGCACTCCACCGAGGCCGAGCTGCACTCCACCCAGGGCACGCTGCAATCCGCCGAAGCCAAGCTGCAATCCACCGAGGCCAAGCTGCAATTCACTGAGGCCGAGCTGCACTCCACCGAGGCCGAGCTGCAATCCACCGAGGCCGAGCTGCAATCCACCGAGGCCAGGCTGCAGGCCACCGAAGCCAAGCTACACTCCACCGAGGGCACGCTGCACTCCACCGAAGCCAAGCTGCACTCGACCCAGCAGGCGCTGGTCGATGCCGAGGAGCTGTACCGCGAGGCTCAAGCGGCGCTGCAGGTGGCGCACGCCAAGCTCGCGGTCGAGAGCGCGACCGATGCGCTGACGGTACTCCCCAATCGGCGCAGCTTCAGCCGCCGCAGCGAGCAGGCCGCACAGGCACTGCGCCACTCCAAGAAGCCCTACGGGCTGATTCTCCTGGACCTCGACAACCTCAAGCAGGTGAACGAGGACTACGGGCACGAGGTGGGCGACGAGGTGCTGCGCTCCCTCGGCAACATCCTGAACACGCAGCTGCGCAACTCCTCCGACATGGCGGCGCGCCTCGGCGGCGATGAGTTCGCGGTGCTTTGCTTCGGCGACATCAACGAGCAGACGCTGCACGATGTGGCGGAGCGGATTCACACGCAGATCGGCAAGGAGCCGCTGGCGACGCCCAAGGGGCTGCTGCGCTTCTCCGGCAGTTTCGGGCTGGCGCTCAGCAACGCCGACGATCCGGACTGGAAGACCCTGTTCGGCCGCGCCGATGCGGCACTGCGCGAAGCCAAGGCGGCGGGCAAGGATCGAATTTCCTTCGGCCGCTCGCAGTCGAAGAGCGCCACCCAGCGCCTGCGCGCCTTGTCGGTTCCCTCGCCCTCAGTCTGACGCGGCCCTCGCTCCGCGCGCCTTCAGCCTCTGGGCCTAGGCCGCAGCCGCTTCCCGTTGCCGGTTGATCGCATCGCGCAATTCGAGGGCGGCGGCGCGGATCGCGGCGCTCTCGCCGCCGCCTGCGTAGATGATGGCCCGAGAGGAGCTGATCAGCAGTCCCGCGCCGTGCGAATCCAGACCCGCCGCCAGCGTTCGCTCGAGATCGCCACCCTGCGCACCGATGCCGGGAACCAGGAAGGAAAGCTCCGGATGCGCACGCCGCAGCTCCGCCATCTCGGCGGGATAGGTGGCGCCGACCACCAGCATGAGGTTGCGGTGCGCGTTCCAGTGCTGCGCCGCACGCTCCGCCACGCGCCGATACAGGGGCATCCCGTCGACGAGCAGGTCCTGGAAGTCACGGGCGCCGGGATTCGAAGTGCGGCACAGCAAGATCGCGCCCCGCTCGGGGCGTGCCAGAAACGGCGCCACTGAATCCTCACCCATGTAGGGGCTGACCGTGACCGCATCGGCGCCGTAGCGCTCGAACGCCTCGCGGGCGTACGCCTCGGCGGTATTACCGATGTCGTTGCGCTTGGCATCGAGAATGACCAGCGCCTGCGGCGCGCGTTCGCGGATGTACTCGATCAGCGCAACGAGCTCGTCTTCTTTGGCAAGGGCGCTGTAGAAGGCTACCTGCGGTTTGTAGGCGGCGGCGGCGCCACGGGTCGCCTCGACCACACGCCTGCCGAAGGCCAGGAACGGCCGCGGATCGCGGGCGAGCTCGGCGGGAAGCTTGGCGAGATCGGGATCCAGCCCGACGCACACCAGGCTGTGCGCGGCCGTCTGCGCCCGATCGAGGCGTTCGGGAAACGTGAGCGGCATGTCGCAATGATAGCCGGCGCACAAGGAGTATGCTTGTTCGAATGACCACGGCCCTATCAGCAAAGCCTCGCGGCACGCAGCGATTGGTGTTGCAGCCCCCGGCACGTCGGGCGGCTCGGCACACGAGCCGAAGCATGCTGAAGCGCTTCTTCGCGATCGCCGATGCCTGGGAGCTTTCCCCGTTGCAGCAATGCCGCCTGTTGAAAATTCCTTCTCCGCAGGTGCTCGAGCGCTATCGGCTCGGCCAGTCGCCGCGTCTCTCGGCAGTGCAACAGGAACGGGCCGCGCTGCTCGCCAACATCCACCACTCGCTCAACGGCGCGGCCGGGGACGCCGATCGGGCCTGGGCCTTCCTGCATACCCCTCAGGACACCGCCCCCTTCAGCGGCGACAGCCCTCTGTATTTCATGCTGGAAAAGGGTCTTCCCGCCATGCGTGAGCTAGCCCGCTCCTTGGTGCGCGAAAGCGAGCCCCGCTCGCACTCCCGCAAGTAGTCCGGCATAAGTCTTTCCGCACTGGAGAGCGCCCTAGGTAGAGGGTGCGGGTGAGAGGGTATCTCATCCAATTTTTTGAAATCCTAAAAAATTTGGATGAGATACCCTCTCACCCCCACCCTCGGCCCACCTATGCGGAAAAAACTATCTTTCGGACTATTAGGGCCCGACGGCCCGCCGCGAGATGCCTCCTGGCCCTCCCGCACGCGCTATACTGCGCGGCTGTTCCGATGCGAATGTGGCGGAATTGGTAGACGCGCCAGGCTTAGGACCTGGTGGGGCAACCCGTGCGAGTTCGAGTCTCGCCGTTCGCACCAACCGCCGCGATGTAATGCATCCTTCCGAGCGCGCATGAGCACATAAAGAGGATCGACATGCAGGTTTCCGTGGAAAATATCGGCAAGCTGGAGCGCCGCATGCAGGTGCAGGTGCCCGCCAGCCAGGTCAGCGACGAAATCGCGAGCCGGCTCAAGCATTTGAGCCGCACCGCCCGATTGAAGGGCTTCCGGCCCGGCAAGGCTCCCCTGACGGTGATTCGCCGCCAGTTCGGCCAGCAAGTGCACCGCGAGGTGATCGGCGAGCTGATGCAATCGAGCTTTCAGGAGGCGGTGAGCCAGAAACAGCTCGCGCCCGCGGGCAGCCCGCGCATCGAGCCCAAGTCGGTCGGCGAAGGGCAGGATCTCACCTACGTGGCCACTTTCGAGGTGTTCCCGGAGGTGACGCTCCAGCCGGTGAGCACCCTGAGCCTGGACAAGGTCACGGCCGAGGTGACCGATGCCGACGTGGATGCGATGATCGAACGGCTGCGCAAGCAGCAGACCAAGTACACCGCGGTGACGCGCCCCGCGGCCGACGGGGACAAGGTGACCGTCGACTTCGAGGGCACCATCGACGGCGTGGCGTTTGCGGGCGGCAAGGGCGAGAACGTGCCCATCGTGCTCGGCGAGGCACGCATGCTCGCGCAGCTCGAGCAGGGCCTGATCGGCGCCGGTGCCGCCGAGAGCCGGGAGATCGGCGTGGATTTTCCGGCCGATTACCGTGCCACGGAGCTCGCCGGCAAGCACGCCGTGTTCAAGGTCGAGGTGAAGAGCGTGGAAGAGCCCTCGCTTCCCGCGCTCGATGAGGAATTCTGCGCCGTGTTCGGTGTGACCGAGGGCGGTGTGCCGAAGCTGCGCGAGGACGTGGCCGCCAACATGCGGCGCGAGCTCGAGCAGAACATCCGCAATCGCAACAAGAATGCGGTGCTCGAAAAGCTCTACCAGACCAATCCCATCGACGTGCCGAACGCGCTCCTGGAATCGCAGATCCGCGACATGCAGATCGAGGTCATGCGACGCACCGGTGCCAAGGACGTGTCGCAGGCGCCGGACCGCGAGCCGTTGGTCGAACCGGCACGCCGCCGCGTGGCGCTCGGACTCCTGATCAACGACATCATCCGGCGCGAGCAGCTGGTGGTCGATCCGGCGCGCGCCAATGCGCGACTCGACGAGATGGTGTCCGGCTACGGCGATGCTGCCGCCTTGAAACGCGCTTATCTGCAGAACGCCGATGCCATGCGTCAGGTCGAGAGCCTGGCGCTCGAGGACCAGGTGGTCGACTGGATCCTGGCGCATGCGGAGGTCCGGGAGAAACCGTCGAGCTTCCGCGAGCTGATGAATTTCGAGGGGTAGGGGACGGCGCACTTGAAATCACCCGCCCTGTCCACAATGTGAACATTCGCTGCGTCCAATCTCAAAAAGGCTTCGTATCCATGACAACTCGAGCACTGAATCTGGTCCCCATGGTGGTCGAACAGACCGCGCGCGGCGAGCGTGCCTACGACATCTACTCGCGCCTGTTGAAGGAGCGGCTGATTTTCGTGGTGGGCCCGGTGGAGGACTACATGGCGAACCTGGTGGTCGCCCAGCTGTTGTTTCTCGAGTCGGAAAACCCGGAGAAGGACGTCGCGCTGTACATCAATTCGCCCGGAGGCTCGGTGAGCGCGGGACTTGCGATCTACGACACCATGCAATTCATCAAGCCGGACGTGAGCACGATCTGCGTGGGCCTCGCGGCCTCGATGGGCGCGATCCTGCTCGCGGGCGGGGCGGCCGGCAAGCGCTATACGCTGCCGAACTCGAAAGTCATGATCCACCAGCCGTCGGGCGGCTTTCAGGGCCAGGCCTCGGACATCGACATTCACGCCCGGGAGGTGATCGAGACCAAGGACAGGCTCAACCGGATCCTCGCCAAGCACACCGGGCAGTCGATCGAGCGCATCAAGCAGGACAGCGATCGCGACAACTTCATGAGTGCCGAGGCCGCCAAGGCATACGGCTTAGTGGATTCCATGCTTGAGAAGCGCAGCGAAATACCAGCCAAGGCTTGAAGAAAGCTTAATTTGCCCCCACGGCCCCCAGAATCGGCCCAACGGGCCCCCATTTCGGCTCCGAGGCGGCCGCCTTATGTCCCCCCGGGAAAGTTCCCCGGGGACTCCGGTCACAGCCCCAGCGCGGCCATCTTTGCGCATGGTCGGCCGGGTGCTATATAGTCATATCGTCGCCTTGCCCCCCCAAAGGGGAGCACGGCAAATTTGAGGGCAGCATGAGCGAAGATTCGCGCGGCAAACATGATGACGGGAAATTGTTGTATTGCTCTTTCTGCGGAAAGAGCCAGCACGAAGTTCGAAAGCTGATCGCGGGACCGTCGGTCTTCGTCTGCGATGAGTGCGTCGAGCTGTGCAACGACATCATCCGCGAAGAGCTCGAGGAGCGGGCCGAGCGGACCCGCGACAAGCTGCCGAAGCCCCAGGAAATCAAAAAGGTCCTGGACGAGTATGTGATCGGCCAAGAGCGCGCCAAGCGCGTGCTCTCGGTCGCCGTCTATAACCACTACAAGCGCCTGCAAACCCGCGGCTCCGAAGGTGTGCGCTCGCGGGACGAGGTGGAGCTCGCGAAGAGCAACATCCTGCTGATCGGCCCCACCGGCTCCGGCAAGACGCTGCTCGCCGAGACCCTGGCGCGGCTCTTGAACGTGCCCTTCACCATCGCGGATGCCACGACCCTGACCGAGGCGGGCTACGTCGGTGAGGACGTCGAGAACATCATTCAGAAGCTGCTGCAGAAGTGCGACTACGACGTCGAGAAGGCGCAGACCGGTATCGTTTACATCGACGAGATCGACAAGATCTCGCGCAAGTCCGACAACCCCTCGATCACGCGCGACGTGTCGGGCGAGGGTGTGCAGCAGGCGCTGTTGAAGCTCATCGAGGGCACCATCGCCTCGGTGCCTCCGCAGGGCGGTCGAAAGCACCCGCAGCAAGAGTTCCTGCAGGTGGATACCACCAACATTTTGTTCATCTGCGGCGGTGCATTCGCCGGCCTCGAGAAAATCATCATGAACCGGACCCACAAGAGCGGGATCGGTTTCGTGGCCGAGGTGCGCGAGCAGAACGCCCGGCCGCACGGCAACGACGTGTTCCACGACACGGAGCCCGAGGATTTGATCAAGTACGGCCTGATCCCGGAATTCGTCGGACGCTTGCCGGTCGTGGCGACGCTCGAGGAGCTCGACGAGGATGCGCTGATCTCGATCCTGCTGCAGCCGAAGAACGCCCTCACGAAGCAGTACCGCAAGCTCTTCGACATGGAGGGCGTGGAGCTCGATTTCCGCGAGGACGCGCTGCGCTCGGTCGCGCGCAAGGCCATGCAGCGCAAGACCGGCGCGCGGGGTCTTCGCACGATTCTGGAGAACGTGCTGCTCGATACCATGTACGACCTGCCCTCGCTCCGTAACGTGCAGAAGGTGGTGGTCGACGAGCAGGTCATCGAAGGCCAGACCAAACCCTATATCGTCCACCGGACCGAGGAGACTCGGCTGGTGGCCCCGGTCGAGGAACAGCGACGCCCCACGGGCTCGGACCATCTTTGAGCGGCTATCGGAGCGCTGAACGAAGCCGGCTTGAAATCATGAGTGGGGCCCGCATGTTCTTGCGGCTGTAGTGTTCGAACGTGCCGCAACCAAAAGGCTACCCCCGTGAGCGATGAACCCGTAATCGATACCCCTGTCACCGTCCCGGCCCACGCGGGAATGCCCGTACTGCCCCTGCGCGACGTCGTGGTTTACCCGCACATGGTGATCCCGCTGTTCGTCGGGCGGGAAAAATCCATCGTGGCCCTGGATCTCGCCATGAAGGCCGACAAGCGCATTCTGCTGGTCGCCCAAAAACAGGCGGACGTGGACGACCCGAAGGGCGACGATCTGTATCGCGTCGGCACGGTCGCCACCATTCTGCAGCTCTTGAAGCTTCCGGACGGCACCGTCAAGGTGCTGGTCGAGGGCGTCGAGCGCGCCAGCATCGAGAAGCTCGCGGAGGGTGAGTTCTTCTCCGCGGAAGTCGTCTCGATGCCGGACCTCGAGCGCTACGAGGAGCGCGAGATGGACGTGCTCACGCGCTCGATGATCACGCAGTTCGAGCAATACGTTAAATTGAACAAGAAGGTGCCGCCGGAGATCCTCACCTCGCTCGCCGGCATCGAGCAGGCCGGCCGTCTCGCCGACACGGTCGCCGCGCACATGTCCCTGAAGCTGTCCGAGAAGCAGAAAGTTCTCGAGATCCCGGACGTGCGCAAGCGCCTGGAGCACATGCTCGCCGTCATCGAGGGCGAGATGGACGTGCTGCAGATCGAGAAGCGCATCCGCGGCCGCGTCAAGCAGCAGATGGAAAAGAGCCAGCGCGAGTACTACCTGAATGAGCAAATGAAGGCCATTCAGAAGGAGCTCGGCGAGCTCGACGAGGCGCCGAACGAGATCGGCGAGCTGGAGAAGCGCATCAAGGCCGCCGGCATGCCCAAGGAAGCCCGCGAGAAGGCCAACTCGGAGCTCGCCAAGTTGAAGCTGATGTCGCCGATGTCGGCCGAGGCCACCGTGGTGCGCAACTTCATCGACTGGCTGGTGAAGGCGCCCTGGAAGAAGCGCAGCAAGGTGCACCTGGACATCGCGGCCGCCGAGAAAGTGCTCGAGGAAGACCATTACGGCCTGGAAAAGGTCAAGGAGCGCATCGTCGAGTACCTCGCGGTCCAGCAGCGGGTGAAGAACCTGCGCGGCCCGATCCTCTGCCTGGTCGGGCCCCCCGGCGTGGGCAAGACCTCGCTCGGGCAGAGCGTCGCGCGCTCGACCAATCGCAAGTTCGTGCGCATGTCCCTGGGCGGCGTACGCGACGAGGCCGAAATCCGCGGCCACCGGCGCACCTACATTGGCTCGATGCCGGGCAAGATCATCCAGAATCTCGCCAAGTGCGGCGTGAGAAATCCCCTGTTCCTGCTCGACGAGGTCGACAAGATGTCGACCGATTTCCGCGGCGATCCGTCCTCGGCGCTGCTCGAGGTGCTGGATCCCGAGCAAAACAGCACCTTCAACGATCATTATCTGGAGGTCGATTTCGACCTGTCCGAGGTGATGTTCGTCTGCACGGCGAACAGCCTGAACATTCCGGCGCCGCTCCTCGACCGCATGGAGGTCATCCGCATCCCGGGTTACACCGAGGACGAGAAGAGCAACATTGCGCGCCGCTATCTCTTGCCGAAGCAGATCAAGCAGAACGGCCTGAAGCCCGACGAGCTGGTGCTCGGCGACGATGCCATCCAGGACATGATCCGCTTCTATACCCGTGAGGCGGGCGTGCGCAATCTCGAGCGCGAGATCTCCAAGATCGGCCGCAAGGCGGTCAAGCAGCTGCTGCTGAACCCGGCCGAGAAGACGGTCACCATCAACACGAAGAATCTCGACACCTACTTGGGCGTGCGCCGCTTCCGCTACGGCAAGGCCGAGGAGAGCAACCGCGTCGGACAGGTCACCGGCCTTGCGTGGACCGAGGTCGGCGGGGAGCTGCTCACCATCGAGGCGGCCGTGGTCGCGGGCAAGGGCAAGCTCACCCACACCGGCCAGCTCGGTGAGGTGATGCAGGAATCCATCCAGGCGGCCATGACCGTGGTACGCAGCCGCTCCTCCGTGCTGGGTCTCGAGACCGATTTCTATCAGAAGGCGGACGTCCACATCCACGTTCCCGAGGGCGCAACGCCGAAGGACGGCCCGAGCGCGGGCATCGGCATGTGCACGGCGCTGATCTCGGCGCTCACCAAGATCCCGGTGCGCTCGGATGTCGCCATGACGGGCGAGATCACCTTGCGCGGCGAGGTGCTGCCGATCGGCGGCCTCAAGGAAAAGCTGCTCGCCGCTCACCGCGGCGGCATCACCACGGTGCTGATCCCGGACGACAACACCAAGGATCTGGCCGAGATCGCGGACAATATCAAGGAAAAGCTCGATATTCGCCCGGTCAAGTGGATCGACGAGGTGTTGCAGGTGGCGCTGACCCACGTGCCCGTGCCCCTGCCGGCGCCCGAGGCCAAGCCTGCGGAGGTGGCCATCGAGGGCGAGAAGCGCCGTCGCAAGGCAGCACGGCCGAAGGACGAGGTGCACGCGCACTGAATTCTCCCCCTAGCCAAGGAGAATGGCGTCGAGTAGACTTCGGCGCCTCTTCCAGGGGGGTGCTTAGCTCAGCTGGTAGAGCATCGCCTTTACACGGCGAGGGTCGGGGGTTCGATCCCCTCAGCACCCACCAGCATGCGGAGTGGTAGTTCAGCTGGTTAGAATACCGGCCTGTCACGCCGGGGGTCGCGGGTTCGAGTCCCGTCCACTCCGCCATTTCCCT
>DATAYO010000061.1:0-2730 GCA_036272515.1 Steroidobacteraceae bacterium | reverse complement strand
CGTCGTAATGGGCCTCGGTCTCCCCGGGGACTTATTCGAGGGTGCCGTCGAAATCGTCGGCCGCTGGCACCAGGCTCTCGTGCCCGATCATCAGCCAGGCGCGCCCGAAGATCTTCTCCATCTCGTCATCGTAGACCGCCTGCTCGCTGAAGATGCGGCGGTCGATTTTGCCGGTAGCAGGGTCGATGACGACGTAGTTCCGAGTGGTGCCCATACCCGGACCCGGAGGACGATTAGGCGGCGGCGCTTTTGGGCTGCGCGGTCGTGGCGACGCGGGCGAGCATCGCAGCGGCATTGCGGTGCAGGATCTGCTCGCGCGCTTCCTCGCCGATCTGCGCGTCCGCAAGCGCCTTCCGGGTCCAGTCGCAGCCGAACTCGGTGCCGTCGGTGCCGCATACGATGCGCTCGGCGCCGTAGAGGCTCACGGCCGCCTCGATCGCGCGCGGGCCGAACGAGTTGCAATCCACATACACCTTCGCCTTCCGGAAGCGCGACGACGGCAATTCCTCATCCGGCGTGTCGAGCAGGCAGCGGTGGTCCATGCGCTCGACCTCGTAGGGAATGTTGCCGCCCAAATTGTGGACGTGGACCATCGCGTCCGGGTAGTCCGCGAGGAGGTCTGTGAGAGACAATGTCACCATCACCGAGGACAGGCTCGCCTGCATGTCGAGCGTGCCGTTGCGGCGGCGCGCGTTGTCCGTGTCGGCCGCGACCTTGGGGTAGGCGTCGCCCGGCCGCGGCCCGTTATGGATGAAGAGAACCGCGCGGCGGCGGTTCGCGACGTCCAGCAGCAGCCGCATCGCTTCGGCGTCCTTGCGCGTGAGGAAGTAGTTGCCCGGTATCTGCGCGCCGATCATGCCCGGCAGCCCGAGCGCCCGCTCGAGCTCGGCGCTGGCGGCGGAAATGTCGGTCAGGGGCAGCGCGGCGTAGGCGGCGAAGCGGCCGGGATGCTCCTCACAAATCGCAGAAAGCCCGTCGTTGATGGTGCGGCACAGCAGTTCCGACTCATCCAGCGGCAGGGCCTCGACCCAGCAGAACGAGCCGAGGAGCGACAGCACGCTCGTCTCGACCCCCTGGCGGTCCATCCGCGCGAGGTGGAAATCGACGTCATCGAAGGCCTCGGCGAGCGGCGCTTCGCCCATCCGTGGGAACTTCAGCACCTCGATGCCGTCCTGATTGCGCAGGATGCGCGGCTCCCTGGTACGAGCGCGCAAGGCGTCCGCTACTTCGGCAGGCCTCCAATGGGCGTGCATGTCGATCATGGCTGTCATAGCTGTTTCCTTCATGGGCCGTCCGGCAGCTTAAACCCGCGGCGCCGCGCTGTTAAAGCGCCTTGCACGATCCGTCGCACTCGTCGGGGAACAGGCTCCTGCCACAGGCACAAGGGCCACGGTGAAACGCGACGCCGGTATCGGCTGTCGGGGTATCGGTTGCCGGGGCGGGGCACTCGGGCAGCCTCTCCCGCCGCAACTCCTCCATGCGGGTCCGGATCGTTTTGAAATCGTCAGCTGCTCGGGGCCGTGACATCGTGTGGTGACCGCTTATTCGCGCAGCATCGCCGCGACCTGGTCGAGGCGCCGGATGCGTGAGTACATTTTCATCGCCTTGTCGAGGCTGTACGCGTGGGCGGCCGTGTCGCTGCTCCAGCAGCATTCGCGCACAACGACAGACGCGAGGTCGAAGTTGAAGGCCTCGCGCACGCTCGTCTCGACGCCGCGATTGGTGGCGCCGCCGCCGATGATGATCGTGTCTCGCCGCAGCATGTGCAGGAGCTCGGCAATGCCCGTCCCGTAGAACGCGCTCGGCCGGCGCTTGAGGAAGACGTAATCCTCGGGCCGCGGCGCGATCTCGTCGGGGAAGCCAGCCTCTGCCGTGCCCTCGACAGCGTTGGTGAGCGGCGGCACGCCGGTCTCCGCCGAAAGATCGGTAGGCAGCATGACGACGTCCGCCCCGTCCGAGCGGCTGACCGGGGTCGTGTAGATCACCGGCACACGAGCCGCCCGCGCGGTCGCGATCATCTGCACCCAGGCATCGAGCACGGGGCGCATCGCAGCCCTCCGTGCCGGATCCGATGGAGCGAGCGCGCGGTGGCAGACGTCGTAAGCGATCAGTGCCGCCCGGCGCCGATCGATGCGTTCGGGTTCGGCCATCTCAACCTCCCCAGGTGAAAGGGCTCGCGGCGCTTTCCACTGGGCCTGAGCGTAACCGCCCAGCCGACGAAATCAAGCGGACCTCTTCGGCGAGAGCGGTTATCTCGGCGGCGGCCGGGGTGGCATTGGCGGTTTCAACAACGCCGAGCCCCAAGGCCATCGCCCGAGCCAGCGCGACGCGATTGCCGATGCGGGTCGCGGCGATCGGCGGGCCGATCCGGCCGAGCTGGGCGACGATTTCATCGGTCAATCCGGAGCGTGGCGGCACCCGGTTCAGCACCACGAGCGAGCGGCGCTGCTCGTTATGCGCCATTTTGAGCGTCTCCGTCGTCGCCCACAGATCGAGCGGCGAGGGCTGAACCGGGACGACGACCAGCCCGGCCGCACGCACCGTGATCCGCGCCTCGGTTTCAACATGCGGCGGGGCGTCGATCACGATCAGGTCCGCCTCACCTACGCGATCCTCGACCCATTGTGCCGCGCGCCAGCCCGGTAGCGCCGCAAAGTCAAAGCCGATCGCCTTTGCCCCGAGCCGCGCCCGCCGCAGCTCGACCCAGGCCGAGAAGCTGCCTTGCGGATC
>DATAYO010000060.1:0-7240 GCA_036272515.1 Steroidobacteraceae bacterium | reverse complement strand
GTGGCGCAGACCGCGGCTCTGCAGGCGCAGGTCACCGCGGTCAGCATCCAGGCACGCCGCATGAGCGCGAGTGTCCTGTTGATCAAGGCGCTTGGCGGCGGCTGGCAGTCGCCGCCCGGGTCGCTCGGCAAGCGGTGATCCCGGCGCGCGCCGGTTGGTGGACTTGAACAGCTGGAGCATCGATATGGAACTTGGAATCGCGGGCAAGTCGGCGATCGTTTGCGCCTCGAGTGCGGGGCTCGGCATGAGTTGTGCCATGGCTCTCGCCAAAGAGGGGGTCAACGTCGTCATCAACGGTCGGACTCCCGGGGCTCTGGAGCGTACTGCGGAGCAGATTCGCGGCGCGAGCGGAGCGACCGTCACTCCTGTCGTGGCCGACGTGGCGACGCCGGAAGGGCGCGCACGGCTCCTGGCCGCGTGTCCCGCGCCGGACATTCTGGTGAACAACGCCGGTGGGCCTCCGGGCGGTGACTTCCGGCGATTCACCCGCGAAGACTGGCTGAAAGCGATCGATGCCAACATGCTGGCCCCGATCGAAATGATCAAGTCGACTCTCGACGGAATGATTGCCCGCCGGTTCGGGCGCATCGTCAACATCACCTCTATCTCGGTGAAGGCGCCCTTCTCCTCTCTGTGCCTGTCGAACGGCGCGCGCAGCGGCTTGACCGGCTTCGTGGCCGGCGTCGCCCGCGATATCTCCCGGCACAACGTGACCATCAACAATATCCTGCCGGGCTCCTTCAGTACCGCACACCTGCGCCGACAGGCAGCGGCCGCGGCGAGGCCTGGGCAGTCGGCGGATGAGGTCCTGGAAGAGTGGCGTGCGGGCGAGACGTCGGGCCGCCTGGGTACTCCCGCCGAGCTCGGTATGGTCTGCGCGTTCCTATGCGGCGCGAATGCCGGATACATCACCCGCCAGAACATTTTTCTCGACGGCGGGACGTATCCGGGGACGTTTTAGCCCGTCGCGTGATCCGCCTCCACCTTCCTCACTGCGGCGCGGCCGGACACTTTCTCCGCATGCGCAGCGAGCGCAGGGACGCGGGCAAAGAGCTTGTCTTTCTCCGGGAACCAGGAGGCGAGCATGTACAGATATGCATCCGCCACCGAGAAGTCGGCTCCTAGAAGGTAGGGGCTCAACGTGCCGGCAATGAACGATAAATGCGCTGCGTAGTCCAGCCCCGCCTGAGCGGCGATGGCCGCGGCATCCGCGTCGCCGCGGGAGGAATAGCGCGACGAGTAGAACAGCCGCAGTGCCGAGTCATAGATATTCGCCGACATGAAGGTCATCCACTGCAGGAAAATGGCATGACGGCCGGTGCCCGGCAGGGGTGCAAGCTTCGCGCCTGCATTTTGCGAGGCCAGGTGGATCAGGATCGCCGCCGATTCGAACATGACGGTTCCATCCGGCAACCGGAGAGCCGGTACCTTGCCGGTCGGATTGATGGTGCGGAAGCGCTCGACGTCCGAAGGTTCGCTCCCCACCCAGACGCGCTCATAGGGGAGGCCCAATTCCTCCAGCGCGACCTGAATCGCGAGCGAACCCGTTCCGGGCCTACCGTACAATGTGAAGGACTCGTTCATGCTTACCGTACCTCGTCGATGCTTGACATATCTCGATCAGGATCGCCTAACCCGGCACCGCCGCGCGCCGCGGTCGACAGGATAATGAGCGCCGACACCCGGCAGCATGGATGTGACCGTCAGGGTGTCGTTCCCAAAAGCCGCGCGCAATGATGCGCGCGCACCCTGTCGAGCACTCCCCGGTGCTCACGGCGGGGCGCTGAGCGCCCCCCTCACGGAAGACGGCGTGAGCTGCTTCGCCGCCCCCGCCCCGACGCAGCCGCGGCCTTCGGCGCAGATCTGGTTCACCGGGCATTC
Organism: Steroidobacteraceae bacterium; assembly: GCA_036272515.1. Taxonomy (GTDB): domain Bacteria; phylum Pseudomonadota; class Gammaproteobacteria; order Steroidobacterales; family Steroidobacteraceae; genus Bog-1198. The sequence continues at coordinate 5,359 of DATAYO010000060.1, read as the reverse complement.
CATCGGACTGCCGGCGAGGCAGCCGCGCGCATCGGCGCCCGGGGCGTGTGGCGCGCAGTGCTCGATGCCGTTGCAGGCTTTCCGGTCGTCGCAATCCGCATCGGTCATGCAGGTCGTGGTCCTCGCGTCGCGCGCGAGGGTCGCAATCTCACCCTGCCGTGCGATCTCTCCCGACAGCGTCGCGTCCAGCAGCAATTTCTGCGGCTCGCGTCCGGCCGCCAGATCGACGTCTGCGGCAACGACTTCCCACGGCGGCGACAATGGGCTCGCAGCGCGATAATAGAGGCTGAACCGCTGCACGTTGCTCGGATCCAGGACTTCGTTCAAGGTCAACGGGATGATCCGCGTGGAGTCCCGCGGCCAGGACTCGCCATGAGTCAGCGCGAGCCGCCGTACCGGCTTGCCGGCCTCGTAGATGCGAAGCTCCAGGTAGCTGCCCGCGGCCAGATCGGCGACCCCCGTCACGACCCGGACTTGGATATGCGAGACGGGTACGGCGTACGATGTGCTCGCGCACAGCGCGAGAACGACGGCCCATGTTCCCATCGATGGCAGGCGTAATTTCACGGGCATCCCCCTGACGCCAGGCCTTCGCCCGGCGTGAATCGGTTCTAGATGCCTGATCATAGGTGTTTCTAATCGCTTCGCAACAGGCGTAGGCTGATGACGGATTATTGTCAAGCGGCCGCGCTTCGAGGAGGTCTCATGAACGCTCGACATTGGATCGCACTCGCCGCAGCTTGCTGCATGGCCGGCTGCGCCTCCACGGGACATGCACCCGCAACAACCCGCCCTGAAGCGAATGCCTCGCCGCAGGCGGGATGCGTCGCTCGAACCGGCGACCGGTTGCCCGACAGCGATGCCTGCAGGGGCCCAGGGAATACCTATTCGCAGACGGACATCAGGCATACCGGACGGACCACGGTGGCCGGGGCCTTGGGCGATCTGGACCCGGCGCTGACCATCCAACATCAGCATTAGCGATATCCCGACCCTGTCACGCGTCGCTTGATTTCGACGGCTCTCAGGCCGCAGGCTTTCGCGACGGCCGACAAGGAGGTACCGGGATGAAGACGAAAGCTTCGATGGCTGCGGCGGGTGCAATATGCGGGTTGCTGGGATCGGGCGTTCATTCGCAGCCGTCGGCGCCGGACGAAGCGGCATTTCGCGACCTGTACAAGGAGCTGGTCGAGATCAACACCACGCGCTCGGTGGGAAGCTGCACCAAAGCCGCCGAGGCCATGCGCGCCCGGCTTCTCGCGGCCGGTATTCCGCGGGCCGATACCCGGATCCTCGCCCCGTCCCACCGCCCGAACGATGGCGCGCTCATCGCAGTCCTTCACGGGCGCGACACCAGCGCCAAACCCATCCTGCTGCTCGCGCACGTCGACGTAGTGGAGGCGAAGCGCTCCGAGTGGCAGCGCGACCCGTTCAAGCTGGTGGAGGAGAACGGCTGGTTCTATGCGCGCGGAGCGAGCGACGACAAGGCGATGGCCGCGGTGTTCACGGATAGCCTGATCCGCTACCGCCGGGAAGGCTTCAAGCCGAAGCGCGACCTGAAGCTCGCGCTCACCTGCGGCGAGGAGACGCCGGAGGTGTTCAACAGCGTCAAGTGGCTGCTCGATACGCAGCCGAAGGTGCTGGAGGCGGAATTCGCCCTCAACGAGGGTGCGGGAGGCGAGCTCGACGATAACGGCAAGCCCGTCGCCTTGCAGATCCAGGCCGGAGAAAAGGTGTACCAGGATTTCGACCTGGACACCTCGGATGTGGGCGGACACAGCGCGCGCCCGAACAAGAACAATGCCATCGTGCGCCTGGCCCGGGGTCTCGCGCGCCTCGGCGCCTATAACTTTCCGGTGGCGCTCAACCAGGCGACCCGCGGCTATTTCGAGGCGCAGTCGAAGCTGGCCGCGCCGGACATTGCCGCCGATATGCGGGCCGTCCTGAAGGACACGGCGGACGAGGCTGCGATGGATCGTCTATGGGCCGCGAATCCCGCATGGAACGGAATGCTGCGCACGACCTGCGTGGCCACCGAAATCTCCGGTGGCCATGCGCCGAACGCGCTTCCGCAACGGGCGCACGCCAACGTCAATTGCCGGATACTGCCCGGCGTACCCATCGACCGGGTGCAGGCCCAGATCGTGAAAGTGCTTGCCGACGAGAAAATCGCCGTGTCACCGGTCGGGGAGCCCGGCATGCAGTCCTCGCCGCCGCCGCTCACGGAGCGAATCATGGGTCCGGTTCGCGCGGTAGCGGAACGCATCTGGCCCGGGATCGCGATCGTTCCCACCATGTCGACGGGCGCCACCGACGGGCGCTACCTCACTGCAAGCGGCACACCCACGTATGGGCTCTCAGGCATGTTCCATGACGCCGAGGGGGCGCACAGTCACGGACTGAACGAGCGCATCCGGGTGGTATCGCTCATGAACGGGCGTCATTTCCTTTACGAGCTGGTGAAGCAGTACGCGAACCAGCCGTAGCCGGGCCGGATTTGCATCATCACGTCGGCCTCCAAGGCCGGCGGTCAGCCCGTCGCCGCGGCCTTGCTCTTGTTTGCCTGCTCGATCACCTCGTCGGCGACGTTGCGGGGCACCGGATCGTAGTGCGAGAACTCCATGGTATAGGAGGCGCGGCCGCTGGTCATGCCACGCAGATGTCCGATGTAGCCGAACATTTCCGACAGCGGCACCGTGGCGACCACGGCGATGTTGGTGCCGCGCTCCAGCTGATCCACGATCGAGCCGCGCCGGCGGTTGATGTCGCCGATGACGTCGCCCAGATAATCTCCCGGCGTGACCGTCTCCACCTTCATGACGGGCTCGAGGAGAATGGGAGCCGCCTTGCGAATGCCTTCCCGGAACGCGGCCTTGGCTGCGATTTCGAAGGTCAATGCATTCGAGTCCACGTCGTGGTAGCTGCCGTCCGTGAGCGTCGCGCGAAAGTCCACCGTCTGGTAGTGGGCCAGCACGCCGTCTTCCTTCTGCATCTTGAGTCCCTTCTCGACCGAGGGAACGTACTCCTTCGGCACCGATCCTCCGACGGTCTTGTCGACGAACTCGAAGCCCTTGCCGCGCTCGAGCGGTTCGAAATCGATCCATACCTCGGCGAACTGGCCGGCGCCGCCGGTCTGCTTCTTGTGCACATACTGCTCGCTCACCTTCTTGGTGATGGTCTCGCGGTATGCCACTTGCGGCTCGCCCATGACGCCTTCGACGCCGAACTCCGTTCGCATGCGATCCAGGGTGACTTCCAGGTGCAGCTCGCCCATACCTCGAAGGATGGTCTGACTGGTCTCCCGGTCGGTCTCCAGGTGCAGTGAGGGATCGGCGCGTACCATCTTGCCGAGCGCAATGCCGAATTTCTCCTGCTCCGCCTTGACCTTGGACTTGACGGAGACGCTGATCACCGGGTCCGGAAAGCGCATGCGCTCGAGGACCACCGGGTTGGCGCTGTCGCACAGCGTATCGCCGGTCTCGGTCTCGGAGAGCGAGACGAGCGCGATGATGTCACCGGCGCGGGCCTCCTCCACGGGGTTGGCCTCCTTGGCGAACATTTCCACCATGCGGCCGATCTTCTCGCGCTTGCCGCGCGTCGAATTCATGACCGACGCGCCCTTGGTAAGCACCCCGGAATAGACACGGATGAAGGTGAGCGCGCCGTACGCATCGTTTATCACCTTGAATGCAAGCGCCGCAAACGGCTCGTCATCCGAGCACTTGCGCTCGCCGATCGGCTCGCCGTCCGCGTTCACCGTCTTGATCGAGGGCACGTCGGTCGGAGCCGGCAGATAATCGACCACCGCGTCGAGCACCTGCTGCACGCCCTTGTTCTTGTAGGACGAGCCGCAGAGCACCGGCGTGAAGGCCGAGCTGATCGTGCCCTTTCGTATGCACGCGCGCAGCACGTCCGCGGAAGGCACCTCGTTGTTGGTGAGGTAGGCCTCCATCGCCTCATCGTCCTGCTCGAGGCAGGTATCGACCAGCTCGGTGCGGTACTTCTCGACCTCCGCCAGAATCTTGCGGTCGCTCGGCACGGTGATGTGCAGCTTGTCGGCGAGGTCCGGGGTCACGTCGAGCACCTGCCACTCGGAATCCTTGTCGTCCGATTCCCACACCAGTGCCTTCATTTCCACCAGGTCGACCATGCCCTTGAAATTATCCTCCGAGCCGATCGGGATCTGCACGGGCAACGGCCGCGCGCCCAGGCGCTTCTTGATCATGTCCACGCAGCGCACGAAGTTCGCGCCGCTGCGGTCCATCTTGTTGACGTAGCAGAAACGCGGCACGCCGTAATTGTCGGCGAGACGCCAGTTGGTCTCGGATTGCGGCTCGACGCCGGCCACGCCGTCGAACACCACCACCGCGCCGTCGAGCACGCGCAGCGACCGGTTCACCTCGATGGTGAAATCGACGTGCCCCGGCGTGTCGATCAGGTTGATCTTCTTGTCGCGCCAGAAGGCCGATACCGCGGCGCTCTGAATGGTGATGCCGCGCTTTTGCTCCTGTTCCAGGTAATCCGTGGTCGTGGAGGTCTTGAGGTCCTTGGTGTCATGGATGTCGATGATGGTGTGCTTGCGCCCCGTGTAATACAGGATGCGCTCGGTGGTCGTCGTCTTGCCGGCGTCGACGTGAGCGATGATGCCGATATTGCGGATATCGGAAAGGGGGATCGTACGGGCCATCTCAGGATTCCATGACAGGGTTGAACGGGGCGCAGAGTTTGCCACGGCGGGCGCGCCGTGTCGAAAAAATGTCGATATTAGCGCGATTTCTGCCCTGGTCGACAGTGCCCCGCCGCCGACAATGTCAAAGTCTTCATAAGGGCCTTCGAGTCGGGCCGACCGTAGGTCCGGGCGACCGGAGCGTCCGTAGCGTCCGTCGCGTCCGGGCGACCGTCGCGCTGGGGCGACCGCGGCGCTCGTCAACCCCGGCGGCGCGCGGCCGTTGACCCTCCGAGCCTCGAGGAGAGTCGTGAACCCGCCATTCCCAGTCACTGCACGGCGCCGGTCGCCATGGTTCGTGGCGGCCGTCCCGGCGCTCGCCGCGGCGATCGGCGCTCTCGGCGGCGGGTGCGCGAATAGTCCCTCGGCGGCGGGTATCTCGACGGCGGGCGGGGCGGCGACCGCGCATGCGGCGGCCCCGGCTCTGCCGGCGTTTCGTCGCCAGGACATGCTGTGGCTGGAACGCATCACGTTCGGCATCGATGCGGGCAGTGTTGCGGAGCTGCATCGGCTCGGCCGAGAACGTTACCTGGATCACCAGCTTCACGGGCCGGAGCCGCCCCTGCCCGCTCCCATCGGTGCCGAGCTCGACAGCCTCATTGCCGCACGCCCGGCTTCCGTGCGCGTGCTGGC
>DATAYO010000059.1:0-37777 GCA_036272515.1 Steroidobacteraceae bacterium | reverse complement strand
TGCCCGTGGCGCGTGCCGAGGCGGCCGCGGCGTTCGGCAACGGCGAGGTGTATCTGGAGAAGCTGGTGCGCCGCGCGCGGCACCTGGAAGTGCAGATCCTCGGCGATCGCCACGGCAACCTGGTGCATCTGTTCGAGCGCGACTGCACCGTTCAGCGCCGCAATCAGAAAGTGGTCGAGCGGGCACCGGCGGTCTTCCTGAGCGATGCGGAGCGCAGCGCACTGTGCGAGCTGGGTCTCGCCATCGGCCGCGCGGCGCACTACTACAATGCCGGCACCGTCGAGTTCCTGCAGGATGCGGACAGTGGCCGCTGCTACTTCATCGAGGTCAACCCGCGCATCCAGGTCGAGCACACCGTGACCGAGTGCGTGACCGGCATCGATCTCGTCAAGGCGCAGATCCGCATCGCCGCCGGGGCGCACATCGGCACGCCGGACAGCGGCGTGCCCGCGCAGGAAGACATCCGGGTCAACGCCCACGCCCTGCAGTGCCGCGTGACCACCGAGGACCCGGAGAACAATTTCGTGCCCGACTACGGGCAGGTGAGCGCGTACCGCAGCCCCGCCGGCTACGGCATCCGGCTGGACGCGGGCACGGCCTATTCGGGCGCCATCATCACGCGCTTCTATGATTCGCTGCTGGTGAAGGTCACAGCGTGGTCGCCGACCCCCGAGGAAACCATCGCGCGCATGCACCGCGCGCTCTGGGAGTTCCGCATTCGCGGCGTGGTGACGAACTTGAGGTTCCTCGATCAGCTGATCATGCATCCGCAATTCGCGCGCGGCGACTACACCACCAAGTTCATCGACCAGACCCCCGAGCTGTTCCGCATCCCGCGCAAGCGCGACCGCGCCACGCGGCTGTTGAGTTTCATCGGCAACGTGATCGTGAACGGCAACCCCGAGGTCAGCAAGCGGGACGCGAAGCCCCAGTCACCGGTGTTTCCGCGGCTGCCGCGCATCCCGCTGCCCGCGGCGCCCCCGCCGGGACACAAGCAACGGCTCGATGAGCTCGGTCCCGAGCGGTTCGCCGCATGGATGCTCGCCGAGCCGCGCGTGCTGATCACGGATACCGGCATGCGCGACGCGCATCAGTCCCTGCTCGCGACGCGCTTCAGAACCCACGACATGGCGGCGATCGCTCCGCACTACGCCGCACTGCTGCCGCAACTGTTCTCGGTCGAATGCTGGGGCGGCGCGACCTTCGACGTGGCGCTGCGGTTCTTGAAGGAGGATCCGTGGGCGCGCCTCGCCGCGTTTCGCGAGGCCATGCCGAACCTGTTGCTCCAGGCATTGCTTCGCTCCGCCAACGCGGTGGGGTACGCCAACTATCCCGACAACGTGGTGCGGTACTTCATCGACCAGGCGGCGAAGGCGGGAATCGACATCTTCCGGGTGTTCGACTGCCTGAACTGGATCGAGAACATGAAGGTGACGATCGAGGCCGTGTTGAGGACGGGCCGCCTGTGCGAGGCCGCCATCTGCTACACCGGCAATCTGACCGATCCGCACGAGACCAAGTACGGTCTGGAGTACTACCTCAAGATCGGGCGCGAGCTCAAGGCCATGGGCACGCACATCCTGTGCATCAAGGACATGGGCGGGCTGTGCCGGCCGCGCGCCGCGGCGACGCTGGTCAAGGCGCTCAAGGAGGAGCTCGGGCTGCCGATCCATTTCCACACGCACGACACCAGCGGCATCGCGGCGGCCAGCGTGCTCGCCGCGATCGAGGCGGGTGTCGACGCCGTCGATGCGGCGGTCGATGCGATGTCCGGCCTCACGTCGCAACCCAATCTGGGATCGATCGTCGAGGCGCTGCGCTTCGGCCCGCGCGACTCGGGGCTCGATCCGGATCACGTGCGGACGATCTCCACGTACTGGGAGCAAGTGCGCCGCGGCTATGTCGCCTTCGAGAGCGCCATCCGCGCGGGAGCCTCCGAGGTGTACGTGCACGGCATGCCGGGCGGCCAGTACACCAACCTCAAGGAACAGGCGCGCGCCCTCGGGATCGAGGAGCATCGCTGGCCCGAGGTGGCGCAGGCCTACGCCGAGGTCAACCGGATGTTCGGTGACATCGTCAAGGTCACGCCGACCTCCAAGGTCGTCGGCGACATGGCGATCATGATGGTGACGAGCGGGCTCACGCCCGAGGCGGTCAAAGATCCGCAGGTGGACATCGCGTTCCCCGAATCGGTGGTGCAATTGTTCCGCGGCGAGTTGGGACAGCCGGCGGGCGGCTTTCCGGCGGAGCTGCAGAAAAAGGTGCTCGGCGGCAGGGAGCCCCTCACGGTCCGTGCCGGCGAGGTCATGCCGCCGGCCGATCTCGAGGCGGAACGCGCCGCGGCCGAGGAGAGAACGGGGCGGGCCGTCGACGATTTCGATCTCGCCTCCTATCTCATGTATCCCAAGGTGTTCGTGGACTACGCCGCAACTCGCGCGAGCCACGGCAACGTGAGCAACCTGCCCACGTCCGTGTTTTTCTACGGCATGCAGCCCGGGCAGGAAATCAACATCGACCTGGAGCGCGGCAAGACGCTCATCGTGAGATACGTGGCGACCAGCGACGTGCATGAGGACGGCACGCGCACGGTGTTTTTCGAGCTCAACGGTCAGCCGCGGCCGATCCGCGTGCCGGACTCGAGCCAGGTGCCCAAGCGCCCGCCACGGCGCAAGGTGGAAGCGGGCAACACCAAGCACGTCGGAGCGCCGATGCCGGGCACCATCGGCACCGTCTCCGCGCGGGTCGGCCAGAGCGCAGCGCGCGGCGATACGCTGCTCACCCTCGAGGCCATGAAAATGGAAACCACCGTCCGCGCCGAGCTGGACGGGGTCGTCAAGGAGGTCCTGGCCAAGCCGGGGCAGGCCGTCGATGCGAAGGATTTGCTGGTGGTGTTCGAATGACCTGCGGCGACGGCGCGAAGCGGTCCGAGGCCGGTGTCCGTCCGTCCCTGCGTCAGGCTTGCCGCTCGGGCACGGTGACCTCCAGCCCGTCGAGATCGGCGGTCACCGGTATCTGACAGCTGAGCCGGCTGTTCTCGCGCGGCCCCCAGGCATTCTCGAGCATGGCTTCCTCCATCTCGTCACGAGGCGGGAGCTTGGCGAGCCAGGAGGGCGATACATACACATGGCAGGTCGCGCAGGCGCAGGCGCCGCCGCATTGCGCCACGATGCCGTCGACACCGTGCTGGCGCGCCGCTTCCATGAGGCTCAAGCCCACGGGCGCCTCGATTTCGCGCCGCTCTCCCGAGGGCTCGATGAACACGACCTTGGGCATCAAACGGCGTCTTTCAGCGCGATTTGCGAATCGGCGAGCCGGTCTGCGGCGGGCTTTGCGCGTTCGGCGATCATTTTGCGGGCGGTCATGTAGTCCTTGGAATGATTGACCGCCTCCAGGGCGATCAGTTCGCCGCCCTTCAAGTAGCACACGCTGAAGCCGCGGGTCGCGGGGTCGCCCCGCAGCACTTGCTGATCGAAACCCTGCGACAGGCCGACGATCAGGAGCTTGTTGTCGAATTGATCCGACCAGAACCACGGTACCCGGTCGTGCACCGTCGGCCGGCCGAGCATGTTGAGGGCGGCCGCCTTGCCCTGCTCGAAGGCATTGTCCACCGATTCGAGCCGCACGCGCATACCGTAGCGAAGCGATGGATGGCTGGTGCAGTCCCCGGCGGCAAAGATGTGGGGATCGCCGGTGCGGCAATACTCGTCGACTACGATGCCGTTCTCGCACGCGAGACCCGCCTGCCCGGCAAGCCGGGTGTTGGGAACCGCGCCGACTCCGACGATCAGCATATCGGCCTCGTAAGCGCTGCCGTCCGCGCACACCACCCGCTCCACGGAGCCCGTTCCCTCCAGCCGGACGACGCGGGTATTGCAGATGATCTTGACGCCCTGCGTGCGGTGCTCGTGCGCGAAATACTCCGAGACGCTGGATGCCACCACCCGGTTCATCACGCGATCCGCCATCTCGAGCACCGTCACCTGGCAGCCGAGCTTGCGGGCGGTCGCGGCGGTCTCGAGGCCGATGTAGCCGCCGCCGATGATGACCACCCTGGCCCCGGTCTTGAGTCCCTCGCGGATGCCGAGGACATCGGCGATGCCCCTGAGATAGTGCACTCCCGCCAACTCTGCGCCGGGGGAGGTCAATTCGCGCGAGCGGGCGCCGACCGAGAGCAGCAGCCGGTCGTACACGATCTCCTCGCCGTCGGCCAGCACGACCCGCTTCGCGTCGCGATCGATCCGCTCCGCCGGCTTACCGAGCTTGAGCTCGACCCGATGCCCGTCGTAGAAAGCCTGATGGCGGAACGGCAGCCGGTCCGCCGCCAGCTCACCGGCCAGGAAGCCCTTCGACAAGGGGGGGCGTTGATACGGGAGATGCGGTTCGTCGCCGATCAGCACGAGACGGCCGTCGAAGCCCTCTCGGCGCAGGGTGTCGATCGCCTGGGCGGCAGCCTGGCCACCGCCGATGATGAGAATCGTCGAAGTCATGGTCGCCTTTATAACCGGTCGAGAGCGCCCCCGTCAGTGGCATTGCACCGAATGCCCGCGGCCGGCGTGCCCCAAGATGAGGCGTGCCGCCCGGCGCGAATAGTAATAGGATTACACCGGCAGCCCAATGCTCGCGGAGTCGTAGTAATGAAATTGATCACTGCCATCATCAAACCGTTCAAGCTGGACGACGTGCGTGCGGCGTTGTCGGAAATCGGCGTGTCGGGCATGACCGTCACCGAGGTCAAGGGCTTTGGGCGGCAGCGCGGCCACACCGAGCTCTATCGGGGAGCCGAGTACGTGGTGGACTTCGTCCCCAAGACCCGGATCGAGGTGGCGGTGAAGAACGAGCTGGTCGACCAGGTGATGGAGGCCATCGTCGGGGCGTCCAAGACGGGCAAGGTCGGGGACGGGAAGATCTTCGTGACGGATATTTTGCGGGTGTTGCGGATCAGGACTGGGGAGACTGACAACGCAGCTTTGTAACTACCCGTAAGAGACCCCGCGCGGCTGTCAGTCGGCCCAGGCCACACATCAGGTGTGGGTGGATTTGCGGCGGCTCCAGAGCCAAAGGAATCCGAGACAGACGGCGAAATTGAGGACCCACCAGCCGAGTTGGCGTGAGGTGTTTCGGTTCTCGGATTGGTCGGTGGGGCCGGTCACCTCGAGCGTGCCTTTGAGCTCCTCGCGCGTGTTGCCGAGAGTCACCAGAAGCTCGATCGATGCGGGGCCGGGCAGGCTCAAGTCCGAGGATTGGAACGAGTAGCTGCCGTCGGTCTCGGCGACGGCGGGATGGGTGGTACCGCGCAGCATGACGGCGACCACGGCATTGTCCACCGGCGCATTGTCGACCACGCGGCTCAAGCGAACCGTCATGCGGTCGCCTTGCACCACACCGACGGCGAGAAGATTGGACGAGCGCGCTTCGACCCGAGCGACCGGTCCGGTGGCGGAGCCTCGAGTCGCGGCGGGAGGCTGGGTCGCGGCGGATGCGGGAACCGTCGCAGCGAGCGATGCGGCGAGCGAGGCCGCGAGCATTGCCGACCGCAGCGTCCGCATCCTGGTCAAAGCAGCCACCCCCAGATCCCGAGAGCGATGCCGGCGATCGCGGATAGCATGCCGAAGACGGGAAAAAAGGCGTTGCGCGACAAAAAGAACAACGAGCACAGCACCAGCCCAAGCTCGAGCAGTCCCTCGCCGATGTCGAATTTAAGCGCGCGGTCCTCCTCGTTGTCGGTCTTCTTCTCCTTGGCTTGCGCATCGGACTGCAGCCCCGCCGCATCGTCCGCGTATTTCTGGCGCGCCGTCTTGAGCTTTTGCAACGAAGCAGTGACCTTGGCCGGATCGGCGGTCAGGTTCTCGAGCAAGGTGGCCGCGACGTCGCTGGTGTTCTCGCGGATCTTCTTGGCCTGATAGTAGGCCCAGTCGTCGTTTGCCTCGGTGCGGTAGATGACCGCCTTGGTATGCGCACGATGCGAGGCGATGGTGACCACGGAGAGAAAAATGCCGACCACGCCGACCAAGACGCCGACGCGGCGGCTCATCGGATCGGAAGCATGCTCCGGCTTGAGTTCGATTTCGGGCATGGAGCTCAGCTCACCGCGTGCAGCCGGGGATTCGCCCGGGAGATCCCCAGCACACCGGAGCGCACCACCTCGATGATCTGGCCGAATGGCGCGACGTTGGCGATGAACTCGCCGATCTCGGCCTCGGTGCTGGTCAGCTCGACGATGTAGCTCGACGGGGAGGGCGACAGCACTCTGCCGCCGACGCGGCGCAATAACCCCTCGATTGCCTCGATGCGGTCGGCCGGAATCTGCAGCTTGATCAGCATCAGCTCGCGTGCCAGATGGTCGCCCGAGGTCATATCCTCGACCGCGACCACGTCGACCAGCTTCTGCAGCTGAGCGTTGATCTGCGCGATCACCGAATCGGAGCCGACGGTCACCAGGGTGACGCGCGAGACGGTCGGATCATTGGTGGGAGCCACCGACAGCGATTCGATGTTGTAGCCGCGAGTGGAGATCAGGCCGGTGACGCGCGTGAGCGCACCGGCCTCGTTTTGCAGGAGTATCGCTATGAGGTGCCGCATGGTGCGCAAAGGATACGGGACCGCGGCACTTGGGCGCCAGGGCGAGAACTGCTAGGCTTTGGCGGTGAAAGACCGCGACGACATGATGAATCAGGTCGCCCACCCGCTGGCGGGAGCCAGCATGACGGGTGCGGAGATGCTCGTTCAAGTGCTGGCGGACGAGGGCGTCGACACGATTTTCGGCTACAGCGGCGGCGCGATTTTACCTATTTACGACGCCGTGTTCCGTTTCAACCTGGAGCACGCCGCGGCGATGCCGCTGATCGTTCCGGCGAACGAGCAGGGCGCCGGCTTCATGGCGGCGGGCTATGCGCGCGCGAGCGGCCGCGTCGGCGTGGCCCTGGTGACCTCCGGCCCGGGCGCGACCAACATGGTGACCCCGGTACGGGATTGCCAGGCCGACTCCGTGCCCATCGTGGTCATCTGCGGCCAGGTCGCGACCACCGCGATCGGCACGGACGCGTTTCAAGAGGCACCGGTGCCGAGCATCATGGGTGCGGTGGCCAAGCACGTGTTCCTGATCACCGACCCCAGCAAGCTCGAAGCGACGGTTCGAACGGCTTTCGAGATCGCGCGCACCGGCCGTCCGGGCCCGGTGGTGCTCGACATCCCGAAGGACGTGCAGAACTGGAAAGGCGTATTCCGCGGGTCGGAACGCCTGCCGATTCCCGGCTACCGACAGCGCATGAACCGGCTGGAAACGGCGCGGTTGCCGGAGGCCGCATGCGCCTCGTTCTTCGCCTCGCTCGAGAGGGCCGCGCGGCCGCTGATCTATGCAGGGGGCGGCGTGATTCACGCGGGCGCCTCCCAGGCATTGCGCGAGTTCTCGCGGCAATTCCAGGTTCCCGTGGTCACGACGCTCATGGGCATCGGTGCGGTGGATACGATGGATCCGCTGTCCATGCGCATGCTCGGGATGCACGGCGCGGCGTTTGCGAATTATGCCGTCGAGGACTGCGATTTTCTGATGGCGGTCGGCGCGCGCTTCGACGATCGCGTGGCCGGCAATCCGCCGAAGTTCGCCAAGGGCGCGAAATTCATCGCGCACTTCGACATCGATGCCTCCGAGATCAACAAGGTCAAGCATGTCGACTGGAGCTATGTCGGTCTCATGCCGGATGCCTTGAGGACCTTGACCGAGTACGGCAAACGAACCGGCGTCAGGGGCGATTTTGCCGAGTGGCGCGGGCGCTGCGCGGAGCTGCGCCGCCGCCATGCCATGAATTACGACCGCGACAGCAAGCTCATTCAGCCGTACTACGTGATCGAGGAGATCAACCGGTTGACCCGGGGCGAGGCCGTCATCTCGACCGGCGTCGGGCAGCACCAGATGTGGGCCGCCCAGTACTTCGATTTCAGGAGCCCCAGGCTGTGGCTCACGTCCGGCAGCATGGGGACGATGGGGTTCGGACTGCCCGCCGCGGTCGGTGCGCAGTTCGCGCAGCGCACGCGGCTGGTGATCGACATCGACGGTGACGCCAGCATCCGCATGAATCTCGGCGAGCTCGAGACCGTCACCACCTACGATCTGCCGGTGAAGGTCGTGGTGCTGAACAACTGCGGCGACGGCATGGTGAAGCAGTGGCAGAAGCTGTTCTTCAAGGGTCGCTTGAGCGCCAGCGACAAGAGCCTGCACACCAAGGATTTCGTCAAGGCTGCGCTCGCGGATGGGTTCAAGTTCGCGAAGCGCCTCGACAACAAAGCGGACGTGCCGCAGGTCATCGAGGAATTCATTCGCTTCGAGGGGGCCGCGTTTCTCGAGGTCATGATCGATCAGGATGCGGGGGTGTATCCGATGGTCGGGCCGGGGCAGGCGTACGACGAGATGATTACCGGGGAGCACATCGCGTCGCGGAACGAAGTCGAGATCAAGACGCCTGGGGCGTCGGAGATGTTTTAGAGCGCCGGATCCGGGTGGGCCGGGTTGCAGCTCGAGACCCTCACCACGCCCCCGTATTCGGCATGCTCGTCCAAGGCTCCGCCGGCGCGAGCGCCCCGCCCGCCTGCAGCAGCTCGATGGAAATGTTGTCCGGTGACCGCACGAACGCCATCCGCCCGTCGCGCGGCGGCCGATTGATCGTGACGCCGTGCTTCATCAGCCGCTCGCAGGCTGCGTAGATGTCATCGACGGCATAGGCGAGATGGCCGAAATTGCGGCCGCCGTCGTAGCTTTCCGGATCCCAGTTGTGGGTGAGCTCGACCTGCGCGTCCCCGTCGCCCGGCGCAGCGAGGAACACCAGGGTGTAACGGCCCTGCGGATAATCTTTGCGCGACAGCTCGACGAGTCCGAGCGCGTCGCGATAAAAGCGCAGGGATTGCTCGATGTCGGTGACGCGGACCATAGTGTGCAGATATTTCATTTCGCGGTTCTCGTTGCGGAAATTGCGGAGCAAAGCCATGCATAAAAGCAAATTGAGCGGCTTCATTATAGATTGCCGGACCGACGATCTCGGCGCGGCGGCGAATTTCTGGGGCCGCGCCCTCGGAATGCCGATACGCGAGCTGCCGGGTGCGGAGGGAGACACGTACTGCAAGCTCGTGGACGGGCAGCACGGCCTGGATATCGAAGTGCAAAAGGTCGATCACCCGAGCCGGGTGCATCTGGACATCGAGACCGACGACGTCGAGGCCGAAGTGCGGCGCCTGGAGACGCTCGGTGCCAGGCGCATTCAAGCGATTCGGACCTGGTGGGTCATGGAAGCGCCCACGGGTCAGCGCTTTTGCGTGGTCCGCGCCGCCACCGCCGAGTTCGCTGGAAAAGCCTCGGTGTGGGATTAGTCCGACCTGGTGTCGCGTGCTTGTCACAAAATGGAGACATATTTGACATAGCGCAACAATGCGCATTTCGGGCACGGAACGCTTGGATTTTGATGGACATAGTGGTAGGATCCTCGTCACTGCAGCAGTGGCACTGTGGCATCAGTGGCGACAGTGCAACAGGTAGGTTAACTCCAAGAAGGTCGAGCGCCCGGCACTCTTGTGCAGCGCATCTTCCGCCTACGGACGTGTCGGGTTCTTACTCAACACCTGTTCCACTCGAATCCCCGGTGCCCCCGGGGATGCTTTTATGTGCCCGGTGGAGGACAGTACCCCGATGGCTGTATGCGATGGATTTATCGGCTCGGTCGGCAATACCCCGCTCATTCGCCTCAACTCTTTGAGCGCGGAGACCGGCTGCGAGATCCTGGGTAAAGCAGAATTCATGAATCCCGGCGGCTCCGTGAAGGACCGGGCGGCCAAATGGATCGTGCTCGATGCCGAGCGCCGCGGAATGCTCAAGCCAGGCGGGACCGTGGTCGAGGGTACCGCAGGCAATACCGGTATCGGCCTTGCCCATGTGTGCAACGCGCGCGGATATCGTTGCGTCATCGTGATGCCGGACAACCAGGCCGCCGAGAAATACCAGATTATCGAGGCGCTGGGGGCCGAGCTGCGCAAGGTGCCTGCGGTGCCCTACAGCAACCCCAACCAGTACCAGAAAGTGGCGGGGCGGCTGGCGGCGGAGCTGCCCAATGCCATCTGGGCCAATCAGTTCGACAACATCGCCAATCGAGCCGCGCATTTCGAATCGACCGGGCCGGAAATCTGGCGCGACACCGGCGGCAAGATCGACGTGTTTTGCGCGTCCACCGGCACGGGAGGCACCCTCGCGGGCGTCGCATCCTTTCTGAAACTGCAATCTCCGGCGGTCCGGATCGTGCTCGTCGATCCGCCGGGCAGCGCGCTGTACCGCTACTTCAAGGACGGCGAACTCAAGTCGGACGGCGGCTCGTCGATCACCGAGGGAATCGGCACCGGGCGCGTGACCGCCAATCTCGACGGTGCGCCGATCGACGATGCGATGCGCATTGCCGATGTCGAGACCATGCGATTCGTATACCGGCTGATGCGCGAGGAGGGCTTATTGCTCGGCAGCACCGCCGGCATCAACGTGGCGGCGGCGCATGCGATCGCGAAGCAGCTCGGGCCGGGGCATACCATCGTCACCGTGCTGTGTGACGGCGGCGCCAAGTATCAATCGCGCCTGTTCAATCCGGCGTGGATCAGGGAGCGGGGTTTCGCCGATGCCATCGTCTAGGCGATCTGCGACTCGGCATCCGTGGCGGCGTCCTCGCCGAACCAGGCGAGCGTCTCGTGCAGCGCGGCCACTTCTCCCACCACCAGGAGCGCCGGAGAGCGAACGCCGTCGCATCGGGCGCGAATCGTGGCGAGGGTCGCGGCCACGACTTGCTGGCCCGCGGTCGTGCCTTGCGCGATGAGCGCCGCGGGCCGGTCGGGCGGCGCACCGTTCTCCATGAGCTTGGTGACGATGCGCTCCAGGCGCGCGAGGCCCATGTAAAACACCGCAGTGCCTTGGGGCCGGGCCAAGGCCGCCCAATCCGGCTCTTCGCCCTCCCCTTCTGCGTGGCCGGTCACGAAGGTGACGCTGTGGGAGTGGTCGCGATGAGTCAGGGGAATGCCGGCATAGGCGGCGCAGCCGTTGGCCGCCGATATGCCCGGTATTACCGAGAAGGCGATGCCGGCGTGGGCCAGCGCCTCCAGCTCTTCGCCGCCGCGCCCGAATATGAAGGGATCGCCGCCCTTCAAGCGGACCACGCGGCGTCCGCGCCGCGCGTGCTCGATCAGCAAACCGTTGATGGTCTCCTGAGGCGTGCCGTCGCCGCCCGCGGCCTTGCCGACGCCGATGCGTTCCGCATCGCGGCGCGCGTACTCGAGTACCGCCGGCGGCACCAGACGGTCATGCAGGATCACATCGGCGTCCTGCAGGGCGCGCAGCGCCTTCAAGGTGAGCAATTCCGGATCTCCCGGTCCGGCGCCCACCAGGGTCACCTGGCCGCGTGCGGCCGGCGCGGCGGCCGCAGCCAGGAGCTGCTGAGCGATCCGTCGCGCGCCGCGCTCATCGCCGTCCACGAAGCGGCGCTCCGCCGGACCGTCGACGAGCATTTCGAAATAGCGTCTGCGCGCCCCGGCGCTCGGGATGCGCCGGCGCGCGGCGCCGCGCATCTCGGCCAGCCAGGACGCCCAGCGGCCGATCCTGAGCGGTATCAGCGCCTCGAGCCGTTCGCGCAGGCGGCGCGCCAGTACCGGGGAGGCGCCCGCGCTCGACACCGCCACGATCACCGGGTCGCGATCGACGATGGCGGGAACGATGACGCGCGAGGCCTTGCGATCGTCGACGACGTTCACGGGGATCGCGCGCGCCTCGCACAGGCTGGCGATCCAGCGATTCACGGCGCGCCGCGCGGTGGCCACGATCACGAGCCGCGCCCCGTCCAGATCCTCGGCGGTGAATTCGCGGCCGCGTATCTCGATATGGCCCTGGGCCGCGAGCCGCAAAAGCTCCGGCGCCACTTGCGGTGCCACCACGATGACGGCGGCGTGGGCGCGCAGCAGCAGTTGCACCTTGCGCAGTGCCACCGCACCTGCGCCCACCACCAGCACCCGCTGGCCGTTCAGGTCGAAGAAGAGGGGAAAATAATTCATGCGCGAACTGCCGGTCCGGCGCCGCTCGGGCGGGGGGACTCTAGGCCGGGACCACGCGCCGCGGGTGCAGTCCACATTCGCGGTGATCCGAGCGTTCCCACCACCAGCGTCCCGACCGCACATCCTCGCCGGGAGCGACCGCGCGGGTGCAGGGAGCGCAGCCGATGCTCGGAAAGCCGGTGTCGTGCAACGTGTTGTAAGGCAAACGCTTTCTGCGGATGTAGTCCCAGATCTCGGTCTCGGACCAGTCCAGCAGCGGGCTTACTTTGTGGAGGCCGTATTGGGCATCCCACTCGATCGGAGCGGCCAGCGCGCGGCTCGCGGATTGGCCCCGCCGAATGCCCGTGACCCATGCCGCATGGCCGGAAACGGCCCGCCGGAAGGGCTCCACCTTGCGCACCGCACAGCAGGCGCGTCGTTGCCCGAGCCCGTCGCGAAAGCCATTGATGCCGTTCTCGCTGACCCAACTTTCCACGCGCTCCGTTTCGGGGTAGTAGATGCGTAGTACATCGCGGCCATAGCGATTCTGCAACCGGCCAATCAACTCATAGGTCTCGGGGAACAGCCGCCCGGTATCGATCGTGAACATCCCGATCTCGGGCGCCGCCTCCGCGATCAGATCCGTGAGCACCATGGACTCCGACCCGAGGCTGTTCGCATAACACACGCTACGGTAGTCTGAGACGGCGGTCCGCAGCAACGCTATGCTGTCCGCGACGCGTTGACGCAATACCTTGGGAAGCTCCGACACGGGCGACACCATTCGGCAGGAATTCGATTTAAAACTATAGGGCGCCCCTTCCCCGAGTGAAACGAACTATCCCTTATGAGCACATGCCTTTTAATGCTAGTACGCCGGTTGCCGGGGGTGCGCGTGGTCCGCCATGCTAAGGCCACATGATCGATCCAGCCCAAGCGCTGTCCGGATTCGCCGTCGGCGCTGTCGTGGGTCTCACGGGGGTCGGCGGCGGCTCCTTGATGACCCCCTTGCTGGTGCTGGTGTTCGGCATTCATCCTGCCACCGCCGTCGGCACGGATCTGCTGCACGCGGCGATCACCAAGGCGGGCGGCACCTACGTGCACGCGAAGCAACGCCGCGTCGAGTGGCGCATCACCGGGCTGCTGGCCGCGGGCAGCTTGCCGGCCGCCCTGGCGACGCTTTGGGCCCTGCACGCGATCACCGGGCGCTTGGGCGGAACCAAGATCATTACCACCACGCTCGGCGTCGCGCTGCTGCTCACGGCGGCGGCCCTGCTGCTGCATTCGCGCCTGCGTCGGCTATCGCGCGCGCATCGCGACGAAACCAGCTCGCACCCCGCGTACACGGTGCTTACCGGCATCGTGCTCGGCTTTCTGGTGTCGGTTTCCTCGGTAGGCGCGGGAGCGCTCGGCGTGACGGCACTGTTCTTTCTCTACCCGCGGCTGCCCGCCGGCCGCGTGGTAGCCTCGGATCTGGCGCACGCAGTGCCGCTCACCCTGGTCGCGGGCGTCGGGCACTGGCTGTTCGGTAGCGTCAATTGGGCGCTGCTCGGATCGCTCCTCGTGGGCTCGCTGCCCGGGATTTACCTGGGCAGCCACCTGGTCGGTCGCATACCCGACAAAGTACTGCGGGTTCTGCTGGCGGCCACGCTGGTGCTGGCGGGAACGAAGCTGATCACGTTCTAGAACTCCAATAATTCGACGCGGGCCCGACGTATGAAATTTCAGCAACTGCGCTATCTGGTGGCCGTGCACGAGAACGGCCTCAACATCACCGCCGCCGCGCGGCAGCTGCACACCTCGCAGCCGGGCGTGAGCCGTCAGCTGAAGCTTCTGGAAGAGGAGCTGGGATTTCAGCTGTTCGAGCGTGAGGGCCGCGCGCTGACCCGCACCACGGCCGCCGGCGAGGAGATCATCTCGCGCGCCTCGAGCATCTTGCGCGAGATGCAGAACATCCGCCGGACATCGGCCGAGCTCAGAAAAGCGGACGGGGGAACGCTGTCGATCGCCACCACGCACACGCAGGCACGCTACGTGCTGCCGCCGGTGATCCGCGCTTTCCGCGCGAAGTACCCCAAGGTCCGGCTGCACCTTCATCAGGGCACCTCCGAGCAGATTGCCGAGATGGTGGCTCGCGATCGGGTCGATTTTGCGATCGCGACCGGCTCGGAGGATTTGTTTCCGCACCTGGTGCGCCTGCCGCTGTACCGCTGGCACCGCGCCGTCATCGTTCCCAAGGGGCACCCGCTCGCGTCGACGGGCAAGCTGACCCTCAAGAAGCTGGCCGAATACCCGATCGTCACCTATGTGTTCAGCTTTTCGGGGCGTTCTTCCCTTCCCGCGCTGTTCGAGACCGCGGGCCTGTCGCTCGACGTGGCACTGACCGCGCGCGATTCGGATGTCATCAAGACCTACGTGCGCATCGGACTCGGCGTCGGCATTCTGGCGAGACTCGCCATCGACCCCGTCGCCGATTCGGACCTGGTGGTGCTCGATGCCGCGCATCTGTTCGAGGGTCATACCACCTGGATCGGCTTTCGCCGCAGCGCACTGCTGCGCGCCTACATGCATGAGTTCATCGAGCTGCTCGCGCCGCAGCTGACGCGCAAGCTGGTCCGCGAGGCGGAGAAATCCGAGACCCAGGAAGAGGTCGACCGCGTGCTGCAGGACCTGGTCGTGCCGCTGCGGGACAAACCCTAATGTCCTAGCCGCCCACGAGCCGCCGCCGCGCCAGCTTGGCCGGCAGACCGGCGTCGTTCGAAGGCTGGTAGGCCGCCGAGAATGTCGCGAAGGCCGCAGCGGCGCCTTGAAGCTCGCTCTCCGGCAGCTCGAAACTATTGAAGCCGCATCGGGCCAGAAAGAAGACGTGATCTCTGCCGATCGCGCCGCGTGCACGCAGCTCACCCGTGAAGCCGAAACGCTCCCGCAACAGGCGGCCCTGGGTGTGGCCGCGTCCCTCGCTCGGGCCGGGAAAATCCGCGCCGGCCAGATCCAGCCGCGCGAGATCGGGCAACAACCGCTCGACCTCGTCGGCGGGCGCGAGCATGACGCCGAGCCGGCCGGAGCGCGCCCGCAGGCGCTCGCGGTCGGCCTGCCATTCGGCGAAGGTGACGATCAAAGGCAGATCGTCGCCCACCTCGCCGTTGGCGGAGGTCAGCCACTCGTCGTCGACGATGGCGCCGTTACGCAGCAGCCGCCCGGGCATACACTCTCTCCTTGAAAGGCTTGACGCCGAGGCGCTGCACCGTGTCGACGAAGCGCTCATCGACGTGGCGGTGTTCCACGTAGACCTCCAGCAGGCGCGCGATGCTCTCGGCGACCTCGTGCTTCGCGACCGAGGGCCCGATGACCGAGCCGAGTGCCGCTTTGGCGCCGGCGGCGCCGCCGATGGTGATCTGATACCACTCCTCCCCGCCCTTATCGACACCGAGGATGCCGATATTGCCGATGTGGTGGTGTCCGCAGGCGTTCATACAGCCGGACATCTTGATCTCGACTTCGCCGAGATCGTAGAGATAGTCGTAGTCGTCGAAGCGCTCGTTGATGAGCTGCGCCACGTCGATGGAGCCTGCGTTGGCGAGGCTGCAGAAGTCGAGACCGGGGCAGCAGATCATGTCGGTCAATGTGCCGATATTGGGCGTGGCCAGACCCGCCTGATCGAGCATGCGCCACAGCTCGAAGGCCCGCGCCTGCTCGATGTCGGCGAGCACCAAATTCTGGGTATGCGTCACGCGGGCCTCGCCGAAGCTGAAACGTTCCGCGAGATCGGCGATCAGATCGAGCTGCGCGTCGGTGGCATCGCCGGGAGCGACGCCGGGCTTCTTCAAGGACACGTAAACGGCGCGGTAGCCGCTCACCTTGTGCGCGGCGGTGTTGTAGCGGTACCAGGCCCGGAAGGCGGCGTCCTGGCCGGCGGCCGGATCGATGTCGGGCAGATTTCGATAGGCCGGCGGCACGAAGAACCCGCGCATGCGCTCGACCTCGGAATCCTCGATCTCGAGCGGCTGCCGGTCGATCAGCTGCCATTCCGCCTCGACCCGGCGCTTGAACTCCTCCAGCCCCAAGGTGCGCACCAGGATCTTGATTCGCGCCTTGTTGATGTTGTCGCGCCGGCCCTCGCGGTTGTAGATGCGCAGCACCGCCTCCAGGTATGACAGCAGATGCCGCCGCGGCAAGAACTCGCGGATCACCTGCCCGATGACCGGTGTGCGCCCGAGCCCGCCGCCGGCGAGGATGCGAAAGCCGCGCTCGCCCTGCGGCCCTTGCACGATGTGCACCCCGATATCGTGCACCAGGGTGGCCGCGCGATCCTGATCCGGCGATCCCGTGACGGCGATCTTGAACTTGCGCGGCAGGTAGGTGAATTCCGGGTGGAAGGTCGACCACTGACGGATGATCTCGCACCAGGGGCGCGGGTCTTCGAGCTCCTCCGCCGCGACTCCGGCCAGATGATCGGAGGTGGTGTTGCGGATGCAGTTGCCGCTGGTCTGGATGGCGTGCATCTCGACTTCGGCCAGCTCAGCCAGGATATCCGGGACCTGTTCGAGCCGCGGCCAGTTGTACTGCAGATTCTGGCGCGTCGTGAAATGACCATAACCGCGGTCGTAGTGCCGTGCGATCGAGGCGAGCGTGCGCAATTGCCGGGAAGAAAGCAGCCCGTAGGGGATAGCCACGCGCAGCATCGGTGCATGGCGCTGGATGTACAGACCGTTGCGCAGCCGCAAGTGACGAAACTCTTCGTCGGTCATCTTCCCGTCCAGGAAGCGGCGGGTCTGGTCCCTGAACTGAGCGACGCGCTCGTGGACCAGCGCCCGGTCGATGGTGTCATAACGGTACATGGCATCACTCTAGCCCGTCCCGGGGAGGCAGGGCCAATAACCGCTGTGCATGAACTCATGCCTTTCGGGCTGCAAGTCTCGCTTGGCGGGGCTCCCGGCTGGACAAAACGTGATTCGCTCGGTAGAGCCGAACGCCCGTTGCGCGCAGCATTCCGGTGTCAACATAAGGGTCCATCAGTGGCAAAAGATCTCGGGGCGACAAAGGATCTGACCGAAGTCTCGGTGGCGCCGGACACCTATCACGTTTCGCCCGAGCCGATGCTGCTGGTGGCCGAGCTGCACGGCGCGATGGCGCTCTGCCTGCATGATGAGGGACGCGGCGTCGGCGGCTTGCTGCATTTGAAGTTCATGGGCGGCACCGGCCGGCCGAGCGATGTGACCGACAACACTCTGAGCTCGGTGCTTAAGGTGCTGGACCGGTTCAAACGCGGCGTGCTCGGCAACACCTTGATGAAGCGCGATGAAATCCAGGCGCGCATCCTCGCCCATGCCCTGCCTCCCGAGGATGAAGACGAGCCGAGCGCCTCGCTGGTCGATCTGATCCAGGCGGATCTCGCCGACGGCAAAATTTCCTGCGGGACGCAGACGTTGCGGCGCATCGAGCCGGTGCGCGTGTGTTTTCAGCCCTTCGAGGGGCGCGTATGGATTTGCGGCCCCCGGGCCGGATCCGAGCTGCCCGGCCCGCGCGCTTCATTGTAAGCTTCGGCCGAGAGCCGTACCCGGCTCCTGGATCAGAGGTGCATCATGCGATGGGGGCTGCTGGCGCTAATGTGTGCAATGACCGGCTGCGCGGGAAACCAGCTGGCCGCGGTGCCGCCCTCCGGTGTGAATTTGAGCGGCCACTGGAACCTCAATGTGGCCGACAGCGATGATGCGCAGCGGCTGATGCAAAGCCAGATTGCGGCGGCAACCGCCGGCGTGACCGGTGGGGGTGCAAGCTCGGGCGGAGGCCGCCGAGGTAGCCGAGCGGGGCTTCCTTACGCTCCCACAGGTCCCATGATGCCCTCCGTGACGGTGCTGGACGATAGTTTGCGTTGGCCCGGAGGGGATCTAACGCTCACTCAGGCCGGCGATTCGATCACCTTCAACTCCGATGGCGGCGTCAAAACCTGCCGTCCCAGAGCGTCGAAGGGACACCGCCCGGCGCATTCCGGCGCAGCGGACGGCAGGGACGTGCCCCGGGAGCGTGATATGCCCTCGCGCGGGCGGGGCGATGCACCGCCGCCGCGGTGCGGATGGGATGATCGCTCGCTGGTGGTGCGGTCGGGCGAGGCGGAGGAGGACAGCCCGCCTTACGAGCAGCGCTTCAGCTTGTCGGACGACGGTCAGCGGCTGGTCGAAGTCGTGGTCTTCAAGGGGGGTCGTTCGGCCGGCTTCGTCGCGTCGCGGGAATGGGACCGGGCGCCGTGAAACGGCCATAAAAAAGCCGGGCAGTGCCCGGCTTCCAAGTCCCCATGCCCCTCTCGCGGCGCTGTTGCTCGCGCTCAGCGATGATCGGTCCTCTTTTACTTCCCCGAAGAAACTTTGCGTTCGAGCAACACTCTAGCGTCGTACGGCCCACTAAGCTAGTCCTTCTCGACAAATATTCGAAAAAATATGTGTCTCTAAAGCAACAACCCGTGTGGTGCGCGGTCGGTGCGCGGCAGGGGCGCCATCGCGAGTCGATCGAGTATCCTTGAATCCGACAGGAGCATGGAGATCTGCGTGGCCAAGCAAGTCAAAACATCAGCCCTTGTGCAAACCGCGGTGCGGACCCGGCGCGCCTACTTCGACTGCCGGTTCGGGCAACTGCACGTTCGAACGGCATTTCCCACCACCGGTGGCTTCGACGAGGGCGTCACGCTCATTTGTCTGCATTCCCGCGAAGGCTCGAGCAGAAGCTTCGCGCGCTTCCTGCCCGAGATCGCCGATCAGCGATCGGTCTATGCCCCGGACTTGCCCGCGTTCGGCGAATCCGATCCTGCGCCCACGTTCGGGCACGCAGACGCGGCGGGTGCGGTGTCGGATCTGGCGAACGACTTGCGGCTCAAGCAAATCGATCTCCTGGGGGTGCGCTTCGGCGCTGCGGTCGCGCTGGATCTGGCCGCTTCGCGCCCGGAGCTCGTGCGCCGCCTGGTGCTGGTGGGATCGCCGCCGCTGGATCGCATTCCCCCCGTCAAGCAAGCCTCACTTCTGGTCAAGTCTCCGGCCGAGCATGCTGAATGGGCCAAGGGCGCCTTGGCCCAGGCGCGGGTCATCGAGGTTACCGCCGCCGATCCGCTGGATTCCGATCCGCGCGACTTCGCGGGTCGGATCGCACCGTTCCTCGAGAGATGAGACGTTCGCGGTGCGACTCAACAAATTCATCAGTGAAACGGGAGCGTGCTCCCGCCGCGAGGCCGATCAATGGATCGAGGCGGGCCGTGTCACCTTGAACGGCGTGCGCGCGCAGCTGGGCCTCAAGGTCGAGGCGAACGACGAAGTCCGCGTGGACGGCGAGATCATCGGCGCCAGGAAAAAGCCGATCTACATCGCGCTCAACAAGCCGGTCGGAGTCACGTGCACGACCGAGCCGCACGTGAAGGACAACATCGTCGACTTCGTCGGCCATTCCGAGCGGATCTTTCCGGTGGGGCGCCTGGACAAGGATTCGGAAGGGCTGATCCTGCTCACCAATGACGGCGACATCGTCAATCAGATCCTGCGCTCCGAGAACGAGCACGAGAAAGAATACCTCGTCCAGGTGAACCGGCCGATCACGGATCTGTCGCTCGCCATGCTGGCAAGCGGCGTGAAAATCATGGGCGTGATGACCAAGCCCTGCAAGGCGACGCGCGCCGGGCGCGACGGCTTCCGGCTGATCCTCACCCAAGGGTTGAACCGGCAGATCCGCCGCATGTGCTCAGCGCTCGGCTACCGGGTGGAACGGCTGCGCCGGGTGCGCATCATCAACATCGAGCTCGGCGGCTTGATGCCGGGCGAATGGCGCTACCTGTCGGATGCCGAGATCGCCGGCCTCACCGAACCCCGGATCACGTCGAGCGCAATTCCTCCGCCGACACCCCCTCGGTCCAGCGACGGCCCATCGCGGTCCGCCAATCCGGATCCTGCAACCGCTTCGCGACCCATCGAAAAAAGTCCTCGCCCTGATTGGTCCAGTAAGCGTGCGAGAGCAGCACACCGCCGGTCGTCGACTCGACGGTGAAACGCCGCCGCAGCCCAAAGCTCGTGATACCGCGGCTGCATTTGATGCGCGGTGAGTTTTCGGACAGAGCAAATTGCTCCGGCCCGACCTGCAATCGCAGGTGTCCGCCGTAGCCATAGACGCACACGTTCGGCTGCGAGGCCCGGATCAGCGCCACCCCGTGCACCAGCGGCGGCGGGGTGTCATGCGCGGTCCACGTTCCCCCGAGGATATGCCATTGAAGCACCATGCTCTGGCGGCGGAAATCGATGACCGAAACGGCGTTGTTCGAAGCCATTTTCGAGCCTACGCTGTTCCGGTCATTTCGATGCGCGATCCGGCAATCCTGCGAACGTGCTTTGGACGATCCCGGCCGTCAACAGCTGCGGCAGCACGACCGGGCCGTCGTTGCCCGGCTTGGAGTTGTATGCGACGTAAAGAGGGACCCCGGCGCGACCGAAATCCGCGAGCGCCTGGGTGATCGCGCCATCGCGGTTGGTCCAGTCGCCCTTCATCAGGGTAACGCCTTTGCTGCGGAAGATGCGCTGCACCTCCGGATCGGCGAATGCGTTGCGCTCGTTGACCAAGCAGGTCAGGCACCAGCTGGCGGTGAAATTGAGCAGCAACGGGGTGCCCTTGGCGCGCAGCTCCGCGACCCGTGCCGCATCGTAGCGCTGCCATTGCTCGTCCGATCCGGCGCTCGCCGCGGCCGATGCCGGAGCGGGCGCCGCGGCGGCAACCCCCGCCAATCGCACCGGCAGCACGATCGCGAGCAGCAGCGCCACGAGCGCGGTGGTCAATGCGGCCATGCGGCCGCCGACCGAGATTCCCTTGGATTTCTGATAGGCCCAGGCGGCGAGCCCCACCAGGATGGCACCGGCGAGCGCCGCGGCCAGGCCGAGCGAGGACGTTTGCTGCGCGAGCACCCACAACAGCCCGGCGGCCGAGGCATACATCGGAAACGCGAATATCTGCTTGAGCGTGTCCATCCACGCGCCGGGCTTGGGCAGGGCACGACGCATCCAGGGGGCCAGCGACAGAAGCAGGTACGGAAGCGCGAGCCCGAGCCCCAGCGCAGCGAAGATGCAGAGCGCCACCGGCGGCGATTGCGTCAACGCCGCGCCGACGGCGGCCGCCATGAACGGCGCGGTGCAGGGCGTCGCCACCAGGCTCGTCAGCACGCCGGTGAAGAACGAGGCTCGATAGCTGTCGCCTTGGGTGAGCGCATCGCCGACGCCGGCCAGACCTCCACCCACCTCGAACACGCCCGACAGATTGAGGCCCACGGCGAGCAGCAGATACATCATCAAGGTCACGAACAGCGGCGATTGCAGCTGAAAGCCCCAGCCGATCTGCTCGCCGCCGGCCCGCAGGACCAAGAGCACGGTCGCGAGCGCCAGCATCGAGGCGATGACGCCGGCCGCAAAAGCAAATCCCTTGGCGCGCACCGCCGCGGGATGCTTTTTTGCCTGCTCCACCAAGCCGATGGCCTTGATGGAGAGTACCGGAAACACGCAAGGCATCAGGTTCAACACCAACCCGCCGAGCACCGCGAGCATCAAGAGCACGGGCAGGGCGGGCGGTTCGTCGTGCTTCGGCGCCGCCGCGCCGCCGTGGAGGGGCGCGAACCGCGGAGTCGCGGCCCCGCCGGCCGGGGCGCCGCCCGGTGCGAGGGTGGCCGCGATTTCGATGGGTACGCTGATGCGGTCATTGCCGCTCTGCTCGGTGGCGACCAGCACACCGCGCACCGGACCCGACGTGGGCGGCTGATAACCGAGCTTCATCGAGAGCTCGATCGCATCATCCCTGCGCGTGAGCGTTTGCGGGGCGGCGTACTCGATGAGGCCGTCGCCGTACGGATAGAACGCGAGCGACTTCACTTCGGACAGCGTGCCGCCCCAGTCCTTGCCGAGCGTGAGCACCAGCCGGCCATCATCGATCCTGGCGTCGCTCGCCGCCGGAGCCGCGCTCGGCAAATCGGCGCGCGCAGCTGCGAACTCAGGCGCAACCGCCGAATCGACATCGACGCCGCCACCGCCGGCGGTCCGAACGGGCAGCTGCAGGTGCAGGGTGGCGCTTTCCGGAATGCAGACGTCCGCGCAGACCAGCCAGCTCGCCTTCGCACTGAGATCGAGCGGCACGCCGGACTTGAGATCCGGCGCGGCCGTGATTTTGACCAGATGCAGGGCGTGCCTGGCGTAGCCGTAGTTGACGAGCGGAGGGACCTCGAACCGATGAGGCGTGGTCCAGACGATGTCACCCGCGGTGACGCCCGCGGGCAAGGTCCATGCGAGCTGGGTGGGTTGTCCGGAGTCTCCCGGATTGCGCCAGTAGGTGTGCCAGCCGTCGCGGATGTCGAGCTCCAGCGCCACCCAGGTCGAGCCACCGGGCGCGATGGCGTTCGTTTCGCTGACCAGTCGTGCCGTGACGTTGGCGGTGGAGACCGCGCTTCCGGCCGAGCCATGAACCGCGGGTGCCACGGCCAGAAAGGCAATGAGCCTGCAGGAGGCGAGGAGGCGCGATGTCAGGGAGCGCATGGCGATATGTTACCCAATTAATACTACGCCTCGAGCACCGAGATCACGGCCCACTGTGCAGCGTCTCACAATTTATGAGCTAATGTAGCCGTCCGGAAGCCGAAAAAGCCCATGCAAGAAAACTACCTGGAAAAAATCCTCAAAGCCAAGGTTTACGACGTAGCGATCGAGACCGCGCTGGAAGCCGCACCGCGTCTCTCGCGACGCCTCGGGAACCGAGTGCTGTTCAAGAGGGAAGACCTCCAGCCGGTATTTTCGTTCAAAATTCGCGGTGCCTACAACAAGATAGCGCAGCTCTCCGAGACGGCGGCGCAGCGCGGCGTGATCTGCGCCTCGGCGGGAAATCATGCGCAGGGCGTCGCGCTCGGTGCGCGCACGCGAGGCATCCGGGCGGTCATCGTGATGCCGCTCACGACGCCGGAAATCAAAGTGCAGGCGGTCGCCGATCTCGGCGCCGAAATCGTCCTGCACGGCGATGACTACGACGAGGCCTGCGAGCGCGCCATGGAGCTCGCCCGCGAGCGCGGGCTGGTGTTCGTGCACCCGTTCGACGACCCCGACGTGATCGCGGGCCAAGGCACCATCGGCATGGAGATCCTGCGCCAGTGGCACGGCGACGCGATCGACGCCATTTTCGTGCCGATCGGCGGCGGCGGCCTGATCGCCGGCATCGCCGCCTATACCAAAGCGCTCTACCCGCGCATCAAGATCATCGGCGTCGAGCCGGAGGATGCGGCGGGCATGTACGAGTCGCTGCGCGCCGGCAAGCGGGTCACGCTCGAGCGTGTCGGAATCTTTGCCGACGGCGTCGCCGTGCGGCGGGTGGGCGAGGAG
The DNA here is from genome assembly GCA_036272515.1 of Steroidobacteraceae bacterium. Taxonomy (GTDB): domain Bacteria; phylum Pseudomonadota; class Gammaproteobacteria; order Steroidobacterales; family Steroidobacteraceae; genus Bog-1198. The sequence continues at coordinate 14,363 of DATAYO010000059.1, read as the reverse complement.
ACTTTCAAGCTCGCGCGGCAATACGTCGATGAGATCCTGCTCGTGACCACGGACCAGATATGCGCCGCCATCCAGGATATCTTCCAGGATACCCGCTCGATCGCGGAACCTGCAGGCGCGCTCGCCGTGGCAGGCATCAAGAAGTACGTGGCACGCGAGGGATGCAGCGAGCGCACGCTGGTGGCGATCAACGGCGGTGCGAACATGAATTTCGACCGGCTGCGGCACGTGGCCGAGCGCGCGGATCTCGGCGCGCAGCGCGAGGCGCTGCTGGCGGTGGAGATACCCGAGGTTCCGGGATCGTTCCTGAGGTTTTGCGAGCTGCTCGAGAAGCGCAGCGTCACCGAATTCGATTATCGTTACCGTGAATCGAAGACCGCCCAGCTGTTCGTGGGTCTGGCCCTTACCCAGGGCAAGAGCGAGCGTGCCGCCATCATCCAGATGCTGAGCGGCGCGGGATTCGCCGTGCATGACATGACCGACAACGAGACAGCCAAGCTGCACGTGCGCTACATGGTGGGCGGCCATGCGCGCGATCTCGAGGACGAGCGTCTGTACCGGTTCGAGTTCCCCGAGCGTCCCGGCGCGCTGCTCAAGTTCCTGCAGGCCGTCGGACCCCAGTGGAACATCACGCTGTTTCACTACCGCAATCACGGTTCCGACCATGGGCGGGTTCTGGCGGGCATCCAGGTGCCGGCCGAAACGCTGACGGATTTCCTGCTGCATCTGAATGAGCTGCAGTACGCCTACAGCGAAGAGACCGAGAACCCCGCGTATCGGATCTTCCTGAGCCCGTGAGCGACGGGGACAGCCGGGCTCCCTACCGGGTGCGGCGCGCGGCGCGCCACGAGACCATTCATGTCCGCGGACTCGACCTGCATCTTCGACGCTGGGGCCCGGAGCCCGTGGGCGGCGAGCCTCCGGTGATCCTGCTGCACGGCTTTCAGGATACGGGCGAGACGTTTCAGTTCCTGGTGGACGCCTTCGAGTGCGATCGGCCGCTCGCGGCCCTCGATTGGCGCGGATTCGGCAGGAGCGCCTGGGCTGCGGACGGTTACTGGTTCCCCGACTACCTGGCGGACCTCGACGAGGTGCTCACCATCCTGAGTCCGGACCGGCCGGCCCGGCTCCTCGGCCACAGCATGGGCGGCAACGTCGCCAGCCTGTACGCGGGACTGCGCCCGCAGCGGGTGCGCGCGGTCGTCAACCTGGAGGGCTTTGGCCTGCCGCGCACCTCGCCGGAGCGCGCACCGGCACAGCTCACCCTTTGGCTGGACCAGATCAAGGCCGTTCCGCCGCTCAAGTCCTACGATTCGTTCGATCAGCTCGCCTCGATCATCCAGCATCGATATCCGCGATTCGGCGCCGAGCGCGCGCGGTTCATCGCCGGCGCATGGGGTAGACTCGAAAGCGATGGACGGGTTCATTTGCTCGGCGACGCGCGGCACCGGCGCGTCAACCCCGTGCTCTACCGCAGAGAGGAGGCGGAGGCGATATGGCGCGCCATCCGCGCGCCGATGCTGATGCTGCTGGGCGAGGAATCGGAGTACCTGGCGAAGCTCGGACCGGACGGGAGCGATGCGGCCTGGCGCTCGCTGGTGCGCCACATCGACATCGCGCATATCGCCGGCAGCGGCCACATGCTGCACATCGAAAGCCCGGCCGCTCTTGCGCCCCTCATCGAGCGCTTCCTGGACATGCATTGAAGGTATTTCGACACTCGAGGCTCCCTTGGCAATTACGCGGCGATTGTTTCCCACCCGGTTCGGATACCTGCACGTGCGCAGCACCGAGGGCAAGGGCGTTCCGCTCGTCCTGCTGCACCCCTCGCCGCGCTCCGGCGAGATGTGGGAGCGCCTGCAGGAGCGGCTGACCCGGCCAACCTATGCTCCGGACCGGCTGGGATACGGATTCTCCGATGCGCCGCCGTGGGCGCTGACCCTGGAGCAGTACGCCCAATGCACGCTGGATGCGCTGCAGGCCGCGGGCATTCACGGAACCTTCGACGTGCTGGGCATGCACGTGGGGTCGCTCGAGGCGATCGAGATGGCGCACCAGGCGCATGCTCAGGTGCTGCGGGCGATCGCCGTGGGCATGCCGCTCTTCACCATCGAAGAGCAGCAGCGGCAGATGGAGAAGTACAGCGAACAGCCGTTGAAGCCCGCCGCCGAGGGCGGCCACGTGCTCGCGGCCTGGCGCGGCTGCTTCGCGTTTCGACAGCCGCCGTACGATCTGACCGACACGCATCGCCGCTTCGTCGAGCACCTGCTCGCCGCGAACCCCGGGGCCGCGCTGCGCGCCGCGAGCGGCTATCCGGTGGAAAGAAAGCTCAAGAGCCTGCGCACTCCATTCACCGTGTTCGCGCCTCACGACGATCTCGTCGAACAAACTCAGCGGGTGAGGCCCATGCTGAAGGCGGACGGCGCGTACCTGGAGCTGCCGGAGCTCGGTATCGATCTTTTTCATACGGCCACCGACCGGGTGGCGGAGCTCATCAACCGATACCTGCCGGTGTAGGGAGCCGCTCATGCATATTCGCAACGAATGGAGGCTGCGCCATCATGCCAGTTGAGCCGAAACTGACCGGACTGTCCGGCAATGAGATCTACTGCATGCGCCTCAAGGGACTGACCCCGAGCGGCGTGGTCATCGGCAACAGCATCCAGTCGATGGGATTCGTGGGAGGAGTGCGCTCGGCATTTCGCGGCATCGTAGGGGGCGAGATTCCGGACGTCACGGCCATGATCCACGCGGGGCGCGAGGCTGCGTTCGATCGCATGCGGGCGGAGGCCCGGCGCGAAGGCGTGCACGGCGTGGTCGGTGTCACCTCGGAGCTTCGCGGCCTCGGCGGCAACTCCGAGTTCCTGTTCGTCGGATCGGGAGTCAGCGGGCAGCCGGGGACGCAAGCCTTCACCAGCGCGGGCGATGCGCAGGAGCTGTACTGCCACATGGATGCGGGCTACGAGCCGCGCGAGTTCGTGTTCGGAAACATTGCCTATTCGGTCGGCGCCGTGGGCGGCATCGCCGGAGCGCTGAAGACGCTGGTGCGCGGCGAGATCAAGGAATTCAGCGACGTATTCAACGAGACGCGCCACCACGCGCTCGAGCGGGTCGTGTGCCACGCCAGGGCGGCAGGCGCCAACGCCGTGGTCGGCATTCGAACCAGCGTGATGCATTTCGCGGGCTTTCACGAGATGTACATGGCAGGCACGGCGGCCTCGAATCCGCTGCTGCCGTCGGAGTTCGCCGCTTCGCCGGCGACCAGCGATCTCACCGGCGAGGAGCTCTGGGGCATGACCCAGCTCGGCTACATCCCCTTGAAGCTCCTGATCTCCACCTCGGTGTATTCGCTCGGTGCGATCGGCGGCATCAGGGCGGCGTTCCAGAGCTTCGTGAAGGGCGAAATCTCGGATCTCACCACCCTGATTTACGATGCGCGCGAGCAAGTGTTCGACCGGCTGAGGCGCGAGGCCGCCGCGCTCGGCGCGGAGGAGGTCGTCGGCATCAAGACCTACATCATCGAGCTCGGAACCAGCCTGGTGGAGATCTTCTCGGTCGGCACGGCGGTGCGCAAGCTCGAGGGCGTCGGGGTGCAAACCGCGAGCCTGCCCGCACAGGCCATCATCCGCGACAAGGACACCTGGCTGAGCGGCTCCGGGGGATTCGATCTGCAGTCGACGCGCGCGGCCGGCTAGGTGGCGTGCCGCGGCGTATAATGAAGGCCGTGACCGATACCGCGACGCGACCACCGCTTCCACCCTTCGACCCGGACACTGCGGCGAAAAAGGTACGCATGGCCGAGGATGCCTGGAACACGCGCGATCCGGTGCGGGTGGCGCTCGCCTACAGCGTCGACAGCCGATGGCGCAACCGCGCCGAGTTCCTGCAGGGACGCGAGGCCATCCTGGCCTTTCTGATGCGCAAGTGGGCGCGCGAGCTCGACTACCGGCTGATCAAGGAGCTCTGGGCATTCCGCGACAACCGTATTGCGGTCAGGTTCGCCTACGAGTGGCGCGACGACAGCGGCCACTGGTTTCGCAGCTACGGCAACGAGAACTGGGAGTTCGACGAGGCGGGCTTGATGCGACTGCGCATCGCGAGCATCAATGATCTGCCGATCGCCGAGACCGATCGCAAATACCGATGGGCGCTCGGCCGGCGTCCCGATGATCATCCGTCCCTGAGCGCGCTCGGCCTTTAGTGTCGTCCGGCTGACATCTTGACCGGCGTGTTGATCCCGGGCGGGTTCGCCATTTTCCGGCGACGCGCGCTCACCCGATACCTCGGTGCCCGGCTCTGCTCGGCGCTCGCAGTGCAGATGATCGTCATCGCGGTCGGCTGGCAGGTGTATCAGCTCACCGGCCGCGTGCTCGACCTCGGGTTCGTCGGGCTGTCGCAATTCCTGCCGTTTCTGTGCCTGTCACTGTTCGCCGGGCATGCCGCCGATCGGCATGACCGCCGTCGCATCATTCTGTGCTGTCAGATCGTGTATCTGATCAGCGCAATGCTGCTTCTTGGCTTCGCGTGGCGTGGCATTGCGAGCGTCGCACCGATATTCGCGGTGCTCGCGCTGCTCGGGATCGCGCGCTCGTTCCTGGTTCCGGCCTCGCAGTCCTTCCTGCCGAACATCGTGCCGCTGGCGGAACTCGGCAATGCCGTCGCCGTCAACTCCTCGACGACCCAGCTGGCGAACATCCTCGGACCGAGCCTGGGCGGCCTGATCTACGCGGCGGGTGAAGTCTCGGCCTCTTCCCATCACGGAGCTCAGTGGGTTTATGGGTCGGCGGCCGGCTTGCTGAGCGCATCGATCTCACTGCTGTTGCTCGTCCGAGGCCACCGCGCCACGGTCGCCGGCACCGTTCGATACTCGTGGGGCCATCTTCTCGAGGGGGTGCGCTTTACCTGGCGTCGCAAAACGGTACTGGGTGCCATTTCCCTGGATCTTTTTGCGGTACTGTTCGGGGGTGCGGCGGCGCTGCTGCCGGCGTTCACGCGCGAGGTGCTGCACGCCGGCCCGGAGGTGTTCGGGTACCTGCGCGCGGCACCGGCCGTGGGCGCGGTGGCGATGGCGGTATGGCTGGCGTTCCGGCCAATCATCGGGCGCGTAGGGGTTTGTATGTTCGGCGGCGTCGCGATGTTCGGTATGGCGACGGTGGTTTTCGGCATGGCTCGGCATCTCTGGATCGCCCTCGCGTCGCTCTCGCTGATGGGCGCAGGCGACATGATCAGTGTCTATGTGCGCGGTCTCCTGGTGCAGCTCGCAACTCCCGATGCGATCCGGGGGCGGGTGAGCGCGGTCAGCTCGATTGCCATCGGCGCCTCGAACGAGCTCGGCGAGTTCGAATCGGGCGCCACGGCCGCCTGGCTCGGATTGGTCCCGGCGATCGTCCTGGGCGGCGTAGTAACATTGACAGTGGCGCTGCTCTGGGCGAAGGCGTTTTTCCCCATGCTGTGGCGATTGCAATCTTTCGAGCAACTGAAGTATTCCGGAGCGGCGGATGGCACACCACGGGCCTCATGAGCACGACCACCCGGGCGGCGCGGAGGACCACCGGCATGACCAGGAGCATGATCATGAGCACGATCATGAGCACGGGCATGGCCGGGGTCATGCCCATGGGCATTCGCACGGACACACTGTCGATGCAGTGACCGTTCGGATGATGATTGCGGTGGTGCTGAACCTCTCGTTCGTCGTCATCGAGAGCACCTTCGGGTTCCTGTCGAATTCGGTCGCGCTGATCGCCGATGCCGGCCATAACCTCGGGGACGTGCTCGGGCTGGTGTTCGCCTGCGGTGCGGTATACCTCGCGCGTCGCCCGCCGGGCGGCAAGTTCACCTATGGTCTGGGCCGGTCCTCGGTGCTGGCGGCGCTGACGAACGCGGTACTGCTGCTGCTCGCCTGCGGAGCGATCGTCGCGGAAGCCATCGGACGTATCGCATCGCCCCCGAGCGTGTCGGGCCTGACGGTGGTCGGTGTGGCCGCCGCCGGCATCGTGCTGAACGGCGTGAGCGCGTGGCTCCTGCACGCCGGCAGCCACGATGATCTCAACAGACGCAGCGCGTACCTGCACATGCTGGGCGATGCCGCCGTCTCGGCGGGTGTGCTCGTCTCGGGGGCCCTCATTATGCTCACCGGCTGGAGCCGGCTCGACCCCGTGGTCAGCCTGTTGATCGTCGCGGTGATCCTCGGGAGCACGTGGGGGCTGTTGCGCGACTCGGTGCACCTCTCGCTCGACGGCGTTCCGTCGGGGGTGAACTCGACCGACGTGATGTCCTACCTTTCCCGGCAGCAGGGCGTCACCGACGTGCACGATCTTCACATCTGGGCGCTTTCCACCACGAGTGTTGCGCTAACCGCGCATCTGGTGGTCCCCGATCGGCGAGCCGACGACGCGCTGCTCGGCTCGTTGACGCCGAGCCTCAAGAAGCACTTTCGCATCGACCATGCCACCCTGCAGATCGAGCGCGACCGCTGCGATCACGGGTGCGCGTCCTAGGCGACGACTAACGGGCCGTTCGGGGCCGCACCCGGCGCGTCGGCTCGGCGGCATGAGGGTCTTCGGGCCAGTAATGCTTCGGATAGCGGCCTTTCAAATCCTTGCGCACCTCGTGATATCCCCGGCTCCAGAAGCTCACCAGGTCGCGTGTGATCTGCACCGGCCTGCCCGCCGGAGACAGCAGCTTCAGGATCAGAGGCAAACCGCCGGCCGCGACCGCCGGCGTCTCGCTCAGGCCGAAAACCTCCTGCAGGCGCACCGACAGCGTCGGCACCTCGCCATCCAGATAATCGATGGGGATACGGGAACCGCTCGGTACCACGAAGTGCGTGGGCGCCTCGCGATCGAGAATGGTTCCTTGGGCGTAGGAGAGACGGGAGCGCAGCGCGTTGCTCAGGTCGAAGCGCGCGAAGTGCTCGTGGCGAACCAGGCCGTCCATCCAGGGCGGCGCCCACTCTTCGAGGGTCGCCGACAGCGCGGCGTCCGATAGATCGGGCCAGGGATCGGGGGCGGGTACGGCGTGATGGCGCATCAGCGACACGCGCGCCTGCCATTGCCGCAACTCCTTGGTCCACGGCAGTGCGTCGAGTCCGAGACGGCGCAATCCCTGGAGCGCGGCACGCAGCACGGCGTCGCGGTCGGGATTTCGCAGCTCCCCGGTCTCGAGCACCAGCTCGGCGAGGCGGCGTACGCGACGCGCACGCACCGCTCTCTCGCGCTCGTCCCATGCGATCTCGTCGGTGACCCGGATGTGCGCGGCGAAGTGGCGCTCGATGTCGGCGCGCTCGATGGGAGCCGCCAGAAAGATCCGCGCTTCTCGCTCCGCGCCGTCGAGCTCGGCCGCGACGATGAATTCCGATTTGGCGAGCGCCTGCGGCTCGCCGAAGCGAGCGCCGCGGCCGTTCGCCAGCACGTAGCGTCCTGCCGTATCGCGCGCGCGGCCGATGCGATCGGGGTAGGCCATTGCGATCAGGATACCGGTCGAGTCGACCGTCTCGCGCGTAGGCATACCCGAGCCGCCGCCCCCGGTGCGCTGCCAGTCGGCGGATCGGCGCGCCGCTTCGCGCAGGGCGCGACCGTCCACCGTGAGACCGGGAGACATCGAGCCGGTATCGCCGCGCAGAACCGCCACGCGCAGGCGCAAATCGACGTCCCGCGCTCCCGGAGCCGCGCGCAGCAGGTCCCGCTCGCTCAAGATGGCGGCCAGGTCGCAGGCCAGCCGGGGTGCACCCAGATCCCGGCCCTTGACGAGCATGTGTGCGAGGCGTGGATGCGCGCCGACGCCCGCCAGCTTGCGCCCGTGCTCCGTGATGCGGTTCGCCGCATCGATCGCCTCCAGATCGCACAGCAGAGCACGCGCCTGGGCGAGCGGAGCGGCCGGCGGCGGGTCGAGCCATCGAAGCTTGGCGCCATCGGGTGCGCCCCACAGACAGAGCTCGAGCGCGAGGGGGGCGAGGTCCGCGCTCAGAATCTCCGCCGGTGTATGTGCCGCGAGCGAGGCCTGAGCTCCTTCGGACCACAGCCGGTAGCAGACGCCGTCGCTCAGCCGGCCGGCGCGGCCGCGGCGCTGGTCCGCCGCCGCCTGCGAGACCTTGCCGGTGACGAGCCGGCTCATCCCCGTGACCGGATCGAACTCCGAATAGCGGCGCAGGCCCGTGTCGACGACGATCCGGATGCCCTCGATGGTGAGGCTGGTCTCGGCGATACTGGTCGCCAGCACGATTTTTCGGCAGCCGGCCGGCGATGGGCGCAATGCCGCGTCCTGCTCGGCCGCCGTCAGATCTCCGTACAGCGGCATCACTTTGACGGCGGGATCGGCTGCGGCTTCCTCCAGGGAGCGCTGCACGCGGCGGATTTCCGCGGCACCCGGCAAGAAGCACAGGATGTCGCCGGCCTCGCGCGCCAGCGCCGCGCGCACCACTTGAGCGGTCTGAAGCTCGAGCGACATCTCGGCGCGGCGCGCCACGTAATGGGTCGCGACGGCATGAGAGCGGCCCTCGGCGGTGATGATGGGCGCGTCGCGCAGGAGTGCCGCCAGAGGCGCCAGGTCGAGCGTTGCCGACATGACCAGCAGCCGCAGCTCCTCGCGCAGGGTCTCCTGGCTCTCGATGGCGAGGGCCAATCCCAGATCGGCATTGAGGCTGCGCTCGTGGAACTCATCAAAGATGACGCAGCCGATTCCTTCGAGCGCCGGGTCGCTCTGGAGCATGCGGGTGAGAATCCCTTCGGTGACGACCTCGATGCGCGTGCCGCGGCTCACGCGGGTCTCGGTGCGTGTGCGAAAGCCCACCGTAGCGCCGACTTCCTCGCCCCGGAGGCTCGCCATGCGGCTCGCCACCGCGCGCGCCGCGATGCGGCGGGGCTCGAGCATGAGGATCTTGCCGCGAGGAAGCCTCGCGTTCTCCAGCAGCGCGAGCGGGACAATGGTGCTCTTGCCGGCGCCGGGCGGGGCGTGCAGCAGCACGCGCGTGCGTGAGGCCAGGGCCTCCGCCAGCGGCGCGAGTGCTGGGGCGATGGGGAGGGACGGGAGGCGCGGCGCGGGCATGAGGCTACGATACCGCAGGACTGATCGTGCGCGGCGGCCGTGCTACGATAGCCCCGTCGGGCCTGTAGCTCAGTTGGTTAGAGCAGGGGACTCATCAGTAATGGTGCCTTCGCATCGCAAGGTGCGAAGTGGACGGGATGAATTCAGGGAACCCTCACCAGCGTCGCCCAGCGTCGTTGATGGCAACCCTGAGCCAAGCCGGCGGTACACCGCCGGAAGGTGCAGAGACTACCTGAGCGCTTCAGTCGCGCTTAATGACAGGCTAGAGCGTCCCGCACCCCACCGGGGTGAAGAGATAGTCCACTCCCTCCGGAAACGGCGGGATCGAAGTGAATCCCTTGGTCCTCGGTTCGAGTCCGAGCGGGCCCACTAATTCGCGAAGTTCGGTAACGATCGGGGACGATCGTAGAGGGACGGGATTGAGCCAAAATCCCTGGAAAAATAGGGATGTCGGACTCGAATTGGCCTACAAACGATGATCGCTAACGAGCGCCGAGGATCGGGGGCAGCCGGACATTTTCGGGGTAACTTTGGGGGTAACTTTAAGTGCCCTATTTGAGTTACCCCCATGCTACGCGTTTGATGCGAAAAATCGCTGCGAAAGCCATATTTCATCGTTTTCGTTTGGCTTTCCTGGATCTTAGTTCGAGTTCGCGTGCCGAACTCGAATTAGCCGGCTTTCCGCGACGGCTTGACGAGCAATCGGGCTGAGTGGATTGGCCAGCGCCATCAAATGATGCTTGAAGAACGCCTACTATTGACGCATGAAAACGCCATATATCAAACACACGTTCGGCGATGAGGTGGATCGCAAGCTTCGGGGCCGCCGAGGCTGGTTGACGGCAGGCGTTGCGTCTTCCATTTCTTGGCCGTCCTTCGACGTATGCATTCTCTACGGTGGCGATGAATACTTCTTGCGAGGTAGCGAGCTGGGAGGCAAGCCATCAAGCCATTGCCGCCTGGAATACTATTGGTTGCAACGGAAGTGCTTCAACTCACTTTTTTGCACAGGCGCTCTCGATTCACACAAGGCCCAGCAGAGGAAATAAATCTATGGCGGCGGCCTAAAGCTCATCCCACGCAGCCGATTACTCTTTTTGAGAAAAAGGACGTCAAACTTTATATTTTAGGACCACGTTCGTAATTAGGTCTTCAACGAATTCTATAACCTTGCTTCGCAGAATCTTTATGCCAGATGCGTGAGCGCACGAATTTCGGGTGCCTAGCTTTTCATCGAGTATTTTTCTGACGTCGTTCGAAATCGCGCCGCTAGAGCGCAGGAACTCAATCAATTTCCCTTCGGGAATGTCGCTAAAATCGTCACGGGTCTTAATGCTTGTTACTTTCACCCTTCTATCAGTATTTCCCGCTAGCACCTTATCGAACTCCGGTCCGTAGTGCTTCATGGCATAGTCGGTCAGGTGATCGAGTGCCAAAATCCAGCACATAACAATGGTGGCGCGGTTAGCTCCTGCCTCAAAGCAGTCAATGGTTTCTTTAAGAAAGTCCTTCGCGGAGCCGGCGGCGAGCTGAGCTTCAAGTTTCCGCAACTCCGCGCTGGCCTGAACAACCACACTTTCCGCGCCGAGTTGCTTTGAGATCGCTTCGCGGTAATGGCGTTGCAGTTTGTAACCGCGCTTTGCCTTGACAAAAATCTTAGCCGTAACACCTTCTGAAAGATAAGCAGGGATGCGCGACGGCGGCGTTAGATCGCAGTCGTTGAAACACTTTTCTATGGCGTTGGCCGTGGCGGAATCCTCGCCGGCCTCGACAGTCAGATAGTACGCAAAGAAACCGACAAGGTCCTTTGGTTCGAGTTTCTGTGCTCCTTCGATAGCATTGTAGAATCGGTTGGCTCCCTCGCTCACTTACCGGCTTCCGTTTTCTTCTTCAGAGACTTGTTGAAGTGATTGTCGCCGGCAATGTTAATTCTGATTTCGGCGGTCGAGACAAACTCAATGAAGTGCGTGCGTTGTTGTGCAACGTAGAAAGCTTGCAGGAACGCGGTAGGTGTTGAGGTCTTTTTCTTCAGCGTGGCATAACAGCTGAATATATCGTCAGCCGTGCATGGTGCGATGGACAGCTTTTCACGCAGGAAAATGGCGAACGCTAGAATCTTTTCCGAATGGTTGTCAAAGTCATATTCGTCGTAAAAGGATTCAAGCTGCGAAAGGTCGAGCTTGGTGCTGAATGCCGGCTTGTATTGGGTGGCGCGTGGCTTGTCGGTGCCCTTGGCTGATGCGCGGCGGCCAGCCTTCGAAGGCTTGTTGGATTTCGCATCGTCGGTCAGCGCGGGTAGATCGATTGCGCGCGGAACAGAGGCCGGATCTCGGGAAATTCTGAAGTATTGACCTATTCAGAAGCGAGCCGATGAGATGACGTACAGTAATGCCCACTGGCGTTCAGGCAAAAACATACACTAGGACACTAATATAAAGTCGACATTCTATTCATTTGATGTACACATTCATCGATTGTTTTATTACGCGTCCACTTCCCGGACCCGCGCACCAAATTCCTTTGCGAAGAATGGTGCTGGTTCTGAGATTGGTGGAAGACTTCACACCTCCATTCATCTGCCAGCTCCCGGATTGAGCTTTGTAGCGGCTAAAGTGACAATGTTTCTTTGCGAACTCGTCTATGGCGAACGGCGCTCGACTCGCATCGCTTGCCGAGCCGAACCTGCCGATTGTCTGGGCCGTTCGGTGACCATCCCTTTCGAGTCGAATAGAAGCTACCGATTTCGATACGAGGAGGCGCGACTGAGCAATTCACTCGCGCTAAGCAGCCAAGAACGATGAAATCGTCGACAATTAGGGCAAGCTAGACATAAATGTAATATGCTAGCGCTATGGGAGGTCCGCTCTACTTCGACTCGCACGGTCTGTTGCCACCCGGGGACTACGAGCTCACCTTTGCGGAGCTTCGGGAGTCTTTGTTGGTGAAGGGTCCTGGCCGTGCGGACAGCACTTGGGATACAGCCTGGCGCGAGTCGCTCGTCGGTAATCTGGAAGTGATGACGCGTCAATTGTGGCAGGCCGGCATCCGGCGACATATTCGCCGATGGCTCCTTCGTGGAAGAGAAGGATCACCCCAATGACATCGACGGATATTTCGTCTGTGCCCTGGCCGACCTGGCGAGCGGAGAACTGACACGAAAGTTGAATTTGCTCGACCCCCATAAAATTTGGACGTGGGATCCACGTTCCCGGCAAGCCTTTCGGGGCTATCCCAAGAAGCAGCTTCCTATGTGGCATCGATATCGCATAGAGCTGTATCCGCACGTCGCCGGGTTTTTCAGCGGCATTCGCGATGTACAAGGCAATGAGCTCGAGTTCCCGTCGGCGTTTCGCCAGTCACGCCTCGACGGTAGACCACGGGGCATCATCAAATTGAAATTTGGAGAACCAACATGATCCGCAACGAAGCCGAATACCAAGAAGCCTCGAAGAGATTGGTTGAGGAATTGCGGCGGCTCGACGAGCATCGTTCCCGTCTAGTGAAAACAGGCTTAGGCGAGATCGAGATTCAGCGTGTACTAGACCCTCTCGAATCCTTTCACCTACAACTAAAAGAAGAAGTGGAAGCTTATGAGCGACTGAAGCGCGGAGAGTTCGAAGAACTGGAAAACCTTCGAGGTTTGGGGTACCTGCTGATTGCTTCACGAATCGCCCAGGGCATCTCGCAGCGAGATCTCGCGCGGCGTCTGGGTGTGCACGAGACGCAGGTCTCCCGCGATGAGCGCAATGAATATTTCGGAATCACGCTCGAACGCGCGGCCAAGATCCTGGACGCACTGAATGTGCGGCTGCGGACTCAGGTGGCGATAGATCCATTGCCACCGTTTCCGATTGCACAGGCGTCGTGATCGTAACAACCCAGTTGCAGGAGTCGCGGCGGTGAGCAAAGCCGGTGTGCACTCGAATCAACAGGATCAAGCATGAAACAGGCCACCTTGCACGTCGCTCCGGGGATGTCCGCGGCCGGCAGCATGCGCATGGCCGCGAGGATGGACGGCCGGGATGACGAAGTCATTGGCTTGCCGGATTCGCTGAGCTTTGGACCGATCGATTACGTGGACCCCAAAACGCGCAGCGCGTGGGTGGAGGATGTGCTGGGCTACGACTGGCACGATGTGGTGGAAGAAAGTGAGCAGTTCTGGAACCGGGTTCTCACGACAGAGAAGCCGCGCGTCCTGTGGTTCTCACGCCGTAGCGCGACGGAATACACGACATTTCTTGAAGGCGTGTGGCGCTTAGGCGATGCGCCATACAACGTCGTTGACATCACCGACCTCCCCATAATCCACCGGAACAACCGGCGCGAGAAGCTTCCGCCGCAGACGGGTGCGTGTGTGAGCCTCATTTCGCACGAGGCGATGCTCGATAGCGGATTGCTCGATAAGGCGGCGCCTATCACTGAGGCACAAAAAGCGGCGTATCGTGCGCTTTGGGCCAAGCTGCGCGCGGAGAATGCACCGTTTCGCGTGGTTGATGCCCAGGGGATACACTCCGCGCCGATGACTTTCTTCGACGAAATGGTCCGCTCCTGTGTAATAACCGAATGGCGTAAATGCGCCCGCGTTGTTGGCGAGGCGCTCGCAAAGGATTGGGAGAGCGGATATCACCAGGCGGGTGATCTGGAGCTCTTTTCGAGGCTGCAGAAGCTGGTGGAACTGGGGATCGTGGAGAGCGAGGGCGACATGACCGACATGCGCCAAAGCAAGGTGCGGCTGCCGGCAGCCACGTAGGAATCGCGACTATGGTCGAAATCATTCCGATGACGGACGACGATATCGCCTGGCTCAGCGCCTACGCGAAGGAGGTCCACGACACATTCGCCACGGAATTCGGCGCTGCTGAGGTTCGATTCCCTGATTGGCGGAGGCCGCTCGCGCGTTTCACGGCTCTTGGGCGTCCGCTCGATGGAAGGGTTAGCCTCGTTCAAGGAAGTGGCAGACAGCTTCATTGAAGGCTTCCGGGTGCGTGACCGGGCCCATATGGCCGAGACCTTCGAATTCAATGACCTCTACCCGTGGCAAGATCTGTGTTAGAAGTCTAGCCACACCTCGCGAAGAAGCAGGAGAGTCCTTACCGACCATGTAGAGCACCGGGATGTTCAGTCCGGAAAACTCCTTCAGCGAGGTCGGCTCGTTGAACAACGCGTTTCTCCAGCCGGGAACCATTACTATGGATTCAAGGATTGGTTTCTTGCGTTGCTCGGGTGTTCGATCCCACGCACCTTCGCCTCCCCAAAAATCGACTATGCACTTTGCCGCTGTTGAGGGGTCGCCAGTGTCAAGCGCCGCTATGGCGGCA
>DATAYO010000058.1:0-3428 GCA_036272515.1 Steroidobacteraceae bacterium | reverse complement strand
GCCATTCTGCTTCCGCTGGCAGCGCGGCGGCGACTTTAAAAAGCGGGTACGCTGCCCGCTGAAGGCAGAAAGGGACTGGGAAAGTCCTCGTTACCATTTTCAACAGGCCGCCAATAAGCCGGTGCGCGGAGAAGCTGAACCGGTCTATCGCCGCGCTCGGATCACTGCTGTTCGCCCGTGCGCAATGACGACGTAGCCCTGCGGCGGTGCCGAGCGAATCGCGCTGTTGGCCATAGGGACAGCCGGGTAACTGCGGGTTGCCGCGCCCCTCTCGACCAAGTTGCCGCTGCCGTCGCGGGCATTGGCGATGCCCTGTGCGTGCGCCATACCGCCCGCGACGAGGCAGGCGACTAACACCAGAGGTCCCGTTTTGAATGCTCTCACGGCGGTGACCCGTTTGAATTCGTGGTGGGTTAACCGCTGTCCCCACCGTGCGTTCCCGCTGCGGGCCGGCTCAGGGATGTTCCTGGCACGGGATGATCGCGACCAGCTATTACGATTGATCACGACCAGGCGTTCCGATTGATCGCGACCACCCATTCCGGGCGATCGCGACCAGCCTGTGGACGGGTGTGACGGAGGCCGTTGGATAATCCGCGAATCTGCATGGCTTCGCTCCTTTTCCACAAGGAGCGGGGGCAATGCCTGGACCGAGATTACCCATGCGCAAGATCCGTGACGTGCTGAGGCTGTCCGCAGCCGGCATGTCCAAACGCAAGATCGCCGCCAGCCTCGGGGTGAGCGCGACGGCTGCCGGAGAGTGCATCCGGCGGGCGCAGCGTGCTGGCCTCACCTGGCCGCTGCCGGACGGCCTGACTGACGAAGCACTGGAGCGCCGGCTTTTCCCGCCGCCCGCGGTCACGGCCAAGGATCGCCGGCCGCAGCCGGACTGGGCGGCCATTCACCGCGAGCTGCGCCGGCCCGGGGTGACGCTGCAGCTGTTGTGGGAGGAGCATCGCGGCGTCCATCCCGATGGTTACGGCTATAGCCGTTACTGTGAGCTCTATGGCGCCTGGAAGGCGCGGCTGACGCCGACCATGCGGCAGAGCCACGTCGCCGGCGAGCGCCTGTTTGTCGATTACGCCGGCACGACTCTCGCGGTGATCGACGGATTGACCGGCGAAGCGATGACGGCGCAGCTGTTCGTCGCCGTGCTCGGCGCGTCGAGCCTCACATATGCCGAGGCCAGCTGGACGCAGGGTCTGTCCGACTGGATCGGCTCGCACACGCGCACTTTTGCATTCACGGGCGGGGTTCCGGCGACGGTGATGTGCGACAATCTGCGGTCGGGCATCACCAAAGCCTGCTTCTACGAGCCGGCGGTCAACCGCACCTACGCCGAGATGGCGGCTCACTACGGCACCGCAATTCTGCCGGCGCGGCCGTATCGGCCCCGGGATAAAGCTAAGGTCGAAGTTGGGGTCCAAGTCGCGACCCGCTTCATCATCGCCAAACTACGCAACCGGCAATTCTTCTCGCTCACGGCATTGAACGCGGCCATTGCCGAGCTGGTCACGCAGATCAATGACCGCATGTCGCGGCACCTCGGTGCAAGCCGCCGCGCGCTCTTCGAGGAGCTGGAGCGCTACGCCCTCAAGCCGTTGCCGGCCGAGCCCTATGTTTTTGCTGAATGGAAGGAATGCAGGGTCGGGCTCGACTACCACGTCGAGATCGAGAAGCACTACTACTCGGTGCCGCACCAGTTGCTGCGGGAGACGGTTTGGGCGCGCATCACTGCGCGCACGATCGAAGTCTTCCACCGCGGCCAGCGCGTTGCCGCCCATATGCGCTCATCCTCCAACCGCAAGCATACGACGGTGCGCGACCACATGCCGTCGAGCCACCGGCGTTATGCCGACTGGACGCCGGAGCGGCTGCGACGCCAAGCCAGCGAGATCGGCCGCCACACCTCGGCGCTCGTCGAGATCATCCTGCAGGAGCGCACGCACCCCGAGCAAGGCTTCCGCGCCTGCGTCGGCATCCTGCGGCTCGCCAAGAGCTATGGCCGCGAACGGCTCGAAGCCGCCTGCAGTCGTGCGCTCGAGATCGGTGCGCGCTCCTATAGCTCAGTCAACTCGATCCTGAAGAACAACCTCGATCGCCAGCGGCCTGCAACGCCCGCGGACGGGCCGGCGATAGCGCACGACAATATCCGCGGCCCAACCTACTTCCACTGAGGAGATGACGACCGATGCTCACCCATCCCACCATCGACCAACTCAGAGCGCTCAAGCTCGACGGCATGGCGCAGGCTTTCGTCGAGCTCGAAGCGCAAGAGGAGACCCGCGATCTCGCGCACGCTGAATGGTTGGCGCTGCTGCTCGACCGCGAGGCCGCCAATCGCAGCACCCGGCGCTTCCAGACCCGACTGCGTGCCGCTCGACTGCGTCACAGCCAAGCCGCGATCGAGGACGTCGACTACCGCGCGCCGCGCCGGCTCGACAAAGCGCTGTTCCAGCAATTGGCTACCTGCCGATGGATCGCCGAGCACCGCGGATTGCTGGTCAGCGGCCCGTGCGGCGTGGGCAAGTCGTGGTTATCCTGCGCGCTCGCGCAGAAGGCCTGCCGCGATGGCTACACTGTCCATTACGCCCGCGTGCCAAGGCTGTTTGCCGATCTCGATCTCGCTCACGGCGATGGCCGCTTCGCGCGGCTATTCCGGATGCTGGTCAAGGTCGATCTGCTCGTCCTGGACGATTGGGGACCCGACCGCCTCTCAGCCGGACAGCGGCGCGATCTCATGGAGATCGTCGAGGACCGTCATGGCCGCGGCTCCATCCTCATCACCAGCCAACTCCCCGTGGCCACTTGGCATGAGGTTATTGGCGAGCCCACGCTCGGCGATGCGATATTGGATCGCATTGTCCACAACGCCTACCGGCTCGAACTCGACGGCCCCTCCATGCGCAAGATCAAAGCCGCCGAAGCAATCGAGCCGCCGGCGCAGCCTGCGACGCCAACTGCAGCGGATGGCAAACCACCGAAGGGAGTTAAGAAATGACATGCAGATCCGACATCCCGGCCGCCCCCGTGGGTCAACAGGGACCTCCCGCGCGCGCCGCTGCGTCAGCCGTGGGGCACTCCGCAGCGCGCGCGGGTCCCTCCTGTTGACTACGGGGACGGCCTCCACCCCGCTTGACGCCAAGCAAGAATACTGAGAATCACCAACTGTACCCAACGGCGCCTTCATGCCTGGTCGCGATCAATCGGAATGGGTGGTCGCGATCCATCGTAGCGGGTGGTCGCGATCGTCGGTATGCCCAAGAACGTGGCCAAGGAGGTGAAGGTGCGCGTGAAGAAGAAGGTCAAGGAGCGCGAAAAGGGTTTCGACGCCGACGAGGCGCACACCATTCTCGTCGCCACGTTGCGCAAATTCGACGAGCGTATCAGCGAGGAAATGAAGGCGGCGCGGCGCTGGCTGCCCTGGA
>DATAYO010000057.1:0-40028 GCA_036272515.1 Steroidobacteraceae bacterium | reverse complement strand
GCCCCGACCGCTCCCACCCCGACCGCTCCCGCCCCGGTCCCGGGCTGCACCAGGCGCTCGTCGGCGATCGCCGCCGAACGCAGCAATTGCCAGCCGCCCGCCACGATGCCGAACAGCCTGAGCAGAGGGACGGCACCCACCGACACTTCACGCAAATCGCTGGCGTACCGGGACACGACGTGGTCGACGCTGCGCTCGAGCGCATCGACGGCGTTTGCAAACACGGGCGCTACGCCGGACAGGCTCGAGGACTTGGCCAAGGCGTCATGCAATGCACGCATCTCGCCGATCACCGCCTTCGCAGTCGCACCCGCATCGCGCGCGATCTTGCGGCCGATCAGATCGTTCGCCTGGATCGCGGTCGTTCCCTCGTAGATCGGAGTGATGCGCGCATCGCGGAACTGCTGCGCCACGCCGGTCTCCTCGATGAACCCCATGCCGCCGTGAACCTGCACGCCGAGCGATGCGACCTCGACACTGGTTTCCGTGCACCAGCCCTTGACGACCGGAATCATCAAATCCGCGAGTGCCTGGTGCCGCCGCCGCTCCCCGGAGCTCGGATGAAGACGCGCCGCATCGAGCGAGGCCGCCGCCACGGCGGCCAGCGCGCGCATCGCCTCGGTCTGCGACTTCATCAGCATCAGCATGCGGCGCACGTCCGGATGCCGCACGATCGGCACGCGGCCCTTTTCGCCGGGCTCCGTCCCCTGAATCCGCTCATTGGCAAAGGCGAGCGCGCTCTGCAGCGCACGTTCGGACAGGCCGATCCCCTCCAGGCCGACCGCGAACCGCGCCGCGTTCATCATGATGAACATGTATTCGAGCCCACGATTCTCCTCACCGAGCAGCTCTCCGACCGCTCCGCCGTGCTGGCCGTAGGCGAGTACGCAGGTGGGACTCGCATGGATGCCGAGCTTGTGCTCGACCGACAGGCAGCGCACGTCATTGCGCTCGCCGATCGAGCCGTCCGGATTCACCAGAAACTTAGGCACCAGGAACAGCGAGATGCCCTTGACGCCCTCGGGTGCGCCGGGGGTGCGGGCGAGGACCATGTGGACGATGTTCTTGGTGAGATCGTGCTCGCCGTAGGTGATGAAGATCTTCTGGCCTTCGAGCTTGTAGCGGCCGTCCCCGATGGGCTCGGCCCGCGTGCGCACCGCCGCGAGATCCGAGCCGGCCTGGGGCTCCGTCAGATTCATGGTTCCGGTCCACTCGCCGGACACCATCTTCGGCAGATACATCGACTTTTGCCGCTCGGATCCCTTCAGATCGATGGCCTCGATGGCGCCGCGCGTCAGCATCGGACAGAGCGTGAACGACATGTTCGCGCCGTTCCACATTTCCTCGACCAGGGCCGACAGCACCCGGGGCAAATCCTGTCCTCCGAATTCGCGCGGGCACGCGAGCGCGTTCCATCCGCCGGCGGCGAACTCCGCATAGGCCTGCTTCCACCCCGCGGCGGTGGATACCTCGGTGTCGTGCCATCGAACGCCCTCGACATCGCCGGAACGGTTGAGCGGAGACAACACGGCGCCCGCGAACTTGGCGGCCTCCTCGAGGATCGCGTCGGCCACCTCCGAGGTTGCATCCTCGAACCCGGGCAGCTGCGCCATGAGCTTCTGGTCCACCAATTCGCGCAGGACGAACCGCATGTCGTCGAGAGGCGCCTGATAGTCGTGCATGATCGTTGTCCTTAAGGGTGCGTCGATGCCGGGGGCGGCCGCTACATGTTGCGGCGGTATTTGCCGCCCACTTCGTACAGGGCGTGGGAGATCTGCCCGAGCGAGCAGTGCCGCACCGCCTCCATGAGCACCTCGAACGTGTTGCCGTCCGCGATCACGGTGTTGCGCAGCCGCTCGAGCGCCTGCGGCGCCCGCTCGGCATGGCGGGCGTGGAAATCCCCGAGCCGCTCGAGCTGAGAGCGCTTCTCCGCCTCGCTCGACCGGGCGAGCTCGATGGTTTCCGCGACCGCCTCGCCGGCCGGGTTGCGGAAGGCGTTCACTCCGATGATGGGCAGCGATCCATCATGCTTCTTGTGCTCGTAGAACAGCGACTCGTCTTGAATCTTGCCGCGCTGATAGCCGGTCTCCATGGCCCCGAGCACCCCGCCGCGCGAGGCGATCGCGTCGAACTCCTTGAGAACCGCCTCCTCCACCAGATCGGTGAGCTCGTCGATGACGAAGCTGCCCTGGTTCGGGTTTTCGTTCTTGGCAAGACCCCACTCCCGGTTGATGATGAGCTGGATCGCCATCGCACGGCGCACGCTCTCCGCGGTGGGCGTGGTCACCGCCTCATCGTACGCGTTGGTGTGCAGGCTGTTGCAGTTGTCGTAGATCGCGCACAGCGCCTGCAGCGTGGTTCGTATGTCGTTGAACGCCATCTCCTGCGCATGCAGCGAGCGCCCGGAAGTCTGCACGTGGTACTTGAGCTTCTGGCTGCGCTCGCCGGCGCCGTACTTGTTCTTCATGGCCACCGCCCAGATGCGGCGCGCGACCCGGCCGATCACCGAATATTCGGGATCCATGCCGTTGGAAAAGAAGAACGACAAATTCGAGGCGAAATCGTCGACGTGCATGCCGCGCGCGAGGTACGACTCGACATAGGTGAAGCCGTTCGCCAGCGTGAAGGCGAGCTGCGAGATCGGGTTCGCGCCGGCTTCGGCGATGTGATAGCCCGAGATCGACACGGAATAGAAGTTCTGCACACGCTGATGCACGAAGTATTCCTGGATGTCGCCCATCATCTTGAGCGCGAACTCGGTCGAGAAGATGCAGGTGTTCTGACCCTGATCCTCCTTCAAGATATCGGCCTGCACCGTGCCGCGCACGGTGGAAAGCGTCCAGGACTTGATCCCGGCGCGCTCGTCCTCGGACGGTTCGCGTCCATTTTGCGCGCGGAACTTGTCGACCTGCTGATCGACGGCGGTATTCATGAACATCGCGAGGATGATCGGTGCCGGGCCGTTGATGGTCATGGACACGGATGTCGTGGGCGCGCACAGATCGAAGCCCGAGTAGAGCACCTTCATGTCGTCCAGCGTGGCGATCGACACGCCCGAGTTCCCCACCTTGCCGTAAATGTCCGGCCGGAGGTCGGGGTCCGCCCCGTACAAGGTCACCGAATCGAACGCGGTGGACAGCCGGTGCGCCGGCATCCCCTCGGACACCCGCTTGAAGCGCTGATTGGTGCGGAAGGCATCGCCCTCACCCGCAAACATCCGGGTCGGATCCTCCCCCTCGCGCTTGAAGGCGAACACGCCGGCGGTGTAGGGGAAGGCGCCGGGCAGATTCTCCTCGAGGAGAAACCGCAGAATTTCGCCGTCGTCCTCGAAGCGAGGCAGGGACACCTTGGGGAGCCTCGTGCCCGACAGTGACTCGTGATGGAGCCTGGTCCGGATCTCCTTGTCGCGGACCTTGACGACATAGTCGTCCGCGGCATAGCGCTCGCGGGTTTTGGGCCACTCCTCCAGCAGCTCGATCGATGCGGGCGCGAGCTCGCGGGACTTCGCGGCGATGAGCTCGCCGAAGTCCGCGACCGGCTTGCCGGAGCGCTCGAACAGCTCGCGGGCGGTCTCCAGCGACCGGCGCTCGCGTGCCGCGCGCGCCTGGGCGTCCACATAGCGGTGATAACCGCGCACCGTCTCGGCGATCTCGGCCAGATAGCGCACCCGATCGGCCGGCACCACCGCCCGGCCGTGTGAGGATGCCTTCACCGTCACCGGCGCCAGTCTGCCGGTTCCGGCCCCGAGGCCCAGCTGCCCAAGGCGCGGCAGGATTGCCTGATAGAGCGCGGTGATGCCGTCATCGTTGAAGCGCGACGCCATGGTGCCGAATACCGGCATCGCCTCCGGCGCTTCCCGAAACTGCGCGCGGTTGCGCTGATACTGCTTGCGCACGTCGCGCAGCGCATCCTCCGCGCCCTTGCGATCGAATTTGTTGATGGCGACGAAGTCGGCGAAGTCCAGCATGTCGATCTTCTCGAGCTGCGAGGCCGCGCCGAACTCCGGCGTCATGACGTAGAGCGAGAGGTCGGTGAGCGGCACGATCGCGGACTCGCCCTGTCCGATGCCCGAGGTCTCGACGATGATCAGGTCGAAGCCGCTCAACTTGCAGCACGCGAGCACCTCGGGGAGCGCCGCGGACAGCTCGTTGCCCGTATCCCGCGTCGCGAGCGAGCGCATGAAGATCTTGTCGGAGTCGATCGCATTCATGCGGATCCGGTCGCCCAGCAGCGCCCCGCCGGTGCGCTTGCGCGAGGGATCGATGGACACCACGGCAATGCGCAGCCGGTCGTCCTGATCGAGCCGGAGCCTGCGGATCAATTCGTCCGTCAGCGAGGATTTGCCGGCGCCGCCGGTTCCGGTGATGCCGAGCACCGGGACTCTGAGCGGCGCCGCCGACTGCAGGATCGCCTGGCGGCCGCGTGCCGAATAGGTCCGGCTCTCGACCGCCGTGATGATCCGCGCGAGCTTGCGCCGGTCGCCGGACTTCAAGAGCTCGGCGGCCTCGCCTTCCGCCGGCGCCAGGGCCGACAGATCGTAGTCGCTCGAGCGCATGACGTCGTCGATCATGCCCTGCAAGCCGAGCGCGGCCCCGTCCTCGGGCGAATAAATGCGCGCGACGCCATACGCCATGAGCTCGCGGATTTCCGAGGCCACGATCACGCCGCCGCCGCCGCCGAACACCTTGATGTTCTCGCCGCCGTTCTGCCGCAGGAGATCCACCATGTACTTGAAAAATTCGACGTGCCCGCCCTGGTACGAGGTGATCGCCACCCCCTGCACGTCCTCCTGCAGGGCGGCATCGACGATCTCCTGCACCGAGCGATTGTGACCCAGATGGATCACCTCGGCGCCCGAGGCCTGCAGGATGCGCCGCATGATATTGACCGAAGCGTCGTGGCCGTCGAACAGCGAGGTGGCGGTCACGAATCGCAGTTTGTTCTTGGGCCGGTAGGGAGCCGGCCTCGTGTCGGCGGAGACCGCGTTCATGGAGTGGGCTCCTTGCGTGCGGCGCGAGTGCGCCGGGTTCGAGGCAGATCCTGCGTGGCCCGGGGTGCGAGGCCGTGATCGAACAGTCCGATGAACGCCTCGGCGATCTCTCCGGCGGTCATCGATTGATTCTCGCGATACCAGTGCGCGATCCAGTTGAACGCTCCCGCCAGCGCGAAAGAGGCCATCTTGAGGTCCTTGACCTGGATGGACCCGTCGCGCATGCCCTCCTCGAGCAGCCGACGAATCCCCTGGTCGATCTCGGATTTGAGCCGCTTGATGTGCGACATCGAGATCGGCGCGAGCCCCAGATCCTCGGCGCGAACCATGCACCAGCCGTATTCCGAGGCGATGGTCTCGGCATAGTGGCGCATCATCGAGTTCAAATGCTCGCGTGCCGTCACGCCGGCCGGGCGCGGGCGCAAGAACGGCTCGCGCACCCGCTCGAGTCCGGTCAATACGCACTCGAGGAGCAACTGCTCCTTGTTGGCGACGTAGTAATAGATCGTCGGCTTGGTGACGTTCAGGCCCGCGGCGATCTCCTCGATCGAGGTATTGTGGTAGCCCCGCGCATTGAACGCCCGGGCGGCGGCCCGGATCACGGCTTCACGCTTGAGATCGTGATTGCGCTGCGTGGCCTTGCGAACCGGCCACGGAGAGACGAGTGCCTCGCCATCGGATTCGAGCGTTGCCGAGCGGGTCTTGCCGGTCGATCTCATCGAGCCTCGCATGGCCGCGACGCGGGCCATCGTTTACTGGAGAGTAGAGTTTACCTTCCAGTAAGTTATACCGTCAAGTAAGGTCAGATCGATGCGCCGGTCAGACGGCCAGCCGCTCGCCCGCGACCGCCGCTGACGGTGCCGCCGCGGTGTCCTCGACCCGAATGCCGAGCCAGGCGAGCGCACTGACGATGGCGAACCCGACCCCGATGAAAAAAGCCGTGTCCCACGCATGCAGCCCCGAAAAATAGGCCACGATGGGTATGCTGATGATGCCGCCCAGATTGCCCCCGGTATTCATGAATCCGCAGACCGCCATGGTATCGCCCTTGCCCACCCCCATGGCCGCTCCCCAGAACGCCCCCTCGGTGAGCTCGACCGTACCGAAGCAGCCGGCGAGCGCCGCCACCGCCACATAGGGATTCGATGCGTTGACCGCGACCAGCAACAACGCCGCGGCGGAGAACATGGCCGCGAGCGGCAGCATCCGGTAGCCCTTGAGGTTCCCGAAACGCTGGGTTAGGCCGTTCGTGACCACGCCGCCGACGCCGGCACCGAGCGCGGCGGCGAGCGGCGGCGCCATGGCGAGCCAGCTGCTCTCGAGGGAGGAAAAATGCCGCTCCTGGATGAGATACAGAAAAACCCAGTTCGAGAGCAGGTAGAAGGTGTAATTCATGCTCGTGTAGGAGACGAACAGCAGCACGACGCTGCGGTTGCGGATCAGTCCCCAGATCTGCCGCACGCTGATCGACGAGTGGGTCGGGGGCGCCGCGCCGATCTCGGCAAGCTCCCTCCGCGACACGGAGGGGTGCTCTTGCGGGGTGTTGCGTCCATACCAGGCCCACAGGGCAATCAGCGGGACCGCCGGCAGGCTCGCCCACACGAGCGCACGCTGCCAGCCGAGATGTGCCGTGAGGAAGACGATCAGCGGCGGCGTCAGGGCCGCGCCCAGCGAGAGCCCCGCCGTCGACAACCCTTGGACCAGCGCCCAGCGCTTGGCGGGAAACCAGGCCTCGAACACGCCGGCCACGACGGGAAAAATGGCGCCCTGCGACAATCCGAGTGCAAGCTGAACCCCGAAGAGCGCCGCGAACAGCGCGGGACCCGCGAAAAACTCGGGCACCAGGGGCATGGCGAGAGTGGCGAGGAAGGCGGTGATTCCGATCACCACGAACGTCGTTCGTGCGCCCAGCCGCTGACCGACCATACCACCGGGCAACTGGAACAGCGCATATCCCAAAACGAAGGCCTGCTCGATGTAGCCGATCTGCAGCTGGCTCAGGCCGAGCGCAGGCATCATGGTGTCGGCCGCGACCGTGATGGTCTTCTGCTGGAGGTAGGCGAGAAACCCGAATCCGAACAGGAAGCCGAAGATGCGCCATCGGATCGGAACCGCCACGGCGCGCTGCACGGCAAAGTCTGGGCCGGCTTTCAAGCGTTCGTTCGCTTCTCGAGCCAATCGACGCAAATCTGCAGCGCCTCGCTCAGCGAGGTAGCCAATGAGTCGGTGCCGCGTAGGGTGTCGGTCGCCGGGTCCTCCCGCAGGGTCACCCCCGGCAGCCAGACGGCGACCAGCGCAGCGCCCGGGAATCGGCCGCGAATCTCCGCCGCGGCGACGGCGCCGTGTTTCCTCTCCTCGCCGGGCGCAGCGCTCACCACGTACACCATCGAGACGCTGCCCGGCACAGCCTCGGGCGGCGGCACTTGCGCCAGATCCTCGAGCGACAGATGCCGCGCATCGAGCTTCTTGTCGCGCAATATCCGCACCAGCAGCTCCGTCGCCAGATCGTCCCCGAACGTGCCCATGCTCACGCACAGCATGACCGATCCCGGCGGCACCGCGAGCGGGCCCTGCCAGCGTCCGATGAGCTCCTCGCGCTGCTGGCGAAGCTGCCGTCCCGCGCTCATCTGCTCGAGCATCGACACGGCATGACGGCGGCGCGTGAAGCGCGGCCGCCCGCCGCTGATGGCCGAAATGACGGTCACGATGGTCTGGCGCACTTTCATCTGTTGCTCCTGACTGATCGAGCGCCGATCCAGATCGAACACGGCCAGGCGCAGCGCGGGCAGCAGCACGAAGTCGCAGTAGGCGGCGAGCGAATCGTGCTTCAAAAACGCGCGCGCATTCGAGATCAGCTCGTCGGAATCGGCCGACAGCGCGCGCTGGTAGAACCGCTCGGGCATGGTCAGGGCCTCGCCGGCGCCGAGCATGATATCCAGCAGGTTCAGCCCCTTGACGTGACGGCCGGCCACGACCAGACACAGCGTCAACGGCGTCGATACCACCAGGCCGATCGGCCCCCATATCCAGCTCCAGAAGATGGCGGCAACCACCACCGAGAGCGGAGAGAGCCCGGTCGAATGCCCGTAAAGCTGCGGCTCGACCAGCTGACTGGCGACCAGCTCGACCACCACGAACGCTCCGAGCGTCAAGATGACCAGAGTCCATCCAGGATCGACCGCCGCTGCCAGCCCCGCCGAGATCAGGGCGGCGATCCAGATGCCGACATACGGCACGAAGCGCAGCACCGCCGCGAGTGCGGCCCAGAGCGTCGCATGCGGCAGGCCGAAGAGCGCCAGGCTCAGCCACAGCGCCACCCCGACCCCGATGTTCACCGAGCACTGCGAGACGAAGAATCGCGACAGGCGCTCCCCGGCGTCGTTCAACACCAGAGTCGTTGCGCGAAGATCGGAGGTGCCCGCGATGCGGATGAAACGATCACGCACCGACTCCCGCTCGAGCAGGACGAAAATCAGCACCACCACCACGATGCCGGCGGTCTCGAGCGGTACCCACAACGAGCCGATCACCCGTTCGACGACCTGCATCGGACTCAGTGCGGGCTGATGGACCTCGACCGGAATCGGCACCGTCGGCACTGCGGGGGCGGGAACCTGCGGGGACTCGCCGCCGTGGTTGCTCAAGCTCGGCGGCGGCTCGGGGGGCGGCCGCTCGCGCCGCTCGCCCATCAGCCGCTCGGTCTGGGTGGTGAGTGCCGCCAGGCGATCCACGGTCAGCTCATTGACCTTGCGCAGCTTGTGCCGGATCGTGCGCTCGTACTGCGGCAGGCTCTTCATCATGTGCGCGACCTGCACGCCGATCACCGAAGCGACGCTGCCGAGCGAGAGCGTCAGCAGCAGCACCGCGGCGAGCACCGAACCGGTGGCGCCCAGGCCGAGGCGCCGGAGCACCCGCACCAGCGGCGAGATCAACAAACTCAGGATGACCGCCAAGGTGATGGGCACCAGCACCTCGCGCCCGAAATACAGAATCGCGAGGACGGTACCGGTCGCCACGATGCCGATGGCTCGGTCGCGCAATACGGGTAACGGTATGGACTCGGTCATTCTCCCGCCGGAACGTTCGGGTCGGCTTTCGGCAGCGGCTGGTGCCGATGCAGGCCCGCATCCTCGATCAGCTGCTTGCGCACGTATAGAAACCGGATGGTCTCGTACTCGAAGGGCGACCCGCTGGCATAATAGCGAAAATCGATGTTGGCCCGCTGGTCGACCGCATTCAGAACCCCCAAGCCCCAGGACTGACCTCCCCGGTAGAGCTGCACCGGATCGATCTCGTACAGAGTGCCGTAGTCGGCCGCGAGCCCGATACCGCCGCGCAAGGTGTTGGGACCGTACAACGGGATCACCAGGTAGGGTCCCGGATGCATGCCCCATTTGGCCAGGGTCGTGCCGAAACCGGTCGGCGCCTTGGGCAAGCGCATCTCGGAGGCCGGATCGAACAATCCTCCGATGCCGATCGTGGTATTGATCACGAATCGTCCGAGACTGCGCACCATGCGGCCGAGGCGTCCTTGCAGGGTGTAATTGATGAAGCTGTCGATCTCGGCGACGTTGCCGAAGAAGTTATGCACGCCGGTCCGGATCGGCGACGGCAGAACGATGCGATAGTGGTTCGCCACCGGCAGGAACACCGCCTCGTCGAAACGCGCATTGAACCGGTAAGTGAACCGGTTGAGCCGGCCCCACGGATCGTAGGTTTTCATCGACGGCGCATTTTCCGCAGTGACCGGCGGGGGCGGCGGCTCGGCGGTCGCGGCATTCGGGCCGCCGTTCCCGGGCTTTTCCTTGCGGGCGCGCCCGGCCTCGGCCGCCAGGGACTTTGCCTTGACGACGTTCGCCGCGTTGTCGGCCGCGGGCGTATCGGCCGGCAACTGATGAAACTCCACGACTCGGGACGCGCAGCCCGCGAGGGCGATGAGCCCCGCCGCCGCAAGCAGCCGGCCCCAGGATGAGCGGCTTCGCGTCATCGCGCACCACCTTGCCAGCGGCCCGCCAGCATGTCGAGCATGTCGGCCACCTGCTGCCGATCACCGAGGTTGCCCAGGTGTCCGCCGTGATCGTAGACGGCGATCCTCCGGCCCAAGGTGGCCTTCAGCCAATCGAGCTCCGTCCGGTCGAGAATCAGATCGTCGCTGTTGGTTTGCGCATAATAGTCCGCGTCGCCGCGCAGCTGCGGCTCGATCACACTGAGCCTGTTCTGCGCGATCAGCGACTCGACCGTGGAATGCGGGCGGTGCTTCAGGTAGTAAGGCGCGAATACGCCGCTGAAATAATCGGCAAAGGTTTTGGTACGCAAGGTCTGCGCGACCTTCTCGAGCGAGTCGCCGACCTTCGGCGGGTGCCGCGGATCGAGCACCACGCCGGCGCCCGTGTACAGGTCGCCCGCGAGGAACATATTGGAGAGCGCGATGCGGAAGGTGAGCGCGATGGCGGCGGAGAACTGCGCGTCGGTCTTGAGCACGGACGCCGCCGCGCCGAGCAGGAAATCCTCGTCGAGCTCCACCCGATCCGTTGCCCGGTATAGATTGGCGAGGGCAGCGTACAGGTATTGATAGAACCGCTCGATACCGGCATCGTTGTTGCCGAGCGAGCGGGCGAACAGCTTGTCGAGCCGGCCCACCGAGGCGAACAGACTCACCGGCGGATTGATCATCACCACCCGGTGGATGCCGAGCTTGTGCTGCTCCGAGTCGATGGCCTTGACCATGGCGGCATTGGCGCCCCCGAGACTGTAACCGAGCACGTCGATGTCCGTGATCTTCACCCGGCGCGGCAGGTGTGCAATGACCACGCCCAGGGCGGCGTACATGTCGTGCCCGTCCTGCTCGAGATCGCCGGCGACTCCGGTGCTGGAGGCCGCAACGATGAATCCCGGAAAGGTCGGCGATGGCATGGTCAGCACGTGATAGCCCGCCCGGTAGAGTACGGCGCGCAATATCGAGAGCTTCGCCGTATTGCCGTCGCTCCCCGTGCCCGAGATCACGACCGCGAGCGGCGCGGGACCGGTCTGTGCCGACAGCCACACCCGCAGCCTCTTGTCGAACCAGAAAATCTGCGGCACCGGCAGCCGCCACGGCAGCGCGACATCCATCTCCAGCATCGGCACTTTCGCCGGCAAAGGTGCGATGTCCTGCGGCGGCGTTCCGAACACGGTGGCCCGCAGGGCAGCCGAGTCCGCAAGACCCGTGGCCGGGCCGGGGGCGGCGGGGGCGGGAATGGACGTATCTTGTGAGTGAGCTTGACAGATGGCGAGCGCGGCGAGCGCCAGAGCGGCACGAAATCTATTCATCGCCTGCTTTATAGCCGATTCATTGGCGGCTTTATAGCAAAACGAAGCCGGCCCGCACTCCCTGAGGAGCGGCGGGCCGGCGATTCGCCTCGCAGCGAAGCGAGTCCGCTACCGAAGAGGGCGGATCATCCCAACCCGACCGGCACGAAAATGCGGGTGTCGCCTCTTTGAATCAACAGCGCCACCTGATCGCCGTGCTTGTGCACGAGATCGCGGAGCTGGGAGACGCTGTTCACCGGGGCGCCGTTCACCGACAACACCACGTCACCCTGCTGGATGCCGGCATCGGCGGCCCGGCCGCTCGATTCCTCGACCACCAGGCCGCCGCTGACGCCCACTTGAGAGCGCTCTTGCGGCGTCAACGGCCGCAATTTCATGCCGAGATGCGAGCCGGCCTGGCCGTCGTCGCCGTTCTTGGCAAGCGTCGCCGAGCCCGCGGAACCGATCGTCGCCGTGATCGTCATCGGCTTGCCGTCGCGCACGATCCCGAGCGTCGCCTTCTCGCCCGGCGGCGTTGCGTTCACCTGCACGGACAGCTGTCCCGCATCGTTGATCGGCTTGCCGTCGTACTCGCGAATCACGTCGCCCGGCTTGAGGCCTGCACGGGCCGCCGCGCTGTCCGGCTCGACCTGCGCCACCAAGGCGCCCGCCGGCGAGCTCAGCTTGAACGATTTCGACAGCGACTGATCGACGTTCTGAATCTGGATGCCGAGCCGGCCGTGCTCGGCCTTGCCGGTCTTCACGATCTGCTGCTCGATGCCTTCCGCCAGATTGATGGGAACCGCGAACGACACGCCCTGGTAGCCACCGGAGTTCGTGTAGATCTGCGAATTGATGCCGACCACCGCGCCGCCGGCGTCGAACAACGGACCGCCCGAGTTGCCGGGGTTCACCGCCGCGTCGGTCTGGATGAACGGCACGGCGCCATCGCCGGGAAGCGAGCGGCCGGTGGCACTCACGATGCCCGCCGTCGCAGTCTCCTCGAGACCGAACGGCGCGCCGATCGCGAGCACGTAGTCGCCCACGTCGAGCTTGTCGGAATTACCCAGTCGCACGGTCGGCAGTCCCTTCGCGTCGATCTTGAGCACCGCGATGTCGCTGGTCTTGTCGGCACCCAGCACCTTGGCCTTGTACTCACGATGGTCCATGAGCTTGACGGTCACCTCCTTGGCTCCGGCGACGACGTGCGCATTGGTCAGGATCAGCCCGTCAGAGCTCACGATGAAGCCCGAGCCCTGCGCGTGGATGAGTTGACCATGAGGCTGCTGCGGAAGCTGGTGGAAAAACTGGGAGAACGGATTGTCCTCTCCGCCGTTGCCGAACGGGTCGAAGGGCTGGGCGGAAGCGACCTTCATCTCGCCCTCGATGGTGATGCCGACCACCGAGCCGCGATTCTGCGCCACGATGGCGCGATAGTTGGGGGCCGTGCCCAGCGGAATCGGGACCTTGTTCGAATCCGATGGCGCAGGCGCGACCATCACGGTCTCGGCGGCATGTGCGCTGCGCAGCGCGTCGGGGGCGATCCAGCCCGCGACCGCTCCCAGCGCGAACACGCCTGCGGCAGCGCCGGCAAATAGACGGTGGCGAGATGTCATCGTGAGTCCTCCTTAAATATACGTGAAGCGGGCCCGAGGGCCGGGTGATGGGTGCCATGGTGCCCCCCGATCCTTAAGCGAACCTTAAGCGCTCCGCGGATATTCCCCGAAAGCCGGGAACGTGACGCTCACCAGCAAGCCTCCCTCGGGGGCGTCGCCGAGGCGCAGCTGCGCCGCATGCCGATCGGCGATCGCCTTGACGATGGCGAGCCCCAAGCCGCTGCCGCCTTCGGGCGCGCTGGCGCGGCGATAAAAGCGGTCGAACGCGCGCTCGCGGTCGGCGGGGGGAATGCCAGGCCCCGAATCCGCCACCTCGAGCAGTGCTCGATGCTCGCCCCCGGTGTCCGGCGGGCACGCCCGTATCCGAACTCGAACACGACCGCCGGGCGGGGTGTGACGGATGGCGTTATCGACCAGGTTGCGCACCAGCGTGCGCAGGGCCTCGCGCTCGCCGCGCGCCCGGACCGGCCGCGATTCCGATTCCAGCGACAGCTCGATGCCGTGCGCGGCGGCGAGCGCGTGGGTGTCCGCAATGCCCTCGGCGACGGGTTCCTCGAGCGCGATCGGCGACAAATCGGCGACTGCCTCGCGCGGCTCGTTGCGGGCCAGGGTCAGCAATTGCTCGACCAGATGAATGGCGCGCTCGACCGCGGCTCCGAGGTTGGTACGCGCCTCGAGTCGAGCCGGCGCGTCGCTCGCCCGATCGAGCAGCTGCAGCTCGAGCCGCAGCGCCGTCAAGGGTGAGCGCAGCTCGTGGGCGGCGTCCGCGACGAATGCGCGTTGAGCCTGGAACGCCGCATCCAGCCGCGTCAGCAGCCGGTTCAATTCGTTCACCAGCGGCGCGATCTCCTGCGGCAGCGGCGCCGCGGCGATCGGCGTCAAACTGCGGACGTCGCGCCGCTGCACCTCGCTCGCGACGCGCCGCAGCGGACGAAGCCCCGAACCGACGACGCCGACCACGGCGGCGCCGAGCAGGGGCAGCAGCAGCAGCAGCGGGATCACGACCCGCAAGGCCGCGCCGCGCGCCAGCGCTTCACGCACCCGGACCGGCTGAGCGATCTGAATCACGCCGTCGAGCGTCTGCAGCCCGTACGTCCGCCAGCGCTCGCCGCCGACGCGCACGTCCGCAAAACCCAGCGCCGTGGCATTGATCAGGGGCAGGCCGGGCCGCGAGAAATACACGCGCGTTCCATAGACGTCCCATATCTGGATCACGAAATCCGAGTCGGCCTGATCCGGAGGCAGCTCCAGGCGCGGCGCCATGGGGATCTGGCTGCGCAACGACAGCGCCATCTGGCGCAATTGGTAGTCGAACAGCGTCGAGGTCTCCGCCAGCACACGGCGATAGGTCAAGGTGCCGGCGAGGATCGATATCGCCGCCACGAGCGCGAGCAGCGCAATGAGCAATCGAGCCCGGATCGACATCAA
Organism: Steroidobacteraceae bacterium; assembly: GCA_036272515.1. Taxonomy (GTDB): domain Bacteria; phylum Pseudomonadota; class Gammaproteobacteria; order Steroidobacterales; family Steroidobacteraceae; genus Bog-1198. The sequence goes on along the minus strand of DATAYO010000057.1, from coordinate 25,706 downwards.
GGCTCCTTCGGCACGAAGTAGCCGACCCCCCGCAGCGTCCGGATGGCGTCGTTGCCGAGCTTGCGCCGCAAGCCGTGCACATAGACCTCGATCGCGTTGCTCTCGACCGACCCCCCCCAGCCGTACAGCCGATCCTCGAGCTGCGCGCGCGACAGCACCGAGCCGGGCCGTTGCATCAGCGCTTCGAGCACCGAGAATTCATGCGCCGAAAGCACCACCGGCGTCCCGTCGCGTTCCACCGTGTGGGTAACCGGATCGAGCGTGATGCCCCGATGCCGGATGCACGGATCCCCGCGACCGGCGGCCCGGCGCAGCACCGAGCGCATGCGCGCCGCGACCTCGTCGAGATCGAACGGCTTGACGATGTAATCGTCGGCGCCGGCGTCCAGCCCGGCAATCCGATTCGGCACGTCATCGCGCGCCGTCACGATGATCACCGGGGTCGGATCGCCGCGGCCACGCAGCTCGCGCAGCACCTCCAAACCGTCCCGCTCGGGCAGTCCGAGGTCGAGCAGCACGAGATCGAAAGCGGCGGTGCGCAAGGCCGAGGTGGCGCTGCGGCCGTCCGCGACGCCGTCGACTGCGTAGCCATCCTGGCGCAGCGCCCGCTCGAGCCCCTGGGCGATCATGCGGTCATCTTCCACGACGAGCACTCGCACGGCGGCCTTCAGCGCGCGGCCGGCTTTCGAGCCAGCAGCACATCGCTCACTTCCCGGTCGCTGAAGCGCGCATCGTAGATCGATCGTGGATCGATGCTGCGTGCCACCACCGTCGCGAGCACCACGGCAATGATCATGGGCAAGATGAACGAGCGGTCTCTGCCCGTGAGCTCCATCACCAGGACGATGGAGGACACGGGGCCGTGCGTGGTCGCGGCCAGTACCGCGGCGGAGCCGACGATGGCGCACAGTCCCGGTGGCGCGCCCGGCCAGATCGAGGACCAGGCGGCGCCGAGCGCTCCGCCCAGGAGCGCGCCGGTCGCGAGCGACGGCGTGAACAATCCCCCGGGAACGCCGCTGCCGAGGCACATGACCACCGCCAGAGGCTTGAGCACGAAAAGCGTCCATGAAAGGACCGGCGTCACTTGACCGCTGAAAGCGAGCTCCGCGATATCTTTGCCGTTGCCGAGAAGCTGGGGGAACGCGATCGAGGCGGCACCGAGCAATCCCAGGGCGACGACCGGCGCGATCAAGCGGCGCGTACCGGTGGGTTTGTGCCGGTCCGCCCAAGCGATCACGCGGATGAAGCCGACCGAGACAACCCCGATGATGGGGCCCGCCGCGACCGACCACCCGACGACGGACGGCGACAGCGCGTAGGAGGGAATTGCGTAGGTGGGCTCGTTCAGCAACACGGTGGTCCACCAGGCGATGCCCGCGGCGGCGGCCGAGGCGAGCAACGCCGGCAATATGAGGCGCAGCGCCAGCACGCCGCGCAAGACCTCGACGGCGAACAGCGCGCCGCCCAAGGGGACCCCGTATGCCGCTGCCATGCCGGCTCCGGCGCCGCAGGCCACCAGCAAGCGGCGCTGCTCGTCGGACAGCGCGCATCCATCCGCGAGAGCGTTGGCGATGACCGCTCCCGCCTGCTTGGGCGCCCCTTCGCGGCCGAGAGATGCGCCCATGCCGACCACGCTCACCGACAGGACCGCGCTGCCGAGGGTGCGCAGGGGCGGCAAGCGCCCGGCGAAGTTGGTGATTGCCTCGGTGATGTCGATGCTGTTGCCGCTCGACAGCTTACGCAGCACCACCTGGCCGACTCCGGTGAGCAACCCCGCGCCCAGCAAGATGCCGACGTGATGCCAGGCGTCCGTGTGAATCGCCGCGTCCAGGATGTGCGGCCCGGGCCACGCGCGGTGCTGGACCAAGGAGAGCAGCGCCATCAGAATGGCACCGCTGAGGCCGGCTCCTACGCCCGTCGCCACAACCGCTGACCAGAAAATTAGCGCTCGCGGCGTCTGCAATGTCGGGGGAATGGCCGATGGATCGATCCGGGAGGGTTGACTTAGCATTCGCGTCGTTCAAATAAACATACGGCACTCTCTTGAGCTCACCTCATCTTACCCGGGTTCGACGCGGGGTATCGCGGCGATCCGGCGCTGCGGCCGCGCTGCTCTGGACGGCCGCGCTGCTCTCGACGGCCGCGGCGCTGGTCGTGAGCGCGTGCGGGGGCGGCGGCGGCGGCGCGGCTTCCACGGCCACCACGCCGACGGCCCCCACCGCCCCCACCGCCCCTTCTCCGCCCGCGACCGCGGGCACCGACGTGACCACCTACCACAACGACAATCAGCGCACGGGCCAGAATCTCACCGAGACCCAGCTCACCCTCTCGAACGTGACCTCATCCGCGTTCGGCGTGCAGCACTTGATTGCGGTCGACGGCAAGATCGACGCTCAGCCCCTGGTGCTCGCCGGCTATACCATCGGCGGTACCGCCCACAACGTGGTGTATGTCGCGACCGAGCACGACAGCGTGTACGCCTTCGACGCCGACAGCGCCGCCACGCTCTGGAAGGTCTCGCTGTTACCGAGCGGCGAGACCACCAGCGACAATCGCGGTTGCACCCAGGTCACCCCCGAGATCGGCGTCACCGCGACCCCGGTGATCGATCGCACCGCCGGCAGCCTGTTCGTGGTGGCGATGTCCAAGGATGCCTCCGGCAATTATCACCAGCGCCTGCATGCATTGAGCGTGGCCACCGGCGCGGAGCTCGCCCACAGCCCGGTGGACATCACTGCCTCGGTGCCCGGGAGCGGCGCCCCGGCGACGGTCGGCGGTCAATTGGTCTTCGATCCCGCACAGTACGAAGAGCGCTCGGCGCTGCTGTTGAGCCAGGGCACCGTCTATACCTCGTGGACATCGCATTGCGACATCGAGAACTACACCGGCTGGATCATCGCTTACGGGGAAAGCACGTTACAGCAAAGCGCGATTTACAACGATGAGCCGAGCGGCAATTTGAACGGCCAGCAAGGAGAAGCCTCCTTCTGGAATTCGGGCTCGGGGCCCTCGGCGGACGCTTCCGGGAACGTCTATGCAATGACGGCCAATGGCGAGTTCGACGTGGTCCCGACGGCGGACGGCTTTCCGAGCGGCAATGATTACGGCAATTCGATTCTGAAGCTGTCCACCCCCGCCAACGGCACGATGTCGGTGCTCGATTATTTCACCATGTTCGATGCCGTGGCCGAGAGCGCCGCCGATACGGACCTGGGTTCCGGAGGACTCATGCTGCTGCCCGACCAGACGGACGCCGCGGGAACCGTGCATCACCTCGCCGTCGGCGCGGGCAAGGATCAGAATATCTACGTCGTGGACCGGGACAACCTCGGCAAATTCAATTCGGCCAACGACAACAACGCCTATGAGCCGCTGTTGAGCGCCTTCCCAACCTACGCGAGCGCCAGCTGCGGCGGCGGCGGTCCGTCCGGCGTGTACGGCGCCCCGGTATACTTCGGCGGCACGATTTACTACTCCGCCAACGGGGACGTGATCCGGGCCTTCACCCTGGCCAATGCCCGGCTGCCGGCGCGGTCCACCCTGCAGACCAGCACCCCGATATGCAGTTCCAGCGCGCCCCTCAGCATCTCCGCCAACGGAGCTCAGAACGGGATTCTCTGGGCGATCCAGAATTCGGCGAGCCAGGGGGTGCTGCATGCGTTCAATGCGAGCACGCTTGCCGAGATCTACAACAGCCTGCAGGCCGGCACTCGCGATCAGTTCGGCCCCGGCTCCAAATGGACGGTGCCGACGGTGGCGAACGGCAAGGTTTTCGTCGGTACGCAAGCCGACACGAGCAGCGGGGGTCAGAACTACCTGGCGATCTTCGGTCCCCGGTGACCGCCGGCCTCCGCACGGATTACGAGGAAATGGAGGTTCGCGGCATGATGCAGCGAAGCCGCGTTCCACCCGTCTTCCTGCGCTGGATGTCGAGCAGTCCACCGAGCATGCGGGTGCGATAGCGCATGATTTGAAGCCCCATGCCCTCGCCGTGCCTCTCCGGGTCGATGCCCGTTCCGTCGTCCGAAGCCGCGAAGACGATGCGTGCTCCGCTCGCCGACAAGCGCAAGGTCACGTGCTTCGCGCGCCCGTGCTTGACGGCGTTCGCCACGGCCTCCTGCGCGATCCGATACAAATGCTCCGCGGTTTCACCGACCGGCATGTGGGCATTTTCGCCCTGGAAGCGAATGTTCACCCGCACTCCGAAAGTCGCACGCATGGACCGCGCAAGGCGCCGCAACAGCTGCCGGAAGCCGATATGGTTCATCTTCAGCGGCAACAGTCCGTGCGCGATCTCCCTCACGGTTTCGATGGACTTGCTGGCGAGCGAGCTCAGCTCGCGCAGCTCCCCGGCGAGCATCGATCCTTCCTGTGCCGCCCGGGTCGCAATGCCGCCGAGCAAAAGAGCGAGGCCGGTCAATTCCTGGCCGAGACCGTCATGAAGGTCCGCGCCGATACGGGCGCGCTCGCGGTATCCGATGTCGTTGAGCAGTCCGGCCAGCCGGCGCTGCTCGGTGATGTCCTGAGTAAACCCGACTATCGACAGGAGCCGCCCGCGTCGCATCACCGGGCGGCACACCTCTCGAACCCAGATCCTGGCCCCCGCTCCGGTGACGCATTCCAGCACCAAGTCGTAGGGCGTGCCTCTCGCCCGCGTGGCATTGAAGGCCTCCCGCACGATCGCGCGGCTGGCATTGGTGAAAAAGCGATAGGTCTGCTCCAACGGAAGTTGTTCGCTGTCCGGCGGCATTCCCATGATCCGCCGCATCTCCGGGGTCCAGGCGACCATGCCCGTCTCGAGATCGAGCTCCCATCCACCGACGCCACCCACCTTCTCGGCTTCCATCAGCAGGCGGCTTTTGCGCTCCAAGGCATCGAGCCGTCCGGAGCGATCGGGCGCCGGGCGCGCGGCTTTCCGAGCGGCCTGCCGAGCCGAAGGCGTGCGCACCGGGCGGAGGCGTGCATTCATTGTTATGAGCTGCGTGCAGAGTCCTTCCTGCCCGCATCATAGCACCAAGCGCCGAGGGCTCCCCCCGGCCGATCAGGGCCGATCAGCGCCGATCAGCAGGACGAAACTGCCGGCTCCGAAGCGGTGTTCGCCTCGATCAGTGGCAATGCTCGTCCCGATCTCCGCACTCGTGCCAGTTGTGATCGTGGTAATAGCGGTGATGGTCGTGGTCCCAGTAGCCCTCACGCGGCTCGGCGACGAGGCACCCCGCGGCGATCGAAATGAGCGTGAGCAGTACACTGCCGCGGGCGATGCGCTTTATGGTTCTCATCATCACACCCCTCTTGTTGGTGAGCCTGAATATACTCGGGGGGAAGCGCTCCGGCAGTCCGCCGCAAACGCCAAGTGCTGTATGGCGCTGTCCTACAGCGTGAGTGGCGTCCCCGGCGGGATTTGAACCCACAACCTCGCCCTTAGGAGGGGCGCGCGCTATCCAGTTGTGCCACGGGGACTTGGCGGCAGTTTAACCGGCTGGCCGGTGTCCCGCGACATCCGGCCGGTGATTTGGTGGAGGAGAAGGGGATCGAACCCTCGACCTTCGCATTGCGAACGCGACGCTCTCCCAACTGAGCTACTCCCCCGAAAGGGCCCCGCATACTAGCAGCAAAGAACGCTCAAGCCAAAAGTTTCCCCCGTCCCCGATCCGCGCTAACTTGTCCGTGTCTAACGGCCCGCGCCAACTTCGTCGTAACAAGGGACTGCCGAAGGAACATGCTGAAAGCAGGCGAACGCGCACCGGAATTTACGCTTCCGGACGAAACGGGCACGGACCGCTCGCTGACCGGGCTTTTGAGCGCGGGTGCCATCATCTTGTATTTTTATCCCGCCGATTTCACGCCCGGGTGTACCAGCCAGGCCTGCAACCTGCGCGACTTGCATGCCGACATCCAGCGTGCCGGCCTGCGAGTGGTCGGCATCAGTCCGCAATCTCCCGAGTCGCACGCCAAATTCCGCGACAAATATCAGTTGCCGTTCACCTTGCTGTCGGATCAGCAGAAGACCGTCATCGCGATGTATGGGCTGAGCGGCCCCCTCGGTTTCGGCGTGCGGCGCGGCAGTTTTCTGGTGGACTCCGGGCGCCACATTCGCGACGCCGTGCTCGCCGATTTCAGGATCGGGCGTCACATGGATTTCGTCCGCAAGGCGATGTTGCTGCGTGCGGCACGACCCTCGTCCTAGCCGCGCTCAATAATTCTCTCGCAGGACTTCCGCGCGCCCGATCCTGGGTATCGTCACCACGTACATGGCGGAGTAATCCGACCCGGCCACCGCGGGGATATCCTTCTCACCGCTCAACGCCGACACGATCGCCGGCACCGTACCCGCGTGTCCGATGACCAGCGTCGTCTCTCCGGCATGCTCACGCAGCAAATGGCGCGCCAGCGAGCGGGGATCGTCCTCGGAGACCACCTCCGGCGTGAGCCTCAAACGCTGCGCGAGCGGCGCGGCGGTGGAGCGGCTGCGAAGATCCGACGTGACGTAAATGGCCGCGACCCGGCTTTTCAGTTCCGTGTCGCCGAGCGTCTGCGCCAGCGTGGCGGCGCGCATCTCGCCTTCGGGACTCAGCGGCGGATCGGTACCATCGCCGAGAAGCTGCGCTGCATGGCGCACCACGATCACCGTGGTCGGTGTCGAGGTGATCAGGAACCAGGCCATGGCAACCAGGGCGATCATCACCAGCAATCCGGCGGTGACCGCGACCGCCAGCAACCCGATCGGAGCGAAGAACGGTCGCCGCTGCAGGTTGCCGGGTATATTCATTACATCATGATAGCAACGATTGCCACCGCGGGACCTTCACCCCGCATCATCGTACTCTCGGCCGGCTTTTCCGCGCGGCTCGGCAAACCGAAGGCCCTCGCGCGGATCGGGGGCATGACGCTCCTGCAAAGAACCGTGCGAACCGTGGCGCCCTTGACCACCGCAAAGGTCATCATCGTGCTGGCGCCCAGGGCGGCGCGCGCTCGGGCCGAGCTTCGCCGTGAGCGCGTGGAAATCATCGAAAGCCGACATCGCGCCCGCGGACTCTCGGCGTCCGTCCGGTGCGGCTTGCGGCGGGCTGGCTATAGCGCCGCGGTACTGCTGCTGCCGGTCGACTTGCCGTGCCTCGAGCGCCGCGAGCTGAGGCGCCTCATCATCCGCTGGCGCTCGGCCAGGCGCGCCGTCGTCGCCCGGCGCCTCGGGCAGCGCGCCGCGACGCCGGTCATCGTCCCCCGTCGCCTCTATCTTCAGGCCCTGAAGATCACCGGTGACTTCGGTCTCAAGGAACTGGTGAACGGCCCGGGGGGTGCGCGGAAGCTGCTCGATGTACCCTCCGCCGCGCTGGACGTGGATACGCCGGAGGACTTGCGTCGGGCGCGCCGCCGCAGGCTGGGCCGCCGCTAGCCGAAGCGGCAATCCTGCGCTCGCCCGCTGCGAGCCCTACCCTCGGCTGCCGCGGTCCTTACCCTCGCCCGCCGCGAGCCCTACCCTCGGCCACCGCGGTCCTTACCCTCGCCTGCCACGGGCTTGGGCCCAGCCCGGGAACTCGCCGAATGCCCTCAGGACGGCGTCGATCTTGGGTCGCGGCGTGTCGAGGTGGGTGGCGAGCCGGGTCCGCGTCGCCAGCGAGGCGAGGATGCCGCGCCGGGCCAGATGCACATCGAGCGCGCCGAGCTGGAACTCGGGGATTTCCACGTACACGATGTTGGTCTGCGGCGGCTCCACGCCCAGGCCGATGGCGCGGAGCCCGTCGGCCAGGTGCGCGGCATTGTCGTGATCCTGCTCCAGCCGCTCGACATGGTGCTCCAGCGAATACAGGCCCGCCGCCGCCAGGATGCCCGCCTGCCGCATCCCGCCGCCGAGCGCCTTGCGCCAGCGCCGGGCAGCGGCAATGAAATCCTTGGACCCCAGCAACACCGATCCGGCCGGCGCCCCCAGACCCTTGGACAGACACACGGAAACCGAATCGAATCCGGCCACCGCGGCCGGCTCGTCGAGCTTGAGCTTCACCCGCGCATTGAATACTCGGGCGCCGTCCAGATGCGTGGACAGACCGCGCGAATGCGCGAAGTCCGTCACACTGCGCAGATACTCGACCGGAAGCACGCGCCCGCCGATGGTGTTTTCCAAGGCCAGGAGGCGCGTACGCGCAAAGTGCAGGTCGTCCGGCTTGATCGCGCGGGCGATGCGCTCGATCGAGATGGTACCGTCGGGCTCGTTCTCGAGCGGCTGCGGCTGAATGCTGCCGAGCACCGCGGCACCGCCTTGTTCGTACCGATAGGTGTGCGCCTCCTGCCCCACCAGATATTCGTCGCCGCGCCCGCAATGCGCCATCAGCGCGGCGAGATTGCTTTGCGTGCCGGACGCGAAGAACAGCGCACTCTCGAGGCCGAACAGTTCCGCCATGCGCGACTGCAACCGGTTGACGGTCGGATCGTCTCCATAGACATCGTCGCCCACCTCCGCGGCGGCCATCGCGGCGCGCATTCCCGCCGTCGGTCGCGTCACGGTGTCGCTGCGCAAGTCGACGATCTCGGCGATGTCATAGAGGGAATCGTGCACGGGCTCCAAGATAACCGAACATTCGCCGACAACGCGTAGATTTTTCTTTACATTGGAAACGCAAGGAATTATTTTGCGCTGACTTTCTACAACGCGAGGCTCGATTCATTGGACAGTTGCCCTAGATTGGGTATAGACGCCGCGGCTGCCGCGGCGCGCTCACGGTAGGAAAGTTCCCTCGAACCTCCCGCCGCGGGCGGGAGATGTTTGGCGCAGAGCGGGACCGTTCCCCGCGCCCCCCTCTCTTCTAGATCTCAGTTCTCGATGTCGCCCTCGACCCGGTCGAGCGGCGCTCTTTGGGTTGCCTGCCCAAGAATCCTGCTCGCCCTTGAGCGCGAGGCGAACGACCATGATGCAAGCCACTCCAGAATCCTACGGCGAGATCCGCGGTGCGCTCGGCACTCTGCGGCGGGATGACTGCGGACCGCGCACGGGGTGGTGGCACCGGCTGCGCACGCTCCTGGCCATCCTCGGCCCCGGACTGATCGTCATGGTGGGCGATAACGATGCCGGCGCGTTCAGCACCTATGCACAGGCGGGACAGAATTACGGCACCACGCTGCTCTGGACCCTGGGCCTGCTGGTACCGGTGCTCTACGTCAACCAGGAAATGGTTCTGCGGCTGGGAACCATCACCGGGGTCGGACATGCCCGGCTCATCCTGCAGCGCTTCGGAAAGTTCTGGGGAGCTTTCAGCGTCATCGACCTGTTCATCCTGAATGCGCTCACCTTGGTGACCGAATTCGTCGGCATCAGCATCGGACTCGACATCCTCGGCGTCCCCAAGGCCCTCGGCGTGGCCGCGGCGGCCGTGCTGATCATGGCGGCAGCGGGAACCGGAGACTTTCGCCGCTTCGAGCGCTTCGCGATGGTCCTGGTGGTCGGCAGCGTGCTGCTGCTGCCCATCTTCCTGATGACGCGCCCGCCGGTGGCACAGATCGCACACGACTTTCTGGTGCCTCAGCTGCCGCCGCGCGCGCATCTCGCCGACGTGATGCTGCTGGTCATCGCCATCGTCGGCACGACGGTCGCTCCGTGGCAGCTGTTCTTCCAGCAGAGCTACATCATCGACAAGCGCATCGGCGTGCGCTTCATCAACTACGAGCGCCTCGATCTCGTCATCGGCATCGTCATCGTTATCCTGGGCGCCGTGGCGATGATCGCATTTTGCGCGCACGCCTTCGCAGGCACCCCGCAATTCGGCCACTTCAGCGATGCGGGCGCCATCGCCCGCGGCCTCGACCGCTTCCACGGGTCGAATCTACCGGGAGTGCTGTTCGCGTTCGCGCTCATCGATGCCAGCATCATCGGCGCCGCAGCCGTGTCGCTGTCGTCGGCCTACGCCATGGGCGACATTCTCAACATGCGTCATTCGCTGCATGCGAGCCCGCGCAAGGCCAAGACCTTCTACGGCATCTATTGCTGCCTGATCGCGGTGGCGGCCGCCCTGGTGCTCATTCCCAACGTGCCGCTCGGGCTCCTCACCAATGCGGTTCAAACCCTGGCCGGGGTGTTGCTGCCGAGCGCGTCCGTGTTTCTGCTGCTCCTCTGCAACGACAAGCAGCTGCTCGGTCCCTGGGCCAATTCGTTCGGCTTGAACGTGTTCACCTCGATGGTGGTCGGCGTGCTGGTGCTGCTGTCCTTGATCCTGACGGCCGCCGTGCTGTTTCCGGACATCGGCGGGGGCACCATCGGGTGGATCCTCGGCGGCGGGGCGGCGCTCGGCGGCGCCGTGGTGGCGGTCGCCGCGTTGCGTGCCCGGCGCCCGGCCGCCGTCGAGACGGCGGTGCCGCCCGGCGCCTGGCGGGCGCCGCGTCTCGATACGCTCGGCGCGATCCGCATGACGCCGATGCGCCGCTTGTCGATGCTGGTGCTGCGCGGCTACCTCGTGGTGGCGGTGCTCATGGTGATCGTCCGCGTGGTGCAGACGGCGCTGGCCTGAGCCGGCGCGGACCTGACGGCGGCGACGGCAGCAGTGGCGGCGAGACCTTTGTTCGGGGGTGTCGAGCTCGGCGGAACGAAGTGTGTCTGTCTCCTCGGGACCGGGCCGGATGACATCCGGGCGCAAAGCTCGGTGGCCACCGGCACCGACCCGCAGGCTGCTTTGGGCGCCATCATCGATGAGCTCGAGCGCGCCGCGGCGACCCACGGCCGCTTCGCCGCACTCGGTATCGCCTCCTTCGGGCCGGTGGACCTCGATCGAGCCTCGCCGACTTACGGGTGGATCACCTCGACCCCCAAGCCCGGCTGGCGCCGCACCGCCGTTGCGCCTCGACTGGCGCAGGCCTTCGGGGTACCGGTCGGTTTCGACACCGATGTGAACGGAGCTGCGCTCGCCGAGCAGCGCTGGGGCGCGGGCCGCGATCTCGAGGATCTCGCGTACGTCACGGTCGGCACGGGGGTCGGTGTGGGTCTGATCGCCAACGGCCGTCTCGTCCACGGCCTGCAGCATCCGGAGCTCGGCCACATCCGCATTGCCCGGCTGGCGGGAGACCTCTGGCCCGGGGCCTGCTCGTTTCACGGCGACTGTGTCGAGGGACTCGTATCCGGACCTGCCATCGCCGCGCGGGCCGGGACGCCGGCCCACCTGATACCCGCGGACAGCCCGGTGTGGGAACCGGCCGCTCATGCTCTATCGCAACTGCTGCACACCCTGGTGCTCGCCAGCGCACCGCGCCGCATTCTGCTCGGGGGCGGCGTCCTGCAGTCGCGTCCGGAGCTTTACCAGCCGATCCGGCGGCAGCTGGTGAAAAGCCTCAACGGGTATATCGATCATGCGGCGCTCGCAAGCGGCCTCGGCGAGTACGTGGTGCCGCCGGGATTGGGTGCGCTCGCCGGAGCGCTCGGCGCCCTCGCGCTGGCCGAGGACTCCCTCAAGCTCGACGGCCGTTAATCCAAGCCCGGGTCACCGGTCGGCACCGCTGCGCGGTTGGCCTCGACCACCGTCAGCGCCGTCATGTTGACGATGCGCCGCACCGTCGCCGCAGAGGTGAGGATATGAGCGGGCGCCGCGCAGCCCAGCAGGATGGGACCGATCGCGACATTCTGGCCGGCGGCGGACTTGAGCAGGTTGTAGGCGATATTCGCGCTGTCGAGATTGGGGCACACCAAGAGATTCGCGCTGCCCTCGAGCGTCGAGTCCGGCAGGACCGCCTTGCGCGCGGCCTCGTCGAGCGCACAGTCGCCGTGCATCTCGCCGTCCACCTCGAGCCCCGGCGCCCGCGCGCTCAACAGCCCCAAGGTCGCGCGCATCTTGAGCGCCGACGGCGCATCGCTCGTGCCGAAATTCGAATGCGACAGCAGAGCCACCTTCGGCACGAGACCGAACGCGCGCAGTTGCTCGGCGGCAAGCTGGGTGATCTCGGCGAGCTGCTCCGCCGTGGGATCGAGGTTCACGTGGGTATCGACCAGGAATACCTGACGGCCCGGCAGGATGAGTCCGCTCATGGCGCCGTAGACGTTGACGCCGGGGCGCCGGCCGATGACCCGGTCGATGTACTTGAGATGGCGCTGCGTGGTCGAGATGGTGCCGCAGATCAGGCCGTCGGCCTCGCCCTTCTTGAGCAGCATGGCGGCGATCAAGGTGGTGCGCCGGCGCATCTCGAGCTTCGCATACTGGGAGGTCACGCCGTTCCGGCGGGTGAGATGGTGATAGGACTGCCAGTACTCGCGGTAGCGCGCGTCGTGTTCGGGGTTGACGACGGTCACGTGCTCGCCGACGCGGATGCGCAGGCCGAAGCGCTTGATCCCCCGCTCGATCACCGCCGGACGGCCGACCAGCACCGGAACCGCCAGGTGCTCGTCCACTGCGATCTGCACCGCGCGCAGCACCCGCTCGTCCTCGCCCTCCGCATAGACGATGCGGCTGCGCTCGGGGGCGATCTTGCGCGCGGCCGCGAATATCGGCTGCATCAAGGTGCCGCTGTGGTAGACGAACTGCTGCAGGCGCTGACCATAGGCGTCCAGATCCGCGATGGGACGCCGCGCCACGCCCGACTGCATCGCCGCCTTGGCCACCGCCGGCGCGATCTGCACGATCAGGCGCGGATCGAAGGGCTTGGGGATCAGGTAGTCCGGACCGAAGCTCAGGTCCTCGACGCCGCCGTAGGCGGCCGCCACGATGTCGCTCTGCTCCCGGCGCGCGAGATCCGCGAGCGCATGCACCGCCGCGATCTCCATCTCCCGGGTGATGGTCGTCGCTCCCACATCGAGGGCGCCCCGAAAAATGAACGGGAAGCAAAGTACATTGTTGACCTGATTGGGATAATCGCTGCGGCCGGTGGCGATGACGGCATCCTGCCGCGCCGCCCTCGCCTCTTGCGGCAGAATTTCGGGTGTCGGATTGGCGAGCGCCAGGATCAGCGGTTTCGGGGCCATCTGCCGGACCATGTCCTGCGTGAGCACGCCGCCGGCGGAGAGCCCCAGGAACACGTCGGCGCCGCCGATGACTTGCGCGAGCGTCCTGGCATCCGTCGGCTGCGCGAATCTCGCCTTCTCGGGATCCATCAGCTCCTTGCGGCCGGCGTAGACCACACCGGCGAGATCGGTGAGCCAGGCATTCTCGCGCTCGAGGCCGAGATCGAGCAGCAGATCAACGCAGGCGAGAGCGGCGGCACCGGCCCCGCTCACCACGAGCTTCACCTCGCCCATGCGCTTGCCGCACACCATGAGCCCATTGATCACGGCCGCTCCCACCGTGATGGCGGTGCCATGCTGGTCGTCGTGGAACACCGGAATCTTCATGCGCCGGCGCAGCTCGCGCTCGACGATGAAGCATTCCGGCGCCTTGATGTCCTCCAGATTGATCGCTCCGAAGGTGGGCTCGAGCGCAGCGATGACCTCGACCAGCTTGTTGGGATCCGGCTGGTCGATCTCGATGTCGAACACATCGATCCCTGCAAATTTCTTGAATAGAACCGCCTTGCCTTCCATCACGGGCTTGGCGGCCAGCGGCCCGATCGACCCGAGGCCGAGCACCGCACTGCCGTTGCTCACCACACCGACGAGGTTGCCGCGGGCCGTGAACCGAAAAGCGGAGAGCGGATCCTCGACAATGGCTTCGCAGGCCGCGGCGACTCCGGGCGAATAGGCGAGCGCGAGGTCGCTCTGATTGACCAGCTGTTTGGTGGGCGCGATCGATATCTTCCCGTGCGTCGGAAACTCGTGATAGTCGAGCGCTGCCTGGCGCCGGTCCTCTTTTGCGTCTTTGGTCTTCATCGGCGATTCCACAAGCCCAATCAGTCAGTATGGCAGCAAGAGCCGGGAATTTGTATGTTCCGCACCGCCGGCGGACATTGCGCCCCGCCCCGCGGATTCAACGACAGTCAACGGCTTGGCCGTAGATACGTTATTCTCGGGTACTTCTCGGAGAACAGCTATGAAATCACCCGCACCCGCGGTATCTCTGGCGTGTGTCCTGGCGGTGGCCCTTCTGTCCGCCGGCGCGGCTCTGTCCGACGACGCCACCGCGCCCTCGCCCGCTCCGGCTCCCGGCGCCTGGCAAAGCCACAAGTACTCGTTCCAGTTCTTGGGCTTCACCTCCACGTATTCTTGCGACGGTCTCGCCGACAAGCTCAGGATCCTGCTGCTGGCGAGCGGCGCGCGCAAGGATGTGAAATCCCAACCGGGAGCCTGCGCCTCCTCGTTCGGGCGGCCCGACAAGTTCGCACGTGCCGACCTCACGTTTTCCACCTTGGCGCCGGTCCCGGGCAATTTCATGCCGGACGGCAAACCCGTGTACGGCACCTGGCGCAGCGTCGCCCTCACGTCCCACTCGCCGTCCGAGCTGCGCCTCGGGGACTGCGAGCTCGTCGAGCAATTCCGCGACCAGGTATTGCCGATGTTCACCACGCGCAAGGTGGTGAGCAAGACCACCTGCATACCCAACCAGGAGTCGGGCTCGACCATCGATCTCAAGTTCGAGGTCTTCGCGCCGGTGCCGGCACCAAAGCGCTGAGCGGGCTTCAGAATCTGCCGCCGCGCAGCTCCGTGCCGATGCGCATGAACAGCGCGTTCAGCCAACGCACGAACGCCAGCATGGCCGGGTTCGGCCGCCGCTGGCGGCTGCGCAGCAGATAGTAGCCGGCCTGGGCCTTGATCTTGATCGAGAACGGCGCGACCAGCTGACCGGCCGCGAGCGCGCCGGCGCAGGTGATTTCATCCCCCATCATGATGCCCTGACCCGCGATCGCCGCGGTCTGCACGAGCATCAGGTCGGAGAAGATCACGCCCGACCGGTCGGCCGGCAGCTTCGCACCGCCCGCCGCCAGCCATTGACGCCACTCATCCCGCTGCCGCAGATGCAGCAGCGGGTAACGCAGCACATCGACCGGCTGATCGAGGCCGCCGTGCATGTTATGCAGCGCCGGACTGCACATCGGCAGGAACTCGACATCGTACAGATGGTGCACGGTGTGGCGCGGCCAATGACCGTCGCCGAACACGATGAACAGATCGACATCGCGGTCGGTGGCCTGATCGAGCTCTCCGCCGGTGACGATCCGCAACGAGAGATTGGGGTATTGCTCGTGGAATGACGCGATGTGATTGCACAACCACATCGATGCGAATCCCGGCGTCGAGGAAATGCACAACGTGCCCTCCACGGGCTTGGACGCTCCGTCCTCGTGAGCCTCCGACAACAGTGCCAGCGATTTGCGAACGTCCTCGGCATAGCGCCTGCCGCGGGCGGTGAGCGCAACACCCTTGCCGCTGCGCATCGCGAGCTCGAATCCCAGCAGCGACTCGAGCAGGCCCAAACGGTGACTCACGGCGCTGCGGGTGATGCCGAGATCCTCCGCCGCCTCCCACAGCGTACCCAGCCGAGCGAACGCGTCCAGGGCCTGCAGCGCATGCAGCGGCGGGATCCTCGATTTGCTGCGGTGAGAAATATTCACCCCAAAATTGAAAAGTATGCACGTCACGGCTTCGGGCCTCAACCATACTCGGACCCACCGCACCGGCGCGCGACCGAGTGCACCTAAAAATCAAGCGAGGGATGCCGAATGACTCATTCCAACCGGACGGTGCTGCCGTCCGCCGGTCTCGGCGCGCGCTCGCGCGTTGCCGCCGCCGTCTCCGCCGTGCTCGCGGCGGCGGCGCAGATGCAGCCCGTGCCGGGCTGCGCCGCCGACGATATCCAGGAAATCGTGGTGACCGCGACCCGGCGCAGCGAGACCGTCTCCGACATCCCCTACAACATCTCGGCCGTGGGCGCCGCCGACATCGCCGCGGCCGGCGTGACCGACCTGCAGGGGCTCACGCACATGATCCCGGGACTGGTGTCGCCGGACCTCGGGCCGCGCGCGAGCAACATCAACGACACGCTCACCATCCGCGGGCTGAACGCGAGCAGCGTCAACGCCGAGAGCCAGGAGATCGCCGCGCCTCTGGTCTCGACCTACGTCGATGAGACACCGCTGTTCGCGAACCTCAAGATGACCGACATCGCCCGGGTCGAGGTGCTGCGCGGCCCCCAGGGCACGCTCTACGGATCGGGCTCGGTCGGCGGCACGGTGCGCCTGATTCACAACGAGCCGGATCCCACTACCACGGAATTCGATGTCTCCACCCGTGCCTCCCACACCGCCAACGCGGCGAATCCGTCGGAGGCGGCCGACTTCGTGGGCAATCTCCCGATCAGCGACACCATGGCCTTCCGCGGCTCCGGCGGCTACGAGAAGCTCGCCGGGTTCACCGACGCCGAGTCGGTCGCGGAGCTCGGCCCCGGTGCGCAGCCCATCCTGGCAGATCCGGCGAATCCCTTGACCAGCCCGGCGGTTTTCAGGGAAGAGCGCGGCGTGGACCGGTCCGAGACGTGGTATGGGCGGGGGGCGCTATTGTGGAAGCCCAGCGATGAGCTCAAGCTGACCCTGAGCTATCAGCATCAGACGGACCAGTCCGGGGGGTATTCGCAAGTGCTCCCGGGTGAGCGCTACGACCAGACCTTGTATCTGGACCAGCCCGGCTCGTTTCAGACCGATCTCGGCGCACTCGACCTCTCGTACGATGCGGGCTTCGCGACCGTCTCGTCCGACTCCTCGTACACCAGCCAGAAGGCGTTCAGCCAGTACGATCTGACCGGCCTGATCGAATCGCTGGCCGCCTACTACGGCAACTACCCGCGCATTCTGTCGCCGATCCTCGATAACTCGACCGACAAGGCATTCACCGAGGAGATCCGCCTGGTATCGAAAGAGTCGGGGCCGTGGGACTGGGTCGCCGGCACGTACTACAACAACCGCACACAGACCCTGTCACAGCTCGAGCCGATTCTCGGCTTCGCCAACTGGAGCCAGCTCCCCGGGTCGGGACAGCCTGCGGGTTGCACGACGTTCAATCCGGTGTCCTGCCCCTACCCCACGTTCGGCGACGTGATCCAGTATTACAAGGGCGGCGTCCGCCCCTCGCTCAATTCCTATCCCGATCTGAATTTCACCCTGAACCGGCACGTGCAGTTCAGCGATTTCGCGCTGTTCAACGAGACCTCCTATCACTTCAGCGACAAGTGGCAGGCGACCGCCGGCGCCCGGGTGTTCTGGCAGCACTACGATCAGAGTCTGGTCCAAACCCTGCCGATGTGCGGGACCTTCTGCTCGCAGTCCGGAACGGCGCAGAACGGGCTGACCGAGGACTCCAATGCCAAGGGCTTTCGCAATCAGGTGTTCAAGGTAAACACCTCCTACGAGATCGCTCCGCACACGCTGGTGTACGTGACCTGGTCGGAGGGCTTTCGCCGCGGCGGAGTCAACGCGCTACCGATCGGCAACTGCTATTACTGCGAAACGCCAGCGCTGCTGACGTACAAGCCCGACGAGGCGCGCAATACGGAGGTCGGCATCAAGGGCTCCTTCGGGCATGGTTCGAGCTACACCTTCACCCTTTATAATATCGACTGGAAGGATCCGCAGATCGAGGCCTACACGGTCACCGGCGGCTTCGACTTCGTGACCAACGGCAATACCGCGCGCTCGCGGGGCGCGGAATCGGAACTGACACTGATGCTTTTGGATACCACCAAGCTCGAGCTCGGATACAGCTACACCGACGCCATCCTTACTTCGAGCTTCGAGCGAGGGGTCATCCCGGATCTGGTCGGCGTGTCCGGCGACCGGCTGCCGGAGGTGTCGAAGCAGCAAGCCACGGCGGCGCTGGATTATTCGCTGCCGCTCGGCAGCAGCCGCGATTTCCACGCCCGCCTCGACGCCTCCTACCGGAGCGACTTCTGGACCGCTCTGCCGCATTCGCCGACCGCAACCGACCTTCCCGGCTTCGCCCTGGTCAACGCCCGGGCGGGCTTCGGCTTCGCGGGCGCCTGGCGGGCCGACGCCTTCGTCAGCAACCTCACCAACCAGGAGGCTGCGACCTCCGTCTCGACCACCCCGGGACCGGCGCATGACCGCGCCTGGTTCGTGGGCCGGCCCCGAACGATCGGCCTGGACTTGAGCTATTCGTTCAAGGAGCACCGGTGAGGCCGCCATCGAGCCGAGTTTTTCGTTACCTTTCACCCGACACTTCGCGCCTGGCTGGCGCGCTCAGGAGTTAACCATGATCACTGCCAAGGCTTCGATCGCCGCCGACCCCTTCCAGCTTCAGCGCCGGCAGCCCGCCGGCGGCACCCGGCCGCTCGGCTACTGGGGCTTCAAGAACGAGACCGACACGCTGACCGACGTGCTGCTCGGCCCGGCGGATCACCTCAAACACATGGCGACGAGCTCGCTGTCGCGCAAGACGCTGCGCGAGCATCCGGCCGACATCGCGGCCGCCAAGCGGCAGCATCAGGAACTGCAGGCCGCCTACGCCCACTTCGGCGTGAAAATCCATTGGCACCAGGCGGAAGCCGAGCTGCCGATGCAGGTCTATTCACGCGACTCCAGCGTCATGACGCCCTACGGCGCCATCATCACCGCCATGGCCAACTGGTGGCGGCGCGGCGAGAACTATGCCGCCATCCGCACCTACGAGCGGCTCGGGATTCCGATCTACGACATGGTCACGGCCGGTACCTTCGAAGGCGGCGATTTCAACGTCATCGAGGAAGGCTGCGTGCTGATCGGTTGCGGCAGCGGCCGCACCCAGGAGGAAGGCGCGCGTCAGGTCGAAGGATGGTTCAAGCGGGAGGGCTGGGAAACCCGCCTGGCGTTCTTCGACGAATACTACGTGCACATCGATCTGATGGTCGTTCCGGTCGCCGAGAAGCTCACCGCGGTATGTCTGGCCTGCACCGAGCCCGGCATCGTCGACTGGCTGAAGTCCAAGGGTCACGAGATCATCGACGTGCCGTTCGAGGACACCGTCAATCTGGGCTGCAATTTCATGTCGCTCGGCAAGGACCGCGCGATCGTGCCGAAGTCCAGCCGCTCGCTCGTTCAGCAACTGCGCGCGCAAGGATTCGAGGTGGCGGAGGTGGATATGAGCGAAATATCCAAGACGGGCGGCGGCATCCACTGCATGGCGCAGGCTCTGCGCCGCGATCCGACCGCCCGGCCGTAGTCGACCGACCATAGTCCCCCGGGCTGCCCCCGCCGGGGCGCCGTGTGCGGAGCTGATCGGCCCGCACACGGCGCCGGAGCCCCGCTCGAGGCTCCTGGAGCTTCGACAGCCCTATTTGGTGGTGCTCCAGCCGTTCTCCTTGGCAATGACGCGCGCGGCCTTCAAGTGCTTGTGCAACGTCGGCAGCGTCTCGGTCGCGAAGGCCTTCGCCTCCGGGTCCTGTCCCGACTCGGCCTCCTTCTGGAACAGCGCGATGGTTTTCTCGTGCGCCTTGATCTGGGTCTCGACGAACGATTTGTCGT
Source organism: Steroidobacteraceae bacterium (assembly GCA_036272515.1). Classification (GTDB taxonomy): domain Bacteria; phylum Pseudomonadota; class Gammaproteobacteria; order Steroidobacterales; family Steroidobacteraceae; genus Bog-1198. The sequence continues at coordinate 6,362 of DATAYO010000057.1, read as the reverse complement.
AGGTATCGCCGGTCAGCACGTCCAATTTGGCCTTCTCGGCCTCCAGGCCGACGCCCGGACTGGTGGGCACGGAAAGGCCCTTCGAGTCGGCAAGCGATTTCAGCTTCTCGTTGGCTTGCGTGTGATCGTTGACCAGCATGGATGCGAAGTCCTTGATCTTCTGATTGTTGCTGGTCTTCTCAGCCTGCTGTCCGGTCTCGACTTCGAAGATCCCACCCTCGGTGGCCTTTTTGTAAAACGTCGCGTCCGGATCGCCCGCGCCGAAAGCAAGAGGTGCCAGCACAATCGGACTGACCAGGGCGATCAGCGCCACAATTTTTCTCATCGTCTTCTCCTTCACATGGTTTGATGAGCGAGCGCCGCCGACGGCCGCGCTTCTGCACAGCGATTTTGTGCGCTAAGATTATTCTAGGCATCACGGCCGAATGTCATGCGCGCCGGGCCGCCAGCTCGGGTAGGACAAAGACCACGAGAGCGCGGTCGGCCCGGAGTGGACCATGTGGATCGTCAGAGTAGCTCTGCAGCGGCCTTACACGTTCATCATGCTGGCCGTGCTGATCGTTTTCCTGGGCGTTTATTCGATCAGCAAGACCCCGACGGACATCTTCCCGAATATCAAGATCCCGATCGCGGCGGTGATCTGGCGGTACTCCGGCCTGCTGCCCGAGGAAATGGCCAATCGAATCGTGCTGTTCTCCGAACGGGTGGCGCAGACCGTGGTGAACGATGTCGAGCACACCGAGTCGCAGTCCGTGAACAGCGAGGCGGTGGTGAAGTACTTCTTCCAGCCGAATGCGAATCAGGACCTGTCGCTCGCGCAGATCATCGCGGTATCCCAGACGCAATTGCAGAGCGCGCCGCCCGGCACGACGCCGCCCTTTGTGCTCTCCTACAATGCCTCGAGCGTGCCGATCCTGCAGCTGGCGCTGTCCAGCGAGTCCATTCCCGAGCAGGAGATCTTCGATCTCGGCAACAACATCCTGCGCACGCAGCTCGCGACCGTCGCCGGAGCCTCGATCCCCTACCCCTACGGCGGCAAGCAGCGCCAGGTGCAGGTCGATCTAGATCCCGCGCAGCTTCGAGCCCGCGGCCTCGCCGCCTCCGACGTGGTCAACGCCATCGGCTCGCAGAACCTGATCCTGCCGGCCGGCACCGAAAAGATCGACACCAAGGAGTACTTCGTCAAGCTCAACGCGAGCCCCACACTGATCGAGCAGCTCAACGACCTGCCGATCCACGCGGGGAACGGCGGCGTGCTGTACGTGCGCGACGTGGCCCACGTGCGCGACGGCTACCCGCCGCAGACCAATATTGCGCGCGTCGACGGCAAACGCGCCATCGTCATGAACGTGCTGAAGACCGGCAACGCCTCGACCTTGGACATCATCGACGGGATCAATTCCAAGCTGCCCTTGGCGCGCGCCACCATGCCGAAGGATCTGAAGCTCGTGGCGCTCAGCGACCAGTCCGTGTTCGTGCGGGCCGCGATCGGCGGCGTGATCCGCGAGGGCATCATCGCCGCGGGCCTCACCGGACTCCTGATCCTGCTCTTTCTGGGCAGCTGGCGCAGCACCCTCATCATCACCATCTCCATACCACTGTCCATTCTGGCATCGGTGGCCTGTCTCTCGGCGCTGGGAGAGACCATCAACATCATGACGCTGGGTGGGCTCGCACTGTCGGTCGGCATTCTGGTCGACGATGCGACGGTGACGATCGAGAACATCAACTATCACCTCGAGCAGGGCGCCGAGGTGGAACAGGCGATTCTCGACGGTGCCCGCGAGATCGCCCTCCCCGCGCTGGTATCGACGCTCTCGATCTGCATCGTGTTCGTCCCCATGTTCCAGCTCGCGGGCATCGCCAAGTACCTGTTCATCCCGCTCGCGGAGGCGGTGGTCTTTGCGATGCTGGCCTCCTATCTCCTGTCGAGGACGCTCGTCCCCACGCTCGCGAAGTTCTGGCTCAAGAAAAAGGATGACGGCGAGCAGCACAAGGGCCCGCTGGCGCGCTTTCAAGCGCGCTTCGAGCACGGCTTTGCGCGCATGCGGGACGGCTACCGGGACCTCTTGAGCCTGGCGATCGACAGTGGCCCGAAATTCGCGGCGCTGTTCCTGCTGGTCATGGCGGCCACCGCGCTGCTGGCATTTCCCTTGGGGCCCCTCCCCGGTCTCGGTCAAGACTTCTTTCCGACCGTGGATGCGGGCCAGCTCAAGCTGCACCTGCGCGCAAGCACCGGAACGCGCATCGAGGATACCGCGGTGCTCTGCGACCACGTCGAGACCCTCATCCGCGAAACGATCAGGCCGGGCGAGATCACCTCCATCGTGGATAATCTCGGCCTGCCCTACAGCGGCATCAATCTGGCATACAGCACCTCGGCGCCCGTGGGACCGGGCGATGCCGACATCTTCATCAATCTCGCCAGGAAGCACCATTCGCTGGAGGGATATGAGCGCGAGCTGCGCAAGCGGCTGGCAGCTTCCTTTCCATCCACCCAGTTCCAGTTCCTGCCCGCCGACATCGTCAGTCAGATCCTGAATTTCGGGCTGCCCTCGCCGCTCGACGTGCAGGTCACGGGACCGGATGTCGCGGCGAACCGCGCGTTCGTGAAGTTTCTGCTGCAGAAGCTGATCGGCATCCCGGGCGCCGTGGATCTGCACATTCAGCAGCCGTACGATTATCCGCAGATCAACGTCGATGTGGACCGGAGCAAGGCGCAGCTGCTCGGGCTCACCGAACAGAACGTCGCCGCCAACATGCTCATTTCGCTCTCCGGAAGCTTCCAGACCAGTCCCTCCTTCTGGATCGACCCGAACACCGGCACCCAGTACAACGTCGTCGCTCAGACGCCGCAATATCGGCTGACCTCGCTCAACGACCTCGGCAACACCCCGCTCAGCCGCGCGGCGGGCTCGGTCCCCGCCGCCGACGGCACGTCGCAAGTTCTCGCCAACGTCGCGACCATGCACCACAGCGAGGCACCCGCGGTCGTCAGCCATTACAACGCCCAGGTGGCGTTCGACATCTACGGCGACGTGCAGGGAACGGACCTCGGTTACGTCGCCACCCAGTTCAACAGGGTCCTCGACGCGGCCCGCAAAGACCTGCCCAAGGGATCGAGCATGCATCTCAAAGGACAGGTCCAGACCATGCAGCAGTCGTTCCACGGCCTGCTGATCGGCCTGCTCGCAGCGGTGATTCTGGTCTATATGCTCATCGTCGTGAACTTCCAATCGCTGCTCGATCCCCTGATCATCATCACCGCATTGCCGGCTGCCCTGGCCGGCATCGTGTGGATGCTGTTTCTCACCGGCACCAGCGTGAGCGTACCGGCGCTGACCGGCGCCATCATGTCCATGGGAGTGGCCACGGCCAACAGCGTGCTCGTGATCAGCTTCGCGCGCGAACAGATGACCGAGGGCAAGGCAGCCAAGGAAGCGGCGCTCGAGGCCGGATTCACGCGTCTGCGCCCGGTCATCATGACGGCCACTGCCATGATCATCGGGATGATCCCCATGGCCCTGGGACTCGGCGAGAGCGGTGAGCAGAACGCCCCGCTCGGCCGCGCCGTCATCGGCGGGCTGATTTTCGCCACCGTGGCGACACTATTCTTCGTGCCGACGGTCTTTACGCTGGTGCACGGTCGCAAGCACGGCAGCCAAGAACCGGGAGAGCCGCCAAGCGGAGATCATTTGGAGAACGTACATGGCTGATCGGGAAGAGCCGCGACATCCGCCCATGGATCGCGGCCGCCGCGAAGCGCTCGGAAGAAAAATCCGGCGCTACGCCATCATCGCCGGCATCATCGCCCTGGCGGTCGCCGTGTCGGGGGTGATGAGCCGTCTCACCACGCGCTCGGAACTGAGCAAGAGCACCTTGGAGAACTCGATTCCGACCGTGGTGACCGCGAAGCCGTACCTGAGCGCAGCCGGCGATGAGCTGGTGCTGCCGGGCATCGTTCAGGCTTACATCGAGTCGCCGATCTACGCGCGGACCAGCGGCTATTTGAAGAGCTGGCGCACCGATATCGGCGCGCGGGTGCACAAAGGCGATTTGCTGGCGGAGATCGAGACACCGGAGGTGGACAAACAACTGGCGCAGGCGCGCGCGGATCTCGCCACGGCGCAGGCGAATCTCGCCATCTCCGACATCACCAACGTGCGCTGGCAGCGGTTGCTGAAGACGCAAGCGGTCTCGAAACAGGACGCGGACAATCGCGCCGCGGACGCCGCCGCCAAGAAGACCACGGTGGATTCGGCCGAGCAGAACGTCAAGCGCCTGCAGGACCTGGAATCCTTCAAGCGCGTGGTGGCCCCGTTCGACGGGGTGGTCACCGCACGGAATACCGACGTGGGCTACCTGATCAACGCCGGGCAGGCGCCCGGCACCGAGCTGTTCAGAGTGGCGGACATCCATCGATTGCGCATCTATGCACAGGTACCCGAAGCGTACGCCGCCACCACTTCGACCGGACTCAAGGCGGAGCTGTATTTCGCCGAACGGCCCGGCGTCATCTACACGGCCGACGCCATCCGGACGTCCAACGCCCTGGACCCCACGGCGCGCACCTTGCAGGTGGAATTGCAGCTCGACAATCGCGAGGGGCAGCTTTTCCCGGGTTCCTACACCGAGATCCACTTCAAGCTGCCGTCAAACACGGAGACGCTGCGGTTGCCCTCGAACACCGTGCTTTTCCGCGGCAAGAACCTGCAAGTCGCAGTGGTCGAGCACGACCGGACGATCAAGCTGAAGGATATCGATCAAGGCCGCGATTTCGGCAAGACCATCGAGGTGCTTCACGGCCTCACTCCCGAGGACGACGTGGTGGTCAATCCGCCGGACTCCATCGAGGACGGAATGAAGGTACGCATCGCGCCGCCGCTTCCGGATCAAGGCAAGAGCGCGCATCCCGCCCCATGAGAGCCATCGCTCGACTGGCGGGAATGGCGCTTTGCGCGGCTGCGGTGGGCTGCTCCTTCGCGCCGCGCTACAAGGTGCCGGACACCGGCAAGGCGCCCGATCGGTACAAGGAGAGCGCCGATTGGAAGGTCGCGGAGCCGCAGGATACGGCGCCGCGCGGCGCGTGGTGGGCACGGTACGAGGATGCCGGGCTCGACGCGCTCGAGGAAAAAATCCAGGGCTCGAACCTCACGCTGAAGGCGGCGTTTGCACGGCTCCAGCAGGCGCGCGCGCAATACCGTATTGCCCGCGCCGACCTGTTCCCGACGGTGACCGCCAATCCGTCCGCCGCGCGCGAGCACTTTTCGGCGAACGCACCGAGAACGCTCCCCGGCTATGCGCTGGTTTACAACGATTTCGTGCTCGGAGCGGATTTTTCCTACGAAATCGACCTGTGGGGCCGCGTCCGCAATGAAGTCACCGCCGCCCGCGCCAACCGGCAGGCAAGCGCCGCCGACCTGGCGTCGATCGAGCTCGCACTGCGCGCGCAGCTGGCGGAGGACTATTTCAATCTGCGGGCCGACGATGCCGAGGTCAAATTGCTCGATGAGACCGTGCAGGCCTACCAGAAATCTTTCGATCTCGAGACCCAGCTCTTCCAGGGCGGCGCGGCCGCGCTGGCGGACGTCGCGCAGGCCCAGGCGCAGCTCGACAATGCCTGTACGCAGGACAGCGACGTGCGGTTGCAACGGGCGCAGGCCGAGCATGCGATCGCGGTTCTGATGGGCGAGAGCCCGTCGACCTTCAGCCTCGCGGTCAGCCCGCTGCCGATCGAGGTGGCGCCGCCTCCCATCGATCCGGGCCTGCCCTCCACTCTGCTCGAGCGCCGACCCGACATCGCCGAGGCCGAACGCCGGGTCGCCGCGGCGAATGCGCAGATCGGCGAGGCACGGGCCGCGTACTTCCCCAGATTCACGCTGGCCGCCAGCGGCGGATTCGAGAGCACGCGAACGTCGAACCTGCTGACCGTACCGAGCCGCTTCTGGTCGATCGGACCGCAGCTTTCGCTGCCGGTTTTCGAGGCGGGGCGCCTCGTGGCTCAGACCGCGCAGGCGAAGGGCGTCTACGAGGAACAGGTGGCCGATTATCGCAATACCGTGCTCACGGCCTACCAGGATGTCGAGGACAACCTCGCCGCGCTTCGCCAGTTGCAAGCCGAAAACGACAGCAACGCTGCGGCCGTGCAGGCCACCCGGATCTCCTTGCAGCAGGTCCAGGACCAGTACAACGCGGGCATCGTGACCTACCTCGAGGTCGCGGTGGCGCAGACCGCGGCTCTGCAGGCGCAGGTCACCGCGGTCAGCATCCAGGCACGCCGCATGAGCGCGAGTGTCCTGTTGATCAAGGCGCTTGGCGGCGGCTGGCAGTCGCCGCCCGGGTCGCTCGGCAAGCGGTGATCC
>DATAYO010000056.1:0-53730 GCA_036272515.1 Steroidobacteraceae bacterium | reverse complement strand
GTCGGGTGCACTCTGCTCAACCTTCCGTAGGTGCTTGTCACAGATCAGGGCCGTGATTGACGTGACCGGTAGCGGGTCCAGGGCGCCCAAGTGATTGCCCAGGCTCGCCACCACCTTGCTTCGATGATCGAGCGACCATCTCTTATCGCGGGCCGTGTCCTCGACCCAAGCTGCCGCGACCGCCTTGAATGTGTCGCCCACTGCCGCCGCTCGCTGCGCCTTGGCGACGTTCTTGGCATGGGTTAGGTGCTCGCCCTTGCCTGCGAGTTCGCGGGCTCCCTGCGCCCTCTTCCGGGCTTCTGCGAGGGGTGTCGAATCGAGCTTGCCCAGCGAAGCCGTCTGCTGCTTACCCGCATGGCGGTATCGGTACTCCCAGGACTTGGCCCCCGTGGTGCTCACGCGCAAATACAGGCCGTCGCCGTCTGCGAGCCGGTACGGCTTCGCCGCTGGCTTGGCGGTGCGGATCTCTCGATCAGTAAGGGTGTTTTGCGGCATTTGACGCTCCATGCGTGGCAGTGGTGGTAATTCGTTCCCGATTGATCCGGAGGGGTGCGGAGCCTGGCGTTACCGCCTTACCTCTGTTACCGCCCCCGTTACCACCATTCTCGCGAGACCTGATGAGATGCGCCATTACTGCGTGACTCCGCCTGAGACATTGTAAACACGTTAACGGATGGGGTTTTAGCGGGGTTTGGCGGCTATAAGGCAAGAAAAACCCCGCACAGGGCGGGGTGAATTTCCAAAGTTTGGTGGAGCCGGGGGGAATCGAACCCCCGTCCATAAGTCCTACGCCTCAAGATCTACGTACGTAGCCACAGTCTATTGATCTCGCCATGTGCTACCCGACGGGCAGGGAAAGCACACAGCCAGCCCGGTAACGATTCGCCGGATACACCCCAGGCCCGTGTATCCCGCTAGCTGATGAGCGCTACCCCTGAGCCGTTCGCACCAGCACAGGCCGGTCAGGGTTCAGCCGCGATTAGGCGGCTAGAGCGTAGTTGTCTTCGTTGGCAACTATAAGTTTGCAAGTAGTTTAACGAGGTAACTCGCACCTCGGTACGCACCTGAAGTTTCGCAACCCATGTCGAAACCGGTCGGCCCCAAGTGAAACCCCAGTTTACTCCCACTTGGGACCGGGTCCAAACCCGGTGCCAAAGGCGCTTGCGGAGCCCTGGAACGTGATAAAACCTGCCGCAATGAGCCCCTCCCGAGAGCAGATCAGCGTGTTGCTGGTGGACGACCACGCGGTGGTGCGCGAGGGCTACCGGCGCCTGCTGGAGCGGCACGGCGACATCGTCGTGATCGGCGAGGCCGGCAGCGCCGAGCAGGCCCTGGCGTGCCTCGACACACTCGACCCGCACATCGTGGTCATGGACATCACCCTGCCGGGCGCAAGTGGCATCGAGGCGATGCGGTGCATGCTGGCGAGGCAACCCGACATCCGGGTGCTGGTCTTCAGCATGCATGAAGAGGCGATCTTCGCCCGGCGCGCCCTGCAGGCGGGAGCGTTCGGCTACATCACCAAGGCGAGTGCGCCGGAGGTGCTGGTCGCGGCGGTGCACGCCGTCGCGCAGGGGCGCAAATACTTGAGCGTCGATATCGCCCGGATGCTCTCGCTCGCCCCAACGGCGGCAGAATCGCCGGCCGCCGATCGATTGTCGGCCCGGGAATTCGAGGTGCTGCGACTGCTCGCGCAGGGGCGCTCGGTGCGCGAGATCGCCGACAGCCTGGGGCTGACCTCGAAGACCGTCGCCAACCATCAGTCGGCCATCAAGCAGAAGCTCGGCGCCGACACGGCGATTCAGCTGCTGCTCAAGGCGAACGAGCTCGGGATGGACTCGAGCTCGCCACTTGCTCGGTGATGGCGATCGCCACCTTGAGCGCCTTGAGCCCGTCCTCGCCGCTCACGGCCGGCTCGGTGCCGGCGACCGCCGCGGCGAGGAAGGCCTCGATCTCGGCCTTGAGCGCATCGCCCTGTTCGTAGCTGGTCTCCTGAATGTCGACGAGCGGCACCCCGTCCGCCCCGCTCCCACCCGTCTTTCGAATGACGGTGAGCACTTTCTGGTGCAGATCCACCGACACGTAGGCATCGTCCTGGAATAGCCGCAACTTGCGCTCGGTCTTCAAGCTGACGCGGCTCGCGGTGGCGTTGGCGACGCAGCCGTTGGCGAAGCGCAGGCGTGCGTTGGCGATGTCGATTTCCTTGGAGAACACGCTGCTGCCGATGGCATCGACCGACACCACCGGCGAGCGCACGATGCTCAGGATCAGATCGATGTCATGGATCATGAGATCGAGCACCACGTCCACGTCCGTGCCGCGCTGCTTGAACGGCGCGAGCCGCGCCGATTCGATGAATCTCGGCACGGACAGTATCGGTTGCAGCGCCTGCACGGCGGCGTTGAACCGCTCGAGGTGCCCGACCTGCAGGATGCGGTTTGCGGCGCGCGCCGCCGCAATCAGCGCTTCGCCCTCCGCCAGGGTCGCGGTCATCGGCTTCTCGACCAGCACATGCGCGCCGGACTCGAGGAAATCCTTGGCGATGGCGTAGTGCAGCGGTGTCGGCGTCACGATGCTCACCGCCTGCACGGCGCCGAGGAGATCGCGGTAGTCGGCGAACTCGCGCACGCCGAGCTCGGCGGCAACGGCCTTTCTCGCCGCGGCGGAAGGGTCGACCACGCCGACCAGCTCGGAGCCGGGAAGACTCGCGTACTTCTGTGCGTGGAAGCGGCCCAGGTAGCCGACGCCGACGACGGCGGTGCGCATCAGCGATGCATCTCGCGTCGCCATTTGCTGCGGGCGCGGTAATTTTGCCGCATCTGCAAGGTCGCCCCGCCGACGATTCCGAGCGCCGCCCCCGCGAACAGCGCGAGCCCTCGCCACCAGGTCCAATAACCTGCCCACAGGGACCATCCGCTCATGCCGAGAACGAGCGCCGCCCCGAGGCCCATCAGCGCCCACGGCTTGGCGTCGTACAAGGCATTGGGCGTCCAGGTTCGCATCGCGCTAGTTTACAGGCCCGGGCACCCGCCCAGTCATTTGGTTACAATAACCACCCATGCCTTTTTCGCAATTCTTCACGCGCCTGACGCGATCGCAAGGATGGCAGCGGGAGATTCTGTTCACAGCGCTCGCCCTGGCCTTCGGCTTTGCGCTGATGCCCGTGCTGATCTTCTACGCCGGGTCGCTGCTTTTGGGACGCTACGAGGGTGCGAGCGTCGCGCACCTGTTCCAGAGCATCTATCGCGGATTCCAGGCAGGATCCCCGGCTTCCTGGATCGTTCTGCTCGGCCCGTACGCTCTTTACCTCCTGTTCCGGATCTTCCGGCTCTGGTGGCGTTTGAGCGCCAAGCTCGCCTGAAGCGAAGCGGCCGGCCGCCCCCCCCCCAACCGCGCTGTCGTGCGGCCGGTTTTCGCGTGCGGCCGCTTGAAAGCCCCTTAAGTTATGTAGAAAGCGGACGCTAACCTCGGTAAGCACATAGTCGACGGGAGTGCCACGTGTGAATCCCGAGATCGAAGCGCACCTTCGCTCGCTGGTGAATTTCCCTTCTCCGCCCGGCGTGGCGACCCACATCATTGATCTGGCGCGCGACCCGGAAATCGAGATGGGCAAGGTTGCCCGAGCGCTGAGCATGGACTCGGCGCTGTCCAGCAAAGTGCTGCGCATCGCGAACTCGGCGCTCTATGCGCAGCGCCGCAAGAGCGAGAACTTACGCCAGGCCCTGGTGGTGCTCGGCCTGAACGCGACCTTGACGCTCGCTCTGAGCTTTTCGCTGGTCAAGTCGCTGCGAGCCGGGAAGCCGAACGGCGTCAACCATCCCTTGTATTGGCGGCGCGCCCTGGTGGCGGCGACCGCGGCGCGTGCCCTGGCCGATGCCCTGCGCCAGCCGATGGCCGAGGAAATCTTTCTGGCCGCACTGCTCCAGGACGTGGGCATGCTGGCGCTGGAGCAGGCCGTTCCCGATCTGTATCGCAACACCGACGCTCTCCAGCGCGATCACGCCGCGCTTGCCCTGCACGAGAAAAAGCGTCTCGAGGTCGATCATGCCACCGTCGGCGGCTGGCTCATGAAGAACTGGAATCTGCCCGCCCGCCTGTACCGGGCCATCGAGCACAGCCATCGGATGGACCTGCACGCCACGTCCGACCCCGCACAGGTCTTCGAGCGCTGCGTCGCACTCTCGGGACCGGTCGCCGATCTGTTTGTGCGCGATTCCAAGGACCGCCAGTTTGCCGAGACGGCCCTGAGCGCCGAACGCGGTTTGGGGATGGACAAGATGGCCTTCGGCCAGGTTCTCGGAACCATCGGCTCGATGTTGCCGGAGACCGAGGCGATATTCGAGACCGATCTGCTCTCGAGCCAGCATCCCGAGCTCATCCTGGAACAGGCTCGCGAGGTCCTGATGCTGCGAAATCTCGTGGCCTTGCGCGAAATCAACACGCTGCGCGCGGCTGCCGAGATGTCGACCTCGCGGACCCTGGAGCTCGAGGAGGAGACCCGCCGGGACGCGATGACCGGCGTCTACAACCGCGCCTACCTCGATCAAGTGCTGACCCGCGAATTCGAGCATTCCACGCGGCACAAATGGCCGCTGAGCGTCGCGTTCGCCGACCTCGACAACTTCAAGGGCATCAACGACAAATACGGACACCAGGCGGGAGATCGGATTCTGCAGGCGACCGCGCGGATCCTGCGCGGAAATACGCGCGAGACCGACGTGATCGCCCGCTACGGCGGCGAGGAGTTCGTCGTGGTGCTGCCGGCCACCGACGCCGAAACGGCACACGGCATCTGCGAGCGGATCGTCGCCGCGTTCCGCAGCACGGGGCACGTGATCGGCGCCGATCAGGCGCACGTGACGATCTCGATCGGCTGTGCCACGCACGGTCCCGACATGGCGTTCGCCAATGTCGCGGAGTTCGTCAAGGCGGCCGATCAGGCGCTCTACACCGCCAAGCTCCGCGGCCGCGACCGCACGGTCCCCTTCGACCGTCAGATGCCGAACGTGCTCGCCGGTGGCCCCGCCAGAACCGCCACCTGGAGGATTTGACGGCCTCGCCCCCCGCCCGGGCCGCCGGATTACGTCCGGTGCGCCGGGATTAAGTCGCACTCCGTTTGAAGCGCGTCACACTCCGGCAGATTTCCCGTGGAACGTTTGTCGCAATTTGGGAACATGTGACCACGAGGCCGCAATCATTTAGTCGACGGCCGCATCGATATCGATGGTTTGATTTTTCGAGGGAAGTGTGATGGCGAACGGCAACGATGGAGAAGCGAAATTCAGCTTCGGCACGCGCGAGCTGCGTGAGGCGCGGCGAACCCCGCCGCCTGCGCCGAACGAGCCGCCGCCCAAGCCCGTGGTGGAGGGCTTCGATCCATACAACACCTCGGGCAGCTTCGACCGGCGCAAGAACTGGGAACGCGTCGGCAAGCGCTAGCGCGGAACCCGGGCGGCGGGCCGCCCATTCAATCCTCGGGCAGCGGGTGGACCCGGTTGGCGCTGAATTCGCTGTTCGGGAGCCAGCGCGGGAATCGCCGGTTATCCGCGAGTCGCTGGCCGATCTCGCGATAGAGCTCCAGATCCTCGATCGTACCGCCCAGATCCCAGTCCTCCGAGTACTTGTCGGCCGCCTGGGCGTAGCGGTGCGCGAGATAGTCCTCGAGTTGAGCCTCGCCCCACCGGGGGCCACTGGCGGCATCATCCGTCCCCGCCTTCACGTAGAGCGCCGGCACGCCGCGCAGCGCGAAGCTCAATTGGTCCGATTCATAGAATCGACCGAGCTCCGGCCGGCTGTCCGGACGCAGCTCGCGCCCCTGCAGAAGGGCCGCGCCTCGAACGTATGCCTCGACCTCGGAGTTGCCGGCGCCCATCACCATCACGTCGCGGGTCCGTCCGCCGACATGCAGCCGGTCCAGACTGATCGCCGCGGTGGTCTGCTCGAGCGGAAAGACCGGATGGTCGACGTAGTAGCGCGAGCCGAGCCGGTCCTCTTCGCCGCCGGTGAAGGCCACGAAGACGATCGAGCGCTGCGGCGGCGGGCGGGTGCGGCTGAAGGACTGCGCCAGAGTCATGAGCCCGGCAACGCCGTTGGCGTCGGCCTGCGCACCGGGCAGCACCGCGCCGCTCGCGTCGCGACCCAACCCATCCCAGTGGGCGCAGTACAGGACGTACTCATGCTTGCGCTCACCGCCCGGCAGCAAGGCGATGACGTTGTCGGAATCGAAGCGGCGGATCGAATCGTCGAGTCGCGCGCCTACTTTCAAGCCCATGGGCACGGCTTTGAAGCCGGGACGCGCCGCCGCGTGACTCAAACTTTCGTAGTCGAGGCCGGCTGCCGTGAACAGCGCGCGCCCCGCCTCGCCGGTCAGCCAGCCTTCGATCGCCGCGCGCCCCGCATGCCCATCCTGCGCCGCGAGCTCCAGCCGAGGTCCGGTCCAGACATTCACGACGGCGTCCCAGCCGTAGCCGAGCGTCGCGGCGTCGTGAATCAGCAACACGCCCGCGGCGCCCTGACGGGCCGCCTCGGCAAGCTTGTACTCGAAGCGCCCGTAGTAGCTGAGGAACTTGCCCTTGAACAGCGTCGGATCCTTGCCGGCGGTCCCGGGATCGCCCGTGAGCAGCAGCACGGTCTTGCCCCGCACATCGAGCGCCGCATAATCGTTCCATTTGTACTCGGGGGCGACGATGCCGTAGCCCGCGAACACAAGCTCGCTTTGCGCGAGCGACACGGCAGGCGTTTCGCGCCGGCTCCAGATGACCACGTCCTTGCCGTAGCGCAACGATTGAACGCCCGCGGGGCCCTGCACCGAGAGCTGGGCGGTTTTCGCGGCGGTGATCTCGACCAGCGGCACCTGCTGCAGGTAGCTCTCGCCGTTGCCGGGTTTGAGGCCCAGCTGCTTGAACTGCGCGGTCAGGAAGGAGACGGTCTTTTGCTCCCCGGCGGTTCCGGGCCTGCGGCCCTCGTAGGCGTCCGAGGCGAGCGGGCGCAGATCGTTTCGAAACACCACCTCGTCGATGTCGGCCGACGGAGGAGGCACCCGTGGAGCGCTGCTGCAAGCTGCCAGAAACGCAACCGCCAGAATGGCCGCCCCGGATAGCGCCGGTCGTCCGCCCGACGAGCGTAGAGCCCATGGTGTCGTTAAAATCGAACTTCTCCTCGGGCGGGCTCAGCCGCGATGCGGCCAGTACATCAGGACGATCAAGCTCAGGGCCGCAAGCGTGCCCGCATGAGCCCAGCGCCGCCAGGAGCGGGCCTTCACCTGGCCGACGAAACTACCGGCGCTCGCAGCGGTCAAAAGCGCGAATGCCAGCAAGCTCAGCATGAGTTTGGGCAACTCATGCGACAGGTCCTGGTCCGGATGCCTGCCGGCCAATATCCCGAACACGATCAGCACCGAGCCCAGGCTGAAAGTGATGGAAGCGGACGTGCCCAGGACGATGCCGATCAAAACCGTGAACGGACGCATGAATTCAGGCTCGTATACACTTGGCTTGGGACATAGGCTCGTCTAGCCTTGATAATGGCTGCGCGGCTCATTTTACAGGAGAACTGAAACGGTATGACGGTCGTGACGAAACGCGGACCTACGCCTAAGCGCTCGCGCTGGGTCACTGCGATTGCCGTATGCGCCGGCACGGTCGGGTTAGCCGCAGTGCTGGGAGCCGCGATGACAGCGCCAGCGCCCTCGGCAACGCCGGCGGCAGCCGCGGCCCTGCAACCGACGGAGCAGGAAAACTACGTCGCTCGCCGCGTGAGCGACATCGTCGCTCGCGAGCACTACCGGCGTGCGCCCCTCGACGATCATCTCTCGAGCCTGATCCTGGATCGGTACCTGGACGCAATCGACAGCCAGCGAAGCTACTTCTACGCCAGCGATATCGCGGAATTCGAGAAATACCGCTACGAGCTCGACGACGCCATCAAATCCGGCAACGTCGAGCCTGCGTTCGTGATTTTCCGCCGCTTTCAGCAGCGCAGCCGCGAGCGCATGAACTACGCCGTCGAGCTGTTGCAGAAAGAGCCGAATTTCAATCTCGACGAATCATTCACCTTCGACCGCGAGAAGGAGCCGTGGCCGGCGAACGCCGCGGAGATGAACGAATTGTGGCGCAAACGCGTCAAGAACGACGCGCTCTCGCTGATCACGGCGGGCAAGAAATGGCCCGAGGCGGCGGACATATTGCGCAAACGCTACGAGCACGTGGAAAAGCGCATGGATCAGAGCAAGCCCGAGGACGTGTTCGAGACCTTCATGAACGCCTTCGTGCTGTCGCTCGATCCGCATTCCAACTATTTCTCTCCGCGCAATTCGGAGGAATACAACATTCAGATGAGCCTGTCCTACGAGGGCATCGGCGCATCGCTGCAGTTGACCGACGACTACGTCACCGTCATCGACGTGATCGCAGGCGGTCCGGCCGCGGTCTCGAAGAAGCTCGCCGCGAACGACCGTATCACCGCGGTCGGCGAGGGCACGAGCGGCGAGCTGGTCGACGTGATCGGCTGGCGGCTCGATGACGTCGTGCAGAAGATCCGCGGACCGGGGGGGACGGTCGTGCGCCTGCAGGTCCTGCCGGCGGGTGCTTCGCCGGGCTCGCCGCAAAAGATCGTCGAGTTCACGCGCAATCGCGTCTCGCTCGAGGCACAGGCAGCGCACAAGTCGATGAAAGTCGTCCAGCGCAACGGCCGGGACGTGAAGGTCGGGATCATCACGGTACCGAGCTTCTATCAGGACTACGACGCGAGCCGGGCGGGCGCCAAGGATTTCCGCAGCACCACCCGCGATGTGCAACGGCTGATCGGCGAGCTGCGCAAGGAGGGCGCCGAGGTGCTGATCATGGACCTGCGCGCCAACGGCGGCGGCTACCTGCCCGAAGCCGAGTCGCTCGTCGGGCTGTTCATCGACCGCGGTCCGGTCGTGCAGCTGCGCGACACCACCGGGCGAATCGAGGTGGACGATGATCCGGATCCGGCGGTCTTCTACTCAGGCCCGCTCGAGGTGCTGGTCGACCGGTTCAGCGCGTCGGCGTCCGAGATTTTTGCCGGCGCCATCCAGGATTACGGCCGAGGCATCATCGTCGGGCAGCAAACCTACGGCAAGGGCACGGTGCAGAATGCGCACCCGCTCAACTACACCATCTTCGGCCGCAAGCCCGAGCTGGGACAGCTCAACGTGACCATCGGCAAGTACTATCGCATCACGGGCGAGAGCACCCAGGATCGCGGCGTAACGCCGGACCTCGCGATTCCCTCGCTCATCGATGCGAACGAGGTCGGCGAAAGCACGCGCGATCGTGCCTTGCCCTGGGATCACATCGAGCCGGCAACCTTCAAGACCGAGGGCGATCTCAAGCCGATCGTCGCCCAGCTCACGAAATTGCACGATGAGCGCACCGCCGGCAGCGCCGATTTCCGTTACTTGCGCGCCGACATCAGCGCGCTCGACGCGATGCGCAGCGAGAAGACGGTATCGCTCAACTTGAAGGCGCGCGAGCAGGAGCGCAAGCGTCAGGAGGACGACCGTCTGGCCCGGGAGAACGCGTTGCGCAGCGCGCATAACGAGCCGCCGGTGAAGGCGCTCGAGGACATCAAGGACGACGCCTCGGCGGGGATCATTCTCGACGAGGCGACGCAGGTCGCCGCCGATCTGGCGGTGGCGGGCGCGCGCAAGCCGGGACCCGTGCAGGCGCGCAGAACCGATCTCCACTAACGCAGCAGGAGGTTGTAGAGGTCCCAGTAATCCTCGGCCAGGACGTTCCAGTTGACGGCACCGGCCGCCGTTGCGGCGGCCAGCGAGTCGGCGGTGGGCACCGTGTCGGCGCTGTTGCGGTATTCGCAGGTTCCCCTGAGCCGCTCGAGCTTCGCTCTCACCCCCGCGGTGATCTGCTTGTGATTTGCGATGGCGGCCTGAGCCTTCTGCACTCGCTCCATGTAGCCGTCGCAGTCGGTGCGCGAGCCGAAGCTCATCTCGTGCACGCGGCGCGCGACGGCCTCCTTGGCGCGCGCAGCCAGCCCGAAACCATCGGCGTGCTCGCACAGCGATTCCGCGTAGCTGATGATGGCTAGGTTGATGTTGCGGCGCGCGCCGAGCGAGATGCCCGGGAATTCCGGCTGCGCCTCGTTGCTGATGGCGCTGCGCTCGGCGTGCAGGTCTCCCACGGCAGCATCCGCGACCACAACGCCTTGCCTCAGCGCCTCGAGCGACTTCTGCAGGCGCCGCCTGCGAAAATAGTGCCAGAACGCGGTCAAGCGCTGCAGTTCGATCTGCGCGGCCGCCAGCTGTTGGCGCTGGAGGTCGGCTTCGGCCGACGCCTCGTGCAGCCGCCTGTCCACATCGCCGAGCCGCAAGTTCTTTTCGGTCTCGCATTCCGACCTGTGGCGCGCGGTTTCGCGCGCTTCCTGCTGGCGGGTCAGATCCGTGGCGAATTGCGAAAGCTGGTGATGGCAGGTCTTCCAGAGACCGCGAAGCTGATAGAACACGAGGGCTGCGAAACCGGTGCGCGGATCCGCCAGCAGATCGCCGAGCGCATCCAGTTGCTCCTGAACCCGGATGGTGGCGCCCTCCTGTTGTTTCAGGCGGTCGCGCAGCAGGTGGAATTCGTCCTTTAGATCGGCGTAGGCCTTCTTCAGGCCCGCGCGATTCTGGAAGAGCTGCATGAGGCGCTCTTCGTCCGCGCTCACGCTACTCCCCTCGGATCCTCCCTTGAGAAAGCTCAGCTTGTCGATCAATGTCCCGCCTCGAGCCTGATGCCGGCCTGCGGGACCACGGGGCACTACCCGTCAAAAGCGATGGCCCCGCTCGGTGCAATATTCCAGCCATTTATTTAACATCATGTTACGGGTCCAGCGCTGATCCAGTTCACGCTTGAGTCCCGACTCGACCTTGGCCAGCTCGATATGGCGGCGAAATCCGCGGAAGCTGCGCACTTCCGCCAGCCGGGCGTCGTGGTAGACGCACACTTCGAGATCCGGATCACGAATGCATTCCCCCTCATGCGCGAACTCATATGTGAGACGAAACACACTCGTGTAGGGCGCCAGCTCCACCGGCGTGAGATACAGATCACAATCGCAACCGGCACGGGATACGGTCCGCTCGGATATCGAGCGCAGATCGCTCACCAGCCAGCCGAGGCGCACGAAATTACTCTCGTACAGCGTCATGAGGCTGACGAAGCTTCCGGGGCGCGCCCGCCATGTGGTCTGGCACCATTGGTCCGCGATCATGATCCGACTATACCATGTGCATGCGACTTGTCAGTGGCACGAGGTGCACTCGACCGGCGCAAGAAGCACACGAGAGTCAGGGACGCAAGCGGCGCTCGATGCCCGTGCGGTCGAGAATTCTGCTCGAGATTTCCTCGATGGAGCATTCGGTCGCATCGATGAAGGGAATTCCGTGACGCTCGTAGAGCGACTCGGCCGCGCGCACTTCGAAGGCCACCTGGCGCGGCGAGGCGTAGCGGCTGTCGGGACGCCGCTCGTTGCGGATCTGCTGCAGCCGGTCCGGCTTGATCGTCAGTCCGAAGAGTTTTCGCGCGTGCGCCTCGAGCCCGCGCGGCAATTTTCTCGACTCGAGATCGTCCTCGGTCAGCGGAAAATTGGCCGCGAATATTCCGTATTGCATTGCCAGGTAGAGACAGGTGGGCGTCTTCCCCGAGCGCGACACGCCGATCAGAATCACGTCGGCGCGCTCGTAGTCGCGCACCACCGAGCCGTCGTCGTTTGCGAGCGCGAAGTTGGTCGCGTCGATGCGCGTCGCATAGGAATGCGTGTCCGCCATACGATGAGTCCGACTCATGGCGTGGGAGGACTGCGTCTTGAGTTCGTTCTCGAGCGGTGCTAGGAAAGCATCGAAAAAATCCAGAAACAAGCCGGTGCTTCCACGTACCACGTTGCGCACGTCCTCCTGGACCAGCGTCGAGAATACGATCGGGCGAACGCCCTCCTGCTTGCCGACCAGATCGATCTTGCGCACCGCCTCGATCGCCTTGTCAACGGTGGAGATAAATGGCACAGTCACCTGCCTGAATTCTATGCCGTCGAACTGCGTCATAAGACTGTGGCCCATCGTCTCGGCGGTGATACCCGTCTGGTCCGATACAAAAAACACTGTTCTTTTGTTCACGGTCGTTCCATCGGGCGCCT
The DNA here is from genome assembly GCA_036272515.1 of Steroidobacteraceae bacterium. Classification (GTDB taxonomy): domain Bacteria; phylum Pseudomonadota; class Gammaproteobacteria; order Steroidobacterales; family Steroidobacteraceae; genus Bog-1198. The sequence goes on along the minus strand of DATAYO010000056.1, from coordinate 41,580 downwards.
CTTTGGCCGGAAGTGTTTCACTTAACCCATGCGCGGACAAGCGGCGAATCCCAAGAACACACAAATAGTGGCTGGCCCGGAGATACGATGAATCCTTACATCATTCCTTTCGAGAAATTGAAGAACAAGGATGTCGATCTGGTCGGCGGCAAGAACGCCTCCATCGGCGAGATGATCTCGCGCCTGGCGAGCCTCGGCGTCTCGGTCCCCGGCGGCTTCGCGACCACCTCGCACGCTTACCGCGACTTCCTGGCGCAGGGCGGGCTCGACGGGCGCATCCGCGAGGCCCTCGCGACTCTCGACGTGGATGATGTCGATCGCCTGGCCGCCGTCGGCAAGCAAATCCGCGGCTGGATGCTCGCGACGCCGTTCCCCGCAAGACTGCAGGACGAGGTGCTCGAGACATGGCGCAAAATGGGCCATGGTCCGGAGTTCGCCGTCGCGGTGCGCTCCTCGGCCACGGCCGAGGATCTGCCCGACGCCTCGTTCGCCGGCCAGCAGGAAACCTTCCTGAACGTGCGCGGCGAGCAGCATCTGCTCGGCTGCATGCACGAGGTCTATGCCTCGCTGTTCAACGACCGCGCGATCGCGTATCGCGTGCACAGTCATTACGATCATAATGCCGTCGCTTTGTCGGTCGGCGTGCAGCACATGGTGCGGAGCGATCTCGGCGCAGCGGGCGTCATGTTCACGCTCGACACCGATTCGGGCTTTCGCGACGTGGTCTTCATCACCTCCTCCTACGGACTCGGCGAGACCGTGGTGCAGGGCGCGGTCAACCCGGACGAGTTTTACGTCTACAAGCCCGCGCTGCGCGCGGAGCGGCGCGCGGTGCTGCGAAAAAACCTCGGCCAGAAGGCGATCAAGATGATCTACGCCGAGCCCGGGAGCGGCGAGCGGGTGCGCACGGTCGAGGTGCCGGTGGAGGATCGGCAGAGATTCTCCATCGACGAGGCCGACATCGCAACGCTCGCCAGGCAGGCGCTCGTCATCGAGGAACACTACGGCACGCCGATGGACATCGAATGGGGCAAGGACGGCTCCTCCGGCAAGATCTACATCCTGCAAGCGCGACCCGAGACCGTGCAGAGCCGCGCCGGGCGCACGATCCAGCGCTTCACCCTCAAGTCCCGATCGAGCGTACTGGTCTCTGGCCGCAGCATCGGACAGCGCATCGGAGCGGGCCACGCACGGGTCATTCGCGACGTGAAGGAGATGTCGAGGGTGCGGGCGGGCGACGTGCTGGTCGCCGACATGACCGATCCCGATTGGGAGCCGGTCATGAAGCGTGCCTCGGCCATCGTCACCAACCGCGGCGGCCGCACTTGCCACGCGGCGATCATCGCGCGCGAGCTCGGCATTCCGGCGGTGGTCGGCTGCGTCAACGCCACCCACTCGATCCGCGAAAACCAGGCGGTGACCGTATCGTGCGCCGAGGGCGATACCGGCTACGTGTACGACGGCATGCTGGAGTACGATCAGCGCAACATCGAGCTCGACTCGCTGCCGCCGATCCCGGTGAAGATCTCGATGAACATCGGCAATCCCGACCGCGCCTTCGAGTTCGCGGGACTGCCGAACAAGGGGGTGGGACTCGCGCGCCTCGAGTTCATCATCAATCGTATGATCGGGGTGCACCCGCGCGCGCTGCTCGAATTCGACAAGCAGAGCCCGGAGCTCAAGGAGGCCATCTCGCAGCAGATCGCGGGCTACGCCGACCCGGTGAGCTTCTACGTCGACAAGCTCGCGGAAGGCATCGCACAGATCGCGGCCGCGTTCTCCCCGGAGCCGGTGATCGTGCGCCTCTCGGATTTCAAGTCGAACGAGTACGCGAACCTGATCGGCGGCAAGAATTACGAGCCGCACGAGGAGAACCCGATGCTGGGCTTTCGCGGAGCCTCGCGCTACATCGACAAGGCCTTCAGACCCTGCTTCGAGCTCGAGTGCCGGGCCTTGAAGCGCGTGCGCGACGAGATGGGCCTCACCAACGTGCAGGTCATGGTGCCGTTCGTGCGCACGCTTCTCGAGGCCAAGACGGTCACGCAGCTGCTCGCCGACAACGGCCTGAAGCGCGGCGAGAACGGCCTGAAACACATCATGATGTGCGAGCTGCCGACCAATGCGGTGCTCGCGGACCGCTATCTCGAGTACTTCGACGGCTTCTCGATCGGCTCCAACGACATGACGCAGCTGGCCCTCGGGCTCGACCGCGACTCGGGGGTGGTCGCGAAGCTCTTCGACGAGCGCGACGATGCGGTCAAGGCGTTCATGGCGATGGCCATCCAGGCCTGTATCTCGCAAGGCAAGTACGTCGGGATCTGCGGCCAGGGCCCCTCGGATCATCCCGAGCTCGCGCGCTGGCTGGTGAAACAGGGCATCGACAGCCTGTCGCTCAATCCCGATACGGTGGTCGAGACCTGGATGTTTCTGGCGGCGGAGGGCGTCGCATAGCTGCGCGAGGCAGCCGGCTACAGCGGCCGCAGGAGCCGTTCGCGATAATACTCGAGCTCGCGTATCGATTCGCGCACATCGTCCATCGCCAGGTGCGTGGAGCTCTTCTGGAATCCCTGCGCGATGTGCGGCGCCCAGCGCTGCGCCAGCTCCTTGAGCGTGCTCACATCGAGATTCCGGTAGTGAAAGAATCGCTCGAGCGCCGGCATGAGACGGGCGAGGAAGCGACGGTCCTGGCAGATGCTGTTGCCGCACATGGGCGAGCGGCCCTTCTCCGCCCAGGCTTCGAGAAAGGCGAGCGTCTCGCGCTCCGCGGCCGCCGTGTCGACCCGGCTCGCGAGCACGCGGGCCGCGAGTCCGGAGCTGCCGTGCTGGCGCCGGTTCCAGTCGTCCATGGCATCGAGCACCTCGGCACTCTGATGCACCGCGATGACCGGGCCCTCGGCGAGCACCCTCAGGTGCTTGTCGGTTACGATCGTGGCGATTTCGATGATCAGATCCGTCTCGGGCTTGAGACCGGTCATCTCGAGATCGATCCAAATAAGGTTATCGGGAGACTTCATCGTGTCACTGGCAAATCGGTATCGCGGCCGGACGGCCTGCGTTCGAATACCATGGTAGCAGAGCGGCGCAATTGATAGGCGCGCACGGCGTGGGGATCGTGCTCGCGAGCTATGGGCGCGGCGTGCTGGTGGAGTCGGGTTGCGAGGTGTTCCATTGCTCGCTCAAGGGCCGCAAGCTTCGCATCGTCTGCGGCGACCGCGTCGCCTGGACGAATGCGCCTGCGGGCGGCGGTCCGGCCATTGAATCGGTCGAGCCGCGGCGCAACCTGGTCGAGCGTATCGATGCGCGCGGACGAGCGGAGCCGGTCGCCGCCAACATCGACCGGCTGGCCATCGTGGCGGCGCCTGCTCCGGCGCCCGATTGGTTCCTGGCCGACCGTTACTGGGCGGGCGCCCGGCTCAAGGACCTCGAGACTCTGCTGATCGTCAACAAAGCGGATTTGGGCAACGGCTCGATGCGCGACGAGCTGAGCTCGTATCGCGCGCTGGAGCTGCCATGCCACGAAGTGTCGGCGCTCTCCGGCGAGGGGCTCGAGGAGCTGCGTGCGACGCTCGGGACCGGCACGGCGTTCCTGGTCGGGCAGTCGGGCGTCGGCAAGTCCTCGCTCATCAACGCCCTCGCCCCCGAGGCCGCGGCCGAGACTCGCGAGCTCACCCGGGATATCGAGGGGCGGCACACGACCACGACCGCGCGCCGCTACCGACTCGGGCCCGATTCGGCGCTGGTCGATGCGCCCGGGGTGCGCGACTTCGCGCCGCCGGCGACGCTTGCGCGCGCCGCCGAGATCGGTTTCGTCGAGATTCACCGCGTCGCCGCGGACTGCCGCTTCAACGATTGCCGTCATCTGGAGGAACCGGCATGCGCGGTGCGGGCCGCGGTGCTCGCCGGAGGCATCGCCGCCCGGCGCTATGAGAGCTATCGCCGCCTGTTCCGGCTCTATCAAAAGCTCGCGCCCTAGGCGACAAAACTCGCGCCCTGACGGCGACAAAACTCGCGTCCTGGCGCACCAGGACGCCTGATGGTGACTACGAGACGCTGGTGCGGCCCGCGAGCGCGTGTGCCAGGGTGCCGCCGTCCACGTATTCGAGCTCGCCGCCGACCGGCACTCCGTGCGCGATGCGCGATGCCTTTACCCCCGAGCGCAGCGCCAATTCGCCCAGGTAATGCGCGGTTGCTTCGCCCTCGACGGTGGGGTTGGTGGCCAGAATGACCTCGCGCACTTCACCCTCCGCGAGCAGGCGCTCGAACTCATCGAGCCCGAGCTCCGCGGGACCGATGCCGTCGAGCGGCGACAGATGGCCCATCAGCACGAAGTATCGGCCCCTGAATCCGCCCGATTGCTCGATGGCCACGACATCGGCCGGCGACTCCACGACGCAGAGCTGGGCGGTATCGCGCTGCGAGGAGGCGCATATCGCGCACAGCTCGCTCTCGGTCAGCATGCGGCAGCGTTTGCAGTGCCCGACCGCCGCGAGAGCCTCGGCCAGCGATTGCGCCAGCGCGCTGCCGCCCTCGCGATCGCGCTCGAGCAGGTAGAACGCCATGCGTTGCGCGGACTTCGGACCGACTCCCGGCAGGCAGCGCAGCGAGTCGATCAGCCGGGCGAGCGTCGGCGTGTACTTCATCAGAACGGCAGCTTCATGCCGGGGGGAAGATTCATCCCGGACATGAGGCCCGCATACTTTTCCTTGGTGCGTGTCTCGAGTTTGCGGGCCGCATCGTTGATCGCCGCCACCACGAGATCCTCGAGCAACCCGATGTCCTCGCCCGCGAGCTTCGGCTCGATCACCACTTTCTTGGCTTCGTGCCGGCCGTTGAGCACCACCTTCACCATGCCGGCGCCCGACTCGCCGCTGACCTCGAGCTCCGCGAGCTCCGCTTGCGCCTTCTGCATGTTCTCCTGCATCTGCTGGGCTTGACGCATGAGATTTCCCAGTCCGCCTTTGATCATGTGAATGCTCCTACAACTGCTGGTCCGCGGCCTTGACCGACGCTGAATCCACCTCCGCGCCGAAACGCTCGCGGAGTCCCTTCACGGCCGGATCCTGTTCGAACGCCGCCGCGGCCTTGAGCGCGCGATCCTGATCAGCCTGCAGGCGCTGGCGCGCAAGGGTGGGGAGGCCGCTCTCCGCCACCTCGAATACGACGCGAATCTCGCGGCCCAGGTACTTGGACAACCCCTGGACCAACTTGTCCTCGATGGGCTTGGAGCGCCGTGCGACCGAAGCCTCATCGAGGCGCAGCACCAGAACGCCATTCTCATACGAGGCCGGCACGCAATTGAACGCGAGCTGGCGCACCATGCCGCCGAGTGCGGCGGCCTCCACGTGAGACAGCCAGTTGTCGGCATCGATGCGATGGTCCCCCGCCGCGGCGGGAGCCGGCCCGGGCACGGCAGTGATCGGCGGCGCGCCGGTGATGGGCCCGGCGACGACGCGCGGCGCCGCGACGACGGGCGGCGCGGTGAAGACGCGCGGCGCAACGGCGGCGGTGCTGCGGCCCGCCGGGAGAGCGCCGCTCGCGGCGCCCGCCCCCGCCGGCGCAACAGGGTCGGGGCGAAACGCCAGCATGCGCAGCAGCGTCATTTCGAATCCCAGGCGCGGATCGGGCGCCATGGGAAGGTCGCGCCGGCCGGCGAGCGCGATTTGGTAGTAGAGCTGCACGTCCTCCGGCGCCATCGCCCGGCCCAGGCGGGTCAAGGTATCGGGATCGAATTCCCCGTCCTCGAGCGCGGCGTCGGCGACGATCTGCACGATGGCGACCCGCTGTAGCAGTGCCGCCAGGTCGACCAGCGCATGGTCGTAGTCGGGCGCATCCCGGTCGAGCTCCGCCACGCGCGCCATGAGCGCTGCGCCATCGCCTTGCGACAGCGCCTCGGCGATCCGGATGACGTGACTGCGGTCGATGGTGCCGAGCATGGCCCGGGCATCCGCCTCGCCGAGAGCACCGCCGCCGAAGGCGATGAGCTGATCGAGCAGGCTGAGCGCGTCGCGCATGCTGCCTTCCGCCGCGCGCGCCAGCAATGCGAGCGCCGCCGGCTGGTACTCGAGCTTCTCGGCCGCCGCGATGAACTTGAGCCGCTCGCCGATCAGGTGGGCGGACAAGCGCTTGAGGCTGAACTGCAGGCAGCGCGACAGTACCGTCACGGGCAATTTTTGCGGGTCCGTGGTCGCCAGCAGGAATTTGACATGCGGCGGCGGCTCCTCGAGCGTCTTCAACAGCGCATTGAAGGAGTGGTTCGACAGCATGTGCACTTCGTCGATCAGGTACACCTTGTAGCGGCCCCGCGTCGGGGCGTACTGCACGTTGTCGAGGAGCTCCCGGGTGTCGTCGACCTTGGTGCGCGAGGCCGCGTCGACCTCGATCAGGTCGATGAAGCGTCCTTCATCGATCTCGCGGCACGTGCTGCAAACGCCGCAGGGATTCGCGCCGACTCCGGTCTCGCAGTTCAGCGACTTCGCGAGGATGCGCGCGACCGTGGTCTTGCCCACGCCACGCGTGCCGGTGAACAGAAACGCGTGATGGATCTTGCCGCTGTCCAGAGAATTGGTCAGCGCCTTGAGCACGTGCTCCTGCCCCACCATTTCCGCGAAGCGCTTGGGGCGCCACTTCCGCGCCAATACGATATAGCTCATGCGAACAGTTTAGCCGTATCCCGGCCCATAGGGAGGCGGCCCGCGCCAGCGGGACTTCGGCGCCCGACTTGATCCTCTACCGCTGCTCCCTTCCGGGCCTGACGGGGTTCGTGGCAAGTCGCCGCGAAGATGCCGACGCGAGCCGCCATAGACTTGGCACAGAGACCGCCTATCCGCGGGCCCGCGCCGACTGGCGGGGAGGGATTGCTCGGGCGCTTCGCGCCCTCGTCCCTCCGCTATCGCTCCGGGACCGCCGTCGCGACGACGGCGTCTCCCTCCCTCTTCAAAACTACCTGCGTGCTTCCGTACTACCGGCTCAGAGCCTGCCGCTCGGAGACCCGGGCCGACTGGCGGAGAGGGAGGGATTCGAACCCTCGAACACCTTTTGGGGTGTTACTCACTTTCCAGGCGAGCGCCTTCGACCACTCGGCCACCTCTCCACGAACATGCCGCTGACCTTAACTTCCAGCCAATCCGCTTCTGTCGCTCCGCCGGGAGGGATTGACTCGGGCCATCCTGGCCCTCGCGGGCCGCAAGGTTACCGGAGGCCGCCCAAGCGATCAAATCAGCCGATCACGCCGCTCCTAGCTGGCGGGATACCCCGCCTTGTTGGTGGGCGCCGGCTTGTAGCGCGGCGGCTGATCCAAGCAGGCGTCGTGCGCACCCGGCGGCGGCGGCGCGAGCTCGACCGTCGGGATGACCAGAGCCCCCTGGGTGTTCGGGGAATCCAATCCCTGGGGCACCTTGAGCGGCGGGACCTGAGCGGCGCGCTGGTATTCCTGCGGCTTATGACAGTCCGCGGCGAACCCGTGGAATAAACCGTGAAACAAGGTGCAGCCGCTCAACAGCACCAGCCCCACAGGTAAAATGGCGAGTGCCGCCGGTCGAATTCTTCTCACGCTGCCTGATCCTCGAGTCTGATACCTGCCGCACGCATTGCCCCGAGCACCAGATCGCGCTGCGCAAGCGACAGCTCGACCAACGGCAGCCGGATGGCGGTGCCGATGAGCCCCATTCGGGCAACCGCCCATTTTACCGGGATCGGGTTCGCCTCGACGAACAAATTCTTGTGCAGCGACTGCAAGTCGGTGTCGATGGCGCGTGCCGTCGCCGGATCGCCCGCGAGCGCGGCCGCGCAGGCCTCGCGCATGCGTCGGGGTGCGACGTTGGCCGTCACGGAAATGACGCCGTGCGCACCCGCGCCGAGCCACTCGATCGCTGTGGCATCATCGCCCGACAGCACGGAGAAATCGGCCGGACAGGCGCTCAGCAGCTCGCGCAGCCGGGCAAGGCTCGCACTCGCATCCTTGAGCGCACCGATGCGCGGATGGCGCGCCAGGCGCGCAACGGTCCCCGGCAACAGATCCACCGCCGTACGGTTGGGCACGTTGTAGAGCACGACGGGAACCTCGGAGGCATCCGCGGCCGTCGCAAAATGCCGATAAAGACCCTCTTGCGTGGGCTTGTTGTAGTAAGGCGTCACGAGCATGACCCCGTCCACGCCGAGCCCCGACAGCGCCTTGGTCCTGGCAACCGTGCTCGCGGTGGCGTTCGTTCCCGCACCCACGATCAATTTCATCTTGCGGCGGCAGCGCTCCACCGCACGGCACGTCAGCTCCTGCGTTTCCTCGAGCGACAACGCCGGCGACTCGCCCGTGGTACCGGCGATCACGACGCCGTCGGTGCCCTCGCGCGCGTGAAAATCGAGCAGCCGATCCCATGCCGCCCAATCCAGGCAGCCGTCGGCGGTCATCGGCGTGACAATGGCAACCAGGCTTCCGCGCAACATTCCGACAGCTCCTCGGGGGAATAGCCGCTACCTTAATTGGCCGACATGCACCGTGGCAAGCGTCCATCCGGTAGAATTTGCCCCGATGAAACAACATATCGTGATTAGCGCGGTCGGCGGGGACCGCGTCGGGATGGTGCATGAGCTGTCCAAGGCCGTTGCCGACTGTGGAGGCAGCATCAGCGAGAGCCGTATGACCTCTCTCGGCAACGAGTTCGCGATGCTGTTGCTGGTGAACGGCAACTGGCACACGCTCGCCAAGCTCGAGGGAGAGTTCAAGAAGCTGGCGGATGCCACCGGCATGAACATTCAGCTGCGGCGCACCGAGGAGCGGGCGGCGCGCAACGACATGCTGCCCTACTCCATCGACGTGGTCTGCCTCGATCAGACCGGCATCGTCGCGGGCCTTTCCGGCTTCTTCTCGCAGCGCGGGGTCGACATCGCGGAGTTGTCCACCCGCTCCTACGCGGCCGCCCACACCGGCGCGCCGATGTTCTCCGTGCAGATGATCGTGAACGTGCCGAGCCGCCTGCACATCGGCGTGCTGCGCGAGGAATTCATGGATTTCTGCGATCACTTGAATCTCGACGCCATTCTCGAACCGGTGAAGAATTGAGCCGCGGCCGCCCTGCCGTCCACGCCCGAGACTTTTTGAGAGCACAGCATCATGAGCAAGATTGAGATCGGCAAGAAGGCCCCGGACTTCGTGCTCGACGGCACATCAGGCAAATGGCGTCTCGCCGATGCCTCCGGCCGGCATGTCGTCATTTACTTCTATCCGCGCGACAACACTCCCGGTTGCACCCAGGAAGGCGAAGCGTTCGGCGCCGCTCATGCGCGCTTCAAGAGAGCGGACGCGATGATCGTCGGGATCTCTCCGGACACCGTCGCATCGCACTCGAAATTCAAGGAGAAGATGGGATTCCCGTTCGAGCTGCTGAGCGATCCCGACAAGGCGGTGTGCGAGCTCTACGACGTGATTCAAGAAAAGAGCATGTACGGCAAGAAATACATGGGGGTGGAGCGCAGCACGTTCCTCGTGGACGGGCACGGCCTGCTGCGGCAGGCATGGCGCAAGGTCAAGGTGGACGGGCACGCCGAGGCGGTACTCGAGGCGGTGAAGGCGCTGTGACTTCCACCCTGCGGCCGGCATCGGCCGGTGCCGCGAAAGCGACCAAATCCAAGGAGCAGCGGCGCATTTTCGTGCTGGACACGAATGTCCTGATGCACGATCCGACCTCGATCTTTCGTTTCGAGGAGCACGACGTCTACATTCCCATGACGGTGCTCGAGGAGCTCGACGCCGGCAAGAAAGGCGTATCGGAAGCCGCCCGCAACGTCCGCCAGGTGAGCCGCTTTCTCGACGAGCTGATGCGCGATGCCACCAAGCGGGAAATCGACCGCGGGCTCGCGCTGCCGACCGGAGTGACGGTCAATCACGGCAAGCGCCCGCCCGCCGGCCGGCTGTTCTTTCAGACTCAGCTGCTCGACTCGTCGCTTCCGGACGGCCTGCCCGGCCATGGCGCCGACAACGCCATCCTCGCCGATACCCTCGCGTTGCAAAGAAAGTTTCCGGACACGAGGGTCACGCTCGTGTCCAAGGACATCAACCTGCGCATCAAGGCGGCTATTGTCGGTGTGCAGGCCGAGGATTATTCCAGCGACAAGACCATCGAGGATGCGGACCTGCTCGAGAGCGGCGTGCAGAAGCTGCCGGCGAACTTCTGGGAGAAGCACGGCAAGGGCATGGAGTCCTGGCAGCAGCACAGCCGAACCTTCTACCGCGTACGCGGTCCCCTGGTGCGGGAGTGGCAGACCAATCAATTCGTTTACGATCCGGGCGAGAGCGGCGTGGAAGCCGTGGTGCGCAAGCTCGAGGGAGACTCGACCGTTCTGGAGCTGACGGTCGACTACCGCACCGAGCGCAACAACGTCTGGGGAGTCAGCGCGCGCAATCGCGAGCAGAATTTCGCGCTCAACTTGCTGATGGACCCGGAGATCGATTTCGTCACGGTGCTCGGGCCTGCCGGCACCGGCAAGACCCTGCTGACCTTGGCGGCGGGCCTGGCCCAGACCCTGGACCATAATCGCTATAGCGAGATCATCATGACGCGCGTCACGATCCCGCTGGGCGAGGACATCGGATTTCTGCCGGGTACCGAAGAGGAAAAAATGGAGCCCTGGATGGGCGCGCTCATGGACAATCTGGAGGTGCTCACGCAGAGCCAGGCCGGCGGCACGTGGGGGCGAGGCGCCACCACGGATCTGTTGCGGCACCGGATCAAGATCCGCTCGCTCAATTTCATGCGCGGACGCACGTTCCTGAACCGGTTCATCATCATCGACGAGGCGCAGAACCTGACGCCCAAGCAGATGAAGGCCCTGGTCACCCGCGCCGGACCCGGCACCAAGATGGTGTGTCTGGGCAACATAGCCCAGATCGACACCCCCTATCTGACCGAAACCACGACCGGCTTGACTTATGTCGTCAACCGTTTCCGGGGTTGGACGTATTCAGGGCATATTACCCTGGTGCGCGGCGAGCGCTCGCGTCTGGCAGACTATGCATCCGAAGTCCTCTGACGGGACCGCCACTGTGGGGCTCTCCCCGACATTAGAACTTTGCGGCATCCCGGGCACTCCAACCAAGTTTGGTCGATGAGGCTTGTGAGACCCTCGATGAGGCTATTTAAACCATTGTCGCTGTTCGCCGCCGCGTTTGCCGCGACGTTCGCGGTGGGTAGCACCGTCGCCTGGTCGGCCGGCACGTCCGCCACCGACACGGAACTGCAGCTGCCCGATCTCGGCGGCCCCGCCACCGCGGCGGTGTCGCTCGAGGAGGAATACCAGGTGGGCCAAGCCTGGTTCCGGCAGATGAGCGCACAGGGCCAGGTGCTCGAGGACCCGGAGGTGAGCGAGTACATTCAGACGATCGGCCACTCGCTCTCGAGCCGCGCTGAGGAAGGCCAGCACCAGTTCACCTACTTCGTGGTACGAAGTCCGGTGATCAACGCCTTCGCCATGCCCGGGGGCTTCATCGGCATCAACGCCGGACTGTTCCTGATGACCCACAACGAGAACGAGCTCGCGGGCGTCATGGCGCACGAAACCGCGCACGTCACCGAGCGGCATCTGGTGCGCGGCATGATCGATCAAGCGCATTCGGGCCTGATTTCGACGGCGGCCATGCTGGCGGCCATCCTGCTGGGCGCGACCGCCGGACGGGGCGACCCTTCCGTCATGGAGGGGGCCATTCTCGGGGCGCAAAGCGCTGCGATCCAGCACCAGATCAACTACACGCGCTCCCAGGAATACGACGCGGACCGGATCGGCATCGGCACCATGGCTGCCGCCGGCTACGATCCGCTCGGCATGGCCTCGATGCTGGGGGAACTGAGCAAAAACGGGCCAAGCCCCGAGCGCACGACGGCGATCCAGTTCCTGATCGATCACCCGCTCTCCGCGGATCGTGTCGCGGAGGCGCGCAATCGAGCGCAGCAGATCGGGCGCATTCATCATGAGGACTCGCTCAGCTACCTCCTGATGCGCGAGCGGCTGCGCTCGCTCGTCGGCAACCCGCAGGAAGTGCGCGAATATTACGCCAACCTGATCAAGAATGGCGCCGGCCTCACCGTCGAGGAGCGCTACGGGAAAGCAGTCGCCGACATCAATGCCCACGTCCCGGCGGCGGCCATCCCCGATTTGAAGGCACTGGTGGATGAATATCCGCTGGTCACGCAGTTCTACGGGGCGCTGGGCCAGGCCTATCTCGCCAACGGCCAGACCCGGGAATCGCAGGCCATTCTCGAGAAGGGTCTCGGGCTCTTCCCGCGCAACGTGCCGGTCACCATCCGGTTCGCCGAGACCTTGATGCACGCGGGCGAGAACCACCGCGCCCAGCTCATCCTCGACGATCTGTTCAACCAGGTCGAACCGACCCCGAACCAGGCGCGGCTGATCGCCAAGGCCGCCAGCGACGCCGGCAACGTGGCCGATTCCTATTACTACATGGCGGACTACTATTTGATGAACGGTGACGTGCCGACAGCCTACAATCAACTATCACTTGCCCTCGGACTTCCGAATCTGAATGCCATCCAGCGCGCCCGCATCAGCGCTTTGCTTGAGGAAGTTCGTGCAGCGATGCCCAAAAACCGCAAGAATACGGTCGCCGACGACAACGGTCGCCGCTAGCCTGCCCTCTGCGCTGCTCCTGGAGCGGCCGGATCCGGCCGGTCGCTTGTGGCGCGGAAGTACTGCAAATTGGGAGACGGGAAAAGAAACATGACGAAAGCAGGATTGATGCGGTTGACCCTGAGTCTCGCAGCCGCAGGCGCGCTGAGCGCCTGTGTGACGCTTCCGCCGAACCACCCGCGCTCTCCGCAGGACCCGTGGGAGTCCTGGAATCGCGGCGTCTACAAGTTCAATACCTCGGTGGACCACGCGGTCATCCGCCCCGCCGCGCGCGGCTACGTCAAGGTCGTGCCGCACCCGATCCGCACCGGGATCAGCAACTTCTTCTCGAATCTCAACACCACCACGGTGATGATCAACGATGCCTTGCAGGGCAAGTTCCGCGCGGCCGGAAACGATCTCGGGCGATTCTTGCTCAACACGACGGTGGGCATCGGCGGTCTGCTCGATCCCGCGACTTCCGCGGGACTCGACCGCAACGAAGAGGATTTCGGACTCACCCTCGGGCACTGGGGCCTGCATTCCGGTCCGTTCGTGGAGCTGCCGATCCTCGGCCCTTCGGATTTGCGCGACGGGCCGGCCAAGGTTGTCGACCACTACACCACGCCCACGGCATACGTGAACAACAGCTACGTCAGTTGGGGACTGTACCTGCCCTACCTCCTCGATGTCCGCGCCTCGCTGTTGTCCCTGGACCAAACGATCGATCAGGCCTTCGATCCCTATGCCTTCGTGCGCGACGCCTACCTGGCGCGGCGCGCCTACCGGGTGTCGGAGGGGAAGGTGAACAACGAGGAGCTGGTCGATCCGGGCGAGGACACCAGTCCCGCTCCCGCCGGCTCGGCGGTCGCGCCGCCCCCAGGACCCAACACTCCGACGGCGCCGACCTCCGCCCCGCCGGCCGCTCCTCCGCCGGGCGCTCCGGCGCCTGCTGCGCCACAACAGCCGGAGCCGCCGAAGGACTGACGCCGGCTCAGGCGGGGGCGATGAGCTCGTCCACGTCGCTCAGACCCGCGAGCTGATGAAGCTGCGAAGGGATATTCTCGAAGCGCAAAGCACGGCCCGCCGCGCGAGCGACGCTCAACCATTCGATCAGCAGTGCAAGTCCCGCACTGTCGCTGGCGGTGATCCCGGCGAGGTCGATCGCACTCGTACCGCCTTCGCGGATCGCCTCGCTTCCCACCGGCAAGAGCGCGCTGACCGTCCAGAAGTCGAGCGCGCCGACGATACTCGCCCGCCCTTCCGGGAGAGTGTTGAACACCGCGGCCTCGTGGTCAGGATCCTTCAAAATCGGAACCTCAGGTGCCTGGAGCGCCGCCCGGCTTGTTGGCGGCATTTTCCCGCTCCATTCGCGAGATCACCTCATCTAGGCCCTTTGCCTGAATCTCCGAGGCGAAATCGGTCCGGAAGCTCTTGACGTAGGATATTCCATCGATGACCACGTCCCACGCCTTCCAGCCCTGGTCGGTCTTGTGCAGCGTGAAATTCACGGCAACCCGCGACCCGTCCGATCTCTTGACCTCGGTGCGCACCGTGGCCTGCGTTTCACCCGGTTCTCCCCGGTACGGCAGGATCACGAATCGATCGGCGGTGAAGTTGAGCAGCGCGTTGCCGTAGTTTCGCAGCAGCGAATGGTAGAACGCATCGACGAAGCGCTTGCGCTGCTCAGGGGTGGCCGTGCGCCAGGCTGGGCCGAGCACGAGGCGCGCGGCGTATTCGCTGTCGAAGTTCGGCAGCAGCACATTCGCCACCAGCGCGTCGAGCTTGGCCGGGTCCTTGGCGTACATGGCGCGATTGGCATCGAGCTCGGTCAACATGCGCTTGGCGGAGTCCTCGACCAGCTGCTGCGGGCCGAGCGTGCTCGGCGCGGCCGCCGGCGCGGGCTGGTCGGCCCATGCGCGCGTGGAGAGCATCCCGGCGGCCCCCGCCGCCAGGCACAGACACGCCGATATGGCGGCCGTTCGCAACCGGTTCAGTCTCATTTATGTTTCTCCGTGGGTGCAGTCGCATCGTTTTTGGGTGGGGTGGAGTTGGCGTCCGAAGAACTCGAGGAGTTCGAGCTCTTGCTGAAGTTCGCCACCAGCTGCGCGATCAAATTCTCGATCACGAACGCCGATTGCGTGAAATCGATTTGTGAATTGTTCTTGAGGAACGTGTCGGCGCCTCCCGCAGTCAGGCCGATGTACTTCCCGCCGAGCAGCCCCTGCGTGTAGATGCTTGCGTCGCTGTCGGTAGGAATCTGGTTGTACCTGGAATCCAGCTGCATCTTCACCACCGCCCGGTATTCGCGCGGGTCGAGGTTGATACCTGTGACACGGCCCACCTCGACGCCGGCCATGGAGACCGGCGCGCCGACCTTGAGATCGCCGATGTTGTCGAATTTGGCCGTGACATCGTAATGGGGGGTGCCGCCCAGGTGCAGACCGCGATTGGTGATCTGGGTGGTCAGGAATGCGAGCGTCGCGAAGCCCAGGAGCACGAACGCGCCGGTTCCGACATTCAATGTGTTCGACTTGCGCATAGCCATTATTTCCCTTACAAAAAAGCCGACGTGAGCAGATAGTCCAGAAACAGCACCATCACCGCGGATGCGACCACCGTGCGCGTCGTCGCACGTCCGACTCCCTCCGCGGTGGGGATCGCGTAATAGCCCTGATAGACCGCGATCAAGCTGCAGGCCAACCCGAAAATGCAGCTCTTGACCACGCCCTCGTTGATGTCCTTGAGCTCGACGGCACCGCGCATCTGCGACCAGAAGCTGCCCGAATCGACGTGCATGATCTGCACGCCGACGAGCTGGGCGCCGTAGATGCCGACTACGCTGAAAATCGCCGCGAGCAACGGCATCGCGATCACACCGCCGAGAAAGCGCGGCGCCACCACCCGCTCGATCGGATCCACCGCCATCATTTCCATCGCCGAGAGCTGATCCGTGGCGCGCATCAAGCCGATCTCGGAGGCGAGCGCCGTGCCCGCGCGGCCGGCAAACAGCAGCGCCGTCACCACGGGGCCGAGCTCCTTCACGAGGCCGATGGCGGCGGCGGTGCCGAGCGCTTCCTCCGATCCGAAGCGCTGCAGCAGCTGAAAACCCTGCAAACCGAGCACCATCCCGACGAACAGTCCGGACAGCATGATGATCACCAGCGAGAGTGCCCCGGCATTGTAGATCTGCCGCGAGATATCATCGACCCGCAACAGCACGCGTGGCATCCGCATGAGGAGGCGCAGCAGAAAACGGGTGATGTCGCCGAGCCCCTCCAGAGCCTCGACGAGACTGATCCACAGCTCCCTGATCGGGTTCAACGTTCGTCCTCTCGGGCGAGCAGCTCGCCGAAGTAGTCTGGCGCCGGAAAATGGAACGGCACCGGTCCATCGGCGAGGCCGCCGATGAATTGCCGGACCACCGCGGAGGGATTGGCCTGCAGCTCGCCCGGCGCGCCGTGTGCGGCGACCTTGCCGCCGGACAACAGATAGACCGAGTCCGCCACCGTAGCGATCTCGTGGACGTCGTGCGACACCACGATGCTGGTGAGCCCTAGCACGTCGTTCAAGCGCCGGATCAGCCGCAGAATGACGCCGAGCGAGATCGGGTCCAGACCCACGAATGGCTCGTCGTAGACCAGGATTTCGGGGTCCATGACTATTGCGCGGGCGAGAGCCACCCGTCGTGCCATGCCGCCCGACAACTCGGCCGGCATGAGCTCCGCTGCGCCGCGCAATCCCACCGCCTGCAGCTTGATCAAGACCAGCTGGCGAATCAGCCGCTCCGGCAGGTCGGTGTGCGCGCGCAGCGGGAAGGCGACGTTCTCGAACACGTCGAGGTCGGTGAGCAAGGCACCATTTTGGAACAGCATGCCCATGCGCCGGCGCAGCGCGTAAAGCTCGGTGCGGCGCACGACGCGCATGTCATGACCGGCGACGCGCAATGACCCCGACCCGGCGCGCAGCTGGCCGGTGATCAGCCGCAGAAGGGTGGTCTTGCCGGTGCCGCTCGGCCCCATGATGGCGGTGATCCGCCCGGGAACGATGTCCACGTCGAGGCCGGCGAAGATCACCCGGCCGTTGACCGCGTAGTGCAAGTCGCGGATCTCGACGATGGGGGCAGGTGCGTTCAACGACGGGCGCCGCAGGGGTTCGTGTTGGCTTCGAATTCTTGTTGTGCTTCGAGCTTGAGCCGCGGGCGGCCTTACGCCGCCGTGCTTTCCATCGCCGGCTTATACGCCCCGCCTGCGGCCAGGCCATTGAGCTTCGCCCGCAGGTGTAACTGCTGCTGACCTCCCGCCACGCCCGCCGGATTGCCGCCCCAGGCGCGCAATGCCGTGTCCTGAAGCGCGCGGCCGTAGCTGAAAGTGAGTGTCCAGGGCAGCGTTCCCGCGGCATTGGCATTCATCAGGCTCAAGTGCAAGGTGGCCTCCGTGGGGCTTTGCCCGCCCGACAGAAACGCAATCCCGGGGACCGCCGGCGGCACGTGGCGCTTGAGCGTCCGCACCGTGGCTTCGGCGACCTGCTCGGGGGAGGCCTTTTTCGCGCTCTTCTTGCCTGCGATCACCATGTTCGGCTTGAGCACCATCCCCTCGAGCGCGATGCGCGCGGCGAACAGATGGTCGAACACGCTTTGCAGCACCGCATTGGTGACCTCTTCGCAGCGCTCGATCGTATGATCGCCGTCCATCAGCACTTCAGGCTCGACGATCGGGACGATCCCGGCCTCCTGGCAAAGCGCCGCATAGCGCGCCAGAGCCTCGGCATTGGCATCGATCGCATAACGGGTCGGAATTCCCGCGCCGATGTCGATCACCGCCCGCCACTTGGCGAAGCGCGCGCCCAGCTTGCCGTACTCGGCCAGGCGCTCGCGCAGCCCGTCGAGCCCCTCGGTAATGGTCTCCCCCGGAAATCCTGCGAGGGGTTTTGCACCTGTATCCACCTTGATGCCGGGAATCATGCCGTGCTTGCTCAAATAGGTGGGGAACGGCACGCCGTCCTTGGTCTTCTGCCGGATGGTCTCGTCATACAAGATCACGCCGCTGATGTAATCGCCCGCACCCGGGGTCGTGAAGAGCATCTCGCGGTATGCGCGCCGGTTCTCCTCGGTCGACTCGAGCTTGATGGCATTGAAACGCTTGAGGATGGTGCTGGTGCTCTCATCGGCGGCCAAAATGCCGTGATTTTTCGCAACCACCGCTTGTGCCGTGGCCGCCAATTGTGATGTGTTCATACTGGAGGCGTCTCTCACTGTTGAATCGGGGAGTATTGGCTTCAAGGATAACAAAACCGAGTGCGTTCCGCGCCCGGGGTACCCGCGTCAGGCTCTCCGGCGGTCGTCGCCACCGGCACGACTGGCGCGATGCCCCAAATAGGACTAAAATAGTCCCACATTAAGGATCTTCGAGAGAAGGCGGATTTCATGCTGCGAATGGGCAAGCTGACCGACTATGCGACCGTCGTGCTCGCGAGTCTAGCGCAAGAGCCGATGCGGCATCGCGCCGCCGCGGAGCTGGCGGAGCGCACGCGCCTCAGCCGCCCCACCGTGAGCAAGGTGCTGAAGGGTCTGCAACGCGCCGGCATGGTGATCTCCTCGCGCGGCGCGCTCGGCGGCTACCGCCTGGCGCGGGCCCCTACGATGATCACCGCGGCGCAGATTCTCGATGTTTTCGAGGGGCCGATTGCCATCACCGAGTGCAGCAGCGCCTCGAGTCAATGCGGCATCGAGCGGCAGTGCCGCGTCGGCGGCGCCTGGCAACGGGTCAACGCGGCCATCCGGCGCGCGCTCGAGGACGTGACGCTCGATCAGCTGGCGGGAATCGATTCGGCGCCGGTGCGCGTCTCCGGATTGAGCCTCGATACCCGGCGTTCCGCGCCGTAGGCGTGGAACTCGTCATTACCCCTTGAATACGCGGCGCTGAGCCGCAAGCGTAAGAGCAACTGGAAACCAAATCGTGTCAAGCAAACCACAAGACGTCGAGGCGCTGCTCGGACAAAAGTACCGGCACGGCTTCGTCACGGACATCGAATCGGATAGCCTGCCGCCGGGGCTCGACGAGGAGGTGGTGCGGGCCATATCGCTCAAGAAGAAAGAGCCGCAATTCCTGCTCGACTGGCGGCTGAAGGCCTTCCGCCACTGGCAGACGATGCAAGAGCCCACCTGGGCGCGGGTGCGCTACAAGCCGATCCGGTACCAGGATATTTCCTATTATTCGGCGCCGCGCGCTCCGCTCAACGCGCCGAAGAGCATCGACGAGGTCGACCCGAAGCTGCTCGAGACGTACGCGAAGCTCGGCATACCGCTGCACGAGCGGGCGAAGCTCGCCGGCGTCGCCGTCGATGCCGTGTTCGACAGCGTATCGGTCGCCACGACGTTCAAGGACAAGCTCGCCAAGGCGGGCGTGATCTTCTGCTCGTTCTCGGACGCGGTTCGCAACCACCCGCATCTGGTCGAGCGCTATCTGGGCACCGTGGTGCCCGCGGGCGACAACTTTTTCGCGGCGCTGAACTCCGCGGTGTTCTCCGACGGCTCGTTCGTCTACGTGCCCGCCGGCGTGCGCTGCCCGATGGAGCTGTCGACGTACTTCCGCATCAACGCGGCCAAGACCGGCCAATTCGAGCGCACCTTGATCGTCGCCGCCGAGGGCGCATCGGTGAGCTACCTCGAGGGCTGCACGGCCCCGATGCGCGACGAGAATCAGCTGCATGCCGCGGTGGTCGAGCTGGTGGCTCTGGACGATGCCCAGATCAAGTACTCGACGGTACAGAACTGGTATCCGGGAGACGAGAACGGTGTCGGCGGAATCTACAATTTCGTCACCAAGCGTGGCGAGTGCCGCGGGCGAAATTCCAAGATCTCCTGGACGCAGGTGGAGACCGGCTCGGCCATCACCTGGAAATATCCGAGCTGTGTGCTTCGCGGCGAGAACTCGGTCGGCGAATTCTACTCGGTCGCGGTGGCGAACAACTGCCAGCAGGCCGACACCGGCACGAAGATGATCCACATCGGCAAGAATTCCCGGAGCACGATCGTCTCGAAGGGCATTTCCGCAGGCCGCGCCGAGAACACCTACCGGGGACTCGTGAAGATCCTGCCGAGCGCCGCGGGGGCGCGCAATTTCACGCAGTGCGATTCGCTGCTGATGGGCGGAAGGTGCGCGGCCCACACCTTTCCCTACATGGAGGTCCGCAATGCCACCGCCACGGTGGAGCACGAAGCCAGTACCTCGAAAATCGGTGAGGACCAGCTGTTCTACTGCCTGCAGCGCGGGATCTCCGCGGAGGATGCGGTGAACATGATCGTCAGCGGGTTCTGCAAGGTGGTGTTCAAGGAGCTGCCGATGGAGTTCGCGGTCGAAGCGCAGAATTTATTGAGTGTGAGTCTGGAAGGAGCGGTCGGCTGACCGGGCCGTCGAGTACGATGCTAAAAATTTCCGAATTGAGCGCCCGGGTGGCCGGCAAAGAGCTCCTCAAGGGCATCAACCTCGAGGTGAACGCCGGGGAGGTGCACGCCATCATGGGCCCGAACGGCTCGGGCAAGAGCACGCTTGCCCAGGCGCTGGCCGGCCGCGAGGACTACGAGATCACTGGCGGCTCGGTCACCTTCGAAGGCCGCGACCTCCTGGCGCTGCCCGCCGAGGAGCGCGCGCGCGCCGGCCTGTTCCTCGGGTTCCAGTATCCGGTGGAGATCCCCGGCGTCAACAACGTCTACCTCCTCAAAGCGGCGCTCAACGCGAAGCGCAAAGCCGCCGGCGAGCCGGAGGTGGATGCCTTCGAGTTCCTGGCTCTGGTGAAACAGAAGATGAAGCTCATGCACATGAGCGAGGCCTTCCTCACGCGCGGCGTGAACGAAGGCTTTTCGGGCGGCGAGAAGAAGCGCAACGAGGTCCTGCAGATGCTCGTGCTCGAGCCGAAGCTCGCGATCCTCGACGAGACCGACTCCGGGCTCGACATCGATGCGCTCAAGGTGGTCTCGACGGGCGTGAACAGCCTGCGGGATCCGAGGCGCGCCGTCGTGCTGGTGACCCACTATCAGCGCCTGCTCGACTACATCGTGCCGGACAAGGTGCACGTCCTGGCCGGGGGCCGCATCCTGATGTCGGGCGACCGCTCGCTCGCGCTGGAGCTCGAGCGCCGCGGCTACGACTGGGTGCAGGGAGCCCAGGTCGCATGAGCCCCGTGGTGCAATCCTCCACGGCGGCCAAGGGTTCGCCGGCGCTGCGCTCCTTCGAGCAGCAGTGGTTCGCGCGCGCCGCCGACCCGCTGTCGGCGCTGCGCGAACGCGCGATGGAGCGCTTCCTGCAACTCGGCTTGCCGAGCCAGCACGACGAGAGCTGGCGCTATACGAGCCTCAAGAAATTATCCGCGCAGAGCTATGTCGATGCGCCCCGCGCCCCGTCCGGCGGCCTGCAGCCGACCGCCCAGCTGTGCCTCCTGGGTGAGGACGAGCGCGCCGCCACGGTGCTCGTGGTGAACGGCTATCCGGTTCTGCCGCAGCGCATGGATCTATCCATTAATGGAATAGAGATCAATAGCTTACAGGAAGTATCTCGAGCGGATCGACGACTGATGTCGAGCTTCCTCGAGCCCCTCTCGGATGGCGAGATCGGGCGCTGGCGGCTGCTCAACACCGCTCTGTTCGTCGACGGGCTGTATCTCAAGGTCAGCACGCGGGTGGAGACTCCGCTGGTGATCCTGCATGTCGCGACGGCGGATCATCCCGGCACCGCGGCTCATCCCCGGGTGATCATCGATGCTCTGCCCGGCTCGAGCGCCACCATCATCGAGCACTACGTGCAGGACGGCCCCGATACCCCGCTGTTCAATTCCGCATCCTTGATCTCGCTCGAGCGCGACTCGAGCATCGAGCATTACCGCGTGTTCGCCACCGATCAGCGCACCAACCACCTGGATTCGCTCGAGGTACGCCAGGCCCGCGACAGCCGCTGCCGGCAATTCACCATCGTGCTGGGCGGCGGCCTCACCCGATGCTCGCTCGAAGCGCAGCTGAACGAGCCGGGCGCGGAGCTCGAGAGCTACGCGCTGCTGGTCGGCCACGAGGAACGCCATGTCGACTGCGCGAACGTCGTGAGACACGCCGCGAAGCACACGCAGAGCCGTCAGATCGCCCGCACGATCGCGAGCGGCACCAGCCGCGTGGTCATCAACAGCAAGGTGGTGGTCGATGCGGGCGCCGCGGGTACGGAGTCGCAGCAGTCGTGCCGCGGCCTGTTGCTGTCGCCGAGCGCCGAGATCGATTCGCGGCCGCAACTGGAGATCCATACCGACGAGGTGAAATGCTCGCACGGCGCCACCACCGGCCGGCTCGATCCGAACATGCTGTTCTACATGCTGTCGCGCGGCCTCGACCGCGAAACCGCACAGAGCCTGCTGATCTATGCATTCCTCGCGGACGTACTCACCGGCATGAGCGTGCCCTCGGCGCGCCATGCGATCGAGAACGCGCTGATTCCACAACTGCCCGACCCTCAAGTGCTGCGGAAATTCCGATGAAAGCCCTGGCCAAAAGCGATCGCCCCGCCTCTTTCGACGTGCACGCCGTGCGCCGCCAGTTCCCGGTGCTGGCCCGCCTGGTCCACGGCAAACCGCTTTGCTATCTCGACAACGGCGCCTCCGCGCAGCGGCCGTTCGCCGTGATCGAGGCCGTGGACGATTATGAGCGGCACCATCACGCCAACATCCACCGTGGCGTGCACGCCTTGAGCCAGGAGGCCACCGCGCTCTACGAGGGTGCGCGCGACCGTCTGGTGAAGTTCATCAATGCCCGTTCGCGGCACGAGATCGTATTCGTGCGCGGCACGACCGAGGCCATCAATCTGGTCGCCCAGAGTCATGGGCGCTCGACCTTGGCGCCGGGCGATGAAGTACTCATCACCTATCTCGAGCACCACGCCAACATCGTGCCGTGGCAGATCCTGTGCGAGCAGACCGGTGCGAGGCTCGTCGTCGCGCCGATGGATGCGAACGGCGAGGTCCATGCCGAGGCCGTCGAGTCGCTGATCAGCCCGCGCACGCGAATTCTGGCGTGCGCGCACGTATCCAACGCGCTCGGCACCGTCCTGCCGGTGGGGCGGTTGATGGCCGCGGCAAAGGCGCGCGGCATCGTCACGCTCATCGACGGCGCCCAGGCCGTGCCGCACCTCAGCGTGGACGTGCAGGCGCTGGGATGCGATTTCTACGCCTTCTCCGGGCACAAGCTGTTCGGCCCGACCGGGATCGGCGTGCTCTATGGCCGTGAGGCGTTGCTCGAGCGCATGCCGCCATGGCAGGGCGGCGGCGACATGATCTTGTCGGTCGGCTTCGACAAGACCACCTACAACGCACTGCCCTACAAGTTCGAGGCCGGCACCCCCAACATCTCCGGCGCCATCGGCCTCGGCGCTGCGGTGGAATTCATGGAATCGCTCGATCTCGGGGCGGTGCATGCGCACGAGCGCTCGCTCCTCGACTACGCGACATCGAAGCTCGCTCGAATCGACGGACTGAGGATCATCGGCACCGCGCCCGAGAAGGCCAGCCTGATCTCCTTCGTGGTCGACGGCGTACACCCGCACGATCTCGGTACCATCCTCGATGAGGACGGTATCGCCGTGCGGACCGGACACCACTGCGCCATGCCGGTCATGGAATTCTTCAAATTGCCGGCGACCGCCCGCGCCAGCTTCGCCCTCTACAACACTTTCGAAGAAGTCGACAGGCTCGCCGCGTCCATCCCGCGCGCCCGGGCCTTGTTCGCTTGATGGCCCATCACCCATGGAACTGAACGAGCTTTACCGCGACGTGATTCTGGACCACAACCGCCGGCCGCGAAATTTCGGCTCGCTCGAGCCCGCCGATGCCAGCGCGGAGGGCGTGAACCCGCTGTGCGGCGACCGGCTCACCCTGAGGCTGAACCTGAGCGGCGATACCATCCGGGATATCCGCTTCGAAGGCCAGGGATGCGCGATCTCGACGGCGTCCGCGTCGCTCATGACCGAGGCCGTGAAGGGCAAGACTCGTGGCGAGGCGCTGGCGCTGTTCGATCGGGTCCACCGGCTGCTCACCGACGATGCGGCGGACGGAGACGATCTCGGCAAGCTCGCCGCGCTCTCCGGGGTACGCGAGTACCCGGTACGGGTGAAATGTGCGAGCCTTTGCTGGCATACCCTTGCCTCCGCGCTCGAGGCGGCGACGTCCGGCAGCGTCCCCGCCGTGTCGACCGAGTGAGCGCCCAGGCCATGCGCTCCTACGAAAACGAGCCGATCGTCGTACAACGCGAGGTGAAAGCCGTCGCGATCCCTGCCGGCGTCGAGGTGAATCTCAAGCTCGGGTCGGTGGGCTATATCACCCAGGCGCTGGGCGGCAGCTTCACGGTTTACATCGACGGCAATTTGTTCCGCATCGCAGGCCAGGATGCCGACGCCATCGGCAAGACGATCACCAAGCCCCCGGAGGTCCCGCCCGGTGCCTCGGAAGAGGACATCAAGAACGTGGTCTGGCAGCAGCTCAAGACCTGCTACGACCCCGAGATTCCGGTGAATATCGTCGACCTCGGCTTGATCTACGTGTGCGACGTCACCAAGAATGTCGACGAGACCCGAACGGTCGACATCAAGATGACGCTCACGGCTCCCGGGTGCGGCATGGGAGAGATCCTGGTCCAGGACGTGCGCGACAAGGCACAGATCGTACCCACGGTATCGCGTGCGAACGTTGAGCTGGTGTTCGACCCGCCGTGGAATCACAGCATGATGTCCGAGGAGGCTCGTCTGCAGACGGGAATGATGTGAAAACCGCCATCTACGGGAGTGGATACCGGTGGAAGTTCGCCGGCTGACGCTGCTGCGCCACGGAGAGGCGCAGGCTCTCGACAGTTGTCCGGAGGATTTCGAACGCGCGCTGACCCGCCGCGGCATCATCGAGGCGCAGGAAATCGCCGTCAGAATCGTGCGCCGGGATCTCATTCCCGATCTCATCCTGGTGAGTCCGGCCGAGCGCACCTGGAGCACCGCCGAGATCATCGCGTCCGCATGCGAGCTGGACACGAAGCAGCTGCAGGGTGCGCGCGAGCTCTACCTGGCCACCCCCGAAACCACCTGGAAGCTGCTCGCGAAGCGCGACCCGGCACTGCGCCACATCCTCATCTGCGGGCACAACCCGGGATTGAGCCAGGTCGCCAGCCGCTTCGGCCCGGTGCCGACCCGGCGCAATCTGCCCACCGGGGGACTCGCCACCGCCGTTTGGGCGCACGGCGATTGGGACGCGCTGCAGCCCGAGACCGCCTCGATCTGCGAGCAAGACGATCCGGAGAGCATGATCGATCTGTAGGGGCGAGATCGCCCGCGAGGGGCGCGATCGGCCACGAGGGGCGCGATCCGCCCATCGGACGATCGGCCACGGGGGTACGCTCAGCTTTGATCGCGGTGTAGCCGCATCAGCCGGCGGCGGTCGCGCTTGTCGGGCCGCCCCTCCGGCCGGGGCCTCGACGTCCGCGCCAGTTGCTGCTGCTCTCTCAGGTGCGCGCGCCGCTCGGCGCTCCCCCGCGTTTCGAGGTAGTGCGATTGCGCTTCGGGCGCCGGTCCGCGTCGCTCGGGCAGTCCCAGAACCTCGAATTCGGCGACCACCCCCTCAAGGGACAGGCTGATCCGATCGCCGATCCGAACGCGGTGAGCGGGCTTGACCCGCTCGGCGTTCAGATGAACCTTGCCGCCGGTAATGGCGGCCGTGGCGAGCGAGCGGGTTTTGTAAAATCTGGCATACCACAGCCATTTGTCCAGGCGGTGAGTCTCGGTATCGTCCGGCTTCACGCGTGCACCATCGCATTACCCCTCCGCTGCCGGGCGCTATAATAGGGCATTCGGCCCACCACATTTCCCAAAGGATATTGTGCTCAAGGACTTCCGCGAACGGCTCGAGCGCGACACGCGCGCACTCGACGATGCCGGGCTTCTGAAGCGCGAACGCATCATCGCATCCGCCCAAGGTGCGGTGGTTCGCCTCAGCGACGGGCGCGAGATGATCAATCTTTGCGCCAACAACTATCTCGGGCTCGCCGACGATCCGGCGGTGCTGCGAGCGGCCCACGCAGCGCTCGACCGCTACGGCTACGGGGTGGCTTCCGTGCGCTTCATCTGCGGCACGCAGCAGGTGCACCGGGAGCTCGAAGAGCGCCTGGCCGCTTTTCTCGGCATGGAGGACGCGATCCTTTATTCGTCCTGCTTCGACGCGAACGGCGGCTTGTTCGAGACGCTGCTCGGCGAGGAAGACGCCGTGATCAGCGACGCCTTGAATCATGCGAGCATCATCGACGGCATCCGCCTGTGCAAGGCGCGGCGCCAGCGTTACGCGAACAACGACATGGGCGAGCTCGAGCAGGCGCTCAAGGATTCCCAGAATGCTCGGGTCAGGCTGATCGCCACCGACGGCGTGTTCTCGATGGACGGCTCGATCGCACGGCTCGATGAAATCTGTGCACTCGCCGCCCGCTATGACGCCCTGGTGATGGTCGACGATTCGCACGCCACGGGGTTCATCGGCGCGCGCGGTCGCGGCACCCATGAGCTCAAAGGCGTCATGGACCGGGTCGACATCATGACGGGAACCTTCGGCAAGGCGCTCGGCGGCGCCAGCGGCGGATACGTCGCCGCGCGCAAGGAGATCGTCGCGTGGCTGCGCCAGCGCTCGCGGCCGTATCTGTTCTCGAACAGCATCGCACCTCCGGTCGCCGCGGCGACGCTCAAGGTTCTGGAGATGCTCGAGGGGTCTCAAGAGCTGCGCGACCGCGTGCATGCGAACGCGCGGCATTTCCGCGAGCAGATGCAGCGCCTCGGTTTCAACTTGCTGCCGGGCGAGCACCCGATCATTCCCATCATGCTCGGCGAGGCGCCGCTGGCGGTGCAGCTCGCCGAGCGCATGCAGGATGCGGGCGTCTACGTGGTGGCATTCTCGTATCCGGTCGTACCTCACGGCAAGGCTCGGATCCGCACGCAGATGAGTGCCGCGCACTCGACTGCGCAGCTCGACCGGGTCGTTTCCGCATTCGCCGGCGCGGGACGCGCGCTCGGCATCATTCATTGAAGGCACCCTAATGAAAGCACTGGTCAAGGCCCGCGCCGAACCCGGCATCTGGATGCAGGACGTACCGGAGCCGGCGGTCGGCCACAACGACGTACTCATCAAGGTCCGGCGTTCGGCGATTTGCGGCACCGACATGCACATCTTCAACTGGGACGCCTGGGCGCAGAAGACCATCCCCGTGCCGATGGCCGTGGGTCACGAGTACTCGGGCGAGATCGTCGAGGTCGGAAGCGAGGTGCGCGGCGTCAAGGCGGGCGACCGGGTGTCCGGCGAGGGACACATCACCTGTGGACACTGCCGCAACTGCCGGGCGGGGCGGCGCCACCTGTGCCGCAACACGCTGGGAGTCGGCGTCAACCGCCCCGGTGCCTTCGCGGAATACCTGACCCTGCCCGCCTCGAACGTGTTCAAGCTGCCCTCCGCCATCGACGACGAGATCGCCTCGATCCTCGACCCGTTCGGCAATGCCACCCATACCGCGCTGGCCTTCAATCTGGTCGGCGAGGACGTGCTGATCACCGGAGCCGGGCCGATCGGCATCATGGCCGTCTCGATTGCGCGCCATTGCGGGGCCCGTCACATCGTGATCACCGACGTGAACCAATATCGCCTGGATCTCGCGGCGAAGATGGGAGCGTCCAAGGCCATCGACGTGGCGCGCGAATCGCTCGATGATGCGATGCGCGAGCTCGGGATGGAAGAAGGCTTCGACGTCGGCTTCGAGATGTCGGGAAATGCCGCGGCGCTTCGCGAGATGCTGCGCACCATGCATCACGGCGGAAGCATCTCCATGCTCGGCATCCCGCCGGGCGAGACTGCAATCGACTGGAACCAGGTGATCTTCAAGGGATTGGTGATCAAGGGCATCTACGGGCGCGAGATGTTCGAGACCTGGTACAAGATGGCGAGCATGCTGCAGAGCGGATTGAACGTGCGCCCCGTGATCACCCACCGGCTCGGCATCAACGACTACCGCAAAGGATTCGAGATCATGAATTCGGGAAAGTCGGGCAAGGTCATCCTGGACTGGGCGGCGCTGTAGACCCGCCAACCCGAGGGCCGGCGACGGCGGACGGAATAGACCCGATGTTTTGGTTAGACTAAGGTCCTTCCTCAAGCCCACCTCGGAGCACACCATGGCCGACACCGTCATTCCGAATTCGCACGCAGACCTGTTTAACAAGAAAGCGTTCGCCCATCTCGCGACCTTGATGCCGGACGGCCAGCCGCAGGTCACGCCGGTATGGGTCGATTACGATGGACATCACGTGCTCATCAACACGGCACAGGGCCGCCAGAAGGACAAGAACCTGCAGCGCGACCGGCGGGTGGCGCTCTCGATCATCGATCCGGATAACCCGTACCGCTATCTGGAAGTGCGCGGGCGGGTCGCCGAGCGCAGCGTGAACGGCGCGGATGCGCACATCGATGCGATGGCGAAAAAATATCTGGGGAAGGACAAGTATCCCTTCCGTCAGCCCAACGAGGTGCGCGTGCTCTACAAGATCGAGCCGCAGCACGTCACCTCGATGGCGTGAGGCCTAGGTCGCCGGAGGCCGGGTCGACATCATCGAATCGCGCTTGCCGAAGCGGTCGAACCAGACGGCCGTGTCCGGATGCTTCTCCCGCCAGGCAAGCGAGGCGTAGCGAAAATCGAGATAGCCGAGCGCACATCCCAGTGCAATCGTGCCGAGATCCACGCGGTCCGCGAAACCGCGTGCCCGGGGCTCGATCGCGGCAAGCCCGCAGGTCACCTTGTCGAGCTGGCCCGCCACCCATTCTTTCCAGCGCAGATTCTCGGGGCGCACGGCAGTCTCGTAGCGGGTCAATACGGCCGCATCCAGGATGCCGTCGGCGAGCGCCTGGTCCGTGAGCACGCTCCAGCGGGAGGCGCCGTGCGCGGGCAGGAGCGTGCCGCCACCGAGCGCATTCAGGTATTCGCAGATGACCCGGCTGTCGTAGAGCACGGCACCCTCGTCGGTCACCAGGGTCGGCACCTTGCCGAGCGGATTGAGGGACACCAGCGTGCGGTCGCGATCCACCGGATGCGCGACCGCCGGGATGAGCTCCAGCCGGTCCGTCAGACCCAGCTCCTGCGCGCACGCCAGGCATTTTCGGACGAACGGCGAGGTGGCGGAGTAATAGAGTTTCATTAGGCCGCCGGCGCTTCGAACTGCACCGTCACGCGCCGATTCTCCGCGCGACCCGCCGCCGTCTTGTTGGTGGCGATCGGATTCTCCTCGCCGAAGCCCTGCGCCGTGAGGATACCCGGGGCGACCCCATGCGATTCGAGATAATCCTTGACCGCGATCGCGCGCCGCTCGGATAGCTTTTTGTTGTACTCGGGGTTTCCGACCGAGTCGGTATAGCCGCGAATCTCCACTCGCGAGCAGTGGCAACGCTCGATCGTCGCGGCCACGCCGTCGAGGATCGACGTCGATGCGGGCATGAGCTTCGCTGAGTTGGTCTCGAAGTTCACGCCCTTGAGCACGAGCTCCTCGCGCGGCGGAGGGGGCGGCGGCGGAGGGGGCGGCGGTGGCGCAGGAGGCGGGGGCGGTGGCGGAGGGGGCGGTGGCGGAGCTGCAGCTGGCGCAGGGGCCGGGGCCGGCGTCTCACCGCCACCGAAGTGGTACGTGAGATCGATGCCGAAGGTGAGCGGCTGCTCCATCGCCGTCCGGTTGAAGGTCGTCACGTTGACGTTGATCGCCGCGGCGTTCGTCAGGAGCGCGAGTCGGTTCGTGACATTGTTCACGAACAGGTTGGCGGTCCAGTGATCGCCCTCGAGGCCGGCTCGAACGTTCGTCAGGTCGTACGGCGGCAGATAGTTGGCCTGCGCCGTCGTATCGATGCGCGAGCCCACGTAATTGTTGTCGATCCGGCTCACCAGGGCGACGGCGTCGTTCAGGGGATACCGATAGGACAGCGAGCCGGAGAGCGTGATCTCCGGGACGTTCTGCACTCGGTCGTCGATGGTCGTCGATGGCACGGCGTTCGCGATGTATTCGGAGTGCAGCCAGCTCGCGTTGGCCGAGGCGACGAGCCCCGAAACCACGACGGCGCTGACCTCGAGCTCCGTGCCATAGATGTGCGCATCACCCGCATTGCTCGTGAACGGGAATCCGCATCCCAGCGGGATGTTCTGCTGGATGTGCTGCCAGTTCTCGAAGTAGCCGGCCGCGTTGATGGTGAGGCGGCCTTGGCTGTCGCGAAATTTCTCGCCGAGCTCATAGCTCCAGACCTTGTCGGGCTTGAAGCCGAGCGGTGCACCGTTGAGGCCGATTTGCTGCAGCTCCGCCAGGCACTCGGTACCGAGCGATCCCGCGGTGGGAATGGGCTGGTTGCCGCCGCCCGGGCGGAAGCCCTGCGAGGCGGTGCCGTAGAGCATGAGCTCGGAATCGACCTGATAGGACAGGTTGAACTTGGGCGTGACGCCCGAATCCTTCTCCTCGGTAAAGTAGTAGTCGTAGGAGCTGTTGCCCGAGGAGCTGAGCCATCCCGACACGGCGGTATTCACCGTGTTGTGATAGTAGTACCGGCGCGCACCCAGCGTCGCCGTCAGCTGATTGAAGAAGCGATATGAGATCTCGCCGAAGAACGAGTTCTGCAGTAACTTCGTCGGCTGGTACTGCGTGAAGCCGTTGCCCGTACCGAAGACCGGCGTCGCCTCCGGTGTGAGCACGAACAGGTCCCAGTCGGACTCGAAGTCCTGGTAGAAGTAGCCGACCAGCCACTTGAAATCGGTATCGCCGGCCGAGGCGAGGCGAATCTCCTCGCTCCACTGTCTCGTCCTGTCATCCTCGACGGGCGTCGGGGAGGTCGGGCCCACACCGCCCGGCGTGTAGAGAGGAAAATAAGGGAAAGCGCCGTTGAGTTGGAGGAGGCTCCCGATTTCTTCGGATCCGTCCTGGCGCAAATTCTCGTCGCGGATCCAGTACGAGGTCGCCGAGGTGAGATCGGCGAAATCGAAGTGATAATTGACCTTGAGGTTGCCGATGTCGATCCGGTCCTCGAAGGGCTCGCCCAGATCGAACGGCTGATAATTGGCGAGCGTGCCGGGATTGCTGTCGATGAGGTTCAGGCCGCCCTGCGTGATCTCCTGGTACATGAACGAGGGCTCGACCGAGAGGCGATCCGTGACGTTCCACAAGAGCGCGGCGCGCAGACTGCGCAGGTTCTCGTTGTTCACATCGCGGTAATCGGCCGCGACCGGCGCGGCCTGCACGTTGCCGCGCGTGCCCGTGGCCGTGGCCGTATTGATGTTGGTCGGCCCCGGGAAATCTCCCGGCGCGATGACGATGCGGTTGATCCAGCCGGAAAGATGATCGACCGTGCCCACGATGCGCACGGCGGCTGTGTCGCCGAGCGGGAGGTTCACCATCGCGTTCTCGGTGTGATTCAGGCTGTTGCCGCCGTCCGTGCCGCCGAAGATCAGCTCGGCCGATGTGTCCACGGCCTTGGGATCGGGTGCGTTCGATACGAGCTTGACGGTGCCGCCCATCGAGCCCGAGCCGTACAGGGTCCCTTGCGGCCCCCGCAGCACCTCGATGCGGTTCAGGTCGTAGAGATTCGGGTCGATGACCACCTTGCCGTTCTGAGCCGAGGACGGTGCGGTGAGCGGCGTGTCATCGAGATAAAACCCGACGGTCGAGGAGTTTCCACCCGAGGAAGTCATGCCGCGCATCTCGATCTCGGTCTCGCCCGGACCGCTCGTTCTCATGGACACACCGGGCACCGACTGCACCACGGACTGCAGATCGGTGATGCCGCGAGCCGCGAGGTCCTGCCCGCTGATGGCCGTGATGCTGATGGGCGTCGTCTGCACGGTCGACTCGCGCTTTTGCGCGGTCACGGTGATCTCTTCGAGCGTATCGCCCCTGCCGGTCTCGACCGTTGCTTGTTGTTGCGCAAAAGCTCCGCCGGCGAAAATCCCGCCGAGGGCGGCCGCGAGCAGCATGCCGCATGCCTGTAAAGACGCTTGTCCCCTCATGGTGTCTCCCTGTCTTCTGGGCGGGCTTGAGTGCCGCGGTTGTTATAATGCTACAACATTGTGAGGGTCCTACGCAGCACCTGGTGTACGCGGACGCTGCGTCGACGGCCTCTTGACTAGAGCCGCGGCCTCGCCAGCGGTTGAGCGCTCTCATAGGCGCGTGCGGCACGCAGCACCCGCGCATCGCCGAACATCGGCCCGACGATTTGCAGCCCGATGGGCAGGCCGGAGGCGGTGAAACCGCAGGGAATCGTGCAAGCCGGCTGCTGGGTGAGATTGAAGGGGTAGCTGAAGGGGGTCCATGCCAGCAGCGCCGACGGCGTCATCGGCCCCTGTCCCGGCGGCCGGGCATCGAAGGCCGGCACCGCCACCGCCGGCGTCACCAGAAGGTCGAAGCGCTCCATGAACAAACGCATGTGCGCGCCGAGCGCGCCGCGGCGAAGATGCAGCTGCTGCACGTCGAGCGCGCTGAATCCCGCGCCGAGCTGCGCCTCGACGGCAAAATCGGGATCCGTCAACGTCTGCTGGGCGGCGCTCAGGGTATTCCACAGAGTCCAGGCGCCCACGAACCAGAGCCCGCAGGTGATCTCGAGCGGATCCTCAATGCCCGGATCCACCGCCTCGACGACCGCGCCGAGCTCGGCCAGCCGCCCGGCCGCGCGCTCGCAAGCTGCCGCCACCTCCGGATGGATGTTGCGCGCGTAGCCCAAAGCCGGTGACCAGGCAACGCGCCAGCCACGAATGCCATTTTCGAGCTCCGCCGTGTAATCGCGCCCGTCGGGCGGCAGCGACGTCCAGTCGCGCGCATCGGGAAGGCTCAACACGTTCATCATCAGCGCCGCATCGCGCACACTCATCGAGTGCGGTCCGAGATGGGCGACCGTGCCGAAGTAGGAGAGAGGATAGGCCGGCACCCGGCCGAAGCTCGGTTTGAAGCCGAGGTTGCCGCAAAAGGCGGCCGGTATGCGCACGCTCCCTGCCCCATCGGTGCCCACCGAGACCGGCCCCATGCCGGCCGCGACGGCGGCCGCCGTTCCTCCCGAGGAGCCGCCCGGGGTTTTGCTGTGATCCCAGGGATTGCGCGAGATTCCGGTGAGCGGCGAATTGGTCTCGCCCTTGCAGCCGAACTCCGGGGTCGTGGTTTTGCCGAGCAGCACCGCCCCCGCCTCGCGCAACCGGGCGGCGGCCGGCGCGTCGATGTCCCACGCCTGATTCGGATCGACGGTGCGGCTGCCACGCAGGGTCGGCATGCCGCGCGTGAGAATGAGATCTTTGATCGAGGCCGGAACCCCGTCGAGCGCTCCGCAAGGAGCTCCCCGGCTCCAGCGCGCCTCGCTCGAGCGGGCGCTCTGGAGCGCGGCTTCCGCCGCCACGAAGCTATAGGCCTTGAGGATGGGATTCCATCGAGCGATGCGCGCGAGGACCGCCTGCGTCGCCTCGACGGGCGAGGCTTGGCGGCTGCGATAGAGATCCAAGAGCTCGACCGCCGTGCAGTCGGCGAGGTCGCTATTGCTCATGGTTACCTGACCGCGAGCACCTTGGCCGGCCCGGACGGCTGCTCGCACCAGCAATAGGCATAAAGACCGCGCGGGTCGTTGAGCTCGGCGATCGCCCGGGCCCGCTCGACGAGTGGATCCAGAACGCGCTCGATTCCCCGCGGCGGAGCAAAGAATCCGGCCATGCGGCCGAGTTGTCCGATCTCGGAGCGCAACTGCATGAGCAACTCCTCGCGCAGCGAGAGCTCGGGCTCGACGTAGTCCACCTCGTAATTCGAGCCGAGCTCGGCGAGCTTCGCCGCGGCGTCGATGGCGTCCTTGAGGCCGCCGAGGTGATCCACCAAGCCGATGCGCTGGGCGTCGACGCCGGCCCAGACCCGGCCCTGTGCGATCTTGTCGACCTCCTCCGCGGTCTTTTTGCGTCCTTCGCCGACCCGATTCAGAAACACATCGTACGCATGATCGACCGAGCTCTGCAGAATGCGCCGGCTCGCATCATCCAGCGGGCGATCCAAGCGCAGCGCTCCGGCGAGCGGCGTGGTGCCGAGGCCGTCCACATTGATGCCGAGCTTCTCGAGCGTGTGCTCGAACGTCGGCACCACCGAAAATACGCCGATGGACCCGGTCAGCGTCGTCGGGCTCGCGAAAATCTGATTGGCGGCCGCGGAAATGTAGTAGCCGCCCGAGGCCGCATAGGTGCTCATGGACACGACCACCGGCTTGCCGGCCTTGCGCAGCGCCTGCACCTGGCGAAGGATCAGCTCCGAGGCGAACATGCTGCCACCGGGACTGTCGACCCGCAGCACCACCGCCTTGACCCCCTTGTCGTAGCGCGCCTGGCGCAACAAGGCGGACGTGCTTTCGCCGCCGATCTTTCCCGGCGGCTGGTGACCGTCGAGGATCTCGCCCGCCGCAACCACGATCCCCACTTTGGAGTCCGAGAAGGACTTCAAGGCACGCTTGGGACGAACCGCGGCGAGGTATTGATCCATGCCGACCGAATTGAACGAGTGCGATTCCGAATCCTCGCCGACGATACTCTTCAACTCATCGTCCAGCTCACGGCGGCTCTTGAGCCCGGTCACCAGCCCGCGCTGCAGCGCGAGCTTCGCCGCATCGCCATTGAGCGCGGCCAACGCAGCCGGCGCGTCCGCCACGTACTGGGTGAGCGCATTGGCCGGAAGGGAACGGGCTCGCGTCACGTCCTGGGCATAGGAGTTCCACAGCGCCTCGAGCCACACGGAGCTTTCCTCCCGTTCGCTCGGTGCCATGTCGCTCCGCGAGAACTGGTCGGTAAAGCTCTTGAAGGTGCCGGCACGGAACACATTCACGTCGACGCCGAGCTTGTCGATGGCATTCTTCAGGAACATGCGGTAGTAGCTGAAGCCGTCGACGTACACCAGGCCGAGCGGATCCAGATACAGCTCGCCCGCCTGAGCCGCCAGATAATACTGGGTCTGGTCGAGCGAATCGGCGGCGGCCACCACGCGCTTACCCGAGCTGCGAAAGTCCCGTAACGCCGCACCGATCTCTTGCAGCTTCGACAGACCCGAGCTGTTGAGATTGCTCAGATCGAGCACGATCAGCTTGATGCGCTCGTCGCTCTTCGCCGCTTGGATGGCATCGATCACATCGCGCAGCAAGGTTTCGGGCGCGGGGCCGCCGGAGGCCTGCCCGAGCGCCCGGCGCAGCGGGTCGCCGGACAGCTGCTCGACCAGCTCGCCCTCGGGTGCGATCACCAGGGCGGCGGTCTTCGGCACGCTGGGAATGGAGGTATGCAGAGCCGCCAGCACGAAGCCGAAGATGACCAGCAATAAAATAAGGTGGAGCGCCTTGCGCACCCCGTCCAACATCCGCCAAACCAGTGCGAAAAAACCCATCAGTGCCGGCTCGGCTCGCCTTCATTCACCCGCTGCCGGCGCTCGCGCACCGGACCGTCACACCTTCTCGTCGATGCGCGCCGCCTTGCCGGACAGATCGCGCAGATAGTAGAGCTTGGCGCGCCGAACGGCGCCGCGCCGCTTGACCGTGACTTCGCTGATCGACGGGCTGAACGTCTGGAACACGCGCTCCACGCCTTCGCCGTGCGAGATCTTGCGTACCGTGAAAGAGGAGTTGAGCCCTCGATTCTTCTTCGCGATCACCACGCCCTCGTAAGCTTGAACGCGCTCGCGGTCGCCCTCGACGACCTTGACCTGCACGACCACCGTATCTCCCGGATTGAAATCCGGCACCTTGCGGGTCGCCCGCTCATCGTTCAGCTGTTGAATGATCTTGTTCATT
This sequence comes from Steroidobacteraceae bacterium, assembly GCA_036272515.1. Lineage (GTDB taxonomy): Bacteria > Pseudomonadota > Gammaproteobacteria > Steroidobacterales > Steroidobacteraceae > Bog-1198. The sequence continues at coordinate 6,123 of DATAYO010000056.1, read as the reverse complement.
GCTCTCGCCCTCATCGTAACCGTCAATGACCCGTCTATCGTCCGTCCGCCGCGATGCGGCGGCGCGCTTGAATTCCTCGAGCAGCTCGCGCTCCTCGGCGCTCATTCCACGCCGCTTCAGAAGGTCCGGCCGTCGCAACCACGTTCGGCCCAGCGACTGTTGCAGGCGCCAGCGTCCGATCGCCGCATGATCGCCGGACGACAAAACCTCCGGGATCCCGTGCCCGTCCACGCTGGCCGGCCGGGTGTAATGCGGCCAATCCAGCAATCCGTCGGTGAAGGACTCCTGCAGCGCCGATTCGGCACTGCCGAGCGTCCCCGGCAGGAGCCGCGCGATCGCATCGATGACCACCAGCGCGGGCAGCTCGCCGCCCGATAGCACATAATCGCCGATCGACCAGCGCTCGTCGATCTCATGGTCGAGGAAGCGTTCATCGACGCCCTCGTAGCGCCCCGCCACCAGAATCAGGGCCGGCCACCCACAGGCGGCTCGCGCCTTGCTCTGCTCGAACCGGACTCCGTCCGCACCCAAATACACCGCCCGCGTCCCTTCGGGGCTCGCCGCCCGCGCCGCCCGCAGGGCATCGCGCAACGGCTCGACCTTCAGCACCATCCCGGGACCGCCGCCGTAGGGACGATCATCCACCGTGCGATGCGCATCGACGGTATGGTCGCGCGGGTCGAAATAGTCGACCTCGACCACGCCCCGTTCGAGCGCGCGCCCGAGCACGCCATGCGTCAGTGCTGCGCGCAGCATCGACGGGAACAAGCTCACGACCGCGAACCGCATGCGATCTCCGTGACTAGTCGGCCGGCTCGTCCCAGTCGACCACCACCCGCCGCGATCGCAGATCGACGCGGCGCAGATGCTGCGGTACGGCCGGCACCCAGTACTCTCGCTCACCGCGCACCACCATCAGGGCATGCGCCGGTATCTCGATGAAATGCGTCACGGCTCCGAGCCTCATGCCCGACAGGTTCACCACGTCGCAGCCGATCAAATCGGCCCGATAAAACTCCCTCGCCTCCGGTCGCGGCAGCTCGCTCCGCGAAACGCCGATCGGCGCCCCGCGAAGCCCCTGCGCCGCCTCTCGGGTCTCGACGCCGGCCAGCTTCGCCGTCAACTGGCCGCCGCTGCCGCCGCGCGCCTCGACCGCGAAGCTCCGCCAGGCACCACCGACCTTGAGCTGCAAGTGCCGATGCTCCAACAATCCTTCCGGCGGATCGGTGTATGAGCGCAGCTTCACCCACCCTCGAACGCCGAATGGCGCCCCCACGATCCCCAGCTCTATGAGCGCCGATGGCTCCGGGCTCATCGCAACCCCGCCCGGCAGGCGAGAATGATTCCTAGGCGGCCTGCTTCCGGTAGACGGTGAGCAGCTGCTTGACCCGGTCCGACATATGCGCGCCCTCCTTCATCCAGTGCTCGATGCGAGCCACGTCCAGGCGCAGCTTGATTTCCGCGCCGCGCGCCACCGGATTGAAGAGTCCGACGCTCTCCAGGCTGGTACCGCCCTGACGCTTGCGGCTGTCGGTCACCACCACGTGGTAGAAAGGCGTTTTCTTGCCGCCCCGTCGAGTCAATCGGATCGTCACCATGATGCTTCACCTTGCAATGCCAAGCCGGCGATTGTACTGGTTCCAGATGCGCCTCGGCAACAAAAAGCCGGGCTCCGCCCCCCGAGCCGCGCTCGGCTCGCTTTCGGGGCCCCCGGGAGGCGCTAGGGCTTCGGACCGAAGCCGGGAGGGATGCGTCCCGCCATTCCGCGCATCAGATTCTTGAGCATGCCGCCCTTGGCAAGCTTCTTCATGGTCTTTTGCATCTGATCGAACTGTTTGAGCAGGCGATTGACCTCCGGCAGGGGTACGCCGGCGCCTGCTGCAATGCGCCGCTTGCGCGAGCCGTCGATGAGCTCGGGGCGGCGGCGCTCCCGCGGCGTCATGGAATCGATGATTCCCATCTGCCTCTTCAATATCTTGGGATTCACCTGCCCCGCGGCGGCGGCGGCGTTGGCCTGCAACTGGGCGGGAAGCTTGTCCAGCAGCGCCGACATGCCGCCCATTTTTTGCAGCTGGCTCAGCTGATCACGCAAATCCAACAGGTCGAAAGACTTTCCCTTGCTGATCTTCTTGGCCAGCTTCTCGGCCTTCTCCTGGTCGACCTGCTCCTGCACTTGTTCGACCAGAGAAAGCACATCGCCCATGCCGAGAATGCGCGAGGCGATGCGCTCGGGCTGAAACAATTCCAGGGCCTCGGACTTCTCTCCGGTACCGACGAACAGGATGGGTTTGCCGGTCACCTGCCGGACCGAGAGCGCGGCACCCCCGCGGGCGTCACCGTCCGCCTTGGTGAGGATCACGCCGGTCAGGCTCAGGGCGTCATTGAACGCCTTGGCCGCATTGACGGCATCCTGGCCCGCCATGCTGTCGACCACGAACAGCCGCTCGTGGGGATGGATGGCGGCCTCCAGCTCCCGCACCTCGTTCATCATCTCGGCATCGACGTGCAGGCGTCCCGCCGTGTCTATCAGCAGTACGTCGTACGCCTGGAGCGAGGCTTCGTTGAGCGCCCGCTTGGCGATCGCCAGCGGCGCCTCATCGGTGCTCGCCGGCGCGAATCCGGCGCCGACCTGTCCACTCAGCGTCTTCAGCTGCTCGATCGCCGCCGGCCGGTAGACGTCGGTGCTGACCAGCAGCACCTTCTTGTGCTGCCGCTCGATGAGCCAGCGCGCGAGCTTGCCGGCGGTCGTGGTTTTACCCGCACCTTGAAGCCCCGCGAGCATGACCACGACGGGGCGCTGCGCCCGCAGATTGAGGCCGGCGCTGGGTTCGCCCATGAGGCGTACCAGTTCCTCGTGCACGACCTTGATGAAGGCCTGCCCGGGCGTCAGGCTCTTGGTCACCTCGACGCCGATGGCGCGGCTCTTGATCGCCTCGGTGAATGTCTTCACCACCGGGAGCGCGACATCCGCATCGAGCAAGGCGAGACGCACTTCCCGAACGGTGTCGGAAATATTGTCCTCGCTCAGGTAGCCGCGGCCGGAGAGCGCATTGAGTGCGGCCGTGAGGCCCGATGAAAGACGGTCGAACATGATCGGTGATGATATCGCATTCGAAGCGCTTCGCGAGGTACGCCGTCCCCGCCGCCCCCGGTCTCGCTAGGCGCCCCCGAGTCATGTCATCATCCGCCCCAGCCGTGATTCTCGCCGTCGCCCTGTTTGCGCTCTATTCCGCCAGTGCCTGGGTGATGCTGCGCAGTATCAACAAGCCCGCGCTCGAGGTTCTCGCGTGGATCAGCACGGTGATTGCCATCGTCGCGCACTCCGACGCGATCGTGCACATGATGCGCTCGCTCGGCCCGTTTTCCATCGGACTGCTCGAGGCCGCGTCGATACTCGCGTGGACGCTGGCGGTGCTCGCCTGTCTGATCGCGATCGATCGACAGAACCGCGCGATCGCCGCCATCCTTCTGGGGCTTGCGGCCTTCGGTGCCGCCTTGACGGGGTATGGACACACCTATCGGGAAGACACGGCCCCGGGCTGGGAGCTCACGGCGCACATCTTGTTGTCCATGGGGGCGGCGGCACTGTTGCTCGCGGCCGCGGTCACAGCGCTCATCCTGGTGTACATGGATCGCAGGCTCCGCGCCCGCCGGCTCGCCGATCTGCCGGCCGTACTGCCGCCGCTCGATGCGCTCGAGAAAGTGATGTTCCGTTTGATCGGCTCGGGCTTCGTGCTCCTGACCCTGGCGCTGCTCACGGGATTCATCTTCGTCACGAATCTCTGGGCCCAGCATCTTCAGCACAAGACCATCCTCTCCTGCATCGCCTGGGTCATTTTCGGCGTCCTGCTCATCGGCAGAACGCGCTATGGCTGGCGCGGCCGCGCCGCCGTCAGCTGGACCTTGAGCGGGTTCGGATTCCTGATACTGTCGTATTTCGGGTCGAAATTCGTTCTCGAATATCTGCTCGGGCGGCACTGGGGTTGAGCGGCGGACGTCCAGGCTATTAATGGAACATTTCTCCCTCGGGGTACTGTTCGCGGCGCTCGGAGTGCTGCTGCTCTTGGCCGCGTTCTTGGCGGGCAGCGAAACCGCGCTCATGCGGTTGAATCGCTACCGGCTCCGCCACAGAGCCAAGCTCGGGAACCGGGGCGCGCGCCTGACCGAGGCCCTGCTCGCCCACCCCGACCGCTTGATCGGCCTGATTCTGCTGTTGAGCACGGTGGTAAACGTGGTCACGCCCACCTTGGTGGGCCTGATCACCTTCCGGATGGGCGGAGATTATCTGATCGCCGCCGGGGTCATCGCACTCACCTTCGTGATGCTCATTTTCTGCGAGGTCGCGCCCAAGACATTCGGTGCTCTGCATCCGGAGCGCCTCGCGACCCCTGCGGCTTACGTGTACACACCGCTCCTGTGGGTGCTGTATCCGTTCGTCTGGGCCACCAATCTGCTCGCGAACGGGGTGCTGCGGCTGCTGGGCGTCTCGCCGCAGCAAGCTTCTCATTCGCTCAGCAGCGAGGAGCTGCGCACCGTGCTGGCCGAGGCCGGCGCCATGATTCCGCAGCGCCACCGCCAGATGCTGATGAGCATCCTCGATCTGGAGAATGCGACGGTCGAGGACATCATGGTGCCGCGGGTGGAGATCGTCGGCATCGACATGGAAGACTCCTGGGACAAGATCATCGAGCAGCTGCGCCAGAGCCAGCACACGCGCCTGCCGGTTTATGAGGGAGACATCGATCGCATCATCGGCGTGCTGCACATGAAGCGGGTCGTGCACGCACTCGCGCGCGGCCGCCTCGATCACGACAGCCTGACCGAGGCCGCGAGCACGCGCGACGTGTATTTCGCCCCCTCCGGCACTCCCCTCAATACGCAGCTGTTGAATTTTCAGCGCGACAAGCGCCGCCTGGCCTTCGTGGTGGACGAATACGGCGACATCCAGGGGCTGGTGACGCTCGACGACATTCTCGAGGAGATCGTCGGCGAGTTCACCACCGATCCCGCCACCATGATGCACAAGGACGTGCATCCCGGCGCCGACGGCAGCTTCGTCGTAAATGCCTCCACCACCATCCGCGCGCTGAACCGCTCCATGCGCTGGAATCTTCCGACCGATGGGCCGAAGACGCTGAACGGCCTGATCGTCGAGTTTCTGGAGACCATCCCCGAGCCCGGCACGACCTTGAAGCTGTCCGATTACATGCTCGAGGTGCTGCAGACCACCGACAGCGCCATCAAGACGGTGCGCATCCGGCCGCCGCTTCGAACCGACGGCAGCACCGGCTGAGCGGACGCCGGCCGGATTACGTCATATCACACGGGTGGTTTTTGAGACGTCGGTAGCGGCAGCGGGGCTCGGTCGCGCCCACACTCCGGCACATGAAAACGTTCGCTCTGTGCGTGGGCGTGCTGATCGCCCTGTCGGCCGGCGCCGAGCAGCCGGTGCTCGCGAAGCTCGTGGGACATCGCATCGTCGGCTCCTACCCGGGAACGCCGATTCTGGTGTGCCGCTACGCGGGGCCCACGGCGACCTACGAAGTCGTCGCCTCGACCCCGATCTGCGCGCCGTACCTCGAGCTCAACTAGGCCGGATCGGACGATATGCAACCCAAGGGTTGCACATCGCGCAGCGCTGCCGTAATATGCAACCAGGAGGTTGCTCATCATGGCGAACGATATCGAAAAGCGGATCGAGCTCAAGGCGCCGATGGCGCGGGTCTGGACGGCGCTCACCGATTACCGCGAGTTCGGGGAATGGTTCGGCGTCAAGCTCGAACGCCCTTTCGCGGTGGGTGAGACCGCGAGAGGCCATATCACCTACCCGGGCTACGAGCACCTGGTGCTCGAGGCGACCGTCGTGACCATGGACCCCGAGCGGCTGTTCTCCTTCACCTGGCACCCCTACGCCGTCGATCCGGCGGTGGACTACTCGACGGAAGCCCCGACGCTGGTGGAATTCCACTTGGAGAAGATCGCCGCCGGGACCCTGCTTCGCGTCACCGAATCCGGCTTCGACAAGATTCCCCCGGGCCGCCGGCCGCTGGCACTACGCATGAACGACGGCGGATGGGCGCAGCAAATGAAGAACATCGAGCGGCATGTCGCGGCCCAGCGAGC
>DATAYO010000055.1:0-14632 GCA_036272515.1 Steroidobacteraceae bacterium | reverse complement strand
CAGGTCCAGAAAATACTCCTCCGTCGCCTCGCTCGCGACGCGGCTCAGGGCACGCAGCTTCGAGTAGCTCAAGGCCCCCCGCTCCATCGCGGCGGAGATCTTGGGCAGCTTCTCCAGCGCACGCGCCACGCGGACCTTCTCCCGCGCCGCTCCCATATCCAGACCGCATTGCCAGTTGAGCCAGTGGGCACAGGACTGCGTCGCCCCATCCGACCACCCCTGCCGGCGGTCGAATTCGGCAATCAGCACCAACCAGCGATGCTGGGCGGCATTGAGATGACCGGCCAGCTCGGTGATCTGCGCTCGCAACTGCGGGATCGACAGGGCGGGGGTTTCGCGGGCAAGGGGGGCGTCCATGATCGGGTCCTGAGGCTGATTTTATATACAGCATTATACGCGCACGATGTCATAGATGCTGGATATATCACCAGTTGTCGCCCATATATGGCAGGGTCCCAGGCTACGTAAGGGTGAGCGATTCCGTTGATAGACAGGCATCGCCGTAGCGATCATGAGTAGAGGGCCCAAGGACTCCATGGAGAGCCAACCAGAAGCACTGATAATAGGCGCCGGGCCTGCCGGGCTCGCGGTGGCTGCGTGCTTAAGAAAGCGCCGTGCGCCCTTTATCATCGTGGACCAGGCGACCACGATCGGGTCGAGCTGGCGTCGCCACTACGATCGCCTGCACCTGCACTCCGATAGAGACCGCTCGGCCCTACCGCACCTTGGCTTTCCCCAAGGAACACCACCCTACCCGTCACGCGATCAGATGATTGCCTACCTGGAGCGATATGCGCAGCATTTCGGGCTTGCTCCGCTGCTCGGCGAGCGGGTGGAGAGTGTGCGGCCCGGTGATAGTGTGCGGCCCGGTGATAGTGATTGGATCACGACGACGACAGCCCGCGTTTACCGTTCCAAGCAGGTGATCGTCGCAACGGGCTATAACGCGGTTCCCCACCTGCCGAGGTGGCCCGGCCAAGAGCAATTTTGCGGCCGCATCATGCATAGCAGCGACTACCACAACGGTGAGCCGTTCCGCGGCCAGAGTGTTCTGGTCATCGGTCTCGGGAACAGTGGGGGCGAGATCGCGATTGATCTTCTCGAGCATGGCGCGCGGGTGGCGATGGCAGTGCGCGGACCCGTGAACATCGTCCCCCGCGAGATTCTCGGACTCCCCATTCTTACCATCTCCATCGCATTGAGCCGACTGCCGGTGCGACTCGCCGACGCCCTGGCTGCGCCGCTCGTCCGGTTCACAGTGGGGGACATCTCGAAGCTCGGCTTCCGAAAACCGGCATTCGGGCCCATCACACAGATCAAGACGACGTCGCGAGTCCCGCTCATCGACATTGGCACGATCAAACTTATCCGCGAAGGCCGCATCGAGGTACTCGGTGGCGTGCGCTCAATGGCCCATACCGAGGTCACATTCGACGACGGATCGTCGCGCCGCTGCGATACGATCGTCCTCGCAACGGGTTTTCGCCCCGGGTTCGACCGCTTTCTAGAGCCACCCGGTCCGGGTGCGCAGCGAACTCCCCCAAGCAAGGGAAGCTCGGGAGAACCGGGACTGCATTTCTGCGGCTTTCATGTCTCGCCGATGGGCATGTTGCGCGACATCGCGATTGAGGCACGCCGGATCGCTGATAAAGTGGTGGAACGGCGCTAACGGCTGCCTCGGCAGGCGAAAAATGCTCGATGCCGTCCGACACGACAATCCTTAGGATGACTTTGTGCGATATTCTCGACGGACACTCGGACACCCGCCTCAATTCGGCGCGGCGTACTTCAAGAAGTTCTACCTGAACCCCGCCACGCGCGTCACCGACGCGGGCGAAATGCGCGTGCGCGCCCGGCTGATCGCGGCGGTGCTGACCTATGCCTGCATTCCCGTGCGCAGCATTCTCGACGCGGGCTGCGGAATCGGACTTCTGCGTGCGGCGTTCGCCGAAGGATTGCCGCGCGCCCGTTACACCGGCCTCGAGGCGAGTGAGTATCTCTGCAAGCGCTACGGTTGGCTGCCGGGCTCGGTCGTCGATTACATCCCGCGCCGTCCCTCGGATCTCGCCGTGTGCTACGACGTGCTGCAGTACCTCGATGACCGGGAGGCGGCGCGGGCAATCGCGAATTTCAAGCGCCTCACGCGCGCGGCGCTGTACGTCTCGGCGCTGACCGAGGAAGACTGGCAGGAGCACTGCGACCGCAAACGCACCGACCGCCCCGTGCGTCTGCGCGAAGGGGACTGGTACCGGCGGCGCCTGCGCCGCGACTTCCGGCATCTGGGCTTCGGCGTCTGGCTCCGCAAGGACGTGAGCGCCGTCCTCTGGGACCTGGAACGGCGCTGACCGCCGGCGCCGTCACAGCTCCTCCTGGATCCAATCGACCAGCGCGGCGTGGACCGGATCGCCCCTGCCATAATCGCTGCGCGCATCGTTGATGAACGAGACCACCACATAGCACTTGCCGGAACGCCCGGTGACGTAGCCTGCCACCGCGGTGACCCCATCGAGATGGCCGGTCTTCAGGCGTACCGACCCGGCCGCAGTGTCCTGCATGCGCGACCGCAAGGTGCCGTCGATCCCCGCCAGCGGCAGCGAGGCGATGAACTCCGGCGCATAACGGCTGTGATAGGCGGCGCGCAGCATCGCCGCCATCTCGAGCGCCGAGATGCGGGCGTTGCGCGATAGCCCCGAGCCATTGTCGATTACCAGATCCGCGAGCGGAAGTCCGCGCTCGCGCGACCAATCCGCGATGGCGCGCGCCGCCTTGTCTTGTGTCGCGGGCCCTCCGAAGCGCTCCGCACCGATCGTCAAGAACACCTGCCGCGCCATCAGATTGTTGCTGAACTTGTTGGTCAGCCGTATCACTTCGCCGAGGGTCAGCGAGTCGAAGCTCAGGAGCGGTTGCGCATCCGCCGCGGCGGCCTCGACGCGCATCCCGCCGCTGAACTCGCCGCCCAGCTCGCGCCAGAGCTCGACGAACGTGCCGAAGGCGTAGCTCGGCGCCTTGAGCATCACCCGCGTGATGGTGCGCTCGGTGCACTGCTGCGACAGGTCGCCGGAGAACACGGCGCGATCCCACTGTGCCGACGACACGTCGAAGTCCACCCGGGCCGCCGCTCCGGCGCACCGACCCGCCACGAATCCGATGCGGTTGTCGATCATCAGATTGGCAGGCGCCGGCGTCGCGACCACGTCGATGGTGCGCGTCGCGGCATTCGGCGTGAGCCGAAACTCGACCGACTGGAAATTGACCATCAACGCATCGGGTTCCACGTTGTAAGAACGATGCGGCCGGCCGTCGAACGCCGCCGGGTCCTCGGGCGGCAGGGCGAAGGCGGTGTCATCGATCACGATGTCGCCCCGTATCGCCTTGAGTCCCTGCGCGCGCAGCCCGCTCACGAAGCTCCACCACCGCTCCAGGGTCATGTACGGGTCGCCGCCGCCCTTGAGGATCAGGTCGCCGTCCAAGACACCCGCCTCGGGTACGCCGCGTGCGAGCGCGGTGGTGTGCCAGGTATAGGCCGGCCCCAGGAGGTCCAGCGCGGCGAAGGTGGTCACGAGCTTCATGGTGGAAGCGGGGCTGCGCGGCGTGGCGGCATTCAGGCTCGCGGCGAGGCGTCCCGACTCCACGTCGACGACGACGAAGCTCGAGGCGCTCGCCGGAATCCGTTCCGCCGCCAGCACGTGCGCGACGGGCGCGGGGAGGACAGGCGCAAGGGCTAGGGCCGTGCCCGCGAAAGCGGTGGTGCCGGCGGCGAGCCACATCCAGCAAGCGCAGCTCCAAAAAAAACAGTACAGAGTCCTCATCGCAGCACCAACCTTCGCCAGGCACCGGAGCGCCATCGCAGAAACAGCATCATTCCCAGGCAGCACACATAGATCAGGGCGGCAATCCATCCACCGACGGAGCCGAGACCGTATTGCGGGAGCCAGTGAACCCAGCCCGCTCCGGGTTGGAACGACAGGGCGTGGGCGAGCGGCACGAACAACGACCACGACAGTGCCAGCACCATGACCGAGGGTACGCGCACGTCCCCGGCGCCCCGCAGGCAGGCGCTGCTCGCGATGTTGAAGCCGTCGAACAACTGATAGCCGGCGGCGATCCAGAGGAGCACGCAGCCCTTCGCCGCCACTTGCGCGGCCTGCGGATCAGCGGTGTTGGTGAACCAGGGCATGAGCCAGCGGCCCGCCGCCGCCACCAGGATGCCGATCAAGCCCATGTAGATCACGGCGATGGCGATGATGCCGTTGCCGACCTTGAACGCCCAATCCAAGCTCTTCGCGCCGATCGCGTTCCCGACGAGAGTCGTGCCGGCCATGGCAATTCCTACCGCCGGCATGTAGCAGAACGAGGTGAGCATCATCACGATCTGGGTGGATGCCCCGTCGACGTTGCCGAGGCGTACCTGCATCAATTGAAAAAGCGCGAAGCCGAGGACGTCGGCGGCGATCAGCAGACCCATCGGAAACCCGAGCTCGAGCTGAACGAGCAGCGCGCGCATTTTCAGCCGGTAGGTAAGATCCGAGCGATAGCGTCTGCGGATCCTGCCCATGAGAAACCAGGCGAGCGCTGCGCTCAAACCGACGAGCTGCGCGACGCCGGTGGCCCAGGCGGATCCGGCAACACCGAGCCCGAGTCCGAATATGAACAGCTGATTCAGAAGCGCGTTGCCGAGGGCCACCGCCAAGGTGACGCGAAGCGTGATGGTCGGCCGGCCGATCCCGTTGAAGAAGCCGAGCACGGAATAAAGTGCGATGCCCAGAGGTGCGCCGAGCATTCGCGGAAACCAGTAGTCCAGCGCGAGATGCAGTGTCGCCGGCGGAATTCCGAACGGAGCGAAGATCGCGGCCCCGCCGAAGGCCAACGCCGTGAAGATCGGCACGGTGAACATTGCCGCCCACAGGGCGGTCCATGTCGCTTGTGCGGCGCGCGCGTATCGTCCCGCGCCGTACGATTGGGCCACGAGAGTCTGCACGGACAACCCGACGCCACCGAACAGCAGTATCAGCACCAGCACCGGCCAGTACACCGCGCCCAGGGCCGACGTCGCGGCCGGCGATAGACGCCCGACGAACCAGGTATCGGTTGCATTCAATACCGCTTGCACGGCACTGTTCAACATGAAGGGGAAGGCCAGCCTCGCCACCGCCGCATAGTCCAGGCGCGCGCGTCCGCTCGAGCTGCGCCTGAGTCCGGGGGCGAGCTCCGTGCGGGCCGGCGGCCCGGACGCGCACGCATCAGGCGACGGTATGTCGATCGAGTCCACGGTTGCATTCCTGCGGAGAGCCGGCGAGATTACCAGGCAATGAGCAAGAAAGCAGAGCGCAGCGTGACCGCGAGCTTCGAGGCGCGAGAGCTGGCCGTCGGCGTCTGGCATTTGTCGGGCGGCGCCCCCGGCGGCGTCGAGATCGTTCTCGGGGGAGCCGAGCCGGACGCCCGCGCGGCGCTCGAGAACCTGCGCGCAAGCCGGGCGGTGATCGCCTGGGAACACACCGGCGTGCTGGTGACTTTGACCGCCGCCGCCGGCCCGCGACGCATCCGGGCGCACACCGCTATTCTGCACGAGCCCCGACCTGCGCTTTACGAGGGCCTGCCTCTGGTGAAACTGGACGCCGCCGCGCGGCGCTTCTGGCGCCGGGTGTTCCTGCTGGTGCGCATTCCCGGCGGTCGGCGGCTGCTGGGCCTGGTGGCCCGGCGTGCCGGGGGCGGAGGCAGGAAGTAGAGCCCACCATCCGGCCAGCGAAGTGCATCACAAGTTCCGGCACGTTTTGTCCAAGACGTCGAGGCTCGAGCGCAAAACGCATTAAGTAACGTTGTTATTTGCGACGCGGGTCAAGGATGGCCGCGCGCTTTTCCCGCAGATTTCCACCGGTAGTTCCCATTCATCTTTTGCCCTAAAGACCCCAGTGCTGGACATCAAACCCATGGTCGTAGAACCGGACGCGGCGGCGACTTCGTTCGAACCCTATGGCCGTCTCCTGCGGATGCTCATGCCGAGCCTCAAGGGCATCCTGATTCATGACGGCCTGTGCAACGTCCTCTGGTCGTCGGAGGACTGGGACGGGGGCGATGAGCTCGACAATGCCAGGGAGGCGATCTCGAATGCTCTCGCGGATACTCACGAGTTTCCGGGCATCGTCCGGCACGACGCGGACCGCGCCGTCTATTCGCTGGCGCTGCGCGGCGAACCGGTGGGCTCGCTTGGCGTCGTGAGTCTTCTGGTGTGCCTCTCGGGCGCTCGTACCGAGGCGCGCCCGCTGCCCTATGTACGCCAGCTGGTACAGCCCGCGCTCGAGTGCCTGCGTCGCGAGCTGAATCTGCGTTCGATGCTCGGGTCGCGCGAACGCGATCTCGGCGTGCGCGAGCGCGACCTGTCGCTCATGCTGGAGATGTCCTCGCATCAATCCGCCACGGGCGATGCGGACGAGTTCGATCTGATCCTGAAAACCGCCATCGAGCACATGGACTGCGCACTTGCGGCGCTCTGGGTACCGGACAAGAACATCGGCGTATCGCTCACGCGCAGCGGCAACCCCATGTCGCCCGAGTCGCTGCATCGGGCGCAACAGCATTTGATGGCATGGATGCAGCTGCAGCAGCGCACCATCGTGGTCAATCACATCTCGAAGGTGGCGACGGACGTGGCCGCGCCCTACAAGATTCTGGCATGCCCGGTGCGGCATCCCTCGGAGCGGGTGATGGGTGTGCTGGCGCTGTTCAATCCGGCCAGCGCCCGCGATTTCGACTCCCATCAAACGCGTGTCGCCGAGCTCCTGGCGAAGAAGGTGACGGTCATCATCCAGGCGCAGTACGACGCCGGCACCGGCCTGATGACCCGGCACTCGTTCGAGCGTCAGGCGAACTCGCTGCTGGCCTCGAGCACCGAGCCGAACACGCATTGCATTCTGTACCTGGATATCGACCGGCTGCACGTCATCAACGAGACCTTCGGCATGCATGTGGGCGACGACGTGATCGTCAGTGTCGCCGAATGCATGGCCAAGGCTTTGCCCGCGGGGGCGCTGTCGGCTCGCATCTCCGGTGACCGGCTGGCCGCGCTCGTTCCGAACACCGGCATGGATGCGGCCGCTCAGGTGGCGGAGCGCATCCGCGCCGCCGCCGCGGCCATCGTGCCGCGCGCCGGTCAGGGCTCGTTCGAGGTGTCGGTGTGCGTGGGCGTCGCCCCGGTCGGACGCGCCGAAAACGCCCTGGCTCACGCGCTTGCCACGGCGGAAATCGCCTGTAAGGCCGCCAAGGATCGGGGACGAAATCGAGTCGAGGAATTCCAGGATTCGGACCAGAGCATCATCCGGCGCCATACCGACCTTCTGGTGATCGGCAAGCTCCGCGACGCACTGAGCAACGACAGCTTCCGGCTCGATGCGCAACCCATTCTGCCGCTGCGCGGCAATTACGGCCACCCACGCTTCGAGCTGCTGATCCGCATGCTGGGCGAGCGCGGCGAGATCATTCCGCCGGCGAAATTTCTCTCCTCCGCCGAGCGCTACCAGCTCATGCCGACGGTCGACCGCTGGGTGCTTCACCGTGCGTGCGAGCTGCTGGGCGCGCACAACGCGGCGGTGGGAGAGGACATCGCGCGATTCGCGATCAATCTATCGGGACAGTCGCTTCAGGACGAGACCTTCCTCGAGTACGCGGTCGAGGAAATCCGCGCAAGCAAGCTTCCACCGAACGTCCTGTGCTTCGAGCTCACCGAGACCGCCACCGTGGGCAATCTCGACAAGGCCCAGCATTTCCTGCGCACCTTGCAAGATCTCGGCTGCCAGTTCGCGCTCGATGACTTCGGCACCGGCGTGAGCTCGCTGGCCTACTTGAAAGATCTGTCCGTGAACTACCTGAAAATCGACGGAAGCTTCGTCCGCGACTCGCTCAACAACACCCGTAGCGAGTCGATGATCAAGGCCATCGCGCAACTGGCCAAGGTCATGTGCATAGAGACCATCGCGGAATATGTGGAGACCGACCAGCTGCGCGCCCTGATGGCCGATCTGGGCGTGGACTACGGCCAGGGCTTTGCGATGGGCAAGGCGCAGCCGCTCGACGAGCTGCTGCGGGAGCTGGCGATCTACGAGGCGAGCGTCAACACCTGGGAGGGCTTGCCGGACTCTGCGGTGCCGCCAACGGCGCAGATTCCGACGCTCGCTGCCGCCCACGCCGTTGCGCATTGATCATCCGGCGTTCCCGCTCGGTCGTTGTGCGGCGCGGCATCGGGGAATCCCCCGGCTCATGTAGGACGATTACTTACACGCATTAGAAAGAAATTGCCCTTGGTGTGGCGGCGTGGCGGTGGCCGAATGAGCTGTGCTACTCCGGGAGGCTTGTCCATGTTGATCCTTACGCGACGCGCCGGCGAGGCGCTGCGAATCGGTGATGATATCGAGGTCACCGTCATGGCCGTGAACGGCTCCCAGGTCCGCATCGGCATCAACGCGCCGCGCGACGTGGCCGTCGACCGTGAGGAGATCGCCGAACGCAAGCGGCGTGACCGCGCCGCAGGAGCGGCGCCAAACACGGCCGGACCGAACACACGCGATGCCAAAGCGGCGGTCGGCGGAGCCAAAGCGCGCCAGTAACGTCCGCGCCGGGCTCTTCGTTCTCAGCCGAAATACGCGCGCAAAATACGCGCGCGATGTCAAGTTTTTGCACGCGCGCGGACTCCCGCTACACTCTTGTCGCTCGAAAAAATCGCAGCACGCGGATCAACGAACGGCAAAGGGACGGCAAGAATGACGGCAACCTCGGCGCAGGCACCGGAGCTCTCGGTGCAGACCTGGTTCAATACGGATCGACCTTTGAGCCTCGCGGCGTTGCGCGGACGCGTGGTCGTCTTGGTCGCCTTCCAGGTGTTGTGCCCGCCTTCGCTCGCTGCGGCCGTCCCGCAGGCACGACGGATTCATGAGACCTTCGAGCCGAGCGATGTCGCCGTTCTCGGGTTGCATGCCACCTTCGAGCACCATCCGGCGTACAGCCTTGCGCTGCTCAAGGCATTCATCCAGGAATACCGCCTCAAATTCCCGATTGCGCTCGACAGCGCGAACCCGGCGGGGCCGATACCGCAAACCATGGAGCGCTACAACATGCGCGGCACGCCGAGCCTGGTGCTGATCGACCGGCAGGGATTGGTCCGCAAGCATGCCTTCGGCTCTACCGACGATCTGCGGATCGGCGCGGAGATCGGCGCGCTGGCTCAGGAGAAGTCCGCGGCCTCGCTCGGCCTCAGCCCCGCGGGTGCCCCTGTCCAGCAGAGCGCTTGTCCTCCCGCGGCGGCATAGCGGGCGGGACCTGACCGCCCACGCGCAGCGCGCGATGCTTTCAGCGCGCGAGTGCAAACCGGATGCGGATCCGAGCCCGTCGCGAGCCCGGCAGTGAGTCTCCGGAGGCGGGCTGGTAACGCCATTGCGACAGGGCGCTGATCGCGGCGCGGTCGAATACGCCACGCGGTTGCGCCGCACGCACCGAGATATCTTGCACCCGGCCGGACGCCGTCACCGTGAAGTCCAGCTCGACCCAGCCCTCGATCGCGGCGGCACGAGCAGCCTGTGGATACTCGGGCTGCACCGACTTCACCAGGGAAAGCTGGCCGCTCAGCGCCGGCGGCGGCTCGCGATCCGTCGGCGGCGCCGATCTCTGGTCGGGGCCCGCGGCCTGTTCCGTTGGTGACTTCGCCGCGGCGTCGCCGTCGGAATTGGCCTCCGGGTCGCTTGCTGCCACGGCGGGTGTGGACAGGGCGGACGGGGCTGCGGCGGACGGGGCTGCGGCGGGTGGGGTCACGGCGGAGGGGGTCACGGCGGAGGGGGTCACGGCCGAGGGGGTCACGGCCGAGGGGGCTGCGGCGGAGGGGGCTGCGGCTGGCGGCGCTGGCGGGGCTGCATCGGGGGTCGTCGTCGCGGCGACTGCGTTCGGATGGGCGGCGGCCTTGGTCTGCATCCGCGGCTTCAGCAGATCGGCGGAGAGCAGCGGGAGGCTGGCGCGACCGGCTTCCGCCCGCTGGTCCTCCGCTCGTGGTGCCGGCGGCGAATCGGGAGCGGCCGGCCCGACGGCCGTCGGGTCGGCCGGTGTGGCGGGGCCGTGCTCGCTCCGGCTCAACGTATACAAGATGCCCGCGATCGCGCAGATTGCCGCACAGCCCACCGCGATCAGCATTCCACCGTTGCGGCCGGGGGTTGCGGGCGGGCTCGAGACGTGTGTTGCGCGCCTGCGTTGCTCGCCGTAGCGCTTCACGGCCGCATCCGCGAACAGCTGGGCGCGAGCCGGCGACATGGGCTTGTGGATGAATCGGTAGACGGTGCCTTCGCTGATCAGCCGGGCGAGCTCCGCCTCGGCCTCGCGCGCGCCCGCGACGACGATGACGAGATCCGGAAACTGACGCTTGATCTGAGCGATGAACAGGCTTCCGGGTTGCTGCTGCAGCGCCTGCACGTCCAGCACCAGGATGCCGACGCTCCCGGCCAGCAAAAGATCGCTGACCTTGTCGGGCGAAGCGACGTGCCAGAGCCGCCGCGAGGCTCCGACCGCCTCGCGCAGCGTCTGCAGAAAGACGTCATCGACGGTCAGAACCACCAGCTCGACGATGTCGCTCGCGAGGCTCGGGCTCGGCGTGTCTACCGTCCGACCGTCGCTGTCGTGCCGAG
Organism: Steroidobacteraceae bacterium; assembly: GCA_036272515.1. Lineage (GTDB taxonomy): Bacteria > Pseudomonadota > Gammaproteobacteria > Steroidobacterales > Steroidobacteraceae > Bog-1198. The sequence continues at coordinate 3,977 of DATAYO010000055.1, read as the reverse complement.
GGGATCCTCGCATGGTCTACCTCGACACTGAGATCATAGGTCGCTCTCGACGCCGGTGCGGCCGCTCATCCAGACCCTGAATCGACTCGCGCAGATTAGTGTCATTCGTCGGGTGACGCTATACGATACGGGGTCTCGTGCGGCAGGCAACTGGTGTTGCGCTGCGTCAAATTGTTTTTGTGACTGGCGACACATTGCAGAGCGGACGACGCTTCGGGGGCGAGGGATGTTGAGCGAGTCCATTGGCATTCGATGCAAGCTACCGATCGAGCAGCGCGCCGCGCTGGAACAGCTATTGTTCTTCAACGTGAATCAGCACCGGGTGCGACTCGGGATCCAGCAGTCGATAGAGACCTACGGCGTCCCGGAAATCCATGAGCATGCGGGCGGCCTCTCGGTTCGCGTCGGCGATATCGAAGGAGTCCAGTCCTTGTTTGCGGTATCCGAGGCCGGGCACCCGCTCGGGGTCGCGGTATTCGTGCGCCTGGCGCGCGACCGTTTCGTCGTGCTGCATCTCGGCGTGCAGCAACCGCAGACCATCACCGCGGAGCTGAACACCCGCGTGCTCCTGAAGCTCATGCACGAGATTCGCAGCGCCGCCCGGCGGACTCACGGGGTGGACCGCATCGAGCTGGTCTACAAGCGCCGGCACGCCGTGCGGCTCAACGTCTGAGCGATCGCGATGAGCGGCGCCCGACGGCACGAGGACGGCAAACTGCGCTGTGCGTGGTGCACGACCGATCCGGAATACATCGCCTATCACGATGCCGAGTGGGGCGTGGCGCTCCACGATGAGCGACGGCTATTCGAGATGCTCTGCCTGGAAGGCGCTCAGGCAGGGCTCTCCTGGCTCACCATTCTGCGCAAGCGTGACGCCTATCGCCGCGCCTTCGACGGCTTCGACGCGGAGGTCATGGCGCGCTACGGCGCCGCGAAGCGCAGGCGCTTGATGAACGACGCGGGGATCGTGCGCAACCGACTCAAGATCGAGGCGTTCATCGGCAATGCCCGCGCCTACCTCGAAATCCGCACCAGGCCCGGCGCGTTCGACGAATATCTCTGGCAATTCACGGGCGGCAAGGTGCTGCGCCGCCGCCCGGCCCGGCTCTCGGGAATTGCCACCACCACGCGCTACAGCGATGCCATGAGCAAGGATCTGAAGCGCCGCGGATTCCGCTTCGTAGGCTCGACCATCTGCCACGCCTTCATGCAGGCGGTGGGAATGGTGGATGAGCACCAGCGCGACTGCTGGGTCAGCGGTGTTTCGGGGTGACCGACTTCGCGGTCTGGCCGAACAAAATCTTGCGCCGTTCCTCGGTCATCGCAGGATTGGTGTCGAAGCTTGCAGCCAGCGCGTAGGCGCGCACCGTCGCGGGGCGGCATTGGATCGCCTCGAACCAGCGCTTCAAATGGGGAAAATCTTCGAGCTTCTGCCCCTGCGCCTCATGCGGCACCACCCACGGATAAGCAGCCATGTCGGCGATGGAGTAGGCGCCGGCCACGAACTCGCGGTCGGCCAGGCGCTTGTCGAGCACGCCATAGAGCCGATTGGTCTCCTTGACGTAGCGCTCGATGGCGTAGGGGATTTTCTCCGGTGCGTAGCGCGTGAAATGATGGTTCTGTCCGGCCATCGGGCCGAGCCCGCCCACCTGCCAGAACAGCCATTCCAGCACCTCCGTGTTGCCGCGCACGTCCGCGGGCAGGAACAGCTCGCTTTTCTGCGCGAGATACACAAGGATTGCGCCGGACTCGAACACCGAGATCGGTGGGCCGCCGTCGAGCGGGCTGTGATCGACGATGGCCGGCATGCGGTTGTTGGGCGAAATGGCCAGAAATTCCGCCTTGAACTGCTCGCCCGCGCCGATGTTCACCGGCACGAGGCGATAAGGCAGGCGCGTTTCTTCGAGAAACATCGTGACCTTGTGCCCATTGGGCGTCGGCCAGTAGTACAAGTCGATCATCGGGGGGTCTCCGGCGGGTCGAGAGGAATCTTATGCCTTCGCAGGATGGCGATGTCCACGTCTTCCTCGCGCGGCGCGGCGCGCATCTCCCGCACGCGTGCGCGCGCCAGAGAGTTCGTCAGCCAGGGAAGCGTCGGAGCATCATATTCGCTCGCGGCGGAGACCCGCCATTCCAGGATGCGGCGGCGCTCCGCGATGGTTCGCGCCTCCTTGCCGTCCGGCGACGAGAGACGCTTCTCGATCGTCAAGCCTGCCATCTGAGCGGCCACGGTGTCTCCACGCTGCATGATCTTCGACAGTTTCAGACAGCTCTCGCGCCGCTCGGTGCCGGAACTCTCGCGGCAGACCGCAATGAGCGATCCGAACGGCGGAACGATCTCCGCCGCCGCGACCGCCAGGGCCTCGCTCAGCCTGCTCAAGTCCGAAGGCACGTAGCCGGCGGGCAAATCGGCGCCCGTCTTCCTCAAGGTATCGAACAGCATGACGACGGTACGGTTGCGGTACACATCGAACCGCGTCCCGCGCACCATCTCTTGCAGGACCCGGGTGACTTGCTCCGCGTCCTTGTCCTTCTGGGCGTTCGCGAGCGTCGCCATCCACACGGCGCTGTTGTCGGCGTCCACCCAGCGCATGGTCGTCGCGGCGTCGCGAATGTCGCACCCGGCGGTGGCCGCGCACAGCTGCAGCCGGAGCCAGCCGATAGCCGCGTTGTTGGGGTCGAGCTCGCTCGCCCTGGTGGCAAGCTCGACGGCCGTCGCCTTGGCCGCGGCCGAGTCGGTCCTGGACCGGGTTTGCGCGAGAAAGCTGAGCGCGGCGGCGGCGGCCAGCGAATACGCATCGCCGCGCGCAGTCAATGCTTGCGCGGCCGCGGAGCGCCAGACGGAATACCGGTCCGCGCGCGGCACGCCGGCGGCGCCGTCCTCCGCCGACAGCCACCACAGCAGCGCCGAGTGCGCCCAAATCAGCGCCACAGCCCGCAAGCACCGCTTCACCCCTGCAAGACGCACGCGCGGGCCTTCGTCAGTAGCTCTTGGCCCGAGTGAGACCTGCGGTGATAGCCAGCCGCATGGCATCCTCGACCGAAATGTCCAGCGGCTGAATGATCTCGCGCGGCAGGTACACGGTGTAGCCTCCGAAGGCGTAGCTCATGGGAAAATAAACGGTCACCAGATCGCGTCCGCCGTGCGCATCCAGCACCGCCGGCGCATCCTCGCGGGTGACGAAACCGATCGCGTGCACGCCGGCCAGCCGTGCCAGCACGACCCGCTGCAGATCGCGCTTCTCGCCGCTTCCGGAGGGCAGCAAGCTCACCACGTCGCGGAATCCGCCATAGAGCGTTTTTACGAAGGGAATGCGCCCGAGGAAATCGTCCCAGTACTTCAATAAAATCTTGCCCGCGTAGGCGTTGACGAGACTGCCGACGAGCAGAAGCAAAAGGAACCCGGCGAGCAATCCGAGTCCCGGCCAATAATGTTCCGGGCCCACGATGCCGAGCGCGATCAGGGCGCGGCGCAGCCAGCCCTCGACCGTGTGCACCAGCCACCAGATCACGTACACCGTGAGCGCGAGCGGCAGCACCGTCACGAGCCCGCTCATGGTCAGCGCCAGAACCTTCCTCGGCAGCGTCTTCATGCCCCTATCATAGACAAGCGGCTTGTTATCGGCGCGGCAATAGAAAGCGGAGGCCGTGGTAATCGAGCACCACGCCGTCGCGGCGGATTCGCTCGAGCACCGGCCCTTCCGCCAGCGTGCTGCCCTCCCGGTATTTATGCATGTTGATGTAGACGAAACGCTCCGCCGGGGTGGTGGCATAGACATGCACGTCGAGGTGCAGCTCCGGCAGCGCATCGGCGCCGGTCAAGTTGAGCTCGCTGATCGACGGCAATACCTCGGCATCGGACTTGTCGTCCCTCGTCAGCAGCGGATCGCGCTCTCGACCGTGAGTTGCGCCGGACTGCGCGCCACGCTGCGGGGTTTCCGCGGCGATGGCTTTCGGCGCCGGCGCCGGCTCATCGG
>DATAYO010000054.1:0-2708 GCA_036272515.1 Steroidobacteraceae bacterium | reverse complement strand
TCCATTGCGATATTGCCGTCCCGCACCGCAGCGACCACCGCAGCTTTGCGACTAGCTGTCCAGCGCCTGGTATTCGGGGGAGGTAGGCCGTGCATCTACGGTACGCGCGTTAGCGATTTCTCGACATACCTAATCACCGGGCTCCGATCAATTCATTTTATCAAACATGATTGAGCGCTTCGACGATGCATGGCCAAACGTCTCCTACCCGCCAGATGCAGATCTCCCGCCGAACGGCCCTCCTCCCGCCCGTCCAGCAGGTGCAGCCACAGTCAACCAGAATCAAATGCAGTCGATATAGCTGGGTTAGCGCGGGACGCAGCGCGGCCGGCATGGAAACGGACGTGCTTTCCCGTGCCGACTGAGTCGGCCGACATAGAACGTGGCCACCTCCTCCCGGTGAATCCCGAGCCGGCCAATCCTCCCGTGCCTCGAAGCGGAGCATATTGCTAGGCCGTGCGCTTCGATCCCGGCCCTGCCGGCCAGATCGGCACGATCCGGTCGGCCATATCGAGGGTGGAGCGCCGGTGCGCCACGATGACGCGAGAGATCGGGAGGCGGCGGATGGCCTGGTTGATTGTCCGCTCGTTCTCCTCGTCGAGATGGCTGGTTGCCTCGTCGAGCAACAGGATGCGCGGTCCGCGATAGAGCGCGCGTGCCAACACGACCCGCTGCATCTGCCCGCCAGAGAGCGAGCTACCCATATCGCCCACCAGGGTCTCGTAGCCCATCGGCATTCGCACAATCTCTTCGTGTATGGCAGCGAACCTCGCCACCTGCTGGATCATTTCCGGGTCGGGCGAAGGACTGAAGCCTGCGATGTTCTCGGCGATTGAGCCGGCGAACAGCCGGTCGTCCTGCAGCACGCAGCCGATCTGGGCGCGATATGCCTCGAGCCCGATGGCCTGAAGCGGTACATCATCGATCAGCACCATGCCGGCGTCTGGGCGCAGCAGACCCGCTAGAATCTTCAGCAGCGTCGTCTTGCCCGCGCCCGATGGTCCGGCGAGCGCGACGCATTCGCCGGGGGCGACATCGAGGTTGAAATCCGCGATCACCCTAGCTTCGTTGTCGCTGTAGCGGAAACTGACGCCTCGCGCGCTGAGTCCAGCCTTAGGGCTAATGACAGTCGCGGCCAATGCGCTGGTCTGGCTGGTATCGCCCTGCTCAGTTTCCGCGAGAGCGATATCGGCGAGCCGCTCACCATGCACTGTCAAAGTCCCCAAGCGCACCATCGTGTCGAGGAATTTGCCGACGCGTTGGGAGAACTGATCTTTGTAGGCTAGGAATGCCACCAGCATGCCGACCGAGAGCGCGCCTCCTATCACCGCGCGCGCACCGAAGAATATGACGACAATACGGTCGAGGCCGAACAGGAGGGTGCTGGCGATCGTAAAGATCAGGTCGATCTTGCCTACGCGCAGCTCCGCGCCAACCCGATCCACCAGATAATTATTCCAAATCCCTTGACGCCGATCACCAATCGTCAGCGCCTTAATGCTCGCCATCCCCCGCAGTGACTCTAGGAAATGCGAGCTTTCGCTCGCGGCATAAACGATCGCCTCCTCGTTGGCCCGGCGGTAGAGCCGGTAGGCGAGGCTACGCGTCAGGGCGTAGATACCGGTCGCGGCGATGGCCAACCCGGCGAGCCACGGATCGTAGAGCCACATCATGGCGACTAGCACGAACGCCATCCCGCCATCGACCATCGGGGAGATCGAGGCGGTGCTCAGCGTCTGCTGGATTCTGTCGATCGAGCTAAAGCGTGATGCCACATCCCCCGCATGCCGGCGCTCGAAGAAGCTGAGCGGCAGGTGAAGTAGGTGCTTGAAGAGGCTCATTTTCCATTGCAATGTCAGGCTCGATCCAGCGACCATCATTGCCCAGGCGCGCACGAAGTCGATCAGGGCACGAAAGGCGAGCACCAGCCCGACGCCAAGCGCGATCAAAGTCAGCAGGTCGAGGTCGTTCGACACGACAACATCATCGAGCACGAGCTGGAAGGCGATAGGGATCGCGAGACCGATGGCCTCCAGGACCAGCGACATGGCCAGCACCTGGGTCGCCGCGGCGGCGAACCCATCTGTGCGGCGCAGCAAGTCCCAGATCGGCACCCGCGCACGCTCAGTTTTTCGCTCGAAACTCTCGGTCGGCCAGGCTTCGAGCACGATCCCGGTGAACCGTTTGTCCACTTCCTGCACCGACACGTATCGGCGGCCCACGGCGGGGTCATGGATGACCATGCGGCGAGCACGCACCCGGATGAGCACAACGAAGTGGTTGTGGTTCCAGTGCAGAATGCAGGGCAGCCGGACCCCCCCCAGGTGCGGCAGCTCAGCGCGCAGCGCACGTGTGGCAAGCCCCATGCCTGAGGCGATCCGGACGAGGTCGTGCAGGGTCGTCCCCCTGATCGATATGTTACGTCTCTGTCGTAGCGCAGGCAGGTCCACGCGGTGACCGTAGCGCCCCGCGATCATCGCAAGGCACGCAAGACCGCATTCGGCCGTCTCGGTCTGCAAAATCAGTGGCGTTCGGCGCCCGACTATCGACGCGACCTGCAGCATGCGGTCGGTAGGTTTCATGCGATTCCCCGATTTAGAGCCCATGCGCGGCGCGGCCGATTTCGTAGAGCGGCTCAAGCATCCACTGATAAAGCGGCCGTCGATCGAGCAGCGCATAGGCTTGCACCCGCATACTCGCCGGCAGCT
>DATAYO010000053.1:0-120697 GCA_036272515.1 Steroidobacteraceae bacterium | reverse complement strand
AGTACGACCTCGGCTTCTTCGATGAGGAAGCCGATCGGGTGGAGTGCGCCGAAAACCCCTTCGGTGCTAAGGTGTCCACCATGTCCTCGGTATAAAACGTCAGCGATGTCCCCGGAATGGACAGCCGTTAGATTTTGCCGGCTGAGGGATTCGAACCCCCGACCTACGGTTTACAAAACCGTTGCACTACCACTGTGCTAAGCCGGCATAGGCGGGCACCAGGCCTCGTGCCCACATTGTACCGTGATCGGGTCGGGGGAAAAGCGCTCCGGCGTGTACGGTCTCGCGCCCCTGCTAGTGCCAGTTTCCTACGGCATTGCGCGCCGCTTGATTCAGGGGTCGCGCCAGCAACCCGCTTGGCGAGGCCTTGATTTCGTACAAAGCCCCGTCGGCCATCGGCACGTAAGTGGCGCTGCCGTAGAGCGCGTCGAACCAGGGCAGCCACCGGTGATAGTCGTGCACCAGTTTCCACAGGTCGATCTCGCTCGGCGGGTGCAGCTCGTACACGGTGCGCGGCTGGGAGCGCTCGTCCTCGATGCTGGTATACCGCCCGCTGATTCTCTCCAGCCGGAACGCGGTGTCGAAGCCCATGAGATTGGCGATTGGGGTCCACTTGAGAATGCGCGCATCGACCTGCCACTCGTCGCCGCTCAACGGAAAGTACGCCACCTCGCCGTTGGGATACGTCAGCACGCCGTTGTACTGATGCGCGCCCACCTTGGCGAATTGAATGTCACCGGCGGGCGCCTCATTCGTTAGCTGCTGGTAGGTCCGCAGATTGATGCCGAGTAGGAACAGGAATGCCGCGGTGAGGAAAAGCACGGCGGCAGAGATGCCGTGAAAGAGGCCGCTGGAAACGTGATGCAGCCGGAACCGGCGAATCGCCGTGATCAGCAGGAGAAGGCCGGTGAGTCCGAAGACTGCGATCAGAGCATTGAGGGTCATGACGATGTGTGTAACGGGAACCGGAACCGAACCTCATGGGACTAACAGAACACTCAGCTCGGTCCCGGTGTCTCGTTGCAGACATGACTAGTTTGCTGGGTTTCCCGTGTTTTGCAAGTGCTCGAATCACGAGCAGCGCCGCCCCGTGCATTAACCGGCGTTAATAAGTGGCGCTCAATCGGCCTTCTGCGCCTTCGACAAGGTGTCTATCGCGGCCGGCGGGGACACGGCGTGTGATTGCACGAAATCGACCCCGAGTGCGGTGAGCCACTCCTGCTCAGCCGAGGTCTCCGTGTGCTTGGCGACGGTGTGCATTCCGAGCACTCGGGCCATCTGCACGATGGCAGTGATCGATGCCTGGGAGATCTTGTCGGTACGCATCTTGGCGGTGAGCTCCGGCGCGAGCTTGACGTAGCGCGTGCCCGGCAGCCGCAGCAGGTCGAAGCACTCGGTCTTGAGTGCGAAATCATCGAGGACCAAGGGACATCCGAGGCGGTACAGGGAGGCCGCGACTTCCACCACGCGCGCGGAGAGCTTGACGGCGGTCGCCACGTCGATTTCGAAGGCGATCGTGGCCTTCGGCAGGGAAGATTTCGCGAGGCAAAGTCCGACGAACTTGATGAAGTGCTCGTCATGCAAGGCGGTGGCGGTGAGGTTCACCGAGAACATGGCCGCACTGGGTTGCCAGACATCCGGATGATGGACGAGCCATCCCACGAGCTCGGTAATGACGCGCCGGTCGATCATCGAGCCGAGACCGTTGTCGACGGCCGCTTTGAGCATCGCCTGGGGTGCCGCATTCGGCGCTTCGTCGGATTTCGAACGCAGCAGTACCTCGTAGCGCTTGAGCTGGCTGCCTTTCGTCAACGGAACCAGACGCTGGACGTGAAGCGCGATGGGGCTGCGCCGAAGTGCGGCGTGCAGGCGATCGATCTCCGGAGGGACTGCGTGCGGCCGCTTCTCGGAGCGCTCGGAGTGACCGGCCGATTGCTCGGAGGTGTGCAACCGCATCGGCACGGGGACGGCGGGAGCCGCCGTCGCGCGCGCCGGCTTTGCCGCCGGGAGCGGTGGTGAGGCGCGTGCGAGCGGTGGCGAGGCGTGCGCGGGCGGTGGTGAGGCGTGCGCGGGCGGTGGTGAGGCGCGGGGCGGCGATGGCGAGGTGCGGGATGCCGGCGCCGGGGCACGGGGCGGTGGACGGGCTTTCGCCTCATCCGGCGGGTGAGCGGTCGCGCCGGTTTTCGAACCGGCAGGTGGCAGCGGCGGAGTCTTGTGAGCGGCCGTGGCACGTGCCTCGGTGGGGGCGGGGAGCGGCCTTTGATGTACGTCCGGCCGCATCACCGCGAAATCTGCGAGCGCACGCTGCATCTTCGGCGTCATGAGCATGATGGGGCCGCGTGCATCCTTGATGATCCGGCTATCCAGGATCAGCATGACTACGCCGACCAGCGCCCGGCGCGCATTGACGCTGCGAACCAGCACCGCGGATCGCGCATCGCCCAGATCGAAGGCGAGGACCGGGGAGGAATCGGCGTTGGAGAAGGTCTCGAGGGCCTCGCGAACCGCGTTGTGCTCGTCCGGTCCCATGGAGCTTTCGCTCAGCCAAAGGACGTCCCCGTTCTCGTCGTGCAGGGAAACGGCATGCGCGCGCGCCGGCTCGACGGCCGCACGTATTTTCTGACAAACGGCATCGAAATCGACGAGCGGACTTTCCGTAGCGCTGAAGGGTTTGCCCTGCTCCATATATCCGGTGCCGGTTAAGTAATGGCCATATCTACAGGAGCGGCCGTCCAGGCGATGTGATGGTTTTCGCCAAACCGCCGGACGGCGTCTGCGGGTTGCGACCCCAAGATTTAGGCCGGCGTGCTTCGGTATGACATATCATCGCCCGCACCGCTCGCAATGCAGCGCAAGGACCCGCACTTTGAGAACCAAGTCGCCGAACTTCGGAACCCGCCAGTTCCGATACTACGATTTTGTGATGGCCGCCTACGTGTGCGTTCTTTTGTGTTCCAACTTGATCGGCCCCGCGAAGGAAACCTCATTCCAGGTGCCCCTGGTCGGTACCGTCACGTTTCTGGCCGGGGTGCTGTTCTTTCCGATTTCCTACATCTTCGGCGACATCCTCACCGAGGTGTACGGCTACGCCCGCGACCGGCGGGTGGTGTGGGCCGGGTTCGGTGCGCTGGCCTTTGCCTCGCTCATGACTGCCGTGGTGGTACATCTGCCGCCCTCCGAGAGCTCGCGTGCCGTTCAGCCCGCGGTGGAGGCTATTTTCGGCAACACGCCGCGCATCGTGGCGGCATCGATCACCGCCTTTCTCTGCGGAACCTTCGTCAACAGCTACGTGCTTGCCAAGATGAAGATCTGGACTCGTGGGCGCTGGCTCTGGACGAGAATCGTGGGCTCGACGCTCTGCGGCGAGCTGGTCGATTCGGCGATCTTTTACTTCGTGGCTTTCTACGGGCGTATGCCGGGAGGCCATCTGGTCGCGATCATGTTCACACAATATGTTCTCAAGAGCGGCTGGGAGATCCTCGCCACGCCGCTCACGTACCGGGTGGTCGCCTTCCTGAAGAGAGCCGAGCAGGAGGACTACTACGATATCGGCACCGACTTCACGCCCTTCTCGCTGAAGTTTTGACGTCCTCTCCGTAAGGTGACTTGAAGCTCGGAGGCGCCGCGGCCGCATTGGCCGGCGACTCGCCACTATTTGCCACCGCGCACCACGGTGTGCTGCCCCAATCGCGACGCGAAATAGCTCCCAACGGACGGCGGTCGCCGCCCGAATTGGCGAGGCCCGATACTCGAGGAGCTATTTCATGAAAGCTGCATATTCGAAAATCATATGGACCGTGGGATTGGTGGGGCTCAGCACGGCAGCCTTGGCGGATGCGCCCAAAACCAAGCCGCCGCCGCAGGAGCCGGTGGGATTCGTCACCGGTGCGGTCATCGGCGGTTTCGCGGCCGGACCGATAGGCGCTGTCGTCGGCGCCGGTCTTGGAACCTGGCTCGGCAATCGGGTGCACCGCGCCGGCGAGGCCCGCAAGGCCGAGGCCCAAGTAGCCGCCCTGAAGAGCGACAAGACGGAGCTCGAGGCCAAGACCACGGCGCTCGAGGCCAAGAGCTCCGAGCTCGAGACCGCGCGAAGCGATCTGGAGGAGACCAATCGGGCATTGACTGCCCGGCTCGACCAACTGGCACACAGCGTCGAAGCGGCTCAGGCCGTCAAGGATGATGCCGCGCGCGAGGAGGCGGCGAAAGTGCTGGACGGGCTGGAAGGCGACATCCTATTTCGCACCGGAAGCGCCGATATCCCGGAAGAGACCTCCCATGAGATCGAATCGCTCGCGGACGTGCTCGCCAAGTCACCGGCGCTCACGGTGCGGCTCGACGGCTATGCGGATCCGCGCGGGACGGTGGAGGGCAACATGAAGCTGTCGGAGGCCCGCGCCAACGCGGTTCGCGATCTTCTCCTGGCTGCGGGCGTTCGTGAGGACGCGCTGGAAGTGAATGCCTATGGAAAGAGCCGCAGCACCGCCGACGACAGTGACGGGTACGCGCTGGAGCGGCGTGTCCGGTTGACGCTGCAGGCGGCCGCTCCCGCTCCGGTGGCGCAGGGAGGCACTTCCGCCGGCATGCCGGCGGCCGAAGCGCTTGAAAAAACCTCGGTGACCGCGGCCGCGACGACTCCGCCGACAGCGACGGACCAAAAAGGCGGCGACAAGTGACGGAACGCGGCTCGGCGCTCGACGGCGCCGGGCCGCCCTTGTTCCTGCATCATCCGGCGCCTAGGATATGCCATGGCCGACCACCCGAAGATCGTGATGCTGGACCGCTATCAAACCGGCGAGTCCGCGAATCCCTCACCCGAGAAAATCCTGGCCGGCATTCCCCGCACGCGCGTCTCCAATCAATTCACCGACCCCACTCAGCAATTCTTCTGCGGCCTGTGGACCAGCACGGCAGGCAAATGGCGCGTGCGTTACACCGAGTTCGAGCTGTGCGTGCTGATCGAAGGCCGCGTGCGCCTGGAGTCGGTGCACGGCGACAAGCACGAGATGCGGGCCGGCGATGCCTTCGTGGTCCCCGCCGGCTTCGAGGGCATCTGGGAAGTCGCCGAGCCCTGCAAGAAATGGTACGCGATCTTCGAGGCCAGGTCCTAGTCGGAACTAGGCCGTTTCGCGAATCGCTCCACCCAGGGTCTCGATGATCTGCGCGATCTGCTTCGACTCGATGATCAAAGGCGGCGACAGCGCCACCGTGTCGCCGGTGATGCGAATCATCACGCCTCTTTCGAAGCACTTCAGGAACACGTCGAAGGCGCGCGCGCCGGGTTTGCCCGGACGCGGCTCGAGCTCGACCGCGCCGATCAGGCCGTAATTTCGAATGTCGATCACGTGCGGAGCGCTGCGAATCGAGTGCACCGCGTCCTGCCATTCGGTGCTCAAGGTCTCGGCCCGCGTGAGCAGTCCCTCGCGCTCGTAGACGTCGAGCGTTGCGAGCGCCGCGGCGCAGGCAACCGGGTGCGCGGAATAGGTATAGCCATGAAACAGCTCGATCGCATTCTCGGGGCCTTGCATGAACGCATCGTAGATCTTGCGTTGTGCGAACACGGCGCCCATCGGAATCGCTCCGTTGGTGAGTCCCTTGGCCGTGGTCATGATGTCGGGCACCACGTCGAACGCCAACGAGGCGAACGGCTTGCCAATCCGGCCGAACCCGGTGATGACCTCGTCGAAAATCAACAGAATGTCGTGTTTGTCGCAGATCTCGCGCAGGCGCTTCAGGTACCCGACCGGCGGGAGAATCACGCCTGCCGATCCGGCGATGGGCTCGACGATGACGGCCGCGATGGTCGAGGCGTCGTGCAACGCGATCATGCGCTCCAGGTCATTGGCGAGATGCATGCCCCAGTGCGGCAGCCCGCGCGAGAACGCATTGTGTCCGATATCGAGCGTGTGCTGCAGGTGATCCACGCTCGGCAGCATGGCCGAGGCAAAGAACTTGCGGTTGTTGACCACGCCGCCCACGGACATGCCGCCGAAGCCGACTCCGTGGTAACCCTTTTCACGGCCGATCAGCCGGGTCCGGTGTCCCTGGCCGCGCGCCCGGTGATAGGCGATGGCGATCTTCAAAGCGGTATCGACCGACTCGGAGCCCGAGTTGGTGAAAAACACCCGATCCATCCCCGGCGGTGCGATGGCCGCCAGGCGATTGGCGAGCTGGAAGGCGAGGGGATGGCCCATCTGGAAGGCGGGCGCGTAATCCATGACGGCCAGCTGTTTGCTCACCGCCTCGGTGATTTCCCGGCGACCATGGCCGGCGTTCACGCACCAGAGTCCCGCGACGGCATCCAGCACCTGCCGGCCCTCGGGAGTCCAGTAATGCATGCCCTCCGCCCGGGCGAGCAGCCGCGGGTCGCCCTTGAACTGGCGATTGGCGGTGAAAGGCATCCAGAAAGCATCGAGTTCGCCGTTCGCGGGATCAGGGGTCATTCGGGCGTTCATGCGAGTCCTTGAGTGTGGGTGCGGGGACCAATCGGCCGTCGGATGGTGCGGGATTACGCCTCGATGATAAAGAAATTCAACACAATTCTCAATTTGGGCTGGGCAGTTGGGCCAACTGTTTAATATAATGAACAGTATGACAGTAGACGTAGGTGCTCATCTCAAGGCGGTCCGGCAGATGTACGGGCTCTCCCAGCGCGAGCTCGCCAAGCGAGCCGGCGTCACCAACGGATTGATATCGCTCATCGAACAGAACCGCGTGAGTCCCTCGGTGTCCTCGCTCAAGAAGGTTCTCGATGGGATCCCCATGGCGCTTGCGGAGTTCTTCACGCTCGACCTCGCGGGCAAGCCCGAGGTGTTCTTTCCGCGCTCCGAGCTGGCCGATATCGGCACGGGCGCCGTGGAGCTGCGCCTGGTGGGCGGACGGCTGGCCAATCGCAGCATGTCGATCCTGCACGAACGCTATGCGCCGGACGCGGATACCGGCGAAGAGATGCTGGCGCATGCGGGCGAGGAGGGCGGCGTGATCGTCAAAGGCAAGATTGAGCTGTCCGTCGGCGGCGAATCGAGGATCCTGTCGGCCGGTGACGCCTACTATTTCAAGAGCTCGATTCCGCACCGGTTCCGCAATCCCGCGCACGAGGACTGCGAGATCGTGAGCGCGAGCTCGCCGCCGAGTTTCTAGCCGACGCCGACTTTCAGGGCGGACCTTCGGACCGGCTTTCTAGGAGTAGCATACCCACCATGAGCAAGATAACCGTGGCAGCCACGCAGATGGCGTGCAGCTGGGATCGCGACGCCAACATGGCGCGCGCCGAGAAATTGATCCGCGAGGCGGCCCGCCGAGGCGCCAACGTGGTGTTGATCCAGGAGCTGTTCGAGACGCCGTACTTCTGCAAGGACCACGCCTCGAAATACTTCGAGCTCGCGAAGCCGCTGCAAGCGCATCCGGCCGTCGAGCATTTTCGCGGCCTGGCGCGCGAGCTGGACGTGGTGCTGCCGGTGAGTGTGTTCGAGCATGCGAACAACGCCTTCTACAACTCCGTGGTGATGGTCGATGCCGGCGGCGCCGTGCTCGGAAGCTACCGTAAATCGCACATTCCCGAGGGCACGGGCTATCACGAGAAGTTCTACTTCTCGCCCGGCGACACGGGCTTCAAGGTGTTCGAGACGCGGTTCGCCAAGGTGGGCCTCGCCATCTGCTGGGACCAGTGGTTCCCCGAGGCCGCTCGCGCCATGGCGCTGATGGGGGCCGAGGTCTTGATGTACCCCACGGCGATCGGTTCCGAGCCGCAAGATCCGACCCTGGACTCGAGCGCGCACTGGCAAAGAACCATGCAAGGCCACGCGGCGGCGAACGTGATGCCGTTGCTCGCATCCAATCGCATCGGCACGGAGCAGGGCGAGAAGTATTCGATGACGTTTTATGGCTCCTCGTTCATTGCCTCGCACACCGGAGAGAAGGTGGCGGAAGCCGATCGCACCAGCGAGACCGTGCTCACCGCCTCGTTCGATCTGGACGAGGTGCGCCGCTATCGCCAGGCGTGGGGCGTGTTCCGTGACCGGCGACCCGATCTGTACCACCCGCTGCTGTCGCTCGATGGACGCGCCTGAGGCCGGCGAGCTTCCGCGCGATCTGGTCTTTGTCGATCTGGAGACGACCGGAGGTAATGCGGCCCATCACCGCATCACCGAGATCGGCATCGTGCGGGTGCGAGACGACGCCGTGGTCGAGGAGTGGAGTACCCTGGTCAATCCCGAGTGCGTCATTCCCTCGTACATCGAGAGCTTCACCGGGATCACCAACGAAATGGTGGAGGGCGCGCCGCGCTTTGCCGAGATCTCCGGACTGGTTCTGGAGAAGCTGCGCACTCCTGCGGACGCGGCGTCCGGCGAGGCATCGCCGGTGTTCGCAGCCCACAATGCGCGCTTCGATTATTCCTTCTTGCGGGCCGAATTCCGGCGCGCCGGCATCCCGTTCTCCGCGCCCGTACTGTGCACGGTCAAGCTGTCGCGACGCCTGTTCCCCGAGCACCCGCGGCACAGCCTGGATGCGGTGATGGAGCGGCATGGCCTCTCTTGCAGTGCGCGGCATCGCGCACTCGGCGATGCGCGCGTCCTCAGCGACTTCTGGGCACGATTGCGCGCCTCGACACCGGTCGATGAGCTGGCGGCCGCAGCCCACTCTGCCCGCAACACCGTGAAGCTGCCGGAGCATCTGCCCGAGGGCCTCGCGGAGGAGCTGCCCGAGGGGCCGGGCGTGTATCGCTTTCATGCATTCGACGGAGCGGTGCTCAAGGTCGGCAAGGGCGCGTGCCTGCGCAGCGCGGTCCTCGCACACTTCGCGGGAGACCGCTCCGATCGGCGCGAGCGGGATCTCGCGGCGCAAGTGGGACGCATCGAATGGGAGGAAACGGCCGGCGAGCTCGGCGCGATGCTGCGCGAGCTGGCGGACACGAGGAGCCTCGAGCCGCGTTACAACCGACGCGTCAACGCGCTTCCGGGGGGCTGCACCGTGCGACTCTGCGAAGATTCGGGCGCCGTGCGGGTCGTTGCGATCGAGGAGATGGAGCCCGAGGAGCTTTGCGCGTGCTTCGGCGTGTTTCACTCGGAAAAGGACGCCCGCAAGGCCCTGGTCGATATCGCGCGGGCGAAGCAGCTCTGTCTCAAGATGCTGGGATTGGAGCCCTCCGAAGGCTCATGCCTCGCCCATCAGCTCGGGTCCTGCAAAGGCGCCTGCGTCGGCAAGGAGCCGCGAATCCTGCATGCCGTACGGGTGCAGATGGCCCTCGCTGCGTTGAAATTCAAGGCTTGGCCGTTCCCGGGCCGCGTGGCGCTGATCGAGCGCGGCGCCATGGGCTCGGTTGATTCGCATGTTCTGGATCACTGGGTGTACCTCGGCACGGCGCGCAGCGATGAGGATCTCGGCTCGCTCGCCGCCCGCTCGGCGCCGCGCGCCTTCGATGCGCAGGTTTACCGGCTGCTGGTGCGCTACTTCAAGAATCATCCGAAGCTCGAATGGCGGGATCTCGAGGTCGCCCCGCATCTCGGCAGTGCCGACGTGTATTGACGGCCATCCACCGTGGACGATCAAGTGTGGTATTGGGTGGCGACGGCGCCGGTGGGGGCAGCCTCGGTGCTGGCCGAGGAGCTCAAGGAGCTCGGCGCCGTCGATATTCGCGAGCGCAGCCACGATGTGAAGTTCCAGGGCACGCTCGAGACCGGCTATCGCGTCTGCCTCTGGTCGCGCACGGCGACCCGGGTGCTGTTGAGTCTGGGCTCGGCCGAGGCCGGAACCACCGAGGCGCTGTTCGCAGGTCTCAAGCGCTTCGACTGGCGCGCGCATCTCGGACCCGCCGCCACCCTGGCCTGCGACTGCAGCGGCGGCAACGCGGCGATCCGGCATACCTTGTACGGCTCGCAATTGCTGAAAGACGCGGTGTGCGACAGCCTGCGCGAATCGACCGGCGAGCGGCCGGTCATCAGGCCCGAGCGGCCCGACGTGCTGCTGCATTTGCACGTGGAGGGCTCGACCGCCCTGGTCTCGGTGGATTTCTCGGGTGAGAGTCTGCATCGGCGCGGTTACCGCAGCGAGGGAGGGCGCGCACCGCTGAAGGAGAATGTCGCGGCCGCCGTGCTGCTGCGCGCTGGCTGGCCGCAAATCGCCGCGCAGGGGGGGATGCTGGTCGACCCGATGTGCGGTTCGGGAACCTTTCTCACCGAAGCGGCCTTGATCGCGGGCGACATCGCCCCGGCGCTCGGGCGGGAATATTTCGGATTTCTCGGCTGGCGCGGACATGATGCCGGGCTCTGGCGGCGCCTCCACGAGGAAGCGGCGGCGCGGCGAGCGGCGCGGCCGCCCCGACGCATCATCGTGGGCTCGGACATCGATGCGGAGGCCGTCCGCATGGCCCTTGCGAACGGCGCGAATGCTTGTGTCGGAGAGTGGATGCACGTCGAGAAGCGTGCGCTCGCCTCCGTCGCTGCGCCGCGCGGCCCCGCGGGCTTGGTGGTCAGCAACCCGCCGTATGGCGAGCGACTCGGGGCGGAGCCGGCATTGGCCGAGCTCTATGCCGAGCTCGGGACCGTGCTGCGCGATCGATTCCGCGGCTGGCAGGCGGCGATACTCACCGGCAATCCGTCCCTGGCGCGCAACCTCGGCATCTATGCCAAGCGCACGCACCGCATGTTCAACGGTGCGATCGAGTGCCGGCTGCTGCGCTTCGATCTCGACGCCGCCCGCGAGCCGCAAAGCCCCGACGAGGCACGTGCCAAATGGTCCAGCCGTCCCGGTGCGCAGATGTTCGCCAACCGGGTGCGCAAAAATCTCGATCGGCTGGAGCCCTGGGCGGCGAAGGAGCGCATCGAAGCTTTCAGGCTCTACGATGCCGACATGCCGGAGTATGCATTCGCCATCGACCTCTACGGGCGAGAGCCTCGGCACGTGGTCGTGCAGGAATATGCGGCGCCGAGCACCGTCGATCAGGAAAGTGCGCGGCAACGGCGCCGCGAGGTGCTCACCGTGCTCCCGGAGGCGCTCGGCGTGCCGCTCGAGCAGGTCCACTCCCGGGTGCGCAAGGCGCAGAAGGGAACCGGGCAATACCAGCGGCGCGGCAGCCCGCGGCCGCCGGCCGGTGCCGGGCGGGTGGTCGTGCGCGAAGCGGAGCTCGAGTTCTGGGTCAATTTCCACGACTATCTGGACACCGGGCTGTTCCTCGATCACCGTATCACCCGTCGGATGCTGCGCGAATGGGCGAGGGATGCGGACTTTCTCAATCTGTTCTGCTATACGGGGAGCGCCACGGTGTATGCGGCCGCCGGCGGTGCGCGCTCCACGGTGAGCGTCGATCTGTCCAACACCTATCTAGACTGGGCGCACGACAACCTGCTGCTGAACGGGTTCGGCGGAACGCAGCATGCGTTGCACCGGGCCGATTGCCTCGAATGGGTCGCGAGCCAGGAATCCGCCGGTGCGCGCTTCGATTTGATTTTCGTGGACCCGCCGACCTTCTCCAATTCCAAGCGAATGGAGGGCGTGCTGGACGTGCAGCGCGATCACGCCGGCATGATCCGGCGCACGCTGAAGCTGCTGCGACCGGCCGGCCGGCTGGTGTTCTCGACCAATTACACCCGCTTCAAGCTCGATGCGGAGGCGCTCACGGATCTCGACGTTACGGACATCAGCACGAGCACCATCCCCAAGGACTTCGAGCGTAATCCGCATATCCACCGCTGCTTCGTGATCCGCTCCCGGGGTGCGCGGTGATCCTGAGGTTCCTGGGGCGCCGGGCGCTGTTGTCGCTGATCACGCTGGCGATCCTGTCGGTCATCGTCTTTCTGGGCGGCCAGCTGCTGCCCGGGGATGTGGGCCGTGCGGTCCTCGGGCCGCTGGCGGACGCACGCGCCGTCGCGGTATTCAATCATCAGGTCGGCGTCGATCGGCCGCTCGCAGTCCAGTACTGGGACTGGATCACGCACTTCGTCGTGGGCGACATGGGCCGCTCGTTCACGTTCCGCGCGCCCGTCGCACCATTCGTCGGCGCGGCGCTTCTCAATTCCATGAAGCTGGCGGCGCTGGCATTCGTGATGGTGGTGCCGCTCGGCATCGCAGGCGGGGTCTGGGCAGCGCTTCGGGTCGGGCGCTGGACCGATCGCGCGCTGGTGCTGCTCGGTCAATCGCTGGGCGTGGTGCCGGAGTTCATCTCCTCGATCGTGCTGATTCTGATGTTCGGCGTCTGGCTGCATTGGCTGCCGATGTCGGCGGACTGGCCCGAGGGCGCCGGCCCGCTGACGCAGCTCAAATATCTGATCCTGCCGTCGTTGCCGCTGGTGCTGGTGTTCTTCGGTTACATCGCGCGGGTGGCACGCGCGGGCACGGTCGAGGCCCTGGATGCCGACTACACGCGGACCGCGGTGCTGAAGGGTCTGCCGATGGCCACGGTGATGCGGCGGCACGTGCTGCGCAATGCCCTGCTGCCGACGATCACGGTGATCGCGAGTCTGCTCGGCTATCTCGCCGGAGGGCTGGTGGTGATCGAGACCTTGTTCCACTATCGCGGAATCGGTGCTTTGATCTACTCCGCCGCCCGCGCCAAGGATTTTCCGATGCTCGAGGCGGGCGTATTGACGGTCGGCGCGGTGTATGCGCTGGCCTCGGTGCTCGCGGATCTGTTGTCCGCCACGCTTAATCCGCGCCTGCGGGTGGGGCGGACGTGAGCGAGCCGGGATTGACATGAGCGCGGTCGCGCTCGAGGCGGCACCGGTCAGGAGCGTGGCGCGCGAGCGCTGGCGCGCTGCCTTGCGCTCTCCGACGCTCATCGTGGGGCTGCTCATTCTCGGCTTCTGGATCGTCTGCGCGATCTTCGGTGCCGACATCACGCCCCATGACCCCTACGCGGACGACTTGCTGGCGACGCTTTCCCCTCCGTCGGCGAGCCATTGGTTCGGCACCGATCAGCTCGGGCGGGACATCTTCTCGCGGGTGATCGTCGGCGCGCGCGATATCCTGATCGTGGCGCCGCTCGCGACCTTGCTCGGTACGGTGCTCGGGACCGCGCTCGGCCTCGGCATCGGCTACTTCGGGGGCGTGCTGGACGATGTGGCGAGCCGGATCATCGAAGCGCTGCAGGCGCTGCCGCTGGTCATCGTCGCGCTCATGGCATTGGCGGCCGTCGGCACCTCGAACGTCACGGTGGTGCTGGTCATCGGCTTCGTGTTCACGCCGCTGATCGCCCGCACGGTGCGCTCAGCGGTGCTCAACGAGACCGATCTGGAATATGTCGCGGCGGCGCGGCTGCGCGGCGATGGGGCGCTCGCCATCATGTTCATCGAGATATTGCCGAATGTGCTGCCGATCGCGATCGTCGAGATGACGGTGCGGCTCGGCTATGCCATTTTTTTCGTGGCCTCCTTGAGCTTCATCGGCTTCGGCATCCAGCCGCCGTCGGCGGACTGGGGCATCGCGATCGCCGAGAATTACAGCCTGATCGGCAATTACTGGTGGACCGTGCTGTTCGACGCGGCCGCCACGGCTTCGCTGGTCATCGCGGTCAACCTGGTCACCGACGGCCTCGCCGCCGTGTTCGACTCATGAAGGACGCCGCGGCAAAAGCGCCGGGCGCGGATGCGCTGCGCTTCGAGGACCTGAGCGTCAGCTACCGCAGCGGGCGGCGTGAGCGGCGGGTGCTCTCCGGCATCAGTCTGGCGATCCGCCGCGGCGAGTCCTACGGCCTGGTGGGCGAGTCGGGCTGCGGCAAATCGACGGCGGCGTTCGCCGCCATCCGCTATCTCGCGCGCAATGGCCGCGTGAGCGGTGGGCGAATCTTCGTCGACGGGCAGGATCTGATGGCGCTGTCCGCGCTCGAGCTGCGGCGCCTGCGCACCCGGAGCGTGTCGATGGTGTACCAGGACCCGGGCCGCGCCCTCAACCCGTCGCTGCGAATCGACCGGCAGATGATGGAAGTGTTCGAGGTCGCCGAAGGCATATCCGGCGCGGCGGCGCTCGCGCGCTCGCGCGACATGCTCGCACGCGTCCAGATCGCGAGTCCGGAGCGGGTGCTGCGCAGCTTCCCGCACGAGCTGTCCGGCGGCATGCAGCAACGGGTCATCATCGCGATGGCGCTGTCGACCCACCCCGCGCTGCTGATTCTGGACGAGCCCACCACCGGGCTCGATGCGACGGTGGAGGCCGAGGTGCTGGATCTCATCGCAGGTTTACGCGCCGAGCTCGATATCTCGATTCTGTTCATCAGCCATAGTCTCGCCGTGATCGGGCGGATGTGCGATCGGGTCGGCGTGCTCTACGCGGGCGAGCTGGTGGAGGAAGGGCCATCGAGCCGCGTGTTCGGCAATCCGCGCCACCCCTACACGGTCGGGTTGATGCGCTGCGTCCCGGCGTACGGGCGCCGCAAAAATCAGGGGCCGCTGGAGACGATTCCCGGCTTTTTGCCGGCACCCGGCTCGATCAGCGGCCGCTGCGTGTTCGTCGAGCGCTGCGGCAACGCCACGCAACGCTGCAGCCAGGCGGCCCCCCCGCCGGTCGGCCTCGATGGCCACCTATCGCGATGCTTTTATCCGGATCGCGCGCTCGAGCTACCCCGGCAGGGTGCGACAACGCCGCCCGGTGCGATAACGCCGCCCGGTGCGATAACGCCGGCCCGTGCGATAACGCCGGCCCGTGCGGACGGAGCGGAGATGGCGCCGCCGAGCGCCCCACCGGCAGTGCCGCTGCTGCACACCCGACATCTGTCGAAGACCTATCTCATCTCCGGCAAGCCATTTCCCGCCGTGCACGACATCACCATCGACCTGCGACAGGGAGAGACCCTGGGGCTGGTGGGCGAGTCCGGGAGCGGCAAGAGCTCGCTCGCGAAATTGCTGCTCGGCTTATCCGTTCCGGACGCGGGCAGCGTCGTCCAGCTGTCGGGCGAAACCTTGCCGCCGCGCGCCGAGGGGCGCACCCCGGGTCAGCTCAAGGCGCTGCAGATCGTGTTTCAAAATCCGGGCGCGGCGCTGAATCGCTCGCAGACCGTGCGCCGGTTGATCGGCCGCTCGCTGCGGCTGGTCGGCCTCACCGGTCGTGCAGCCGAGA
This sequence comes from Steroidobacteraceae bacterium, assembly GCA_036272515.1. Lineage (GTDB taxonomy): Bacteria > Pseudomonadota > Gammaproteobacteria > Steroidobacterales > Steroidobacteraceae > Bog-1198. Next base: position 105,655 of record DATAYO010000053.1, on the reverse strand, counting down.
GCCGCTTGCGCGAGATCGCGGCGTCGGTGCGGCTCACCGAGCGCCATCTCGAGGAGAAACCGCGCCAGCTGTCGGGGGGACTCAAGCAGCGCGTGGGTATCGCGCGGGCGTTCGCCGGCGGCCCGAAGATCGTGGTTTGCGATGAGCCCACCTCGGCGCTCGATGTCTCGGTGCAATCGGCGATCCTCAATCTGCTGGTGGACCTGCAGGCACAGCGGCAGGTGAGCTACCTCTTCATTTCGCACGACCTCAACGTCGTGCACTACCTGTCCGACCGCATCGCGGTGCTCTATCTCGGCCGGCTGATGGAGATCGGCCCTTCCGAGGCGGTGTTCGCGGGCCCGCATCATCCCTACACCGAGGCATTGCTGTCGGCGAATCCGAGCCTCGATGGCCCGGCGACCCAGCGCATCCGCCTCGAGGGAGAGCTGCCGAATGCCGCGAATCTGCCGCGCGGGTGTGTTTTTCATACGCGCTGCCCGCGCAAGCTCGGCGACATCTGCGAGCGTGAGGAGCCGCCGCTTGCGCCGGCCGGCCCTGCCGCTGAAGGACATGCGATCCGCTGCCACATACCGGCGGACCGGCTGGCGGCGGCGCAATCGGTCAGCTCGGACCCTCGCCCGAAACTTGCGCCGCCGCCAGGTTGAGCTGTCCGTTGGCGCCCGGGCGCACACCGCTCACGTGCTTGGCGGTGACCGACAGCCAGTCGTAGAAATACGCGATGATCACCGGCGTCTCCTCCAGCAAGAGCCGCTGAATGCGACCGGCCGCGGCGCGCTGCGCAGCCGGATCGAGCGCCGCGATGTACTCGGCGACGAGGCGATCGAACCCCGCATTCTTGAAGTGAGCGGCATTGAACGCGCCGCGGCTGCCGAGACTCGCGGTGAGGATGGTGTTGGGAACGCCGCGATGCGCGTAGTCCTCGATGCCCATCTCGGAGTCCAGCCAATCGGAGGAGCCGAACACCGCCCGGCCGTAATAGGTCGATTGGTCCTCCACATCGAGGGTGAGATCGACGCCGATCTTGCGAAGCGCATTCTGGATCACGACGGCATAGTCGGGCAGCTCCTGGAAGCGCTCGGTCGTGAGACGGGCCTTGAAGCCATGAGGTACCCCGGCCTCCGCCAGCAGCTGCCGGGCGAGGGGCAGATCCTGCTCCCGCTGCGGCACCGTCGGATCGGTCGCGGGAAAGATCGGTGCGAACGGCGAGTCGTTGCCGAGGAGCGCCCGGCCGCGAAACAGCCCACGTACCAGATTGTCGCGGTTCAGGCAGAGTGCGATGGCACGGCGCACGCGCTTGTCGGTAAAGGGTCCCCGATCGGTGCGCAGGTGAACCTGTTCGTGGGCGCTCGACTTCAGGCTGACGATGTTCAAGCGCGGATCGGCGAGCAACGCCTGGCTGCCCTGTACCGGAACGTGCAGCAGCACGTCGAGCTGACCGCCCTGCATGGCCAGCACCTGCGCCTGAATACTGTCGTAGAAATCGAACAGCACGCGCCTCACGAGCGCCTTGCCGCCCCAGTAGTCGTCGTTGCGCACGAACGAGGCGCGCGCCTTGGGGACGTAGCGCTCCAGCCGGAACGGACCCGTGCCGTTGAAGTGGCGCTCGAAGTCGCCGGAATAATCGGCCGGCAGGATGATGGCATTGTAATTGTCCGAGGAAACCAGGTACGGGAAGCTGCCGTTCGGCGCGTCGAGCTCGAATGCCACCGTGTAGTCACCGAGCGCCCGGGTCCCTCCCTTGGAGAGCGTGCCCGCGAACGCGGAGAGCGCGATCGATCCGTTGGCCGGGTCCGCCAGGCGATTCATGGTGGCCACCACGTCGGCGGCGGTGAGCAGGCGGCCGTCGTGGAAGCGGACATTCTTGCGGATCTCGAAGGTCCAAACGCTCCCGTCCGCGTTCGGCCGCCAGCTCTCGGCCAGCGCGGGCTCGAGGTGCAGGTGCGGATCCGAGTTCGCGAGGTACTCGCCGGTCTGGCTCAGCAGACAGACGCTGCCGGTATCGGCGATCGTCAGGGGATCGATCAGTCCGGCGGGCACCGGCATGCCGACGGTCAGGGTGCGGCCGGAATCGCCGCCGGCCGCACGCGCGGCCTTGGCGTTGGCCAAGGCCGGCGAGCGCAGCAGCGGCAGGGCCAAGCCGACGAGGCCCGCATGCTCGAGGAAGCTGCGCCGCGAGTGCCGATTCACGCGTCTTTCGAATCGATGCGCTCGTCCGGCGCGAAGATGTTCGCCGTGATCGCGTCCGCCAGCTCTCCGAGCTCCGGGCCGAGGATACGATCCTCGATCACCGGCGGGAGGTGGGCCCGCGCCAGCTCGACGAACTTGCGCAGCGCCAGCGGCGCCTGGCGGTCGGTGACGAACAGCGCCTGCGAGGCGACCACCGCCAGCATCGCGAGCGACGCATCGAGGCAGCGGCCGGCACGCGCCTCCTTGCTCCAGGCAATGAATGCCGGAGTGGCGACATCGTCCTGGCCGGACCCCAGGCTGTCGCTGCCGGGAATGAAAGTACGCTGGGCGGCCGCCTTGGCGAGCTCGACGTAGCCGTTGGCGGCCATCGGGATGTAGCCGATGTTACCGCGTCCGTCGCTCTCGCCGGGTTTGCGCCCGACCAGCAGGTGGTCCGGCAGATGCGAGACCTGACCGTTCAGCAATTTGCCGCAGTGACGGTCGCAGAGCAGGCAGATGTCCGCCCAGATGCCCGCCAGATCATCGAGCGCGGGCGCCGCCATCGCATTGTGGTAGCCGCCGGTACTCAAGCAGCGCCCGTAGGGATTCCCGGCGTCGGGCGGCAGATAGACCGGATTGTCGGACACCGACGAGAGCGAGATCTTCGCCGCCCGCTCGGCGGCCGAGACGGCGCGATGTCCGTGGCCGAGGACGCGCGGCACGATGCGGTAGCTCACCGGAGCCTGGTAGTTGCGGCGGCCGCCGATCGCACCCAGATAAGTGCGCAAGGAGCGCAGTACGGCGGCCTCGTCGGGGTCGCCCCAGAGCGCATCGAGGGCTTCGTCGTAATGCTCCAGCGGCGCACGGAAAGCCTCGATCGACAGTGCAAAGGTCTCCAGCGCGAGCTGCAGCCGGCGCCGACCGGCGATGGCGGCGTCGGCGATCAGGGCGGCCGCACAGGGCGAGCCGTTGATCAAGGAGCCGCGCTCCTTGACCTCGAGGTCGAAGCGCTTGGAGAGCTCGGCGAACAACGGATAGAGCGCCAGGATCTCGCCAGCGCCGCCTTGCCCGGCGGCGGCAATCCGCGGCATGGGCTTTCCACCGAGCATGTCGGCCACTGCCAGCGCGATCCGCGGCGTGGTGGCCGCGTGTCCCTCGATGAAATTGGCGAGGCGCGCGAACACGATGCCCCGAACCACACGATCCGGCAGGTACTCCCCGAAGGACGTCGCGGCGGGAAACGGCTTGATGCGGGCATGCATTTCGCGCTCTTCCAGGGTCAGGCGGTAGCCGGCGCGCTCGCCCATGGCGGTGGTCACGCCGTAGATGACGACCGAAGGGTCCTTGTCGATCAGCTCGAGGAAGGAGGCGCGGCAGGCGGCAATCCGTTGCATCGCGTCCGCGCCGATGCGTACGTCTTCGCGCTGCCAGGCGACGCGGTAGAAAGCGGTTAGAGTGAGATCCGATCGGCTGTTGAGAATGACGGTCAAGCAATCACCATGAACAATTCTAGGATATGTGTGTTGGAATAGACAAAACGAATAGTATCGCCCCAAATGAGACGCAAGCGATGGTATGTGTGTGAGCGATAGCCAGTCCATACGTCCGTTCCTGGGCAGACTCGAGCGGGAAGCTTGTTTGCTACGGATCGGCAAGCCGGTCGATCGAAGTTTCGAGCTTTCCGCCTTTCTGTCGGCGGCCGATTCAGGGCCCGCGCTGATGTTCGAGCACATCGAGGGATCGCCGCTTCGGGCTGCCGGTAATCTGTTCAATGGCCGAGAGCGGATCGCGGCGGCGCTCGGCATCGAGACGGCCGAGATCCTGCCGAGGCTGCTCGCCGCGATCGCGAATCCGCTCCCGCCCGTGGCCGCGACCGAGGTGCCAGTACAGGCCTGCGTGATCACCGAGGATCCGCTGGCGACCTTGCCGGTGCCGCGCTTCTTCGAGCGGGAGGAGCGCCCCTACATCACCGCCGGAGCCATCGTCGCACGCGACCCGGAGAGCGGACGCGGCAACCTCTCGTTCGCCCGTCTCGCCGTGCTGGACGGACGGCGCGCCATGGTCGGGATCGCCCCGAATCACCATCTGGCCTCGTTCGCACGGCGCGCCGCCGCGCTGGATCGGGAGCTCGAGATCGGTGTGGTCATCGGCGCCCACCCGGCCATCCAACTCGCCGCTTGCCTGTACCTCGGGATCGGGGACGATGAGCTGGAATGCGCCGGGCATTTGCTGGGCGAGCCGGTCCGCGTGGCCCCGGCCCTGACCGTGAATTTATCCCTGCCGGCGGAAGCGGAGCTGGTGCTCGAGGGCAGGATCGACGCGCGTCGCGGCATCGAGGAGGGCCTGGTCTCGGAATATCACGGCATGTACGAGAACTACGGCAGCGGATTTCTCGCGACGTTCAGCGCGGTGACGCGGCGGAATGATGCCATTTTTCAGGTGATCGAGCCGGGCTACCATCGCGAGCACATCTATCTGGGCGCGCTGCCCATCGCGGCGGGGCTGCTGCGCGCGGCCCGGGCCGTGGCCCCGAACGTGCGCGATGTGGCCGTGACCGAGGCGGGCGCCGGCCGCACCGATGTCGTGGTGCAGATGGTCGCGCCGCGACCGGGTCAACCGCGACGCGTCATGTTCGCGCTATTCGCCGCCGTGAGTATCGTCAAGCGCGTGACGGTGGTCGATGAGGATATCGACCCCTGGGATCCGGTGGCGGTCGACCGGGCCCGTACCCAACGCATGCGCCTCGAACGCGATCTGATGCTGATTCCGAACGCCGGCGCCGACCGCTCGGAGCCCATGGAGGCCGCCGGCCTGGTGACCAAGGCCGGCTTCGACGCGACGGCGAAGGCGGGCGATCGCGTCGAGGGCAACGAGCCTGCGCGGCCGCCCGGGCGGGTGAGCGAATCCGTGAAGCAATGGCTGATGGCGGAGCTCGCGCCGGAGCGGCGACGGTGGCTCAAGTGAGCAAGCCGCGCATCGTCATCGCCATCTCGGGGGCATCCGGCGCCGTCTACGGGATCGAGGCGCTGAAGCTTCTGCGCGAGCTCGGCACGGTCGAAACGCACCTGGTGATCTCGCCGGCCGGTGCGCGGACGATCACCGAAGAAACGCAGCTCACGCCGGCCGACGTCGAGTCGCTCGCCGATCATAGCCACGCCTTTCGCGACATCGGATCGCCGCTCGCCAGCGGATCGTTCGTGGTGCAAGGCATGCTGGTGGCGCCGTGCTCCGCTCGCACGCTCGGCGGCATCGCGGGCTCGCTCGGCGACAATTTGATCGTGCGTGCCGCCGACGTGTGCTTGAAGGAGCGGCGCCGGCTGGTGCTCATGTTCAGGGAAACACCGCTTCACCTCGGGCACATCGAGCTGATGGCCAACGTGACGCGCTTCGGTGCTATCGTAATGCCGCCGGTGCCGGCCTTTTACCTGCGTCCCGCGAGCCTTCAGGAGGTCGCGACTCAATCCGTGGCGCGGGCACTCGACCTCATCGGCGTCACCGTGCCGGCGCTCAAGCGCTGGGGAGAGGGTTGATCATGGCGGAATTCGATCTGGTCGTGAATGGAAACCTGGTGCTGGCCGATCGCATCGTCGAGAACGGCTTCGTGGCCGTGGCCGGCGGCAAGATCGCGCTTACCGGTCAAGGTGCCGCCCCGAGAGCGCGCGAGACCGTCGATGCGCGAGGGCAGTGGGTCATGCCGGGCGTGATCGACGGTCAAGTGCATGCCGGCAGCCAGGCGAACCAGGAGGGCCTCGGGCGCGCCTCGCGCGCGGCGGCCGCGGGCGGAGTGACCACCATGGTCGACATGCCCTACGACGATCCGGAACCGGTGTGGCACGGCGAGCTCCTGCGCAACAAGATCAAGGAGGTCGAGCGCGATTGCCACGTCGATGCGGCGCTTTATGCGACGATTTCCGAGGCCCACGGCCCCTCGACCATCGCCGGCTTGATCGAGGCCGGCGCCTGCGCGTTCAAGTTCTCCACCTTCGAGGCGGCGCCCGGACGTTTCCCGCGCATCGAGGAGGACATGCTCTACGAGGCGTTCGCGCAGATCGCCCCCTCGGGGCTGGCCTGCGGCGTGCACAACCAGATGCAGGAGCTGACGCGCAAGAACATCGCGCGGCTCATCGCCGCGGAGGATACCGGCTGGGATGCGTTCGGGCGGGCGCACACGCCGCTGATCGAGCACCTGGCCACGGCCATCATCTTCGAGCTCGGCGCACTCACCGGCGCTCGTGCGCACGTGGTGCACGCCTCCCTGGCGCGCGGCTTCGAGCTGTGCGCGAACTACCGGAGGGCGGGCCACAAGACCAGCATCGAGACCTGCGTGCAGTATCTGATGCTGAACGGCGAGGCCGACATGCAGCGCCTCGGCGCGAAGCTCAAGCACTACCCCCCGGTGCGTCCACAGGCGGAGGTGGAGCTGTTGTGGACGCACATCGCCGCCGGCCATTGCACGTTCGTGTCGTCGGATCACGTCTCCTGGGGGCTCGAGCGTAAGTCCAATCCCAACATCTTCAAGAACTCCTCCGGCGGTCCGGGGCTCGAGAGTCTGCTACCCGCCTTCTGGAGCGGATGCGAGGAGCGGGGCCTCTCGCCGACCATGGTGGTGAGAATGCTGTGCGACGGACCGGCGCGGCATTTCCGGCTGCGCGATCGCAAGGGCTCCCTCGACGTGGGCGCGGATGCGGACATCGTCGTCGCGGAGCCCGGCCGCTTCGTGTTCGATGCCTCGAAGAGCCTGTCGGCGGTGCAATGGAGCTCGTTCGACGGCCGCGAGATGCGGATCCGCGTCGGCGCGACCTTCGTGCGTGGCCAGCTCGTCTACGACGGCGAGAAGATCGTCAATCAGCCGGGACACGGGCGGTTTCTGCGCCCGCAGGTCAGCGGCGCAGCGTCGTGACCGGCCGGACCCCGGGCGGCCGCATCGACTCGGATCGGCTGTGGGCCGATCTCATGGCGCTGGGAGCGATCACCGAGCCGGATCGGCCCTATACGCGGCGCGCCTTCTCGCCCGAGTTCGACGCCGGACGCGCCTGGCTCACCGAACGCATGCGCGAGAGCGGACTCGCCACGCACATCGATTGCGCCGGAAACCTGATCGGACGGCGCGAAGGCCGGAGTGCGGCCGGTCGCGCCATCGTGGTGGGCTCGCATAGCGATTCGGTTCCGGCCGGCGGACGTTTCGACGGGATGGCCGGGGTGGTCTCGGGGCTCGCCATCGTCCGCGCGCTCGGCGAGCGCGGCATCGAGCTCGAGCACCCGATCGAGGTCATCGACTTTCTGGCCGAGGAACCGAACGAATTCGGCCTGTCGTGCGTGGGCAGCCGGGGCATGAGCGGCTGCCTCGCCGCGGAGCAACTGACTCTCAAAAACCCGAAGGGCGAGTCGCTGGCGGAGGCGGTGGCCCGCGTCGGCGGCGATCCGGCCCGATTGCCCGCGGCGCCTCGCCGGGACATCGGGGCGGCGTTCGAGCTGCACATCGAGCAGGGGCCGGTGCTCGAGCGCGAGGGCATCGATATCGGCGTGGTCACCGCGATCGTCGGCATTACGCGGTTGGAGCTGGACTTCAGGGGCAGGGCGGGACACGCGGGCACGACCCCGATGCAGGGACGGCGCGACCCGTTGATCGCCGCGGCGCGCATGGTGGGCTGGGTCCGGGATACCGCCCTCAAACTCGCGGCCGAGGGGCGCGGACATTTCGTCGCGACGGTCGGCATCATCGAAGCACTCCCGGGCGGCAGCAACGTGATTCCGCGCAGCGCGCGCATCGTCATCGATGCGCGCAGCGAGGATCGGCGCTCGATGCAGGAATTTCGCGCGATGCTGGAGGTCGAGAGCCTGGCCGCGGCGCAGGCGGCCCAGGTGGAGCGCGCGCGGCTCACCTGCCTGTCGGATAATCAGCCGGCGGCCTGCAACCCGCAACTGCAGGCGGTGCTCGCGAGAAGCGCGACCACTCTCGATCTCAGCAGCAAATTCATGGCGAGCGGCGCGGGGCACGACATGGCGTTCATCTCGCAGGTGGCGCCGGCGGCGATGGTGTTCATCCCCTGCAAGGACGGGCGCAGCCATACCCCGGAGGAGTGGGCGAGCGCGCAGGCCGTGACGGCCGGCACCGAGGTGCTGCTCGAGGCGGTCCTCGCGGTGGACCGCGTTACATCAGATCCTTGAGCCGGTAATACAACATCGCGAGCACCAGCGAGGGCCTGCGCAGCAGCGCGCCGCCGGGAAAGTTGCGGTGCGGCAGCCGGGCAAACACATCGAACCGCTCCGCCGTCCCGGCCACGGCCTCGGCCACCAGCTTGCCCGCGAGCACGGTGAGCGACATGCCATGCCCCGAGAAGCCCTGCAGATAGAACACGTTGGGTGACAGGCGGCCGAAATCGGGTGCGCGGCTCATGGTGATGTCGAGATAACCGCCCCAGGCGTACTCCACCTCGACGTCCGCGACCTCGGGGAAGATGCGCACCATGCGCCGGCGCATCGATTCCGCGAGCCGCCGAGGCTCCAAGCCGCTGTAGCTCACGCGCCCGCCGAACAGAATGCGCCGATCGGCGGAGAGGCGAAAATAGTCCAGGATCCAGTTGAGGTCCGCGACCGCCGCGTCGCTCGGCAGCAACGCCTGCGCCCGGGCCGGGTCGAGCGGCCGGGTGGCGATGATGTAGGTGCCGACCCCGAGAATTCGCCGCGACAGGGCCGGTGCCAGCGACCCGAGGTAGGCATTGCCGCACAGCACGAGGTGCCGGCAGCGGACCTCGCCCATGGCGGTGTGCACGAGGATGGACTCACCCTCCTCGAACCGGATTGCCCGGGTCCCTTCGTAGATCACGGCGCCGGCGGCCTCGGCCGCGCGCGCCACCCCTTGGGTGAATTTGAGCGGGTGCAGATGGCCGCTGCGCGTATCGAGGAGGCCGCCGAGGTAGCGTGCGCTGCGCACATGGGATTGCAGCTCCTCCCGATCGAGCAGGTGTACGGACTGATAGCGGTACGCCTCCTTGAGCTCGCCGAACCACTCGCGCAGCTCATCGAGATGACGCGGCTTGGTGGCGGCATGCACGTGATTGGGGCGGTAATCGCAGGCGATGCCGTGCTCGCGCATGATCGACTGAATCAGATCGAGCGCCTCGACCGACATGTCGAACAGGCGCCGCGCTGCGTCGCGGCCGACCTGTGCCTCCAGCGCCTTCTGGCCCGCCGCCAGGCCGAAAATCGTCTGGCCGCCGCTGCGGCCGGAGGCCCCGTAGCCGATGAAATTCGCCTCGAGCAGTGCCACCTTGAATCCGCGCTGCGCCAGGTGCAGCGCGGCTGAACACCCCGCAAGCCCTCCTCCCACCACGGCGATGTCGGTCTCGATGCCGCCCGCGAGCGGAGCGCGCTTAGGCTCGAGGCTCGGTGGACTCGAGGCCGCGTAATAGGACGGGGCGGAGGGGAGGCTGAGACGCAAGGTGTTTAAGATTTTAGGGCCATTGACAGTTTATGACACCTGTGAGCCTAGTCGGTAATTCGCTCGCAGGGCAACAATGCCGCAGTGCAATAAAGACGCCTAAGTCCCGGAAATGCCTAAATCTTCAGAGATCCTGCCGCGTGTGTCGGGACGAGTACCGGCGGGTGTGGTGTAATACTGTCGTTGATAAAGCCTAGTTGTCTACCTAGGCGTTTAATTTATTAAACATGTCTCGCTTGCCCGTCATCGGAATTCCTGCCGATCGCCGGCTGTGTGGAAAGCAGCATTTCCACATGGTCGGGGAGAAGTACATCGACGCCATCGCCGTCGGTGCGCATGCCTTGCCGATGCTGGTGCCGTCCCTGGACCCCACGCTCGATCTCGAGCAGCTGGTCGAGGCCTGCGACGGGATCCTGTTCACGGGCAGCCCGTCCAATGTCGACCCTCGTCACTACGGAGGCCCGGCCAGCGCGCCGGGAACACTGCATGATCCTAGTCGGGACGCAACGACGCTTCCGCTGATCCCCAAGGCGATCGCCGCCGGCCTGCCGGTGCTCGCGGTCTGTCGGGGTTTTCAAGAAATGAACGTGGCGTATGGCGGTACGCTGCACCAACGGTTGCACGAGGTTGGATTCTCGGACCACCGTGAGGACGAAACCCAACCGCTCGACGTGCAATACGGGCCTGCTCACGAGGTCCTCTTGGAGCCTGGAGGACTGCTGCGCGACATAGCCGGACAGGACCGGCTCGAGGTCAACTCGCTGCATTGGCAGGGGGTGGACGCCTTGGGCAGGGGACTTGCCGTGGAAGCTCGCGCACCCGACGGCGTCATCGAGGCGTTCCGGGTGGCCGACTCGCAGGGCTTCGCGCTGGGTCTGCAATGGCACCCTGAGTGGCAGTTCGAGAAGAACCCGTTTTCCAGCGCGCTGTTCGCGGCTTTCGGCGAGGCGGCCAGGCGGCGCGCAGCAGGCACAAGGTGATCTATGGCGAGCACGAGCACGATTCAGCAATTTTTGAGGGAGCACGGCATTTCCGAGGTGGAGGCCATCATTCCGGACATGGCGGGGGTCGCGCGCGGCAAGCTCATGCCCGCCGAGAAGTTTGCCGAAGAGGAGGGGATGCGGCTGCCCGAGGCGATATTCCTGCAGACGGTCACCGGCGATTACCCCGACGACCAGAGCGCGATGAACCCCTCGGATATCGACATCGTGCTGAAGGCCGACCCGAAGACGGTGCGGGTGGTGCCCTGGGCCGCCGAGCCGACCGCGCAGGTGATCCATGATTGTTTCTACGGCGACGGGCGCCCGGTCACCATGTCGCCGCGCTATGTGCTGCGGCGGGTCCTGGAGCTCTACGAGGCACACGGCTGGGAGCCGGTGGTGGCGCCCGAGCTCGAGTTCTTCCTGGTCGAGCCGAACGTCGACTCCGATTATCCGTTGAAGCCCCCGGTGGGCCGCTCCGGACGGCCGGAAATCGGCCGCCAGGCCTACAGCATCGCCGCGGTCAACGAGTTCGATCCGCTGTTCGACGACATGTACTCCTTCTGCGAGGCCCAGGACATCGAGATCGACACGCTGATCCACGAGGCCGGCGCCGCGCAAATGGAGATCAACCTGCTGCACGGCTACCCCATGGGCCTCGCGGATCAGGCGTTTCTGTTCAAGCGCACCGCGCGCGAGGCGGCGATGCGCCACAAGATGTACGCCACGTTCATGGCGAAGCCCATGGCCAAGGAGCCGGGCAGCGCCATGCATCTGCATCAGAGCGTCGTCGATGCGCGCACCCGCCGCAACATCTTCTCGAATGCCGACGGCACGCCCTCCACGCTCTTTTTCGGGCATATCGCCGGACTGCAGAAGTATCTGCCCGGCGCGATGTCGCTGTTCGCGCCGAACGTGAACAGCTATCGGCGCATCAGCCGCTACTCGGCGGCACCGATCAACGTGCACTGGGGGTACGACAATCGCACCGCCGGGCTGCGCGTGCCGATGTCGGGCCCCGACGCGCGGCGGGTGGAGAACCGGGTCGGCGGCGCGGACGCCAATCCTTACCTCGCTATCGCCGCCTCCCTCGCGTGCGGATATCTCGGAATGGTGGAAGGACTCAAACCCTCCGAGCCCATTGCCGGGAGCGCCTACGACCTCGCGATCGCTTTGCCGCGCACACTGGCGGAGGCGCTGCGGCTGTTGCGCGAGTCCAAGCCGCTGGTGGACGTGTTCGGTGACCGCTTCGTGCTCGCATTCACGGCCGTCAAAGAGGCCGAGTACGAGACGTTCGCGCAGGTGATCAGCTCCTGGGAGCGCGAGCACCTGTTGCTGAACGTCTAGTAGTACCTCGTCAATAAGATCTTTCGCAGGGGGAGCGCCCTTAGTTAGGTTCAGGGTGAGGACGAGGTTATCTCATGCAATTTTTTGAAATCCTAAAAAAATTGCATGAGATAACCTCGTCCTCACCTTCAACCTCCGGCTCTAGGTATGCGAAATAACTTTATTTGCCGGACCGTTAGGTCTGTCCCCCGGCCCGCGGCTGGGATATAACTAGCGCCTCGCAATGGTCGGGAGAGACGGTCAATGAGGAGAGCGGCGGTGTTCAAGCGGGGAACTGCGATACTGGCGCTCGGATTGTTTTCGTTATTGTCGGCATGCGGGGGCGGCAAGGCTCCCGGATCCCCCGGGCCGGCGAGCTCCGGTTCCGGCAAAGTCCTGAACCTCTACATCTGGTCCGATTACCTCGCGCCGACCACGCTCTCGGACTTCGAAAAGCAGACCGGCATCAAGGTCAACGCCTCGTACTTCGACACCAACGAGACCCTCGAGACCAAGCTCCTGGCCGGCAGCTCCGGCTTCGACGTCGTGGTGCCCACGGCCTCGTACTTCCAGCGCCAGATCACCGCGGGTGTCTACCTGGCGCTCGACAAGTCCAAGCTCCCCAATCTGAAGAACATGGATCCGCAGTTGATGGCGCGGGTCGCCCAGTATGACCCCGGCAATGCGCATGGCGTGATCTACATGTGGGGCACCAACGGCATCGGCTACAACGAGAAAATGATCAAGGATCTCGTGCCCGACGCGCCGCTCGACAGCTGGCGCCTGGTGTTCGATCCCGCGGTGGCCTCGAAGCTCGCGAAATGCGGCATCAGCGTGCTCGACTCGCCGGCCGAGATGATCCGCGTGGTGCTGAGCTATCTCGGTCGCGATCCGAATTCCGACAAGCCCGAGGACGTCGCCGCCGCCGAGCAGACGCTCTTGAAGATCCGGCCGTACATTCGAAACATCAATTCCTCGGAGTACATCGAGGCGCTGGCCAACGGCGACCTCTGCGTCGCGGTCGGCTACAACGGCGACATTCTCCAGGCACGCGACCGGGCGCGCGACGCGAACAAGGGCATCGAGGTCAAGTACGTGGTACCGAAGGAAGGCTCCATCCTGTGGTTCGACATGCTGGCGATCCCGAAGGATGCGCCGCATCCCGATGCCGCCTATGCGTACATCAATTACATCATGGAGCCCAAGGTCACCGCGGACATCAGCAACTTCAAGCGCTACGCCAATGCCAACGCGGCCTCGACCCCGTATGTGCTCGAGTCGGTCAAGGACGACCCGGCCATTTACCCGCCGCCCGAGCTGCGCCAGAAGCTCGCCGTGCAGCTCGCGGATTCGCCGGAGGAAACGCGGGTCATCACGCGCATGTGGGAACGGTTCAAGACGGGGCGATAGCCGATGGCCAATTCCGGCGAAGCAGTCAAGACCGCGCCCTGGCGGGATCCCGCGGCCCGCCCTTATGTGGAGATCGAGCGGGTCAGCAAGTCGTTCGGCGATTTCAAGGCGGTCGACGATGTCAGCCTCAAGATCTACAAGGGCGAGATCTTCTGCCTGCTCGGCGCATCGGGCTGCGGGAAGACGACGCTCTTGCGCATGCTCGGCGGTTTCGAGACGCCGAGCTCGGGACGAATTCTGATCGACGGCGAGGACATGAGCGGCGTCCCGCCGTACGAACGGCCGGTCAACATGATGTTCCAGTCGTACGCGCTGTTTCCGCACATGAACGTCGAGCAGAACGTCGCCTTCGGCCTGAAACAGGATCGCGTCCCCAAGGCCGAGATCGCCGAGCGCGTCGCGACCATGCTCGATCTGGTCAAGCTCGGCGGATTCGCCAGGCGCAAGCCGCATCAGTTGTCGGGCGGACAGCGGCAACGAGTCGCCCTGGCGCGCTCCCTGGTGAAGCGACCGAAGCTGCTGCTGCTCGACGAGCCGCTGGGTGCCCTCGACAAGAAACTGCGCGAGCACACCCAGTTCGAATTGATCGGTCTGCAGGACAAGCTCGGCGTGACCTTCCTGGTCGTCACCCACGACCAGGAAGAGGCGATGACGCTCGCGAGCCGCATCGGCGTCATGGATCACGGGGAGATCGTGCAGGCCGGCACGCCCGCGGAGATCTACGAATTCCCCTCGTCGAAGTTCGTCGCCGATTTCGTCGGCTCGGTGAACATCTTCGAGGGCAAGCTGATCGAGGATGAGCCCGAATACGTGCGCATCGGCTCGGATGAGCTGGGCGGCACGCTCTACGTGAGCCACGGGATCAGCGCCGCCCCTGAGGCGGTTGTCTGGGCGGCGGTCCGTCCCGAGAAGATCTTCATGTCGACCTCGCCGCCCCCCGCCTGCGAAGGCGGGCAGGGCACCGACAACGTGGTCCGCGGCGCGGTGCAGGACATCGCGTACCTGGGCGACCTGTCGATCTATCTGGTCAAGCTTCCCACCGGCAAGGTGGTGCGGGTGACGCAACCCAACACGTCCCGCCACGCCGAGGCGATCACCTGGGAACAGCAGGTGTATCTGTCGTGGGACGCCTCGAGCCCGGTGGTCGTGACCCGATGAGTCGATGAGGCCGCGCAATCCCTTGTCGAGGATCGGCATCTCCGGCCGTGGGCTGGTGGTGACGCTCCCCTATCTGTGGCTGCTGCTGTTCTTCGTCGTTCCGTTCGTCATCGTCCTGAAGATCTCGTTCTCCGACATCGATCTGGCGATTCCTCCCTACAAGCCGCTGATCGAGTGGGTGGGCAGGAACGCGCTCGCCATCCGGATCAACTTCAACAACTACGCGTTTTTGTTCACCGATCCGCTCTACATCGACGCGTTCCTGAATTCCGTCAAGGTCGCGTTCATCTCGACGCTCCTGTGTTTGGCGGTGGGCTACCCGATCGCCTACGGCATCGCGCGCTCCACCGCGAGGACGCGCAACATCCTGCTGTTGCTCGTGGTGCTGCCGTTCTGGACCTCGCTGCTGCTGAGAGTTTACGCCTGGATCGGATTGCTCAAGGCCAACGGCGTCATCAACAACGTGCTGATCCGGCTCGGCGTGATTCACGAGCCCATCACCATGCTGTACACGCCGTTCGCGATGTACGTGGGCATCGTGTACTCCTACCTGCCTTTCCTGATCCTGCCGCTGTACGCGAACCTCGAGAAGATGGACTGGCAGCTGCTCGAGGCGGCCGAGGACCTGGGCTGCCGCCCCTGGCAGGCTTTCTACAAGATCACGCTGCCGCTCTCGAGGAACGGCGTCCTGGCCGGCTCCATGCTGGTGTTCATACCGGCCGTGGGCGAGTTCGTGATTCCGGCGCTGCTCGGCGGCCCGAATGCGCTGATGATCGGCCGGGTCCTGTGGGACGAGTTCTTCTCCAACCGTGCCTGGCCGGTGGCCAGCGCCGTCGCCATTTTGCTGCTCATCCTGCTGGTTCCATTCATGATGTGGTACCAGAGCGTGCAGGCGCGCGAGTCCGCGGGCGCCCGATGAACTACCGCCACTCGTATTTCATCATCACTTGCCTCGCGTTCGGGTTCGCCTTCCTGTACGTGCCGATCCTGTCGATGGTGGTGTTCTCCTTCAACGCGTCGAAACTGGTGACGGTGTGGGATGCGGCGAACTCGCCGACGCTCAAGTGGTACTACTCGCTCCTGCATAACGACGAGATCCTCGACGCCGCCTGGATTTCGCTGAAAGTGGCGGTCATGAACGCCTCGGGCGCGGTGATCCTCGGCACGCTGGCCGGATTCGGCCTCGCCCGCTTCGCCCAGTTCCGCGGGCGTTTCACGCTCAATGCGATGACCACCGCGCCGCTGGTGATGCCCGAGGTGATCACCGGATTGTCGCTGCTCTTGCTGTTCGTGGCCTTGGAGCAATCCATCGGCTGGCCCGCCGGCCGCGGCATCACCACCATGACCATCGCACACATGACCTTCTCGATGGCCTACGTCACGGTGGTGGTGCAGTCGCGCATGGCCACATTCGATACGGCGCTCGAGGAGGCCGCAATGGATCTCGGGGCGCGGCCGGTGAAAGTGTTCTTTCTGATCACGCTGCCGATCATTTTTCCGGCCATTCTCTCGGGCTGGTTGCTCGCGTTCACGCTATCCTGGGACGATCTGGTGATCTCGAGTTTCACGTCCGGACCCGGCTCGAGCACGTTGCCCATGGTAGTGTTCTCCAAGGTTCGCCTGGGAGTGAGCCCGGAGATCAACGTGCTGGCGACGATCACCATCACGGTGGTCACGCTGATGATCATCGGCGTGAGTTTCTGGTTGTCGCGCGCGCAGCGACTCGAGAAGGTGGCCTCCTAGCGGCTTGCCGAAGCGTCGCGACCGAGCGACACGCCAAACTTTTACCGTGCGCGCCAGTCTGAAAGCTGGGGGCACTCTTGGGAGATCGGGATGACTTTACGTTTCTTTGCAATCGGCGCGCTGACGGCAGTCGCCGCCGTGGGCATTTCCTCCGCGGTGGCTCCGCCGCGCCCCAGATTGCATGCCCTGGTGGCGCCCGGCAGTGCGCACCTGTATGTGGTGGGCACCCGCAGCGCCGTCCAGCGCCAGAGCCCGGTCGCTCTCAAGATGGACTCGATGTTGGCCGACTTGACTCGACACGCCGCGCTCGCCCGGCCGGACCATCTGCTCGCCGACTTGCGTTCCTTGAGTCCGGCCGCCCGGTTCGCCCAGCCCTCGCCCGGCGGACCGGCCTATGTGGTGATCGACGCGACCACGCACGGCGACCCGCAGCAGTTGAAAGCGGCCTTGGTGGCGCTCGGGCTTCAGCACCCGGCGGTCTATTCGAACGATGTCGGTGGCTTGCTGCCGGTGGGAGAAATCGAGGCGGCATCCGCGCGCGCCGAGGTCGCCTCGGTTCGCGCCGCCATGCCTCATGCAAGGACCGGCGCCGTGGAGTCCCAAGGCGACTTCGCGCAGCGCAGCTCCGTCGTGCGGACCAATTACTCGACCTTGCTCGGAACCGGCGTGACGGTGGGCGTGCTGTCCGACAGCTTCAATTGTTATGCGGTGTATGCCGCACCCGGGAGCGGAGTTCCCGCCTCCGGCAACACGGGCTACGCCTACAACGGATTCACCGCGGATTATGCGACCGACATGTCCACCGGGGATCTGCCGGCGAACGTGAACGTGTTGGAGGAGGCGCCTTGCCTCAACTACGGTGCGCCCACGCAGCTTCCGTTCGGTGACGAAGGCCGGGCGATGCTGCAGATCGTCTACGACGTGGCCCCCGGAGCGAGCCTGGCGTTCTACACCGCGGAAGGGAACGGCGGAGAAGCGGATTTTGCCAGCGGCATCGGCAAGCTCGCCGCCGCCGGGGCCAAGGTCATCGCGGACGATGTGGGTTACTACGACGAGCCCTTTTTTCAGGACGGGCTGGTCGCGCAGGCGGTCGATGCGGTCGAGGCACAGGGTGTGGCGTACTTCTCCGCGGCAGGCAACGACAGCAATCTGGCGTACCAGAACACCGCGCCAAGCTTCAGCACCGTCTCGAGCAGCGCGCCCAACGCGGGCGAGCATCTGCTGAATTTCGACCGCACGGGGGCGACCAATGCCACCTCGCTCCCAGTCACCATTCCGGCGCTTTCGCCGGGCGAATTCGTCGCGGTGGTGGTCGAGTGGGATCAACCGTACGTCACGGGCGCGACGGGGAGCCCCGGCGCGAGCAGCAGCATCGATCTCTGCATCACCGGCGGGACCGGTGCCGACACGATCACCACGGATAACGACAACAATCCGGTGAGCTGTACCGGCCCGAACGCGGTCGGTTCTGATCCGGACCAAATCCTGATCGTCGGCAACCCGGCCAATGCCACGGGCAACAGTGGGGCGCAGAACTTGAACATCCAGGTGGGTCTCGCTGCCAACTCGGCGGGCACCATCGTGCCGGGCCGGATCGTGGTCGCGGTCGAGGACGATGGCGCTGGCAGCACCATCAACGCATTCGCGACCAACAGCGCCACCATCCAGGGGCATCCGGGCGCGGCCGGTGCCGCGGCCGTGGGCGCGGCGTTCTATTTCCAGACCGCTCAGTGCGGGACGACGCCGGCGGTGCTCGAGCAGTTCTCCTCCGAGGGCGGCGCGCCGATCCTGTTCGATACCTCGGGCACCCGGCTGGCGACCCCGGTGGTGCGGCAAAAGCCCGACTTCGTCGGGCCCGACGGCGGCAACGACACGTTCCTGGGCTTCACACTCGCCTCGCAGTACCCTCAATTCCCCAAGAACGGAATGCTCAGCACCTCGATCAGCCAGTGCCAGAACGACTACGCCCCTGCGTACCCGAATTTCTTCGGCACCTCGGCGGCCACACCGCACGCCGCCGGCATCGCGGCGCTCATGCTGCAGGCGGCCGCCGCGCAAACGCCGGCGATCACGGCAACGCCGGCGCAGATCTACAGCTCACTGCGCGCGAGCGCATTGCCCATGAGCGGCTCGACCCCGAACTTCAGTTCCGGCTACGGCTTTATCCAGGCCGATACGGCGCTGGTGATTCCGACACTGACCTTGTCCGCGCCGTCGATCGCGCTGGGGAGCCCGGCCACCTTGACCTGGAGCTCACTATCCACGACCGCCTCCTGCATGGCCTCCAGCACGCCTGCCGGCCCCTGGAGTGGGGCACAGGCGGGCAGCGGCAGCGTGGTGCTGACGCCGGCCGCAGCCGGAACGGTGACCTATACCCTGTCCTGCACCAACTCGGCGGGCACGAGCGCGTCGAATTCGGTGAGCCTCCCGGTCTACTCGGGCACACCGCCCGCGACGCCGACATTGACGCTCGGCTCCTCGTCGGTCGAGGTCGGCACCGCCACCACCCTCGCCTGGTCCTCGACGAACGCGACGGGCTGCACGGCCTCCGGTGCCTGGAGCGGTAGCCTGGCCGCGAGCGGCAGCGAATCGGTCACGCCCGCTGCTATCGGGCCTCAAGCCTATACGCTCACCTGCTCCAACCTCGGCGGTCCGTCGGCACCGGTCAGCGTCACGTTGAACGGGACCGCGCAGACCGTGGTGCCGCCCGCTCCCACGCTGACCCTGGGGGCCACGTCCACTCCCGCGTTCACGACTATCACGGTCAACTGGAGCGACCCCACGGCCAGTTCCTGCACCGCCGGCGGCACGGTGAACGCCGTGTCCTCCGGCTGGACGGGAGTGCTGGCGCCCACCGGCCAGAGCACGATAACGCCGACCACGCTCGGCACCTTCACTTACACTCTGTATTGCGTGAACTCGGCCGGCCAGTCGCCCACCACCACGGCGACCTTGACCGTCACCGCATCGAAGGATACCGGCGGCGGAGGTGGGGCCTTCGATGGGCTCACGCTGATCGGTGCGGCCGCGTGGGTGTTGCGCCGGGTGCTGGCGGGGCGCGACCGGCCGCGGCCGGCGAGCGGCTGAGCGGGCCCGTCGGACCCGGCGCGGAGGCTCTCGCGCGGCTCGTGACCTCGGCCACTCGAGCATATAAAGTGGCCTCCCGATGCAACCTCCGCTGAAATTCACCGCGGTCTCGGTCCGGGCTCTGCTGCAGACCCTGGGCCCGATCCTGCTGCTGGCGGCGGTCGCGATCTGGGGGACGCTGTACTTCGTGCGAGAGGCGCCGCCGCGCACCATCACCATCAGCACCGGTCCCGTGGGCAGCTTCTTCGAGACGATCGCGCATCGCTACGCCAAGGTCCTGGCGCGCAGCGGCGTCACCCTGAAAGTGATCCCCTCGGCCGGCTCGATCGAAAATCTCGCTAGGCTCGCGGATCGCAACTCGCACGTGGATATCGCGCTGGTGCAATCGGGCCTGGCGCAAGGCGATCAAGCCGACGACCTGGTGTCGCTCGGGGGCATGTTCTATCAGCCCGTGACCATATTCTATCGCGGCCAGAAGCCGCTCTTACGGCTCTCGCAGCTGAGCTCGGAACGCATCGCGATCGGGCCGGAGGGGAGCGGTACCCGTTTTCTGGCGCTCGCCTTGCTGAAGGCCAACGGAATCGAGCCGCAGGGACCGACGCGGCTGTCGAGTCTCGAGGGAGATGCGGCCAGAAAGGCACTGTTGCGGGGGGAGGTGGATGCGATATTCCTGACCGGCGACTCGGCCTCGCCGGCCACGATCCGCGAAATGCTGCACACCGAGGGCGTGCAATTATTCGACTTTCCCCAGGCCGACGCCTATGTGCGCCGCTTTCCGTACTTGAACAAGCTGGTGGTGCCGGCCGGCGCGTTCGATCTCGGCGAGAATCTTCCGCCCACTCCCATCTACCTGCTCGCGCCGACCGTCGAGCTGATCGCGCATTCCGATCTGCACCCGGCGATCGTCGATCTGCTCGTCGATGCGGCCTACAAAGTGCATGGGCGCCCGACGCTCCTGCAGTCGGCCGGTCAGTTCCCGAGCGCCGTGATCCATACCTTCCCGCTCGATGCGGAGGCCGAGCGCTATTACAAATCCGGCGACCGGAGCTTCACCTACCGCTATTTGCCGTTCTGGCTCGCGAGCCTGGTCAACCGCTTGGTGGTGGTACTGGTGCCGATATTCGTCGTGGTCATTCCGAGCCTGCGATACCTGCCGCAGCTGTTCCGCTGGCGCATCGACAGCCGCATCCACCATCGCTACGGCGAGCTCATGGCGGTCGAGCGTGAAGCCCTCGGCAACCTGACCGATGAGCGCCGCGCGGCGCTCTTCAAGCACCTCAAGGAAATCGAGAGATCGGTCATTGCACGCAAGATCCCCGGCTCGCACGCCGAACAGGTGTACCTGCTGCGCCAGCACATCAGCTTCGTACGCGAGAGCCTGTCCCGATCCGCCGCGGCGGCGGAGGAAACTGCCTCATGAAAGACAACACGTTCGTGAACCATCCACCGGCGGCCGACCTGCCGGCCGACAACCGCCCGCTGGTCGCGCCGATCTATCAGTCGGTCAAGTTCTCCTTCGACGACACGGCCGAGACCTTGCGTTACCTCAGGGGAGGACGCGCCGGCTTTTACTACTCCCGCAGCTCGAATCCGACGTTGCGCCAGCTGGAGCTGACGCTGGCGCAGCTGCAGGGCCGGGAGGAGTGCCTTCTGGTGGGATCGGGCGTCGCGACCATCGCCGCGGCGCTGCTGGCGCTCTGCAAGCAGGGCGATCATCTCCTCGGATTCATCGAGTCCTATGGCCCGACCCGGTATCTGGTGCAGCACCTCATGGCGCGCTACGGCGTGACGCACGATCTCGTGTCCATCGAGGATCGCGCGGCCATCGAGCGGGTGCTGAGCGGGACCCCGACCCGCCTGGTCCTGTTCGAAAGTCCGACCAACCCGGTGACCAAGATCGCGGATATCGAGCATCTCGTGACGCACGCGCGCCGCAACGGCTGCCTCACCGTCATGGACAATACGTTTGCGGGTTTTCACAACCATGGAAGCTTCGACATCGACATCTTCCTGCACAGCCTGACCAAGTATGCCTCCGGACACGGCGATGTCATGGGCGGTGCCGTCATCGGGCGGCGAGAGCTGATCGATGCCATGCGCAAGGACATCGTGTCGCTCGGGCCGACCCTGGATCCGCATGCCGCGTTCTTGATCCAGCGCGGCATGCGCACCTATTTCCTGCGCTACCAGCGGCAGTGCGCGAATGCCTTGACTGTCAGCCGTTTCCTCGACGAGCACCCCCGGGTCAAGCGGGTGTTCCATCCGGGCCTCGAATCCCATCCGCAGCATGCGTTGGCCCAACGTCAAATGAAGGACTTCGGCGCGGTGGTGAGCTTCGATCTGGACGGCGGCAGCCGGGAGGGAAGCCGCTTTGCCGACTCCCTCGAGCTGTTCTCGATCACCTCGAGCCTCGGCTCGACCGAATCGCTGGTCTTGCCGTCACCGCTCCTCGGGGGCCAGGAATACACCGCGGAGCAGCGCGCAGCGTCCTCAATCGGTCCCGCCACGGTACGGCTGTCCATCGGGATCGAGGAGCCCGAGGATCTGATCGCCGATCTGTCCCAGGCGCTCGAGCGCGCGTTCGCCGGCGCTTGACATAATCCAAAAGCGTTGCGAGCTCAAGCATCGGGTCTTGCTGCCGATGCTTGGTGTTGGACTGTCGTGCATGAGGTATGTCAGTGAGTGTCGAACCGGCCGCCGCGTTCTCGTCGCTGCACAGTCAGGCGGCGCGCACCCACCTGGCCGATTCGCTGGCGGTTCCGCAGTCGATCGCACCGTTGCCCCGGGTCTGTGCGCAGCTCGCCGAGCTCACGGCCAAGCAAGTCACCGATGCGGCTCAGCTCGCCAGGCTGATCCAGTCCGATCCGGCGCTCGCCGGCGAGATCATGCGAGTCGCGAATTCTCCGGCGCTGCGCCCGCGCGCCGCCGTCGTGTCGTTGCAGCAGGCGGTCTCCTGGCTCGGCATCGCCGAGGTGCGAGACATTGCCACCGCGGTGATGCTGCGCGGCGAGGTCTTCAATGCGCCCGGTCATGAGCCCGAATCCGAGGATCTGTGGCGCGAGGCGTGGCTCGCCGGTTTGTGGGCCAAGGAGATCGCCCGCGAGCGCCGCAAGCACGTGGAAAGCGCGTTCCTCGCCGCGCTGATGCATCGAACCGGCGCCGCACTGGCGCTCAAGATTCTGGCGCGCTTCGAGGCGGCCCAGCGCACCTGCATGGACGCGAGCACCTTCGCCGACCTCGTGACGGAATTCGAGGCGGCTTTCGGACGCGTGCTGATGGACAACTGGCGCTTGCCGGACGACGTGCAGAGCGGGGCGAGCGGCTGGCGCAACTACCGCGACTCCGCGCACGGTGATCTGGCGGGGACGGTGCACGCGGCGCATCTGCTCGCAACGCACACCCTCCATCCGCAGCTGGTGAGCGAGGAAGTGGTGATCGAGAGCCCGGTGTTCGAGCACCTCGGCGTGTTTCCGGACGATCGCCGCGCGCTGCTCGCCAAGGGCGAGCACGTGCGCAGCCTCGCGGGACTGTAGCCGTGGCGTCGGACCGGTTCGATCTGATTTGCCTGGGGTCCGGCCCCGCCGGCCAGAAGGCCGCCA
Organism: Steroidobacteraceae bacterium; assembly: GCA_036272515.1. GTDB lineage: Bacteria > Pseudomonadota > Gammaproteobacteria > Steroidobacterales > Steroidobacteraceae > Bog-1198. The sequence goes on along the minus strand of DATAYO010000053.1, from coordinate 82,742 downwards.
TTCAGGCGTCCAAGGCCGGATTTCGAGCCGCCGTGGTCGAGCGTGAGCCGCAAGTGGGCGGGGCCTGCCTCCTGTCGGGGACCATTCCGAGCAAGGCGCTGCGCGAGCAGGCGCTGCGCTATCGGCGCATGCACGGCAGCGCTTCATCGCTCGCGGTAGAGCTCAAAGGCGATGCGCCGCTGTCCGCGCTGCTGGACGGAGTCGAGTCGGTGATTGCCGCCCAGGACCGGTATCTGCAGGCGCAGCTCGCGCGCAATCGGGTGGAGCTGATCCGCGGTCGCGGCACTTTCCTGGATGCGAATCGGGTCGAGGTGCAGCGCCTCGACGGCAGCCGCCGCGTGCTTCAGGCCGCGCGCATCTTGCTGGCCACCGGATCGAGGCCGCGGCACGTGCCGGCGATCCAGGTCGATCACGAGCACATTCTCGACAGCGACTCGGTGCTGAGCTTGCCTTATCTGCCGCGCACTCTGATCGTACTGGGAAGCGGCGTGATCGCGTGCGAATACGCCTCCATCTTCGCCGCGCTCGGTTGTCGCGTCACGTTGCTGGACAAGGCGGCCGAGCCCCTCGGATTCCTCGATGCACCGCTGCGTGCGGGGTTCCTTGCGGGGTTCGGTTCGATGGGCGGCACTTATCGCGGCGGAGTCGAAGTGCAGGGCGCGCGCTTCGATGGTTTCTCGCAAGTCGAGGTGGCGCTCCCCGGCGGAGAGACGCTCACGGCGGATATCGTGTTCGCAGCGTTCGGGCGCATCGCCAACCTCGACGGCATCGGCCTGGACCGCCTCGAGCTGGCCGTGAACTCGCGCGGCCATGTCGAGGTCGACGATCGCTTCCAGACCAGCGTTCCCGGCATCTACGCAGCCGGCGATGCGATCGGACCGCCGGCGCTCGCCTGCGCCGCGGTGGACCAGGGCAGGCGCGCGGCACTCGCCGCGTTCGGCCTGCAGCCGCCTTCGCTCACGAGCTTGGTGCCCACCGGCGTCTACACCATTCCCGAGATTGCCTCCGTCGGTCTGACCCGCAGCCAGGCAGCGGCGAAAAAAATCGACGTGGTGGTAGGCCGTGCGGATTTCGCCGAAGTGGCCCGGGCGCACATCGCAGGCGAGCCGGCCGGCTTTCTCTGCATGCTGTGCGAGCGCAGCTCCGGCCGCGTGCTCGGCGTTCAGGCGCTGGGCGAGGGCGCGACCGAGCTGGTGCATCTGGGCCAGGCAGCAATCGCAACCGGCGCAACCGCCGAATTCTTCGTCGAGCAGATCTTCAACTTCCCGACCATGACCGAGGCCTACCGGGTGGCCGCCTTCGACGTCATGAAGCAGCGCGCATCGGCGGCGAGCGCCGCGCCGGCCCTGGCGCGGGCGACGGGATGATGACCCGGGCCGGATGATGGGCCAGCCGGTGATGCGCCGGCCGGTGATGCGCCGGCGCGGACGATCCTCTACAAGTTGCGGATCAAATTATCCGCGAATTCGCTGCACTTGACCTCGGTGGCGCCCTTCATGAGGCGCGCGAAGTCGTAAGTCACGGTTTTCTGCGCGATGGTCTTGTCCATCGCATCGATGATCGCATCCGCGGCCTCGATCCATCCCAGATAGCGCAGCATCATCTCCCCGGACAGGATCACCGAGCCCGGATTCACCTTGTCCAGGTTCGCATATTTCGGCGCGGTGCCGTGCGTAGCCTCGAACACCGCGTGTCCGGTCAAATAATTGATGTTGCCGCCCGGAGCGATGCCGATGCCGCCCACCTGGGCCGCGAGCGCGTCCGAGAGATAGTCCCCGTTCAAGTTCATGGTCGCGACCACATCGAATTCGTCGGGACGCGTGAGCACCTGCTGCAAGGTGATGTCCGCAATGGCATCCTTGATGATGACCTTGCCGGCCTGCTTCGCCGCTTCCATCCGGGCATTCGCCTCCTGTTCCCCGTGCGAGCTCTTGAGCCGCTCCCATTCCTCCCAGGTGAAGACCCGATCGGCGAACTCGCGCTCGGCGAGCTGATAGGACCAGTTGCGAAAGGCACCCTCGGTGAACTTCATGATGTTGCCCTTGTGCACGATCGTCACGCTCTTGCGCCGGTTGACGATGGCGTACTGCAGGGCTGCGCGGAACAGCCGCTCGGTGCCTTCCCGGGAAGCGGGTTTCAGGCCGATCCCGGAACTGTCGGGGAAACGGATCTTGGCGAACTGCTTCGGAAAGTTCTCCTTGAACAGGTCGAGGAACTTGCGCGCGTCCGCCGAGCCCGCCTCGAACTCGATGCCCGCGTAGATGTCCTCGGTGTTCTCGCGAAAGATCACCATGTCGACCTTCTCGGGAGCAACCACCGGCGAGGGCACGCCCTTGAACCAGCGCACCGGACGCAGGCAGACGTACAGATCCAGCATTTGCCGGAGCGCCACGTTGAGCGAGCGGATGCCGCCGCCGACCGGCGTGGTGAGAGGCCCCTTGATCGAGATCCGATACTCGCGGCAGGCGGCGACGGTCTCGTCGGGCAGCCAGGTGTGGTAGCTCCTGTTGGCCTTCTCGCCGGCGAACACTTCCATCCAGTGGATCTTGCGCCGGGAGCCATAGGCTCTCTGCACGGCTGCGTCGAACACCCGCACGCTCGCGCGCCAGATGTCGGGGCCCGTGCCGTCGCCCTCGATGAACGGGATGATGGGATGATCGGGCACACGCAGCTTGCCATCGGCGAGAACGATTTTCTCGCCCCCGGCGGGCACTTGCACGGCGGCGGCCTTGAGCTCGGACATTTCTGCTCTCCTTCGGAACCGCGGCAATGCTAGCATGCGCGGCCGGAGAATCGCATTGCGCACCCTAGCATCCACACCGACCCGAGACGGCTTTCGCATGCCCGCGGAATTCGAGCGGCACGCCGGTTGCTGGATGCTTTGGCCGGAGCGTACCGACAACTGGCGGGCCGGCGCAAAGCCCGCCCAGGCCGTATACGCCGCGGTGGCGGAGGCGATTGCCGCGAGCGAGCCGGTCACGGTGGGGGTGTCGGCCGCACAATTCCAGAATGCGCGCGCGCGTCTCTCTTCCCGGGTGCGCGTGGTGGAGCTCAGCAGCAACGATGCGTGGATTCGCGATTGCGGCCCGACCTTCGTCGTCGACGCCAGGGGCAGGCGACGCGGCATCGACTGGACTTTCAACGCGTGGGGCGGCCTTGCGGGAGGGCTGTATTTCCCCTGGGACCGCGATGACGAGGTGGCGCAGAAAGTGCTCGAGATCGAAGCGGCCGAGCGCTACCGCACCTCGTTCGTGCTCGAGGGCGGCGCGATCCACGTGGACGGGCAGGGTACCTGTCTGACGACCGAGGAGTGCCTGCTCAATCCCAACCGCAACCCGGGCCTCGGGCGTGCCGATATCGAGGAAGTGCTGCGCCGCTATCTCGGCGTGAGCACCGTGATCTGGCTGGGTGCGGGCGTTTATCTGGATGAGACCGGCGGCCATATCGACGAGCTCGCTTGCTTCACGAGTCCGGGACAGGTGGCGCTTACCTGGACCGATGACCGCGACGATCCCCAATACGAGATCTCGCACGACGCCTACCAGCGCCTGCGCAAGGCCCGCGACGCGCGCGGTCGAAACCTCACCATCCACAAGATCCATCAGCCCGGTCCGCTGTACATGACCGCCGAGGAAGCCGCGATGATCGACCAGCGGCCCGGCACGCATTCGCGCCGGGCGGGAGACCGCCTGCCGGCCTCCTATATCAACTTCTACGTGGCCAACCGCCACGTGGTGATGCCCTTATACGACAAGCGCCGCGACCGCGGCGCGCGCGCCGCGCTCGCGCGGCTGTTCCCGACCCGAGAAGTGGTCGGCGTCGCCACGCGGGAGGTCCTGCTTGGCGGAGGCAACATCCATTGCATTACCCAGCAGGTGCCCCGGGCGGCAAGCCGTTGAGAGCCTCGACTCCCCGATGGAACTTTGCCGCGCACAGCTTTTCGAAAGCCTTTATTCTACGCACCCTTAGAATTACTCCTATCCGCTCTTCACCCCTGGAATGAATCCGCAGTGCCCGTCCGCCCAAGAAACCTAGCGTCCAAGCTCCCGAGCATGCTCGCCTGCGCCGCCGCCGGCATTGTCGCGGGCTGCCACGGCCCGCAAAACATCAGCTATTACGGAACCGCCTGGGTGGACGTGACCTCCGAGCCCGGCCCGTACACGAGCTACGTGGTTACCATCGACTCGATCACGCTGACTCGAAACGACGGGGTGGTCGTGACTGCGGCGGCGACTCCGGAAATCGTCGATCTCGCACAGGTGCAGAACGTCGCGGAGCTGTGGAGCTCCGGGTCCATCCCGGACGGCATTTATACCTCGGCGACGATCACCATCGACTATACGAGCCCCCCCGGCGCGATCGCCGTGCTGGGGCCGAACGGCCAGCCCGAGGCCGCCACGGTGGTGGACGCCGCCGCCGGAACCGCGGGTTCCGCCACCTCCTACTCGATTACGGTGAATTTCGATCCGAGCCATCAACCGAATATCACGCCGACCTTCGCATCGACCAGCGCCGTGCTGCTGAACCTCAATTTCGACTTGGCGGCCTCCGGGACCGTTGACTACACCACGAGCCCCGCGACCGTTCGCGTCCGGCCGTACGTGACCATCGGCGCGAATTCGCCGGACACGAAGCTGATCCGCGTGCGCGGGCCGCTGATCAACTCGAGCACTGATGTGGACACCTACACGGTCAGTATCCGACCGTTTTACGACGAGGCGAACAACATCGGAAGCCTCACGCTGTTCACGCAACCGAATACCCTTTGGACGCTAAACGGCCAATATTACGTCGGCAACGCGGGACTCAATGCGCTCTCCGTGCTGTCCGCGGGGACCACCATCACCGCCGGCTGGACCACGTTCCAGACTGACTACAACGCCTTGAACGGCGCGACCGCGGGCAGGTTCAACCTGGTGTATGTGGTAGCGGGCAGTACCCTCGAGGACATCTACACTCAAGGGTTGAGCGGCGATGTCATCGCTCGGAGCGGGAACACGCTGACCTTGCTGGGGTCGACATTCTTCAACACGACGTATGATACTTTCAATTACCAGCCGGCGCCCGCGCAGGTGCTCCTGGGCGCCCAGACCATCGTCACCGCCGACGACAACTCGACGCTCACGGGCTTGACGATCAACAACATTGCGGTCGGGGATCACATCACGGCGCGCGGGCGATACTACGTCGCGAGCGACGGCGCCACGTTGAATCTCGACTCGACCGGCACGATCGCCCAAAATACCGGCTCCGTGCGCCTGCAGAACAACGAGGTGTATGGGAGCCTCACGGCAGTCGCCGGCGCCGCGCTGACGATGAACGCGACGGCCATCGATAATTTCCCGATCAGCGATTTCAATTTCACCGGAAACGGTGCCGCTGCCGTGAACCCGGCCGCATTCGTGGTCAATAGCGGATCGCTCACGCTGCCCGCCGGTGTGGCGCCGGGCGATCCGGTCTGGGTCAACGGCTATGCGACACCGTTCGGCAGCGCGCCGCCCGACTTCAACGCCATCGCGGTGAATGGCGAGTTGTCCGTGCAGACGGCGGGCGGCCAGGCGGGCGGCGGCGCCCCGACCACGCCCGGCACCGGGGGCTGCGGCATCGGCAGCCAGGTGTGCGATCCGGCGAAGCTCAGGGTGAACTGGTCCTCGAGCACGACACCCTTCGTGGGGCTCTCCAGCTCGGGGTTTTCCCTGGACTTGACCAACGCCACCGGCGCGACCATCAACATCGGGCCCGAGGTGATCGATCTGACCACCGCGCCTGCCGTGACGTTCGCGCCGACCTCGCTCGCGGTGACGAGCACCTTCGCCCCGCGCTACTCGGTGGGAGACCCCGCGACGGCGACGGTCACTCCCACGGTGACCACCAGTACCACCGAGCTCGACTCCTTCAGCTCCTTTCCGGCCTGGGTCACCGAGGTCACCAGCGCCTTGAGCGCGACCGCCCCGGCGCTGCAGCTGACGGCCTCGGGCATCTACGATCGGACCAACAACACCTTTACCGCCACCAGCATCGACCTCGTGCTCTAAACTAGGGCCCCATCATGGGGAGTCGCTGTTTCCGACTTGCATTGGCCGCCGCGCTGATCGCAAGTTGCCTGTGGAGCACGGCCGGGAACGCGGCGGGCCCGGGCCGGCCCCGCATCTGCCTGGTCCTGTCCGGCGGTGGCGCGCGCGGAATGGCGCACATCGGCGTGCTCAAGGTTCTCGAGGAGCTCGGGGTGCCCATCGACTGTATCGCGGGTACCAGCATGGGCGCCGTGGTCGGGGGCCTGTATGCGAGCGGCATGAGCGCCGCCGAGATCGATGCCACCATGCGCTCGGTGGATTGGCAGGAGGCCTTTCGCGATGCGCCGCCGCGCCAAGAGCTCGACTTTCGGCGCAAACAGGACGACCGCAATTTTCTGGTGCGGCTGCCGCTCGGTCTGAAGCATCACCATCTGCTGCTACCGAAAGGATTCATTCAGGGACAAAAGCTCCAGGAAACGCTGCGCCAGCTGACCTTGCCTTACAGCAACACCACGAGCTTCGATCAGCTGCCGACGCCGTTTCGCGCGGTGGCGACCGACCTCGAGAATGGCGATGCGGTGCTGCTCGATCGGGGCGATCTGTCGATCGCCATGCGCGCCAGCATCTCCGCTCCCGGGGTGTTCGCTCCGGTCGATTACCATGGACGCCTGCTGGTCGATGGCGGTCTGGCGGAAAACCTGCCGATCGATGTGGCTAGGGCGATGGGCGCCGATATCCTGATCGTTTCCGACGTGACCTTCCCGCTGCAGCCGCGGGAGCGGCTCGATTCGGCATTGTCCATCTCGAATCAGATGCTGGCGATTCTGGTGCACAAGGACTCGGACCGCCAGAAAGCCACCTTGAGCGCACAGGACATCCTGGTCCAGCCCAACCTCGGCACCACGCTCCCCACCGATTTCTCGAGCGCCGCGGCCACCATCGCCCAGGGCGAGGCGGCGGCGCGCGCCCTGGAGAGCCGCCTGGCGGCATTGCGTGTCAGCCCGGAAGGCTACCGGTCGTACCTGGCGCGCCGCGCGACCCGCCAGCCCGAGCGGCCGCTGATCGAGTTCGTACGCGTCGATCAGGACTCCAAGCGCTACGAGAGGACCATCCTGGCCGAGATGAAGCCTCTGATCGGCAAGCCGCTGGATCTGGACGCGGTGGGAACGCGTATCACGGAGCTTTATGGCCTGGGATATTTCGAGACGCTCGATTACACGGTGGTGCAGCAGGGCGAGGGCGCCGATCAGCAATACGGACTCGAGATCCGCGCCCGGCGCAAGTCCTGGGGTCCGACCTACGTACGCTTCGGCATCGACCTGCAGGACAATTTTCAGGGCAACAGCCAGTACAACGTCGCGGCCGAAATCCTCATGACCGAGATCGACAGCCTGGACGCGGAGTGGGAGACCAACCTGCAGATCGGCAGCGATACCAAGGCGACCAGCGAGTTCTATCAGCCGCTCGATCCCCTGCGGCGCTGGTTCGTGGCCCCGAGCGTGCGTGTCGAGGCGCGCGATCTGCCGATTTTCGTGAAGAACCTCGAAGTCGACGATTTTCGCGACCGCGAGGTCGAGGGAGACCTGGACTTCGGACGCAACCTCGGCAACTGGGGCGAGATCCGGCTCGGATATCACCGCACCAACGGCTTGACCTATTATCGTTACGGACCCAATCCGGACGTCGTCGAGCCGCAGTACAACAATGGCGAATATTTCTTCAAGTTCAGCGTCGATGAGCTCGATAACGTGCATTTTCCGCGCGAAGGCACCGCTTTCGACGTGCAATGGGACGCCAACCGCACCAACCTGGGCGCCGATACCGCCTTCGACAAAGTGTCGTTCGATTGGCTCGCCGCGGGCTCGCGCGGACGCAACACCATTCTCTTTTGGACCTCCGCGGGCTCGACCCTCGACGGCAGGCTGAAGCCGATCGATGTGCAGGACTTCTATTCGCTGGGGGGCTTTTTCAATCTGTCGGGCCTCGCTCCGCTCTCGCTGCTGGGCCCGAATTACGCGATCGCCCGCGCCATCTATTTCCGCAAGATCGGGCGCGGCGGGGAGGGATTCTTCGATGTGCCGGTGTATGTGGGAGCATCGCTCGAGCTCGGCAACACCTGGGCCCGGCGCAGCGAGATGAGCATCGGCTCGGCGCGCAAGGACGCTTCGGTATTCGTGGCCTTCGACACGTTCCTCGGGCCCGTGTACATCGGATCCGGCTACGACCAGTCCGGCGTTGCCGGCTATTATCTGTTCCTGGGCCGCACTTTCTAGAAGCCGCGAGCCTTAGAAGCCGCGAGCCTTAAGAAGCCGCGAGCCCTAGAAGCCGCGGCTCTCCGCGAGCTTTTCGACCTTCTCGAAGACCAGCGCCGGCTGATCGCCGATGCGCGAGTACTCGTGCTTGCGGGCCATGTCCTCCATCACGCGGTCACGCTCGGCCGCGGTGAAGAACCAGTGAGTCCTCTGCCAATCGGTGCCGAGGAGCTTCGCGAACGGATCGCCGGGCTTGAGTCGAACTCGGATGCCGTAGGGTTGCGGGAGCACCGGGACGGTGCGCACCATGTTCTGAGCGTTTGCGATTCCCATGAGCCCGAACGATAGCGGAATCGGCCCGCAGCCGCCAGGGAGCGCGCCGCGCAACCTCCCGCCCGATTCGCCCGCCCGCCGCCCAATCCGCCCGCCCCGCAATCGCCCGATCCGCCTCATCCGCCCCATCCGCCCGAATTCGCCTGCCTGAATTCGCGTGCTAGACTCCGCCGCCTTCCCACGAGGTAACCGATGGCAGCATCATCCTATACCGCCTCCGACATCGAGGTCTTAAGCGGCCTTGACCCCGTGCGCCGGCGTCCGGGCATGTACACCGATACGACGCGCCCCAACCACCTGGCGCACGAGGTCATCGACAACAGCGTCGATGAGGCGCTCGCGGGCCATTGCGACCGGATCGACGTGACGCTTTTCAAAGACGGGTCGTGCCAGGTCGAGGATGATGGTCGGGGCATGCCGGTGGACGTCCACCCCAAGGAGAAGATCAGCGGGGTGGAGCTGATCCTCACGCGCCTGCATGCCGGCGGCAAGTTCAACGACAAGACCTATCAGCATTCGGGCGGCCTGCATGGCGTGGGCGTATCGGTGGTCAACGCGCTCAGCAAGAATCTCGAGGTATGGGTGCGCCGTGGCGGTAAGGAGTACAACCTGAGCTTCGCCGGCGGGAAACCCGTCTCGAAGCTCGAGGTGGTCGGCGAGGTGCCCAAATCGAAGACCGGCACCACCCTGAGGTTCTGGCCCGATCCGAAGTATTTCGACACCGACAAGATTTCGGTGCCGAGCCTCAAGCAGGTGCTGCGCGCGAAAGCGGTGCTCTGCCCGAACCTGCACGTCTCGCTGACCGTCGAGGCGACGGGCGAGCGCGAGGAGTGGTTTTACACCGGCGGGCTGCACCAGTACCTGGCCGAGGAGCTCGGCAAGGGCGAATGGCTGCCGCCGGAGACGTTCTACGGCAAGCGCGACATCGATGGCGGTGCGCTCGAGTGGGCGTTCGCCTGGGTCTCGCAGTCGGAGCGGCGCGTCACCGAGAGCTACGTCAATTTGATCCCGACCACGGAGGGCGGCACCCACGTCAACGGACTGCGGGTCGGCACCGCGGATGCGGTGCGCGAGTTCTGCGAGTTCCGCAATCTCGTCCCGCGAGGCCTCAAGCTCACCCCCGAGGACATCTGGGACGGGGTCAATTTCGTGCTGTCGATGAAGATGCGCGAGCCGCAATTCGCCGGACAGACCAAGGAGAAGCTCTCCTCGCGCGAGTCCGCCGGCATCGTGCAGGGCGTGATCAAGGATGCGTTCGCGCTGTGGCTCAATCAGCACCCCGATCAGGGCGAAAAGATCGCCATGCTGGCGATCGCCAAAGCCCAGCAGCGGGTGCGCGACAGCCTGAAGGTCGAGCGCAAGCGCACCGGCGCGGGCGCGGCACTGCCCGGCAAGCTCGCGGACTGCGTGAACCAGGACCCGGAGCGCGGCGAGCTGTTCCTGGTCGAGGGCGACTCCGCGGGCGGTTCCGCCAAGCAGGCGCGGGACCGGTTGACGCAGGCCATCATGCCGCTGCGCGGCAAAATCCTGAACACCTGGGAATCGGATTCGAGCGAGGTGCTGCAGTCGCAGGAGGTGCACAACATCACCATCGCCATCGGTGTGGACCCGTCGAGCACCGACCTGTCCGGGCTGCGCTATCACAAAATCTGCATCCTGGCGGATGCCGACAGCGACGGACAGCATATCGCGACCTTGCTGTGCGCCCTGTTCCTGCGCCACTACCGCCCGCTGGTGGCCGCGGGCCATGTGTATGTGTGCATGCCGCCGCTGTTCCGCATCGATATAGGCAAGGAAGTGGTGTATGCGCTGGATGAGGCCGAGCGCGAGCGCGAGCTCGTGCGCCTCGCCGAATCGAACCCGCGCGCCAAACCCGTGGTCACCCGCTTCAAGGGTCTTGGCGAGATGAGCGCGATCCAGCTGCGCGAGACCACCATGGCGCCGCAGACGCGACGCCTGGTGCAGCTCACCATCGACGCCAAGGACAATCCGGATCAGCTGCTCGACATGCTGCTCGCGAAGAAGCGCGCGAGCGACCGTCGCGAGTGGCTGGAGAGCAAGGGCAATCTCGCGCGCATCGTCCAGGCGCCGTAAGTTCAATCCACCATGAAAGACCAGCAACTCAATTTCGAAGGCATCGAAAAGGAATCCCTGAAGTCGTTCGCCGAGCGCGCCTACCTCGACTATTCGATGTACGTGATCCTCGACCGCGCGCTGCCTTCCTTGAGCGACGGGCTGAAGCCCGTACAGCGGCGCATCATCTACGCCATGAGCGAGCTCGGACTCGCCGCCGGCGCGAAGCACAAAAAGTCCGCGCGCACCGTCGGCGACGTGATCGGCAAGTTCCACCCGCACGGCGATACGGCGTGCTACGAGGCCATGGTGCACATGGCGCAGGACTTCTCGTACCGCTATCCGATCGTCGACGGACAGGGCAACTGGGGCTCGACCGACGATCCGAAGTCGTTCGCGGCCATGCGCTACACCGAGTCGCGCCTCACCCGGTATGCGGATTTGCTGCTCCAGGAGCTGGGGTCGAGCACGGTCGACTGGGTGCCCAATTTCGACGGCTCGATGGACGAGCCCGTGCTCCTGCCGGCGCGTGTGCCCAATCTGCTGCTCAACGGGGGCTCGGGGATCGCCGTCGGCATGGCCACCGACATTCCGCCGCACAATCTGCGCGAGGTGGTGAATGCCTGTGTCGCGCTGCTCGAGGACCCGGAGCTCTCGACGCGCAAGCTCATGGCCCACGTCAAGGGACCCGACCTGCCGACGGGCGGCGAGATCGTGTCGCCGAGAGCGGATCTCGTGCAGATGTACGAGACCGGCTCGGGAAGCTTCAAGGCGCGCGCCACCTACGAGGTCGAGGACGGGGAGATCGTCATCGATGCGCTGCCCTTCCAGGTGTCGGGTAGCAAGGTGCTCGAGCAGATCGAGGCGCTCAGGCAGCAGAAAAAGCTGCCCATGGTCGATTTCACGCGCGATGAGTCCGACCATGAGAATCCGACGCGGCTGGTCATCGTGCCGAAATCGAACCGGGTCGACATCCCGGCGCTCATGGATCACCTGTTCGCCAGCACGGACCTCGAGCGCAACTACCGCGTGAACCTGAACGTGATCGGCCTCGACGGCCGGCCGCGCGTCATGGGGCTGAAGGATCTGTTGCTGGAGTGGTTGGAGTTCCGCAAGGCCACGGTCACGCGGCGCCTCAAGTACCGCCACGACAAGGTCAGCGCGCGGCTGCACATCCTCGACGGATTGCTGATCGCGTATTTGAACCTCGACGAGGTGATCCGCATCGTGCGCACCGAGGATCAACCGAAGCCGGTGCTGATCAAGCGCTTCAAGCTCTCCGACGAGCAGGCCGAGGCCATTCTCGAGACCAAGCTGCGTCACCTGGCGCGCCTCGAGGAGATGAAGATCCGCGAAGAGCAGAAAAAGCTCGCGGAGGAGCGCGACGAGATCGATCGGATCCTGAAGAGCAAGGCGCGGCTCACCAGGCTCGTGCGCGAGGAACTGCTCGAGGATGCCGAGGAGTACGGGGATGCGCGGCGCACCAAGCTGGTGGAGCGCGAGGCCGCTCAGGCCATAGCCGCCGTGGATCTGATCGCGAGCGAGCCGACCGTCGTGGTGCTGTCGCGCCTCGGCTGGGTGCGGGCGGCGAAGGGGCACGACATCGATGCGCGCGGTCTCTCCTACAAGACCGGAGACGAGTTCCAGGCGGCGGCCAAGGGAAAAAATCTGCAGCAGGCGGTGTTCATCGACTCCACCGGCCGAGCCTACAGCCTGGATGCGCACCAGCTGCCTGCGGCGCGCGGTTACGGCGAGCCGCTGTCGGGCCGCGTCGACCCGCCCGACGGCGCGACCTTCGCGGCGGTGCTGATCGGCGAGCCGGACGATCTGTGGATGCTCGCGTCCGATGCCGGCTACGGTTTCAAGGCGAAGCTCGGCGAGCTGTACGCGCGCAACAAGAAGGGCAAGTCGGTGCTCAAGGTACCGGAGAACGCGCGAGTTTTACCGGCCCAGCCGATCACCGATCCGGCCGCGCTGGTGGTGCTGGTCAACAACGAGGGCGAGGTGCTCGCGCTGCCTGCGGCCGGCATCGAGGAGATGTCCGCCGGCAAGGGTCAGAACCTGTACGGCATTCCAGGCAAGAAATCCGCCGATCGCGACGAGTATCTGACTGCCATGGCGGTGGTTGCTCCGTCGGAGACTTTGACCGTTTACAGCGGGAACAGCGCGCCGATGAAGCTCAAGTACGATGACCTCAAGCAGTTTCAGGACAGGAAAGGGCAGCGGCGCCAGCGCTTTTCGCGGGCCTACAAGCAGGTCGACCGGCTCGAGGTGACGCCGGCCTAGAGAAGTCCGACAAATAAGCTTTTCCGCGTAAGAGCGCGCTAGTTGGGGGTGAGGGTGAGGACAAGGGTATCTCCTACAATTTTTTAGATTCAAAAAATTGTAGGAGATACCCTTGCCCTCGCCCTTACCCTCCGACGCAAGGTGCGCGGAAAGACTATTGTTGGAATACTACCCGCCGGAGTTCAGCTGGCGGTCGCTCGACATCGTCACGTCTTCAGGAGTGTTCACGAAGTACCCTTGAATGAACTCGATGCCGAGCTGCCAGAGGACGGCCATGGTATTCGCGTCCTCGACGCGCTCGGCGATCGTCTCGACCCCTTTGCGCTTGGCGGCCTCCACCAGGCCCTTGACCCGCTGCTGCTGCAGCTGGTTGGTCGAAAGCCCTTGCATCAGCGATCCATCCACCTTGATGAAGTTCATGCCCACGCCCGTGAGGAGCTTGAGCGGATCGCGGCCGGTACCGAAATGCTCCAGCGCGAAGCGGAAGCCGAGCTTGCGCAGGCTGTCCGAGAGCTCCAGGGTCTGGCGTACGTACTGCGTCGCCAGTTCCTCAGTCACCTGGATGCACAGCCGCTTCGGCTCGATCTTCAAGGATTTCAATTGCGTCTCGAGCCAGCCGATCAGGCTCTTGTCGAGTATCGTGTCCTTCGAGACGCGCACGAAAATGCAGGCCGCCTTGCGGTTGGCGGCGAAGGACATCGAGGCCCCGATGACCCAGCGGTCGATGTTCTTCATCAAATCGTTGCGCTCGGCGGCGGCGATGAATTCCGCCGGCAGCACTTCGTTGCCCTGTTCATCGAGCATGCGGACCAGCACGTCGAACATGCCCTTGTCCTCGCCCAGCAGGCTCGCGATGGGTTGCTGAACCAACCGGAAGCGGTTCTCCATCAGCGCGCTCTTGATGTGCTTGACCCAGATCTTGTCGTAGGCCTGCACTCGAGTGTCGGTATCGGCTTTGTCGACGGCGTACATCTGATTGCCGCCGAGCTCGCGGCCGCGACGCGTGGCGTTCACCGCATCGGTGACCGCGGAGCCGACGTCGGCATTGGCGGCGGGCAGCAGTCCCAGGCCCACCGTCACCGTCGCCGAGAGGGTCTTCTCGTCGAATTGGAAGGTGTGGTCGCCGATCAGGCGGACCACGTTCTCGGCCCAGGTCTCCACGTCGCGCGCGGTGCCGCGCTCGAGCAAGATCAGAAAGCCGTTGCCGCCGAACCGCCCGCAAAGGTCGGTCGCGGTCAGCTGCATGCGCATCAGCTCCCCGAGCTGCGCCATGAAGTCCTCGCTCGACAGTACCCCGATGACCGCTTGAATCTCGGCGAAGCGGTCCGGCTTGACGTAGGCGAACTGGCGGACGCCTCCCTTCGTGGGGTGCTTGCAGCGCTCCCGTACCGCGTCCACGAGGTGGCGCTGCTGCAGGAAGCGGGTCGTCGCGTCGTTCTTCACGGCGTCGGCCAGCTGAAGCTCGAGGTCGTGATCCTTTCGATCGTTCGCCGGAATGCTGATGCGCGTGGCGGGCTCGTTCTCGTAGTCGGCCTTGGTGAGCGAGAGCTCCAGCGGGAGCGAGGATCCGTCCGACAGCAGCGCGCGAACCTTCAGACCGTGGTCCGCCCACCTGCCCTGCAGGCTGGCGACCAGCGCACCCCTGAGCGCGGGATGCGTATCCGGCTCGAACAAATCCATGAGCGGCGTGCCGGTGAGCGCGTCGTCGCCCGAGTAGCCGAACAGCTCGAGCCATGCCTTGTTGGCATCGACGATGATGCCCTCCTGAACATGCGTGATCGCATCGGCCGACCCTTCCAGGAATTTCTGCAGCTGCTCGCGGTACTCGCGCGCGGAGGACAAGGTCGTGGACAGAGCCCGCTCCAGCCGATGCGCCCGCAGCTCGCGCGTCGCGACCGACTGCAGTCGGGTGCGGTTGGCGAGCGTCACCACGTCCTGCGCGCCAAGACGCATGGCTTCGGCGATCGCGCCCTCGTCGACCTGCTCGCGCACGATCAGCACGGGCATTTCCGGCGCCGTCTGCTGCTTGATCTTCATGAGCGCGCCGAGCTCGACACCGAGCTCCTCGATGAACGCCACCAGCATTTCCGGATTGAGTTGCGTTATCGCATCGGATAGATCACGCGCGTCGGGCAGCCAGGTGCAATGAACCGGGTGGCCGGCCTTGCGCAGCGTGGAGTTGATCGCCTCGACATGGTCCTGCGACCTCGTCATGACGATCATGGGGACAGCGCCCTGTTCGCTCACTGGTGCCTCTTCCTCGACGGTCGGAACCTTCGTAAAACGGGAGGAGTGTAGCACCAGGCTTGCGGCGATTCTGGGAACGGCGTCTTGCCAAGGCCATGATTTCCGTCGAAATTGGCGTCAAGTCCGGGTTCTCGCTATGATACGCGCCCTTTGATTCCGAGGCCCTCGATGGCTAGCTACAGCACGAACGAGTTCAAATCCGGACTGAAGATCCTGATCGACGGCGACCCGTACACCATCGTCGAGAACGAGATGGTCAAGCCGGGCAAGGGTCAGGCGTTCAATCGGGTGCGGGTGCGCAACCTCAAAACCGGTCGCACCATCGAGCGGACCTGGAAGTCGGGTGATACCGTCGAGGCAGCCGATGTGGTCGATACCGACATGCAGTATCTGTACAGCGACGGGGACTTCTTTCACTTCATGGTTCCGGAGAACTTCGAGCAGGTGACCGCCTCGAAGCAGGCGGTGGGCGAGGGTGCCCAGTGGCTGAAGGACGGCACGATCTGCGTCATCACCTTGTGGAACGGGGTGCCGTTGCAGGTCACGCCGCCGGCGCACATGGAGCTCAAGGTGGTCGAGACCGATCCGGGCGTGCGGGGCGATACGGCCACCGGCGGGTCGAAGCCGGCGAAGCTCGAGACCGGGGCGACGGTGCGCGTGCCGCTATTCATCAATGAAGGCGAGACGGTTCGCATTGATACCCGGTCCGGCGAGTATCTCTCGCGCGGGAAAGGCTAGAGCGGCGCGATCAGGCGTTGTCGATCGAGAAGGCCATGGACTCGGAGAGGCTCGCCGCGTTGAGGGCGATGGCGACCAGGCGGTCGAAGCCCAGGGCCACGCCGGCGCAGTCGGGCATGCCGGCGGCCAGTGCGGCCAGGAGACGCTCATCCATCGGCGGCTGGGGCTGACCGCGGGCGCGGCGGGTGGCGAGGTCTTGCTGGAAGCGGGTGCGCTGCTCACCGGCGTTGCGCAGCTCATGAAAGCCATTGCAGAGCTCGATGCCGTCGAGGTAGAGCTCGAAGCGTGCGGCGACCGGGGGTAGTCCGGACTTGACCGGCTTGAGCCGCGCCAGCGAGGCCTGTGAGGCCGGATAGTCGCAGATGAAGCAGGGGCGCCCGGCACCGATCTTCGGTCCGACCACGAATCCCATCAATAGGTCGAGCTTGCCATCCCGGTCCAGTTGCGCATCGCATGCGACGCCGTGGGCTTCGGCCGCCCGGTCGAGCTCGGCATCGGTGCAATGGTCCGGATCGACGCCGGCATGGCGGCGGATCGAGTCGGCATAGCTCAACCGCTCGGCCGGTTCGAGCGCGCGCTCCGGCATCAGGACCTCGCGAACCAAGGTCTCGACCTCGGTCATCAGCGCGGCATCGTCGAAACCCAGCCGGTACCATTCGAGCATCGTGAATTCCGGGTTGTGCCGGCGGCCGCGCTCGCCGTCGCGGAATACCTTGCAGAGCTGGTAAATGTCGCCGATTCCGGAGGCGAGGAGCCTCTTCATCGGAAATTCGGGCGACGTCGACAGATAGAACGGCGCGGCAACGCCTGCGAGCCGCGTGCTCAAGCTTTCGATCTGCGGATCGCTCACGCCGGCCGCGCTCAAGACGGGCGTCTCGACCTCGAGCACGCCGCGGCAGGCGAAGAACTCCCGCACGCGCGCGACCATGGCCGCGCGGCGCCGCAAAGCGCCGTGCGTCGCGGAGGGCCGCCAGGAGGGCGCGTCTGCGGCACTCATGCGGCGCGGCCCAGAGATTGCCCCAGGCGCACCCGGGAGCCGGCACCCAGGGTGGGGTTCCATGTGGCCCGTCCGGGCTCGAACAGCAAAATCACGGTCGATCCCATGTTGAAGCGGCCGAGCTCGGCTCCCTTGGCGAGCTCGATCGCGGGCGACGCGAGCCGGGTCACCGAGCGTCGTGCGGCCGGGGTGATGTCGCCCGCCCACACGGTGGCGATGCTGCCGACATTGAGCGCGCCCACCAGCACGACCGAGAATGCGCCGAATGCGCTCTCGAAGAGCGTGAGCACGCGCTCGTTGCGCGCGAACAATCGAGGCACCAGCCGGGCCGTGACATCGTTCACGCTGAACAGGCGACCGGGAACGTAGACCGTCTCCACCACCCGACCGTCGAGCGGCATGTGAATGCGGTGGTAGTCGAACGGTGCGAGATAGATGGTGGCGAACGAGCCACCCTCGAAGCGCCGGGCCCAAGGCTGCTGAGCGAGCAGCTCCGCGAGCGTATAGCGCCTGCCCTTGGCTTGAAGCAGGGAGTCGCCCTCGATCGTGCCGCATTCGCTCACCCGGCCGTCGACCGGGCATGCGATCTCGTCCGCACCTGCCGCGATCGGCCGCGCCCCCGTGCGCAATTCGCGCGTGAAGAATTCGTTGAAGCTCGGATAGCGGTAGGGGTCGCTTTCCACCGCCTCGTGCATCTCGACGGCGAAGAGCGCGAGAAATCCCCGGATCAGCGAGTTCTTGAACCACGGGGAGCGCACTCTCGTCGCCCACAGGATCCGGCGCGACAGCGCATGCTGGGGCAACAGGTACTGCATCCAGACGAAAGCCCTCGCCCGCAGGCCGCCGCGCGCGCCCGCTTCGTCGACACCCGGGCCGACGCTCATCCGCTGGCGGACTCGATTTGCCGAAGGTCCGATTGGACTGCGGCCGCGGTGTAGGGCCCGGTCAAGATCGCGGCCAGCTCGCCGGCGGGGTCGACCACGAATATCGCGCCGGAATGATCGACGGTATAGCTGCCGTCGGCGTTGGGCGGCAGCAGCACCACGGCCACACCGAGCTTGCGGGCGAAAGCCTCGATGGCCGGTTGGCTGGGCGCGGTCACCCCGATGAAGTCGGGATCGAAATACGGTACGTACTTGGCGAGCTGGGCCGGCGTATCGCGCTTGGCATCCACGGACACGAAAACCACCTTCGGGCGTACGGCGGCACCGCTCGCCCGCAGGTGCTTCTCCATCTGCGACAACATGGCGAGCGTGGTCGGACAAAAATCCGGACAATTGGTGTAGCCGAAAAACATCAGCGACCAGTGTCCGAGCAGATTCTTGGGGCCGAAGGCCTGGCCGCGCTGATCGATCAGGCTAAAATCCGGCAGCGCGCGCCGCGGCGATAGATAGGAGCCCGTCGTGAGCTGCAGCGGCGCCGCGGAGTGCCGCCAGTACAACGCCGCGCCGGCCCCGGAAAGGACGGCGAGGAGCATCACAGCCGCAGTTGCTGTTCTGGATCGAGGTGTCATGCGCCGATTATCCCATACCGCACCGGAAACGGTGGGCGCCGCCATCCAGCGTTGCGCGCGCGCCATGCGCCGGGCGCGCGTGTACTTCGGCCACGGCACCGACAATGCGCGTGACGAGGCGGCCGAGCTCGTGTTCTTCGCGGCCCGCCTGGCGCATGCACAGGGGGTCGCGGCGTACGCCCGTTCGCTCAGCGCGCCTCAACGCGCCCGCGTCGAGGCGTTGCTGCGGGAGCGGATCGAGCGCCGGGTACCGCTCCCCTACCTCACTCATCGCGCGTTCTTTGCGGGCCTGGAGCTCTATGTCGATGAGCGTGTGCTCGTCCCCCGCTCGCCGATCGCGGAGCTGATCCGCCTCAGGTTCGAGCCCTGGATCAAGGCTCGCCGGGTGCGCCGGATCCTGGATATCGGCACCGGCTCGGGCGCCATCGCGCTGGCGAGCGCCGAGGCCTTTCCACGCGCGCGAGTCGATGCGGTCGACATTTCCACGGCCGCGCTGTCGGTGTGCAGGCGCAATGTGCGACGCCTCGGGTTGCGCGAGCGCGTCGAGGTGCTTCGATCGGATCACTTCGGTGCGCTGGCGGGCCGTCGGTACGATATCATCGTCAGCAATCCGCCCTATGTGGGGCGAGCAGAGATGCGCACCCTGCCGCGCGAGTATCGTCACGAGCCGAGGATCGGTCTTGCGTCGGGCGTCGATGGGCTGGACTCGGTGCGGGCGATCTTGTCCTTGGCGCCTCGACACCTGGCCGACGACGGCATATTGGTCGTTGAAGTCGGCAATACCGAGGATGCGCTGATGCGCGCGTTTCCGCGCTTGCCGTTCGTATGGCCCGAGATCAGCATCGGCGGCGGCGGGGTCTTCATTTTGCGGGCGGCTGCCTTGAAGGGGAATTGAGGCGTGGCGGGAAATACCTTCGGAAAGATCTTCACGGTCACGAGCTTCGGAGAAAGCCACGGTCCGGCGCTCGGCTGTGTGGTGGACGGTTGCCCACCCGGGCTCGCGCTGGAGGAGGCGGATCTGCAGGCCGACGTGGATCGGCGCCGCCCCGGCACGTCGCAGTTCACCAGTCAGCGGCGCGAGCCCGACACGGTGCGCATCCTGTCGGGCGTTTTCGAAGGCCGGACGACCGGCACGCCGATCGGGTTGCTGGTGCAAAACGAGGATCAGCGATCGCGCGACTACGAGAAGATCAAGGACCGCTTCAGACCCGGACACGCCGACTACACCTACCAGCAGAAGTACGGGTTTCGCGATTATCGGGGCGGCGGCCGCTCCTCCGCGCGCGAGACCGTGATGCGGGTCGCGGCCGGCGCCATCGCCCGGAAATTCCTGCGCGAGCGCCTGGGCGTGAGCATCCAGGGATATCTTGCGCAGATGGGAGCCTTGAGACTCGATCCGGTCGATCCCTCGAGCGCCTATTCCAACCCCTTCTTCTGTCCGGATCCGATTCGCGTGAAGGAGCTCGAGGATCTCATCCGGCGGACGCGCGAAGCGGGAGACTCCATCGGCGCGCGCGTCACGGTCACCGCTAAGGGGGTGCCGCCGGGCCTCGGCGAGCCGGTATTCGGCCGGCTCGACGCGGATCTGGCCGGCGCCATGATGGGCATCAACGCCGTCAAGGGCGTGGAGATCGGCGCCGGCTTCAAGGCCGTCGAGCAGCGCGGCTCGGAACACCGCGACGAGCTCACACCCAGGGGTTTCAAGAGCAATCAGGCCGGCGGCGTGCTCGGGGGCATCTCCTCCGGACAGGACATCGTGGTGAGCATCGCGCTCAAGCCCACCTCGAGCATCACGGTTCCCGGAGCCACCATCGACATCCTCGGCAATGCCTGCGAGATCGCGACCACGGGCCGCCACGATCCTTGCGTCGGCTTTCGCGCCACGCCCATCGCGGAGGCGATGATGGCGCTCGTGCTGATGGATCACTTTCTGAGGCATCGCGCGCAATGCGCGGACGTCGCCAGCTCCACCCCCGACATCACGCGGGATCCCGAATGAGCGGCATCAGCGGCGCGCGACGGGTGGCAGTCGTGGGGGCCTCGAGCCTGATCGGCGAGGCGGTCATCGCCGAGCTTCGGACCAGAAAATTTCCGCTCGCGGAGCTGCATGCGCTCGAAGACCAGCGCCACCTCGGCCGTGCCGTTTCCGAGGAGCGAGGCTCGGACGGAGAGATCCCGGACGAGGCGGAGATCAAGACTTCCGATGTGGCGGCATTCGACTTCTCGCGCGTGGATCTGGTTTTCTTCTGCGGCCGCGCGGCGCTCTCCGAGCGCTACGCCGCGACCGCGGCCGGCCACGCTTGGGTGATCGACAATTCGCCGGCGTATCGCCTGCGTCCCGGCATCCCCATGGTCGCGGCGGACGTGAATGCGGCCGCGCTGGAGAGCGTCGGGGCACGCGGGCTGATCGCCTTGCCCGGCAGCGCGAGCGTCGCACTGGCCACGGCGCTCGCACCGCTCAACGCGATGGCCGGCATCGAGCGGGTGGAGGTGGCAACCTATCAGGCGGTGTCGGGAAGCGGCCATGCCGCGATGGATGAACTCGCCGGCGAGACCGTCGCCATGCTCAACGGAAAGCAACCGCGAGGCCGGGCTTTCGGACGCCAGATCGCCTTCAACGTCATCCCCCAGGTCGATGCGATCGGCGAGGATGGCACCAGCCGGGAGGAGCGGCGTCTCTGGGAGGAGACCCGGAGCCTGCTCGGATCGCCCACCCTCGAGGTGAACGCAACAGCGGTGCGGGTACCGGTATTCTTTGGGCATAGCCTCGCCGTGCACGCGGCCTTCGCGCGTGACCTGAGTCCTGCCGAGGCGCTCGAGGTGTTGCGTCGCGGTAGCGGCATCGAGGTCGTCGAGGCCGACTCAGTGGCGCGATTTCCGACGCCGGCCACATTAGCCACCGCCCCCGACAAGGTATATGTAGGGCGAATGCGCACCGATCCCACCCGTGACCGGGCTCTAAATTTTTGGGTGGTTGCCGATAATGTTAGGAAATGTGCGGCACATAACGCAGTTTCTGTCGCCCAGATTTTGGTAAATAGTGCCCGGTAAGATATAGTTTCGCTTATGTTAAAGGCGTTGAAGGCAAATGAAATTTCGCTTCCAAGATCCTAACGGACAATGAAGTTTAGCCTGCGCCTCGCAGAATTCTGGGAGACAAAATGTCAGTGACGATGCCGCGCATGATGCTCTTGGCGGGCCTCTTATCCCTGTCCTTTATATGGTCGAACTCGTCGTGGGCGTTAGGACTCGGTGAGATTCACCTGAATTCGGCACTGAATGAGCCCCTGAATGCCGAGATCGACCTGATCGCGGCGACTCCCGAGGAATTGACCGCGCTGCGCGCGACGCTCGCGTCGAAAGATGCCTTCACGCGCTACGGCATCGACCGTCCGCCGTTCCTGTCCTCGCTCACCTTCGCCGTCGGCAAGGGTAAGAACGGTCGCGAAGTGCTGCTGGTTCACTCGACCGAGGCCATTCCCGAGCCGTTCGTGACATTCCTGGTGGAGGTCAACTGGGCTCGCGGCCGCCTGATGCGCGAGTACACCGTGCTGCTCGATCCACCGGTCTATACCCCCGGCGAGAATGCCGGCGCGTCCGCGCCGGTCACCGCTCCGAGCGCCGCCGCCCCGGCACCCTCGAGAAGCGCTCCCGTGACCAAGGCGGCGAGCACCGCGGCGAGCGCACCGCCGGTTCAGTCTCCGAGCGCCGGCCGACGCTCTCGCTCGAGCTCCGCCCCGTCCATGCCGGGTGCCGGCACTGCGCCGCCCAGCGGCGCGGCGTCCCCGTCCGAGTCCGCGGCGTCCGCGCCGGGCACGGTGCAAGTGGCGAAGGGCGATACGCTCTCGAAGATCGCGCATAGCCTGCGTGCGGATACGCCGGCGGATGTCGATCAAACCATGATCGCGCTGTACCGCGCGAACCCCGAAGCATTCGGCGGCAACATCAATATCCTGCGCCAGGGCGCGGTGCTGCGTGTTCCCGGAGCCGACCAGATCGCGGCGCAGAATCAGCGCGAGGCCATCGGTGAGGTTCATCGCCAGATGGACGCCTGGCGAAGCACCGGCGGGGTCGCCCCCAGCGGACACTTGCGGCTGGTGACGCCCAGCGCGGGCGGCAGCGGTGTCGCGGGCAACGGGTCGGCCGCAGGCGGGAGCTCCGAGGCGCAAGCGCTCAAAGATCGCGTGAAGGATCTCGAGGGCCAGCTTGCCGATTCCAAACGGTTGATCGACATCCGCAATCAAGAGCTCGCGGCCTTGCAGAAGAAACTCGGCATGCCGGCGGCGCCGCCCCCGGCACCGCCCGCCGCGAGCGCCGCTCAGACACCCGCGCCGGCCGCCAAGACCCCTGCACCCGCGGCGGCGACTGCGCCACCGGCCGCGGCGCAGCCCTCGGCTCTGCCGCCACCCGCATCGAACACCGTGGTGCCCGTGCCCCCGGCCGCCAAGCCGCCGGTGAGGAAGCCGGCGCCTCAGCCGGTCTCGTCGGGCTCCTGGCTCGACTGGGTCCAAGACAATGTGTCGCTGGTGGGCGCGGTGCTGGCAGCGATACTGGCGCTGCTCGGTTTTGCCGCCTGGAGACGCCGCAAGCAGGGCGCCCTCGAGCCCTCCAACGACTTCGGCGCCGGGCTCGATGAGACCCATGTGTCGGATCTCGACGAGTCGGCCGCCCAGCTCACCGCCGCGCGCCGGAGCAACAACGACTCCATCGTGGTCGAGGAGTCGGGTCCGCATGCTGCGCCCGATTTCGCGGCCGAGCCCGCACGGTTCGGGGATACCGGCCGATTCGGCGATACCGGCGAGCTGAAATCGCACGAGGACACGCTGTCCAGCGAAAGCGCTGTAAATCTCGACCAGGGCGATCCGCTCGCCGAGGCCGATTTCCACATGGCCTATGGTCTGTACGATCAGGCCGCCGATCTGGTGCGCATCGCGCTCGAGCGCGAGCCTGACCGGCGAGATCTGCGCATGAAGCTCCTCGAGATCTATTTCGTCTGGGGCAACAAGGATGCATTCCTGCAGACCGCCAAGCAGCTGGAGGCGACACGCGACCGCGCCCCGGCCGGCGAGTGGGACAAGATCGTCATCATGGGCAAGCAGATTTGCCCGGATGAGCCGATGTTCGCCGCGAACGCGGGCTCGGGCCGCGGCGCCGGTGCGCTGGTCGATCTCAACCTCGAGGGCGGCGAGAACCGGGTCGACATCGATTTGTTCGGCGAGCCCGAAGGCGAGCGCAGCAGCTTGGGGCACGGCGTCGGGGAGGAGAGCGAGGACACGGCCGCAACCGGCGAGTCGCCGAGCGTGCATGCGAGCTCGGATCTGGATTTCACTCTCGATACCCCCGAACGCGGTGCCGACGAGTCGCCGACGCGCGAGATGCCGGCCCGCGACGAGCCCACGGTCGAGGCCGAGCTCATGAATTACGCCGACGCTCCGACCCAGGAGTCCCCGGCGCTCAAGACCACCGAGCTGCGCTCGCCGCGAGTGTCGCCGATCAGGGCGGATCAGACGGCGGAGGTCTCGATCGACGACCTCGGGCTCAA
This sequence comes from Steroidobacteraceae bacterium, assembly GCA_036272515.1. GTDB lineage: Bacteria > Pseudomonadota > Gammaproteobacteria > Steroidobacterales > Steroidobacteraceae > Bog-1198. The sequence continues at coordinate 58,747 of DATAYO010000053.1, read as the reverse complement.
TCTCGATCACCTGGAGGAGACCGGCTCACCCTCGAGTGACGGTATTTCGCCGCTCGAGGCAACCGATCACCCGGCGGATGCGCCCACCATGGTGGCGGGTCTCGACGAGCGCTCGCGGCGCATGATGGAAGAGGCCGCGAACCAGGCGCGCGACCGCGATCTGACCGAGCTCGAGCGCGAGCTGGAGGCCTCCTTCATCGCGGACCTCGACTCGGCGCCGGACGAGATCAAGACCGCCGTGCTCGGACCGGAATCGGCGCCCACGGTGATGATGCCGCGCGAGGCCAATGCGGCGCAGGCGTCGACGGAGTTCTCCGATATTCACGATGCGGACAAGGTCGATATCGATTCGACCTCGAAACTGCGCGGCATCAACTCCGACAGCATCGACCTGGATCTCGACCGGCTGGCCACCGCCCTGGGCACCGGCGATACCGTCTCGCAGCCTCGAGCCGAGGACGAGGTGTTCTCCTCGGAAGTGTTCGAGGCGAGCGCGCGCAACCGCCGCGTCGATCTCGACGTGGGCGAGGCGCTCAACGGTGCCGAGCATCCGACCAATAAATTCCACGCTCAAACCAACAGGCTCAAGGCGGTCGATCTGCCGATATCCGAGCTCGAGCCCGTGACCATGAGCGAGGTGGGTACCAAGCTCGACCTGGCGCGGGCGTACATGGACATGGGCGATCCGGAAGGTGCGCGCAGTATTCTCGAGGAAGTCGTGCAGGAAGGCTCCGCCAGTCAGAAACAGGAAGCCTCGCGCCTGATCGAATCGCTGCCGGGTTGAGCGCCATCGGCCCGGAGCCGACGGGAACGGGCGGTACCGGGGATTCCGGCGCCGTCCGGCGAATCGCGGCCCTGGTTGAATACGACGGGACGGAGTATGCCGGCTGGCAATCCCAGGCCCACGCGGTCGGTCTGCAAGAGACGGTGGAGGGCGCGCTTGGTTTCGTCGCGGGAGAGCCCGTGAGTGCGACTTGTGCCGGGCGCACCGATGCCGGCGTGCACGCCGTCGGTCAAGTCCTCCACTTCGATACCAGGGCATCGCGCACCGCCCGCGCCTGGGTGCTGGGCGCCAACACCCGCCTGCCGCCTGCCATCGCACTCAAATGGGCCGGCGAGGTCGCGCCCGGGTTTCACGCCCGGCATGAGGCGGTGAGGCGCATCTATCGCTATTACATCCTGAACTCGAGTGCGCGCTCCGCGCTGCAACGCCTGCGCAGCGCCTGGATTCCCCGGGTGCTCGATGCCGAGGCCATGCACCGGGCGGCACAGACCTTGATCGGAGAGCACGACTTCTCGGCGTTCCGCTCGATCGAATGCCAATCGAAGTCCTGCCGCCGCCGGGTCGAGCGCATCACGGTACGCCGCGCGGGCGATTGGGTCTGGATGGAGATTGCGGCAAACGCCTACCTGCACCACATGGTGCGCAACATCGTCGGAACGCTCATCGACGCCCAGCGGGCGAGCGAGCCTGTCGGCTTCATGCGGCGCATTCTCGAGGGCCGCGACCGGCGGCTGGCGGGGCCGACCGCGCCCCCCTGCGGGCTCTATCTCTGGCGGGTGGAATATCCGCCGAAGTTCGCGATTCCTGCACCCCAGGAACCTTTTTGTTAAACTGACGCATGACCTGGTTCGAGCGAATCGTCCCGTCGCGGATCAAGACAGAGCGGCGCACCCGTTCGGTCCCCGAGGGTCTGTGGACCAAGTGCCCCGCCTGTGATGCGGTGCTCTACAAGGCTGAGATCGAGCGCAATCTTCACGTCTGCCCGAAATGCAGCCACCACATGCGCATCAACGGGCGCGAACGGCTGCTGAAATTCCTCGACACCGGATCCACCAAGGAGATCGCACCGAAGGTCGAATCCGAGGATCCGCTCAAATTCAAGGATTCCAAGCGTTACAAGGACCGTATCGTCCAGTCGCAGAAGCAGACCGGCGAGCGCGACGCGCTGATCGTGATGTCGGGTACGCTGAGCGGCCTCGACATCGTCGCCTGCGCCTTCGAATTCCGCTTCCTGGGGGGCTCCATGGGCTCGGTGGTGGGGGAGAAGTTCGTGCGCGCGGTCGAGCACTGCCTGGAGCATCGCTCGCCGCTGGTGTGCTTTTCGGCGAGCGGCGGGGCCCGCATGCAGGAAGCATTGCTGTCGCTCCTGCAAATGGCCAAGACCAGCGCCGCCCTCAAGCGGCTGTCCGAGGCGCGGCTGCCCTTCATCTCGGTCATGACCGATCCGACCACCGGCGGCGTTTCCGCGAGTCTCGCGATGCTCGGAGACATCAACATCGGCGAGCCCAAAGCGCTGATCGGCTTCGCCGGACCGCGAGTGATCCAGCAGACCGTGCGCGAAACGTTGCCGGAAGGCTTCCAGCGCAGCGAATTCCTGCTCGAGCACGGCGCGCTCGACATGATCGTGGACCGGCGCGAGATGCGCGACCGCATCGGCGCCATGCTGCGCCTGATGATGGGCAAAGAGCCGCAAGCGGCCTGAAGCGTCTCGGGAGTCGATTCAACTTGCGGACTCTTTCGGAGTGGTTGGCCCACCAAGAACGGGTCCATCCGCAGTCGATCGATCTCGGTCTCGAGCGACTCCGGCGGGTGCTCGAGCGCCTCCAATGGAGGCAGCCGCGGGTGCCGGTCATCACGGTGGCGGGTACCAACGGCAAGGGCTCCGTGGCCGCCTATTGCACGGCGATGCTCGGGGCCGCCGGACTCAAGGTCGGCACCTTCACCTCACCGCATTTGCGCGATTACCGCGAGCGCGTCCGCATCGAGGATGCGTGGGCGAGCGCCGATACGTTGGTGTGGGCGTTCGAAAGAATCGAGAATGCCCGCCTGGGGACGTTATCCGGCGGCGATGCCGGCGGCGAGGCCGGTAGCACACCGCACGACCAGATCTCGCTGACGTTCTTCGAGTACAACGCGCTCGCCGCGCTGTTGATATTCGAGGCCGCGAAGCTCGATGCCTGGGTGCTCGAGATCGGCATGGGTGGACGGCTGGACGCGGTCAACATCGTCGATCCGAGCGTGGCCGTGGTGGTCAGCATCGGTCTCGATCATCAGGAGTTTCTCGGCTCCGGGCTCGAGGACATCGCGCGCGAGAAGGCCGGGATATTCCGACGCGCGGTGCCGGCGGTGCTCGGCAGCCGGGAGATGCCGGGAGTGCTCGAGAGCACGGCGCTCGAGAAGGGGGCGCCTCTCAAGCGCCTGGGGCGCGAGTATGACTTCCGCGAGTATCCGAGTGCGGACAACGGCGGCGGGCGCCGCTGGCAGTATCGCGGAACGCGCTGGGACCTCGAGGACCTGCCGGCGCCGGCCCTCAACGGCGAGGCGCAATATCGTAATGCCGCGGCCGCGATCGCGGCCCTCGAGGAGCTTGCCCCGGGCGTCGATGTGCCGTCCGAGGCGATCTCGCGAGGACTCACGTCGGTGAGCCTCGTGGCGCGCTTCCAGGTGATCGAGACGCCGGGACTTACCTTCATCCTGGACGTGGCACACAATCCCGCGGCGGCGGCGGTGCTGGCGGAGAATCTTCGTGCGATGCCGGGCGCCGGGCGAACCCTGGCGGTCTGCGGCATTCTCGGCGACAAGGACGCCGCAGGGGTCGCCGCCTCGCTCGCCGGGTGCATCGATGAGTGGTGGTTGGCTTCGACCGAAGGAGCTCGGGGCACGAGCGGTACGCAACTGGCGGCGAAAATGTCGGCCGGACTCGGCACGGCGACCGTGCACGCGGCAGACGACATCGCGGCGGGCTGCGAGGCGGCGGCGGCCGCCGCCGCCGGCGGCGATCGCATCGTGATTTTCGGCTCCTTCCATACCGTCGGACCGGCGATGGATTGGCTCGAGGCGCGCGGCGTGCTGCCGCGGGAGAGTCCGCGCGAATATACTCTTCGTCGATGATGGAACGTCGCATCAAGGAACGCCTGATCGGCGCCACGCTACTGGTGGTTCTGGTGGTGCTGATCGTTCCCGAGATGCTCTCCGGCCCGACCCAGCGTTCGGCGCCGCCGCTGACGGCCGGACTGCCGGCACCGACCCGCAGCGTCTCCGTCGACCTGGCGACCAGCAAGGCCACCGCGGAGCCGGACCTCGCCGATTCCGCGCCGGCTTCCGCTTCGCCGGCTTCCGCTTCGCCGGCTCCCTCGCCGTCAGCGAACCCGCTCTCCGCGGGACTGCCATCCGACGCGCCCGCTACGGGTAGCGAGGGGCGCGATAACGATGATGCAGCCGATGGCTCGCAGTCCGCGCAAACGCTGCGGCAATCGGCGCCCACGGTGACCACTTTGGGGGCTCAGAAGCCCGCGGATGCTGCGCTTGAAACACCGCCGTCGCCCCCCATCTCGGGATCGAGGACGGGTGCGCGGCCAAGCCTGCCCGGCTCCTCGGCGTCGCAAGGGCACCGAGGCTGGTCGGTGCAGCTCGGGAGCTTTGCCAGCAAGGCGAATGCCGAGAAGTTACTGCGTCAACTGGAGGCGCGCGGCGGGTCGCTGCTTTATGTCAGCGCCAGCGGTGCAGGCCCGAAACTGCGCTACCGGGTGCGCATGGGACCGCTCGCGGATCGAGGAGCGGCTGAGCACGCTGCCGGGAAGCTGCGCGCCGCGGGCCATGCAGCCACGATCGTCGCGCCGGCCTCATAGCGATCCGTTTCACGGCAGCTTCGGTTCGGGTTGGGTAGAATGCCTGGCGCGCGAGGCACACTAAAGGTGCAGTTTGACCGGAGCCGATGTGCTGATTCTCGTGGTCCTGCTGGGCTCGATCCTGGTTGGATTGATGCGCGGCTTCGTCCGCGAAGCGGTGTCGCTCGCCTTCTGGATCGTGGCGATCTGGGGAGCCTGGAAGTTCGGTCCCGCGGTCGAGCCTCACCTCGGGGGCTTGCTGGCGGATCCCAGGATCTCGCCCTGGGTGGGCCGGCTGGTCATCCTGGTGCTGGTACTGTTGATCGGCTGGGTGGTCGGGATGTTGCTCGGATATTTCACGCGCAGCATGGGCCTGGGTCTCCTGGACCGGCTGATCGGACTTTTCTTCGGCATCGTGCGCGGCACGGTGCTGGTCGGCTTGATGGTCATCGGCGGCGAGCTTCTGCATCTCGATCAAGAGGGATGGTGGGCGCACTCCAAGCTGGTGCCCTATGGTGAGGGAGTCGGCGATCGGCTGCGAGCCATGGTGGGTGAGCATGGCGAGCCCTGGTCCAAACTCGAGCGCCTCACCGGTGTCAAAATGAAGGCCGCGAAGCCAGGCCCGAAGCACGGGCAATAGTCCGGAGGTTCCATCATGTGCGGTATCGTCGGAATGGTCGGGGTCAGCGCGGTGAATCAGCGAATTTACGATGCGCTGACGGTTCTTCAGCACCGCGGTCAGGATGCGGCGGGCATCATGACCAGCGAGGCGGGCGAGCTGTACATGCGCAAGGACTCCGGATTGGTGCGCGACGTGTTTCAGCAGAAGCACATGCTCAAGCTCAAGGGCAATGTCGGCATCGGACATGTGCGCTACCCGACCGCCGGTACCGACAGCTCCCACGATGCGCAACCGTTCTACGTGAACTCCCCGTACGGCATCTGTCTCGGCCACAACTGCAACCTGACCAACGCGCGCGAGCTGACCGAGGTGCTGGTGCGCGAGGATCGGCGGCACCTCAACACCACGTCCGATTCGGAGGTGCTGTTGAATGTGCTGGCCTCCGAGCTGCAGCGCGTGGGAACGCCGCGCGTGACGCCGGCCGACGTTTTCGCGGCCGCCAATGCGGTTTACCGGCGCTGCCGCGGCGGATATGCGGTGGTCGCCATGGTCATCGGCCACGGCATCCTCGGATTCCGCGATCCGAACGGCATTCGTCCCCTCGTCATCGGCAAGCTCGACACCAAGAAAGGCACGGAATGGATGCTGGCTTCCGAGAGCGTTGCTCTGGACATGTCGGGGTTCGAGATGGTGCGCGACGTGGCGCCCGGCGAGGCGGTATTCATCGACGAGCAAGGCCGATTCTACGCGCAGCAATGCGTCGCGATGGCGCGGCATACGCCCTGCATCTTCGAGTACGTGTATTTCGCGCGGCCGGATTCGATCATCGACAATATCTCGGTCTACAAGGCGCGGCTGCGCATGGGCGAGCGCCTCGCCGAAAAGATCAAGCGCGAGCGCCCTGATCACGACATCGAGGTGGTGATCCCGATTCCCGACACCAGCCGCACCTGCGCGGTGCAGGTCGCGCAGCTGCTCGGCGTCAAGTACCGCGAGGGCTTCATCAAGAACCGCTACATCGGCCGCACCTTCATCATGCCGGGCCAGGAGCAACGCTCGAAGTCGGTACGCAGCAAGCTGAACGCCATCGATCTCGAATTCCGGGGCAAGACCGTGCTGCTGGTCGACGACTCCATCGTGCGCGGTACGACTTCCGCGCAGATCATCGACATGGCGCGCGAAGCGGGCGCCAAGAAGGTCTATTTCGCCTCCGCCGCACCACCGGTGCGCTATCCGAACGTCTACGGAATCGACATGCCGAGCGCCTCGGAGCTGGTGGCTGCCGGCCACACCGACGCCGAGGTGCAGAAGATCATCGGAGCCGACTGGCTGATTTATCAGGATCTCGACGACCTGGTGCATGCGGTCCGGCACGATCACGCGAAAATTACCGATTTCGACACATCGTGCTTCTCCGGTGAATACGTCACCGGCGATGTCACCCCCGAATATCTGAAACGCCTGCAGGGAGAGCGGTCGGACCAGGCCAAGCAGCAGCGTCGCGACGGCGTCAATCGTGGCCTCAAGTCCGTCCACACCCTGTAGTCCCGCGTTTCTCCCGGCGCGGAGCCGGCCATCTTGAGGCTGCGGCTGCTGCTGATCGCCGACCGTCCCGAGTACCGGTTGCTGGCGAGAAAGCACGTCGAGATCGAGTGGCCGGATGCCGACCTGCACGAGCACCGTCTCGGCGAAGACGAGCCGCTCGACGCGAAGTTCACCGCCGCCGGTTTCGATGCGGCCATCATCCTCGGTTCGCCGGCCGGCCCCGGCGGATTCGCCTCCGCACCCGCCTCCGGCATGGCGACCGAACATCTGGCGGCCGGGCTCGCGAGCCGGCCGGAGTTCGCGCCGCTGGTGTTGATCGTGCTTGGCGAGCCTCCGCCGGTCCGCCCGGCCGACACGCCGAGAATTCAGCGGCTGTACGGACGCAAGATCGACCGCGACGGCCTGGTCCGTGCGATCTCCTCCGCATCGCGCGAGCACCGACAGGCGCTGGCGGCGCGGCGATCGCAGCCGGAATTCGAGCAGGTCTACAAGTTCGGCGCAACGACGATCCGCGGCCACCGCTGCATTCGCCAGGTCGGCTCGGGCGGCATGTGCAAGATCTATCTGGCGGAAAGCGAGCGTGCGCCGTCGCTCGTGGTGCTGAAGGTATTCAGCCAGGTTCCCGACGTGTCGGAGCGGATCGTCGGCTTCGACCGGTTTCTGCAGGAGTACGAGATCGTCGCGGGACTCAATCATCCGAACATCGTGCGCATCTACGATCTCGGAGTCGCCGACGATCATGCGTACATCGCCATGGAGCATTTCCCGGCCGGCGACCTTCGCCTGCGAATGAAGGCGCCGGTGTCGCCCGATGCGGCGCTGTCGTATCTCAAGCAGATGGCGAGCGCGCTCGAAGCGATCCATGCCGTCGGGGTCCTGCACCGGGACCTGAAGCCCGCCAATGTCATGTTGCGCGCCGATGGGACCTTGTGTTTGATCGACTTCGGCCTGGCCAAGGCCAACGAGCTGGATGCGGAGCTCACGGGCTCGCGGGAGATTTTCGGCACACCCTACTATATGAGCCCGGAGCAGGGGCATGCCGAGCTCATCGACGCTCGCAGCGATCTGTACAGCCTCGGCATCGTGTACTACGAGATGCTCACGGGGCGCAAGCCCTACACGGGCGCGTCCGCGATGGAGGTCATCTACAAGCACAGGCGCGCCGAGCTGCCCGCGATCGACTCCAAATATTCGTTCTACGAACCGATCTTGCGGCGCCTGCTGGCGAAGTCGCCCCAGGACCGGTTTCAGTCGGCGCGCGAGCTTTTGCGGGCGGTGGACGAATTGAGGCTGCCGGCGTGAGCGCTGCGGCGGCCGGGAGCGGCGCAATCGCGGGCATGGCCCGGTTGCTGCGCACGCCGACGCCCCCGAGCTGGGTGGCACGCGCCTGCGAGATGCCGGAGGTGCTGTTGATCGATCATGCCAACTGCGAGAAGAAGGCCGCCTCGACCGCACTCGCGCTGATGTTTGCATACGCCGAGGACCTGGTTCTCGGCGAGAAAATGTCGCGCCTCGCGCGCGAGGAGCTGCGCCATTACGAGCAGGTGGCCAAGCTGATCCGAAGCCTGGGAATCGAGCCGCTCAGGCTCGCCCCCGGGCGCTATGCCGAACGTCTGCGCCGCCTGGTCGCGAAGAGCGAGCCGCAGCGCGAGGTCGATCTGATGGTTTGCGGAGCCTTCATCGAGGCGCGCTCGTGCGAGCGGTTCGCCGCGTTGGCGCCGGCGGTCGGCGGACCGGCGGGCGAGCTATTCGCGGGATTGCACGCCGCCGAATCCCGCCATTTCAAGATCTATCTCGACCTGGCGCGACGGGCGGCGGAACGCGCCGACATCGACCCGACCGCGCGCATCGAGGCCTTCGCCGAGTGCGAGGCGGAGCTCATCAGCGGTGCCGATGAGCTGTTTCGTTTTCATTCCGGGACTCCCGCGGCAGCGATCTGAGCTCCGGGCCGCTTGCGTCCCACGTGAGAACGCTCCCCTGGGTGTACCAGTCCCCCAGCACGATACGCGTGCAGGCGCGCCCATCGACCTCGAAGGGATGGATTCCCGGCCGATGGGTGTGCCCGTGCAGTAAAGTCGCGACACCGGCGGCTCGCATGACGGCCGCGACGCTCTCCACGTTCACGTCGCCGATGGTGTAGGCGATCGACGCCGTGTGTGTCTGGCTGCCGGTGCGTGCCGCTCCGGCCAGTGCACGGCGCTGGGCCGCCGACAGGCGCAGGAACCGCCGCTGCCAGTCCCGGTCCCTCACCGTGGCCCTCAAGCGCTGATAAGCCCGGTCGTCGGTGCAGAGTGCGTCCCCGTGCATCACCAGTACCGCCTCGCCATACAGAGTCACGATCACCGGGTCCGGCAGCAGCTTGGCGCCGGTTCGCTCGCAGAAGGTGCGTCCGAAAAGGAAATCGCGATTGCCGTGCATGACGAAGCAAGGCACGCCTGCCGACGTCAGCGAACGGATGCCATCCAGGGCCGCGGCCTGGCCGTCGTCGGGAGCATCGTCCCCCACCCACGACTCGAACAGATCGCCGAGGATGTAAAGGGCATCCGCATCGCGCGCCTCGCTGCCGAGGAACTCGATGAACTGGCCGCCGATGTCCGGCCGGCCGGAGTCGATGTGCAGATCCGAAATGAAGAGAACCGCCATCCCGCCGTGTCGTCAGGATGCGGGCCGGCTCAAGACGCCGGCGTCGGAACGCGCTCTATCTTCTCGATCACGACCGGCTTCAGGGGCGCATTTTCCTTGAAGGGACCCTTGGCACCGGTCGACACGGTGGCGATCTCGTCGACCACGTCCATACCCTGAATGACCTTGCCGAACACGGCGTAGCCCCAGCGGGTCGGGCTGGGATCGAGCGCGGCATTGTCGGCAAGGTTCACGTAGAACTGCACATCGCCGTTATGCGGCTCGGGCGGGCGCGCGAGCCCGACCGTGCCGCGCAGGTTGCTCAGTCCGTTCCCCGATTCGTTGAAGACCTTGGGCGGGCTGCCCTTGAGGTTGTAATTGATGTCGTAGCCGCCGCCCTGGATCACGAAGTTCGGAATGGCGCGATGAAAGATGGTGCCGGAGTAATAGCCCTGATCGACGAATTTCAGGAATTGCGCCACCGTCAAGGGGGCGCGCTCCGGATTCAGCTCGATGGTGAAGCTGCCCATGTTGGTGACCACCCGCACTTGCGGAGCCGGTGCCGGCTTCGAGGGCGCCGGGGCCGGAGATTCGGCCGTCGCTCCTGCGACGTAGACGGGTGAGGCGAGGGTGGCAGCGAGAAGTCCGACGCGGAGGAGTAGCTGTTTCATGCCGTTATCTGTTTCATGCTCTAGTGTACTCGAATGGGTACAATCTTAGGATATGTCCTTGCCCGCCGTCACTCGTTTCGCGCCGTCGCCCACGGGCTCGCTCCACCTGGGCAACGCGCGCACCGCTTTCTTCAGCTATCTCTGGGCGCGCAAGAGCGGCGGGCGCTTCATTCTGCGCATCGAGGATACCGACGTGGAGCGCAGCGAGAGGCGGTTCCTGGACGCGCTCATGCAGGACCTGCGCTGGCTGGGGCTCGACTGGGACGAGGGGCCGGAGGTGGGCGGCCCGTCGGCTCCCTACGCGCAGTCCGAAAGAGGCGAGTGGTATGCGGGGCTGTTCCGGCGCCTGGAGAGCGCGGGCCTCGCCTATCCGTGCTTCTGCACGCCCGAGGAGCTCGAGCTGTCGCGCAAGCTCCAGCGCATCGCCGGCAAGCCTCCGCGCTACGCCGGAACTTGCCGGAACCTCACCGCCGATGAGCGCTCCGCGCGGATCGCGAGCGGCACGAGGCCCACGCTGCGCTTCGCGGTGCCGAAGGACGAGTTGATCGAGTTCGCCGATCTCGTACACGGAGCGCAGAAATTTGCATCGAACGACATCGGCGATTTCATCATCCGCCGCGAGGACGGAACGTCCGCGTTCTTCTTCTGCAATGCCGTGGACGATTCGGTCATGGGCGTGACCCACGTCCTGCGCGGCGACGATCATCTGACCAACACGCCGCGCCAGCTGATGCTGCTCGATGCGCTGGGAATGCGCCGTCCGGGCTACGGGCACGTGGGTTTGCTGGTGGGCGCCGACGGAGCGCCTTTGTCCAAGCGTCACGGCAGCACCAGCGTGCAGGATTTTCGCGATCGTGGTTTTGTGCCCGACGCATTGCTCAATCACCTTTTTCATCTCGGCCACACCGCCGATGTCGAGGGCTGGCTGGCGCCGCGCGACATGCCGGCGCATTTCAGGCCCGAGCATCTCGGCCGGGCCTCCGCGAGATTCGAGGAAACGCAGCTCGTGCACTGGCAGAAGGAAGCCTTGCAGCGGATGTCGACCGCCGACATCGGCGCGTGGCTGGGTCCGCACCACGCGACGGATTCCGATGCCGCGGGTTTCGCCGAGCTGGTTCGGCACAATGTGGTCCTGCCCGCGGATGCGGCCCCCTGGCTGGCGGTGCTGCGCGGCGAGCTGCCTCCACTCGGCGCCGAGGAGCGACGCATCGTCTCGGCGGCGGGGCCGGAATTCTTTGCCGCCGCGGCCCGGGCTCTCGATGAAACGCGGGCGGATTTCGCGGCGCTGGCGAAGAGCCTGCGCGAGCGCACCGGGCGCAAGGGCGCCGAGCTCTACATGCCGTTGCGGGTGGCCCTGACCGGCCGGACACACGGACCGGAGCTCGCACCGCTGCTCAGGATGATGCCGATGGAGACTGCCCGCCGACGGCTGGAGACCCATGCCCGCCATCCATAATTCGCTGACCGGCCGGAAGGCGGAGCTCGAGCCGATCAAGCCCGGCGAAGTGCGCATGTATGTCTGCGGAATCACCGTGTACGACTACATTCACATCGGACACGCGCGCATGCTCACGGTCTTCGATCTGGTGCAGCGCTATTTGCGCGCGAGCGGCTTCAAGGTCACTTACGTACGCAATGTCACCGACATCGACGACAAGATCATTCAGCGCGCCGCGGAAGCCGGCGAGGACTGGACCGCGCTGGCGCGCCGCTTCACCGCCGCCATGCACGAGGATTGCGCGCTGCTCGGGCTCGAGCCCCCGGATCTCGAGCCGCGCGCCACGGAATACATTCCCGAGATCATCGCGATGACGCAAACCTTGATCGACAAGGGGTATGCGTATCTGGCCGCCAACGGCGATGTCATGTATTCAGTGCGCAAGTTTCCGGCCTACGGCGCCCTGTCGGGCAGGAACATCGACGAGTCACGCGCCGGCGCCCGCGTGCAGATCGATGAATTCAAGCACGATCCGCTGGACTTCGTGGTGTGGAAGCACGCCAAGCCCGGCGAGCCGTCGTGGCCCTCGCCCTGGGGCCCTGGGCGACCCGGCTGGCACATCGAATGCTCCGCCATGTCGATCGCCTTGCTGGGCGAGCACTTCGATCTGCACGGCGGCGGCATGGATCTGAAATTTCCGCACCATGAGAACGAGATCGCGCAATCTTGCGCGGCCTGCGATACGCCGTTCGTCAATGTGTGGATGCACAACGGCTTCGTCAACATCGATGACGAGAAGATGTCGAAGTCGCTCGGCAACTTCTTCACCGTGCGCGATGTGCTCAAGACGCTGCGGGATCCGGAGGTGCTGCGATTCTTTCTGTTGAGCAGCCACTACCGCGGGCCGATCAATTACTCGGCGGCCCTGCTCGAGCAGGCGGACGAGACCCTGGCGGGCCTGTATCGGGCCCTCAAGGGGGCGCCAGTCGGGGCGGCGGGGGGCGAGGGGGAGCGGAGTGGGTACGAGTGCGATGCGCTGCAGCGATTCGATGCCGCCATGGCGGACGACTTCAATACACCGGAAGCCATGGCGGTCGTCCAGGGAGTCGCGCGGGATCTCAACAGTGCGAAGGCGGCGGGCGATGGCGCGAGGGCGGCGGTCGCCGCGCGGGCCATCCGGTCGATGGGGAAAGTGCTCGGGCTGCTTCATCAGGACCCCGAGCTCTATTTGAAGCGGGGTCATCCCTCATCCGGCGCCGTGCTGAACGATGAGCAGGTGGAGAGCTTGTTGGCTGCGCGGCGCGCCGCGCGAGCCGCCAAAAATTTCGCGGAGTCCGACCGGATCCGGGAGACGCTGGGCGCCGCCGGGATTCTCCTGGAGGATAAACCCGGCGGCGTGACCGAATGGCGGCGCTCCTAGTCTAGTCGGACCTGCGGGACATCATGATGCCCAGCGCGATGCCGACCACGGCCGCGACACCGACCACCTGCCACGGATTGTCCCGCACGAAGGTGTCGGTGGTTTTCGTGACCTGCTTTGCCTGGCCGCGAACCTGGGCGGCACTGTCGCTCAGCGCGCTCTTCGCGGCGGCCAGCGCCATCTTCACTTTCGCCCGAACCCGCGCGATCTCCGGCGCCTGAACGTCCTTGATGGCTTTGGTCAAATCGTCGACGTTGTCGAGGAAGTCGTTGATGCTGGCGCTTGCCATGTTCTTGACTTTTCGAACGTTCGAATCCAGCTGTGCTTCCATGGCTCGCTCCTCTCGATTAGGAATGTCAAACCCGACGGCCCAGGCTCATCAGGAAACTGACGATGGCGCCGATCAGGAAAACGATGAACAATACTTTCGCGATGCCCGCTGCGCCGGCCGCAATGCCGCCGAAACCAAAAAGCGCCGCGATCAATGCGATGACGAAAAACACCACTGCGTAATGAAGCATGGGCCACCTACTTTGATTGGAAAATCCGTACCGCTCCACCCTACGCAGCAAGTTTGCGGCGCCGCTCGGCCGGCAACAGTCGGTGCGGTTACCGGGGCATCGTAGGATATAGCCCACGGATTGCACCAAAGCGAGCCGGCGACATTGCCGCCTCCAAGCCCTGGTCCTGGAGGTCCGCCGGAAGCGCCAATCCGAGCACCAGCGCGGCGGCTGCGCGCGAGAGGGCCGGGGCGGTCTGGATGCCGTATCCCCCTTGCCCGGCGAGCCAGAAGAAGGCAGGCAGGATCGGCGAGTATCCGACCACGGGCGTGCGGTCGGGAGCGAAGGTGCGAAGGCCGGCCCACCGCGCTTTGAGACGCCGGACCTGCAAGGTCGTTGCCTGTTCGAGCCGCTCGACCGCCGCGGCGATGTCCCATTCCTCGGGCTGCACATCGGCCGGCTCGGTCGGTGTCTCGTCGGCCGGCGATAGAAAAATCGAGCCCGCATCGGGCCTGAAGTAGAACTGCTCGTCGATATCGCTGACGAACGGCCACCCGCCGATGTCCAGGCCCTCCGGCGCGTCCACCAGCACCGCCGTTCGACGGCAGGCCGTGAGGCCGATCGGCGATATGCCGGCAAGCCCGGCCACCTGGTCCGCCCAGGCACCCGCCGCATTGACGATCAACGGGGCAGTCAGGCGCTCGCGGCCGGCTTGCACCGTCCAGACTCCGTTGTCGTACGCGAGCGAGTGCACCGCTGCGTCGTTGAGAAGTCGCCCGTCGCGCTGCTTGAACAGGCGCAGGTACCCCTGGTGCAGCGCGTGCACATCGATGTCGGCGCAATCCGGCTCGAGCAGCGCGCCCGCGACGTAGCCCCGGCGCAAGATCGGGCAGAGCTCGTGCGCCTCCCCGACCGGGAGCATCCGGGTTGCCGGAGCGATGTCGGGGAGCGCATGAAATGCGTGCAGCGCCTCGAGTTGCGCCGGCGTCGCAATGTACAGACAGCCGCGCCGGCGGGTCAGCGGCACTTCGCTGAATTCCGGCGGTGCCTCGTACAGGAACCGGCGGCTCGCGCGAGTCAGGGCGCGAATCGTCGCATTTCCGTAAATCTCGGTGAACAGCGCGGCCGAGCGTCCGGTCGAGTGATATCCGGGACGCTGCTCGCGCTCCATCAGAATGACGCTGCGGCTCTCCGCGAGGTGAGCGGCCACGGATGCGCCGGCGATTCCGGCGCCGATCACCAGAATGTCGGCATGATCGGGGGTCATCCGCACCTCACGTTTGCAAGTGCCCGATGGGCACGCGCGTCGAGCGCTTGAGCGTCGCGAGCACCACGCTCGATTGCACGTCCCGCACATGGGGAATGCGCAGCAGTTTCTTGAGGATGACCGAGCTCAGTGATTCGAGGTCCCTGCCGAACACCTGCAGGATGAAATCGTAGGTGCCGGTGGTGGCGAAGCAATTGGTCACCTCGTCGAGCAATGAGATCTCGCGCTCGAAGCGCGCCACCGTCTCATCCGTGTGCTCGGTCAGTTTGACGTGCACCAGTGCCTGGACCGCGAGCCCCACCCGGGCTGGATTCAATATGGCTGCATAGCCCTCGATGACGCCGGCCGCCTCCAGCGCTTTGATGCGTCGGGCACAGGGGGTCGCCGACAGACCGATCAGCTCGGCGAGCTCCACGACCGGCAGACGCCCATCGCGCTGCAGCTCGGACAAAATCCGCGCATCGAAGCGATCGAGTTTGGCGGCGTTCATGGCTGATTAGCTGAAATCACTGTTTACGGCGGCCAACATGGATAATTACGCCAATAGACGACGCGAACGGAGCGCTCAATTAGCGATTCTCCATGAAAACTTCGGATTAGTCTAAGGCGATCGATCGAGGCCTGGATAAGCGAGGTGGGAATGGCGATGGCAGCGAGCTCCGAGAACCTGATTCCCTCTATTCCCGCCGAAGCCTGGGATTGGCGTTCGTTGGTGCGCCAGGTCGCCATCTCGCGAGCCCTGGACGACCTGGAAGAGTCGACCTTGGTGCCCGAGCGCAAGGTGCTGTATCAGTTCTCCGCGCGCGGCCATGACGTGACGCAGGTGCTGCTGGGAGCGGAGCTCGGTGAAGCGCGGGACGCGGTCGGGGGCTACTACCGGTCCCGGCCCCTGCTGCTCGCCCTGGGTCTGTCGGTGGACGAAGCGCTGGCCTCCACCATGATGCGCCGGGGCAGCATGAGCGAGGGCCGCGACATCGGAGTGGTGTTCAATCTGCCGCGCCGCGACGGACCCTGCGTCCTGCCGGTATGCGGGGGCGTCGGGACCCAATACACGCCCGCCGTCGGCTGGGCGCAGGCGTTGCGTTATCGGCAGTCCTTGTTGTCCGACTCGCGCGCCGCGCGCAGCATTGCCGTGGCACACGGCGGCGACGCCTCGACGGCCACCAACGGCTTCTGGGCGGCGCTCAATATCGCCACGACCGAGCGGCTCCCCTTGCTGTTCTTCATCGAGGATAACGGCTACGGAATCTCGGTGCCGACACACCAGCAGACTCCCGGCGGCAACATCGCGCGCAATCTTGCCTCGTTCAGCGGCCTGCGCATGCTCGACGGCGACGGCTCGGACCCGGTGTCGGCCGCTCTGTTGATCCGCAGCGCCGTCGCGGGGGTGCGCACCGGAGAAGGGCCTGCGCTGTTGCGCCTCACGGTTCCCCGTCTGTCGGGCCACTCCGGACAGGACACCCAGACCTACAAGGGCGCGAGCGTGATCGCCGCGGAGCGGGAACGCGATCCATGGCTGCGTCTGCGTGCGCAGATCGTTCCGAGAGTGCTGGCGGAGGCAGACTGGGATGCGGAAGTGGCGCGCGCCCGGGCACTCGTGTCCGCGGCGCGAGCGAGAGTCGAGGAGCGCCAGCCCCCCGATCCCGCGCAAGTGAGGCGCTACGTGTTCACGGAGATCGCCGACGACGGCTCGATCGAGCTGCAGCTCCAGGGCGGCGTCCGCCCGGAAGGAGCTTCCCCGCACGCGGGGTCCGAGCGGTCGGCGGCGCAAGGTCCGCGGATCAATCTGGTCACGGCGGTGCGCCGAACGCTCGAGCACGAGCTCGAGGTGAACCCGCGCATGGTGATATTCGGGGAGGACGTGGGGCGCAAGGGTGGCGTACACGCGGCCACGTTGGGCTTGCAGGAGAAATTCGGCACCGCGCGAGTCTTCGATACCAGCTTGTCCGAGGAGGGCATCATCGGCCGCGCGGTCGGCATGGCTGCGGCGGGGCTGATGCCGGTGCCGGAAATCCAGTTCCGCAAGTACGCCGATCCGGCGGCCGAGCAGCTGAACGATTGCGGCTCGATGCGCTGGCGAACGGCCAACCGATTCGCGGCACCGATGGTGGTGCGCATTCCGGGCGGCTTCTTCAAGTGCGGCGATCCCTGGCACAGCCAATCGAACGAGGTGCAATGGATCCATGGATTGGGCTGGCGTGTCGCCATGCCGTCCAACGCCGAGGACGCCGTCGGACTGCTGCGCGAGGCTTTGCGCGGGAACGATCCGACCATCTTTTTCGAACATCGCTCGCTGCTCGACGGCAACTGGGCTCGGCGCTCGTATCCCGGCGATGATTTCGTGGTGAAGTTCGGCAAGGCCAGCCTGCTGCGGCATGGCGATGCCCTGACGGTCGTGAGCTGGGGCGCCATGGTCGAGCGCTGCGAGCTCGCCATCCGTCGCGCTCAGGTGGACGCGGATCTCCTCGACCTGCGCACGCTCTCGCCGTGGGATCGGGAGGCGACCCTCCAGTCGGTGCGTAAGACTCGCCGCTGCCTCATCGTCCACGAGGACAACATCACCGCCGGTTTCGGCGCGGAGATTGCCGCGGTGCTCGCGAAGGACGCATTCTTCGATCTGGACGCGCCCATCGAGCGGCTCGCCATGCCGGACGTACCGAGCCCGCACAGCCCGGTGCTGCTCGAGGCGGTGCTGCCGAACGTCGATCGAATCGCCACTGCCATCGGTGACCTGGTGGCGGTCTGATCATGCCGCGGCTCGAGGAGGTCGTGGCACCCGAGAACGAGGAGGGCACCAAGGCGACGATCCTCAGGTGGTGCAAAACGGCGGGCGAGGCCATTCGGAAGGACGAGCCGCTGCTCGAGCTGGAGACCGACAAGGTCAGCGTCGAGATACCTTCGCCTGCGAGCGGTGAGCTGGCGGAAATATTGAAGCGGCCGGACGAGGAAGTGCTGCCGGGGGAACTGCTCGCACGGATCAGGGTCGATGCGGGCGACGGCGTGACGGCCGTGGCCGAGGAGAGGGCGCCGGAAGCGGACCGGGTGGCGGCAGACGCGGCACACGAGGCGCGCGCAGCACACGAGGCGGGCGCAGCCCACGAGGCGGGCGCAGCACACGAGGCGCGCGCAGCCCACGAGGTGGGCGGGGCGGACGCGGGCCGGGGGCTCTTGAGTCCGGCGGTACGCCGGCTGCTGAAAGAGCACGCGTTACGCGCCGACGACATTCCCGGCAGTGGCAGGGATGGTCGCATCACGGCACAGGATATCGCTCGCCGTCTGGGAGCAACGACCTCCGCCGGGCGGGTGGCGCACACACCGATCCGCAGGCGCGTAGCGGAGCACATGGTGCGAAGTCTCAGCGAGTCGCCGCATGTGACCACCGTTTTCGAGGCCGATCTCACGCGGGTTCGGTCCCATCGGGAGCGGCACGCCGCGGAATACGAACGCCGGGGAACGCGCCTGACACTCACCGCCTATTTCGTCGCGGCTTGCGCACGTGCGCTCGCCGCGAATCCGTCGGTCAATGCGACCTATCACGAGGATGCGCTCGAGCTGCACGCCGACGCCAACATCGGGGTCGGAACGGCACTCGGCAACGAAGGGCTGATCGTGCCGGTGATCCACGCGGCGCAGAATCTGGAGCTCGAGGAAATCGCCGCGCGGCTCGGGCGGCTGGTGGCCGCGGCGCGCGCCGGCAAGCTGACGCGAGAGGATGTTCGAGGCGGGACGTTCACCATTTCGAACCATGGCGTGAGCGGAAGCCTCCTCGCGGCACCCATCGTCATCAATCAGCCGCAAGTGGCCATCCTGGGTGTCGGCAAAGTCGAGCGCCGTGTCTGCGTCTTGGAGTCGGACGGTGACGAGGCCATCGGCATCCGCACGATGTGCTACCTCACGCTCACCATCGATCATCGCGCTCTCGACGCCTTCCAGGCGAACGCCTTTCTCGCCCGGGTGGTCGCGACCCTGGAAGGCTGGGGCGAAGGCCCAGCGGCGTAGCCGGTTTGTGCACCGTGCGCGAGGAGTTACGGAAGGGGAGCGTCCGGATTCTCGGCTTTGAGTGCGACCGTCGCAATCACGCCGTTGGCCTTCCGTAGTATCTCGCGCGCGTAATCCCAGTCGATGGCGACCGTGGCATCACCGACCGCTGCCCTCAACAAATCGGAAAACTTCTCGACGTCGGGTTCAAAGCTCTCGCCCTGGGCGTTGACCGGTGGATGAGCCTCGAGCAGCAGCTCATCATCGATCCAGGCGACTTTTACCGGAACATTGACCAGACGAACCGGCGTGCCGACGGGAAGCAGCGGAAACAGCGCGGCAACATCTTCGGGGTACATGCGGATGCAGCCATGCGTGATGGCGAGACCGACTGCCGTCGGATTATTGGTTCCGTGGATCTCATAGTTCCCATTGCCGAAGCCGAGACGTATTTTGAACTCGCCCAAAGGGTTGTCGGGCCCGGGGCCCACGACCGCCGGCAACGGGTCACCGGCCCGTCGATGCTCCTCGCGGATCGACGCCGTCGGATACCACGAGGGATGCTCGACCTTGGCGATGACGCGCGTTTGTCCCAGTGGGGTGTTGCGCCCCAGCTTGCCGATGCTGACCGGAAAGGTGATCACCACGCGCTTGCCGTTCTGCAATGCCTTGGGATAATAGTACAGGCGATGCTCCGGGAGATTGACCACCACGCCCTCACGCGGTCCCGGTGGCAGAATGCGCTGGCCGGGCAAGAAAATCCGCGTGCCCTCGCCGGGCAACCACATGTCCACGCCGGGGTTCGCCCGGATGATTTCATCGTATCCAAGACTATAACGGCGCGCGAAGTCTAGCAGCGTGTCCTCGTAATGCGAGTTGATGGTGAGATCGGCGCCCACCAACGACGAGCCATCGGGCGGCAGCTCGAAGACCGTCGCACGGCTGGATGCGGTACAGAGCGCCAGCCACATACCGCAAAAGACGCAGGCAAGGATGCCCGAGCAGCGGCGCAGCCCAGCGCCGATTGCCCGACCGGGGGTCGCGACATGGGATCGCGTCATGAGGCGTCCGGTATAGTCCGGCCCCCGATATTTTTCAACTCGAGGGGACGTGACGGTGCGCGTGGCGCCGCTTACGGTGGACTGCCATCCACCTGATATACTCGTTGCATGTCTCGTGACAGCATCAACTTGTCGACCGCCTTGGGCGCGTACCTGCGCCGTGTCGGCACGCGTGAAGATGCCGATCTCGCCTCGCTGCGAACAGAGACGGCCAGCCATCCTCGGGCGGAAATGCAAATCTCGCCGGAACAGGGGCAGCTGATGGCTGTGCTCGTACGCATGCTCGGCGCTCGCAAAACCCTGGAAGTCGGGGTATTCACCGGCTACAGCTCCATGGTGGTCGCGAAGGCGATGGGGCCTGAAGGAAAAGTCGTGGCGCTCGATGTCAGCGAGGAATTCACCGCCATCGCCCGGCGCCATTGGGCCAAGGCCGGTGTCGCAAACCGGATAGAGCTGCGGCTGCGCCCGGCCGCCGAGAGCCTGCAAGAGCTGGTTGCCCAAGGCGCGAGCGATACCTTCGATTTCGCCTTCATCGACGCCGACAAGGCGAACTACGACACTTACTACGAATATGCTCTCAAGCTCGTCCGTCGAGGCGGACTGATCGCCATCGACAACGTGCTTTGGAACGGCATGGTGATCGACCCGACGGACCGGTCCGCCGACACGGTCGCGATCCGCGCGATCAACGAGAAGATCCACGGCGACGAGCGGGTCGACGTCGTCATGGTTCCGGTCGGCGACGGGCTGACGTTGGCGCTGAAGCGCTGAGTCGGACGACGTTGGCGCTGAAAGCGCTGAGCCGGACGATACGGGGTCAGACGATGTAAGGAATCAGGGCCCAGCTTCTTTGTCGGTAACGGGCGTACTGCTCTCCGAACTCCTCGCTCATCCAGCGCTCCTCGACCCGTGATCGCAGCCACAGCGCCAGGGTTGCGATCGACACGGCGAGCAGGCCATGCACCTCACCGCCGGCCAGCGCCGTGCCCAGCATCATCAGCAGGATACCCGTATAGATCGGGTGTCGGACCCATCGATACGGCCCCCCTTGCACGAGCTCGTGCCCTACCTTCACCGTGACGGCGCCGCTCCAGTTGCCGCCGAGAGCGCGCCGCGCCCAGATGCACAGCAGGAGTCCGGCAACGATCACGGCCACGCCGATCCAGTACCGCGACCACCCGCCGGGGACGATGCGCACTCCAAGCCATCCGCGCCAGCGGTGCGGTCCCAGCAACGCCGCCACCAGCAGCGCCTGAGCCACAAAGGCCCAGCGCGACCAGCGCGGTTCGCGCCGCCGCGTGGGCTTTGCCGAGAATGCCGTGATCAGCCAGTACACGCCCCAGACCAGCCAGAGCGCGAGAATCAGTTGAGCGGCGAGGAACCTCATGCGGCTCGGCTTTAGAATCCGCCGAAGCGTTGCAGAATGGACGGGTCGGCGGGCGGCAGGGCGCGATCGAGCTGTGCGGCCACCGCGGCCAGGTGCGCTTCCGAGGCCGCGAACACGCGCGCGTAGATCGAGCGGCAGAGCTCCGCGGCCTTGAAGCCGGGCCAACGGCTCGGCAGCAGCGCATGGGGCAAGAGCGGGTCGCGAAGGTGCAGACGCCGGTACTCATGAATCAACAGGGTGCGCACCGTAAAGCCCACCGCCGGGTCCAGACGTCCCCCGAGAGCCGCATTCACCCGCTCGAACCGGAGCACGAATCGGCGGTAACGCTCGGCAAGATCCTCGAGGTTCCAGCCGAGTTTGACGAGTTGCGCCGGCGCCGCCGGAGAGGCCAGATCGGCCTCGAACACGAGCGCCCGCGCCGGCAGATTGGCTTCGCGTATTTGCCAGCCGAGCGCCCGCGCCGGCAGATGCGGGTGTGCGAAAGTTCCGATGGCGAGCTCGCCGAAGCCCTGCCAGGCGAGCTCCTGCCGCAACCGCCGGCGCTGCGACGCCGGCATGGGCGGCAGCACGATCAAGGTCCAGCGCCCCGAGCCCTGAGCGGCCGGATCGCCGTAGATGCGTTCGGTGGCCTCCGCGAAGCGCTCGCGGCCATCCTCCGACAGCCGATATTCGCTTCGTTTGCCGACGCGCCGGGCCGCGAGCCAGCCGTCCTGGGCGAGACGTGCCGTTGCGGTGCGTACCAGACGCTCGTTGATCCGGAACAGCCCCGCGAGCGTGATGAGCTTCCCGAGTGCGATCGCGCCGCCGCGCGGCATGATGGAGTCGCCGAAGATGGTGACGATCAATGACCCTGCCCGCAACGGATGCTGGCGGTGGAAACGCTCGACGAGTTCGGCGGCAGCGGCGGAAGAGCGGTTCGTCATGCTGTCTCGCAGTGTATATGGCGGCCCCTCAAATGACACACAAAAAATTGATTTTCGCCAATTCATGTGTCACGATGGTTGCGGGGTCCGGGCGCCGCGGCGGCGCTGCGGCCGGCAGCGGAGAAGGTGCCATGTACACGCAAGGCTTGGACGTTCAGGGATCGGATCCGGCATCGCCCCGGGATGAGGCGGCGCTCGAGCGGCATTTTCAGGCGCGGGTCGACCGCGAAGAGAAGGTCGAACCGAAGGATTGGATGCCCTCGCGCTATCGAGCCACGCTGATCCGGCAAATTTCCCAGCATGCGCACTCGGAAATCGTCGGCATGCTGCCGGAGGGCAACTGGATCACCCGCGCGCCGAGCCTCAAGCGCAAAGCCATTCTCATCGCCAAAGTTCAGGACGAGGGCGGCCATGGCGCCTACCTCTACAGTGCCGCCGAGACGCTCGGCATCACCCGCGATCAGATGATCGATCAGCTTCTCTCGGGCAAAGCCAAATATTCGAGCATTTTCAATTATCCGACCCCGACCTGGGCCGATGTCGGCGCCATCGGCTGGCTGGTCGACGGCGCGGCGATCATGAACCAGATTCCGCTGTGCCGCTGCTCCTACGGGCCTTATGCGCGCGCGATGGTGCGCATCTGCCGGGAGGAAAGCTTTCATCAGCGCCAGGGCTACGACATCATGCTCACGCTCTGCCGCGGAACCGCCGAGCAGAAGCGCATGGCGCAGCAGGCGCTCGATCGATGGTGGTGGCCGGCGCTCATGATGTTCGGGCCGCCGGATGCCTCGTCCACCCACAGCTCCGATTCGCAGCGCTGGAAGATCAAGCGCTTCTCGAACGACGAGCTGCGCCAGAAATTCGTCGACTTCACCGTTCCGCAGGCGTCGTTCCTCGGGCTCACCGTCCCCGACCCGGAGCTCAAGTGGAACGAGCGCGAGCAGCGCCACGAATTCGGCGCGATCGATTGGGACGAATTCGAGCGCGTGCTGAAGGGCAACGGCCCCTGCAATGCGGAGCGTCTGGCGGCGCGCCGCAGCGCCTGGACGCAAGGTGCCTGGGTGCGCGATGCGGCCAACGCCCATGCGGACAAGCAACGCCGCCGCGGCGAGAGCCGGGCGGCTTGACGCCACGAGGAGCCAGCATGAACGCATCCGATCCGAAGAGCGACGCACCCGCGATCCCGAGCCGGGAATGGCCGCTGTATGAAGTATTCATTCGAGCGCGCGGCGGCCTCGATCACAAGCATGTGGGCAGCCTCCACGCCACCGATGCGCGGATGGCCGTCGAGCATGCGCGTGACCTTTACACGCGCCGGCAGGAGGGCGTCAGCATCTGGGTGGTGCGTTCCTCCGACATCGTCGCCTCCGACCCCGCAGACGCCGAGGCCCTGTTCGAGCCGGCGCGCGACAAGATCTATCGGCATCCGACCTTCTACGATATCCCGGACGAGGTGAAGACCTTATGAGCGACGATGCCGCGCCGCTGTGCCGATATGTGCTGCGCCTCGGCGACCTGAGTCTGATTCTCGGCCAGCGGCTGGGGGAGTGGGTGGGGCATGCTCCTGCGTTGGAGGAGGATCTGGGGCTTGCCAATATCGCGCTCGATCTGATCGGCCAGGCGCGATTGATGCTGAGCTACGCGGGCGAGCTCGAGGGCCGGGGCCGCAGCGAGGACGATCTCGCCTTCCTGCGCGACCACGGCGAGTATTTGAACGTCACCCTGGCCGAGCAGCCGAACGGTGATTTCGGCGACACCATCGTGCGCCAGGTCCTGATCGATGCCTATCAGCTCGCGCTGTTCGAGCGCTTGACGGACTCGGCGGACGAGCGCATCGCGGCCATCGCGGCGAAGGCCGTGAAGGAGACTCGCTATCATCTGCGCTACAGCTCGAGCTGGCTCGTACGGCTCGGCGACGGCACGCCGGAGAGTCACGCACGGGTGCAAGCCTCGCTCGGACGATTGTGGCGCTATACGGCCGAGCTGTTCGAGGAGGATGAGCTCGACCGCGACATGGTGGCGCGCGGAATCGCGCCGCCGCTCGGCGAGCTGCGTGCGGCGTGGGTCCCGTGCATCGAGGAGATTCTCGCGCAAGCCACGCTCGAACGGCCTCGCGACCTCCCGTATTCCTGGTTCGGCAAGCGCGGTGAGCATAGCGAGCATCTGGGATATCTCCTCGCCGACATGCAGTACTTGCAGCGGGCCCATCCGGGAGCGCGCTGGTGAGCGCGGCCTGCATGAGCGCGGGTCGGGCCGCCGCCGCCTGGCGAGCCCTCGGTCAAGTGGAAGATCCCGAGATCCCCGCGCTCACGCTCGTCGACCTCGGCATCGTCCGATTCGCGCGGGAGGAAGCGGATGGCGTGCTGCGCATCGGCCTTTCGCCGACGTACACCGGCTGCCCCGCCACCGAGCACATCGAGACGCTGGCGGAGGAGGCACTGGACCGGGCGCAGCTGCGCCCGTTTTCGATCACACGCGTGCTGAGCCCCGCCTGGAGCAGCGATTGGATCAGCGCCGACGGCCGCCGCAAGCTCTCGGAATACGGTATCGTGCCGCCGCCGGCGGCCGCGCTCGCGCTGCAGCGCGCGAGTCACGCACCCGTCGTCTGTCCGCGCTGCGGCTCGACCCACACCGAATGCACCAGCCAGTTCGGCTCGACGCCGTGCAAGGCGCTGCATCGCTGTCGCGATTGCCTGGAGCCGTTCGAGTGCTTCAAGTGCATCTGAGCGTGCTTTCGGTCCATCGCACACGGCGGGAGCAATGCGCATGCTGAGCTTTCACTCGCTCGAGGTCGTGTCGGTGGAGCGAACCGCCGAGGACGCCGTCTGCCTGACCCTGGCGATCCCGCGCGCGCTCGAGGATCAGTTTCGGCACCATGCGGGACAGTACGTGACGGTGCGCCGCGCGATCGAGGGTCTGGACGAGCGCCGCACCTACTCGATTGTCACCGCTCCGGGCAGCCCGGCGATCCGGATCGGCATTCGCGAACAGGCGGGGGGACGCATGTCGCGGGAGCTCGCGACGCGGGTCCGGCCGGGCGATCGACTGGAGGTGGGAACTCCCCTCGGACGTTTTCGCACCACGGTCGATCCGGCGAGGAGCCTCGCCTACGTCGCATTCGCCTCGGGCAGCGGCATCACGCCGGTGCTGTCCCTGGCCGCGGACATTCTGGCGCGCGAGCCCCGCAGCCGCTTCACCTTGTTTTACGGCAATCGCAATACCGCGCGCAGCATGTTTCTCGAGGAAACGCTGGCACTCAAGAATCGCTATATCGGCCGATTCTCGGTCTATTTCGTGATGAGCCGCGAGCCGCAGCACACCGAGCTCATGAACGGGCGCATCGATGCGGCCAAGGTCGAGGCGCTGGCGCTCGAGATGCCGGGCATCGCCTCGGCGGACGAATACTTCATCTGCGGGCCGGGCGGCATGGTCGATGAGGTCGGCGCGGCGGTGAGGCGGTTGAACGCGGCGGCGCCGATTCGCTTCGAGCGGTTCGCCGCCGCCGGCCGCGCGCCCGGCGCGAACGGCGCACTCGAGACCAACCGGGCACCCGAGGCCGTCCGCGCACCCGAGGCCGACGGACGCGACGTGCTCGCCACGATATCGGTGCTCATGGATGGCCGGCGCCGCAGCTTTTTCATGGCCCCGAGCGACGCGTCGGTGCTGGATGCGGCGGAGCGCGCCGGTCTGGAGCTGCCGTTCTCCTGCCGCAGCGGCATCTGCGCCACCTGTCGGGCCAAGATCCTCGCGGGTAAGGCGGATATGATGCACAACATCGCCCTGCAGCCGTGGGAGCTCGACGCGGGCTTCGTGCTCTGCTGCCAGGCGCGGCCGACGACGCCCGCGCTGGAGCTAAGCTATGACGAGAAATGAGCCGGTTGCGGGAACGACGGAGGGCGGCGATGTCGCATGAAACCATCTTGTTCAGCGTCGACGAGGGCATCGCGCGCCTCACGCTGAATCGGCCGGACAAGCTCAACAGCTTCAACGTGAAGATGCACGAGGAAGTGCGCCACGCCTTGACCAGCCTGGGCGGTGCGCGGGTGTTGGTGATCACGGGTGCCGGTCGGGGATTTTGCGCGGGTCAGGACCTCGGCGACCGGGCCGTGGCGCCTGCCGGCAGCGCCGTCGACCTCGGCGACTCCATCGACCGGTACTACAAGCCGCTGGTGCTCGCGCTGCACAACTTGGCCGTCCCGGTCATTGCCGCCGTCAACGGAGTCGCCGCGGGCGCCGGCGCCAACCTGGCGCTTGCCTGTGATCTGGTGATCGCGGCGCGCTCGGCCAGTTTCGTGCAGTCGTTCGCGCGGCTCGGACTGGTTCCGGATTCGGGTGGAACCTGGACACTCCCGCGGCTGGTCGGCAATGCGCGGGCGCTCGGACTGAGCTTGCTCGGAGACAAATTGCCGGCGGAGCAGGCGGCGGCGTGGGGGATGATCTGGCGATGCGTGGAGGATACCGCGCTCTCCTCGACGGTGGATTCCCTGGCTCGGCAGCTGGCTGCGGCGCCGACCTTGGGACTCGGCGCCACCAAGCAGGCGATCCATGGCGGCTGGAGCCGCACGCTCGAGGAGCAGCTGGATATCGAGCGCGACCTGCAGCGCCGCTTGGGCCGCTCGGCGGATTATGCGGAAGGGGTTGCGGCTTTTGCCGAAAAGCGCACGCCGCAGTTCAATGGCCGGTAACGAGTTGAAGGACGACGAATAATGAACGAGGCATTCATCTGCGACGCGATCCGTACCCCGATCGGCCGCTACGGCGGCGCTCTGTCGTCGGTGCGTCCGGACGATCTGGCGGCAGTGGTGCTGCGCGAGCTCATGAAGCGAAACGCGGCGCTCGATCCGCACGCGGTGGACGACGTGATTCTCGGGTGTGCCAATCAGGCGGGCGAAGACAACCGCAATGTCGCGCGCATGAGCGCGCTGCTGGCGGGGCTGCCGCCCGAGGTGCCGGGCGCGACGCTCAATCGGCTGTGCGGATCGGGACTCGATGCGGTGGCCTCGGCGTCCCGCCTGATCGCGGCCGGAGAGGCCGAGGTGGTACTCGCCGGCGGCGTCGAGAGCATGAGCCGTGCGCCCTTCGTGATCTCGAAGGGGACGACACCGTTCGCGCGCGACCTGCAGATGTTCGATACCACCATTGGCTGGCGATTCGTCAATCCGCTGCTCAAGAAGCAGTACGGGATCGACTCCATGCCCGAAACGGGCGAGAACGTCGCCGCGGATTTCCATGTCTCGCGCGAAGATCAGGACCGGTTTGCGCTGCGCAGTCAGCAGCGCGCGCTCGCCGCGCAGGCCGCGGGACATTTTCGCGCCGAGATCGTCGGCGTGGAGGTGGCTGCGAAGCGCGGCGAGAAGACCGTGGTGAGCATCGACGAGCATCCGCGCGAGACGAGCTTCGAGGCGTTGCAGAAGCTGCCGACGCCGTTCCGCGCCGGAGGTACCGTGACCGCCGGCAACGCCTCGGGAGTCAACGACGGCGCCTGCGGCGTGCTGCTGGCGAGCGCCGCCGCCGCGAAGCGCTTCGGGCTCACGCCGCGGGCGCGCGTGGTGGGAACCGCCGTGGCGGGGGTTTTGCCCCGCGTCATGGGCATCGGTCCGGTGGCGGCCACCAGGAAGCTGCTCGGGCGGCTGGGCATGGCGCTCGAGAACATGGATCTCATCGAGCTCAACGAGGCGTTCGCCGCCCAGGCACTGGCGGTGCTGCGCGAGCTCGGGATCCGGGACGATGCGGCACACGTGAATGCCCAAGGGGGTGCCATCGCCCTCGGCCATCCACTCGGCGCGAGCGGCGCTCGCCTGGTGACGACGGCGATCAACCAGCTCGAACGTGGCGGCGGCCGATATGCGCTTTGCACGATGTGCATCGGCGTGGGCCAGGGCATCGCCACGGTCCTCGAGCGGGTCGGGGCGGGGGTCTAGCGATGGGTGTCGTCGATGTCGAACGCGCGGACCCGAGGTCGGTGCGCTCGGTGGGCGTGCTCGGAGCGGGGACGATGGGCGCGGGCATCGCGATCAGCCTCGCGAGCGCGGGCTTCGAGGTCATTCTGGTCGATACCCGGCGCGAAGCCCTGGCGGCCGGCCTCGATCGTCTGAGCGCCACCCTGACGGCCGCGGTGGCGAAAGGCCGGCTCGACTCGACCGTCGCCGCCGCGGCGGCGGAGCGCGTCCGGACCGGCGCAGCCCTCGATGCACTCGCGAATGTCGATCTGGTGATCGAGGCGGTGTTCGAAAACATGGCCGTCAAGCGCGAGGTATTCGCGTCGCTCGGAACAATATGCCGTCCCGATGCGGTCCTCGCCTCCAACACCTCGACGCTCGACATCGATGCGATCGCCGCGGCGTCGGGACGCGCGGCGGATGTGGTGGGGATGCACTTTTTCAGCCCCGCCAACGTCATGCGCCTGGTCGAGATCGTGCGCGGCGCCGACACCGCTCCCGAGGTCATCGCCACGGCGCTCGCGGTCACGCGGCACATGGGCAAGCTCGGCGTGGTGGTGGGCAATTGCTTCGGCTTCGTCGGCAACCGCATGCTGTATGCGTACGGACGCGAAAATCAATTGCTGCTGCTCGAGGGAGCCCAACCGGCTCAAGTCGACGCGGCCCTGGAGAAATTCGGCATGGCGATGGGTCCGAACGCGGTCGGCGATCTGGCGGGCATCGACGTGGGCTATCGGGTGCGCCGCGAGCGCAAGGATCTGCCCGACGATCCCCGCTATTACCGGGTCGCCGACCTGTTGTTCGAAGCGGGCAGGCTCGGACAGAAGAATGGGCGCGGCGCCTACCTGTACAGCCAGGGTTCGCGCAAGCCCGTGCGCGATCCCGAGGTCGAATCCATGATCGCCGCCGAATCCTTGCGGCTCGGCATCGAGCGACGCGACATCTCCGACGAGGAGATCCTGGAGCGCTGTCTGTTCGCGCTCATCAACGAGGGAGCCCTGATCCTCGAGCAGGGCATCGCGGCGAGTGCCGGTGACATCGATGCCATCTGGTGCAACGGCTATGGATTCCCGAGATTTCGAGGCGGACCCATGTCTTACGCCGATACGCTGGGGGCAGCGGTCGTGCTCGAAGGAATTCTGCGCTTCGAGCGCACGCTCGGAACCCGGTACTGGAAGCCCGCGCCGCTGCTGGTGCAGCTCGCGGCCGCGGGCAAAACCTTCCAATCCTTCGAGCGGCGGCCCGCATCGGCGGAGCCCGCATGAAGCTCGAGAGCCACGTGACGGGTCGGTGGCAGGCCGGTGCCGGTCCGGCGGCCGAATTACGCGATGCATCGACGGGCGAGCTCATCGCCGAGGCGTCCTCCGGCGGCCTCGATTTCGGCGCGGTGCTGGGCTACGCGCACAGCCGGGGCGGCCCCGCGCTGCGCGCCCTGACTTTCCACGAGCGGGCGAGCCTGCTCAAGGCGCTCGCCAAACGTCTCCTCGATTTCAAGCAGGAGCTCTATGAATGGTCGTATCGCACCGGAGCGACCCGGGACGATTCGTGGATCGACATCGACGGCGGCATCGGTACCGTGTTTGCGTTTGCGAGCAAGGGTGCGCGCGAGTTGCCGAATGGCCACGTCTACCTCGATGGCGGTGTCGAGGGTCTCTCCAAGAGCGGCGGATTCGTCGGTCAGCACATCTACGTGCCCCGCGAGGGCGCGGCCGTGCATATCAACGCCTTCAATTTTCCGGTGTGGGGCATGCTGGAAAAGCTCGCTCCGGCGATCCTGGCCGGCGTGCCGGTGATCGTGAAGCCGGCGACCGCCACGGCCTATCTCGCGGAGCGGGTGGTGCGCCGGATCGTCGAGTCGAAGCTCCTGCCGGAGGGGGCGCTGCAGCTGGTGTGCGGTGGCCTCGGCGATCTGTTCGAGCACCTGACCTGCCAGGACTTCGTCGCGTTCACGGGCTCGGCCGATACGGCGGCCAGGCTCAAGATGCATCCGGCCGTGATACGACGCGCCGTGCGCTTCGTCGCGGAGACGGACTCGCTCAATTCGAGCATCCTCGCGCCCGACGCGGTGCCCGGCAGCCCTGAGTTCGATCTGTTCATCCGTGAAGTGGTGCGTGAGATGACGGTCAAGGCGGGCCAGAAGTGCACGGCCATCCGCAAGGCGTTGGTTCCCGAGGCGTACGCGGACGACG
Source organism: Steroidobacteraceae bacterium (assembly GCA_036272515.1). Classification (GTDB taxonomy): domain Bacteria; phylum Pseudomonadota; class Gammaproteobacteria; order Steroidobacterales; family Steroidobacteraceae; genus Bog-1198. Next base: position 28,574 of record DATAYO010000053.1, on the reverse strand, counting down.
TCGAGGCGGCGCTTCGCGATGCGCTCGGGCAGGTCGTCGTGGGCGACCCGCGTGCCGACGGCGTCCGCATGGGACCGCTGGTGAGCCTCGCCCAGCGCGAGGAGGTGCGCGCGCGAGCCGCGGAGCTCGCATGCGAAGCCGACATCGTGGCCGGCTCGCTGCAGACTGTCGAGGTGAGAGGCGGCGATCGCAGCCGCGGCGCGTTTCTCGCACCGCTCCTGTTTCGATGCCGCGATCCGCACGCGGCGCGCGCGGTGCACGAGGTCGAGGCATTCGGGCCGGTGGCCACCCTGGTCCCCTATCGCGATGCGGCTGACGCCATCGCGCTCGCCCGGCGCAGCGCAGGGAGTCTGGCGGCGTCGGTATTCTGCGCCGATGATGCACTCGCCGGCCATTTCGTGCTCGGCCTCGCGCCCTATCACGGACGCATCCTGGTCGTGAATGAGCGCTGCGCGCGCGAATCCACCGGCCATGGATCGCCGCTGGCCCCCCTGATTCACGGTGGCCCCGGGCGCGCCGGCGGCGGCGAAGAGATGGGCGGCATTCGCGGCGTCCTGCACTACATGCAGCGAACCGCGGTGCAAGGTACCCCCGACACCCTCACCGCGCTCGGCGGGCGTTGGGTGCGCGGCAGCCGGGTTCTCGATCCGGGGCGGCACCCGTTTCGCATTCCTTTCCACGAGCTCGAGCTGGGCGACACTTTCAAGTCCGCGGAGCGCGAAGTGACTGTCGAGGACATCGAGCGCTTCGCCGCGCTGTCCGGGGACACGTTCTATGCGCACATGAGCGAGACCGAGGCAGCCCGCAACCCGCTGTTCGGTGGTCGGGTTGCCCACGGATACTTTCTGATCTCGGCGGCCGCGGGGCTGTTCGTCGACCCGGAGTACGGCCCGGTGCTGGGCAATTACGGCTTGAACGAGCTGCGCTTCGTCAAACCGGCGAAGCCCGGGGACCGCATCAAGGTGCGCCTCACCTGCGCCCAAAAGAGTCTGCGCGCGGACAAGGGCTGGGGCGAGGTGACCTGGGATACCGAGATCACGAACGGCGCCGGCGAGACCGTGGCCTCCTACGACGTCCTGACGATGGTGAGCGTCCACGCGGTACCCGATCGTGCGCATTGACGTCGGACGCTATGCAGGTGAGTTCGGCAGCCTCGGCTTTCTCGCACCCGAGGACGGACTCCTCGAGATCGTGATCGCGAACGAAAAGAAAATGAACGCGGCGACCGAGGCGATGCATCGCGATCTTGCGGCGGTCTGGCGTGCGGCCGACGCCGACGAAGCCGTTCGTGCCATCGTGGTGCGCGGCGAGGGCGCGAATTTCTCCGCGGGCGGCGATTTCAGCCTGATCGACCGCATGATCGCCGACGAGGCGACCCTGGTGCGCGTGTGGAAGGAAGCGAGCGACCTCGTGTACAACTTGATCAACTGCTCGAAGCCGGTGGTGTCGGCGGTGCGCGGAACCGCGATCGGCGCGGGGCTTGCCGTGGCGCTGCTGGCGGATGTCTGCGTGGCCGCGCACGATGCACGAATTCTGGATGGCCATACGCGCCTCGGCGTGGCGGCGGGCGATCATGCGGTCATCATCTGGCCGCTCCTCTGCGGGCTTGCCAAAGCGCGGTACTACTTGCTCACGAACAAGCCGCTCTCCGGTCTGGAGGCCGAGCGCATCGGACTCGTGGCGGTGTCGGTCCCCGATGCCGAGGTGATTCCTCACGCTCTCGAGACCGCGCGGACGCTCGCGGACGGGAGCGCCACCGCGGTGAGCTGGACCAAGCATGCGCTCAATAACTGGCTGAGACTGGCCGGCCCGAGCTTCGATACCTCGCTCGCGCTCGAGTTCCTGGGCTTTCGCCTGCGCGACGTGCGCGAAGGCCTCGCCGCTGCGCGCGACAAGCGGCCGGCCGACTTCAAGAGCCGCGGCGCATGAGCGCGCCCGTGACGTTACCGGGTCCGGCGGTGGGAGAAGTGCCGGCGGACGCGCGATCGGCCGAGCCCGTGCTAAGCCTCGAGCGGCCCGAGATCGAGGCCTTGCAGCTCGAGCGTCTGCGCTGGACTCTGCATCACGCGTACGAGGGGAATCCGTGTTATCGCCGTAGCTTCGATGCGCATGGGGTGCGGCCCGACGATTTGACGTCGCTCGCCGATCTGGCGCGCTTTCCTTTCACCACCAAGGCGGATCTGCGCGCTGCCTATCCGTTCGGATTCTTCGCCGTGCCGATGGATCGAGTGGCGCGGATCCATGCATCGTCGGGCACGACCGGCAAACCCACCGTGGTCGGTTATACGCGCAAGGACATCGAGACCTGGAGTCATCTGGTGGCGCGCTCGATTCGCGCCGCGGGCGGCCGCCGCGGCATGCGAGTGCACATTGCCTACGGCTATGGACTGTTCACCGGAGGCCTCGGCGCGCATTTCGGCGCAGAAGCGGCCGGCTGCACCGTGATACCCGTGTCCGGTGGCTACACGGAGCGGCAGGTGCAACTCATCATGGATCTGCAGCCCGATATCATCATGATCACGCCCAGCTACATGCTCGCGCTTCTCGACGAGTTCCGGCGGCAAGGCATCGACCCGCGTTCGAGCGCGCTGACCATCGGCATCTTCGGGGCGGAGCCGTGGGGGGAGGGCGTTCGTCAGGAGATCGAGTCCGCCTTCGGCATCGACGCATGCGACATCTACGGTCTGTCGGAAGTCATGGGGCCCGGCGTGGCACAGGAGTTCGCCCGCAGCAAGGAAGGGCCGACGATCTGGGAAGATCACTTCCTGCCGGAGGTCGTCGACCCCGAGAGCGGCGAGCCGCTCGGAGCGGGCGAGCAGGGAGAGCTGGTGTTCACCTCGCTCACCAAAGAAGCGATGCCCGTGATCCGCTACCGCACGCGCGACCTGACGCGCCTTCTGGCGGGAAACCTCACGGCCATGCGCCGCTTTGCCAAGATCACCGGCCGCACCGACGACATGCTGATCGTTCGCGGCGTGAACCTGTTTCCTTCGCAGATCGAGGAGCTGATCCTGCAACGGCCGGCGCTCGCGCCGCACTATCAGATCGAGGTCTCGCGCCCACACCGCATGGACGAGGTGGTGGTGATCGTGGAGGCGCGGCCGGATCTTGCCGCCGACTCGCACGGCATGGAGGCTCTCGAGCTCGGCCGCAAGCTCAAGTCGATGGTGGGAATAACAGCGGAGATTCGCGTCGTCGCGAGCGGGACGCTGCAACGCTCGACGGGCAAGGCCCTGCGGGTCATCGACCGCCGATAGCTCATGTCGCAGCGCCCGCGGCCGTTGGCACGCTGGCGGGTGCGGGCGGCGGCGTGCTCGCCGGCGGGGAAACAGTGGTGGGCGATGGTGCGCTCGCGGGCGATGGCGCGCTTGTGGGCGCGGGCGCGCCGGTGGACGGCGGTGCACCGGTGGGCGGCGGTGCGCTGTTGGGCGCGGGTCCGCCGGTGGGCGGCGGTGCGCTCTTGGGCGCGGGTGCACCGGTAGGCGGCGCCCCGGCGGGAGATGGCGCGCCCGTGGGCGATGGTGCATTGGGGGCAGACGGCATCGGTTTCGCGGGCGGCGGACTCGGCGGCGTGGTCGCCGGCGCACCGTCGGAGCGTGCCGCGGGACTGTCGGAGTTGAGCGCGGATTGACGCACCTGCGCGCGCTCGGTCTCGGCCGGAGCCGGCGGAATCGATTGCACGGTGAGCGCCGTGGGGTTCACGACCAGCGGATTGTCGCGAAGCTTCAAGTAGAGCCTGCCGTTGAGCGGGTGGGGCACGGGCATGCCTTCGCCCAGGAATCCATCCGGCACCACGACCGGCTTGGTGAATTGGGCATCGGCCGACACCGAATCGATCAGATACAGACTCGAGCCGGTCAGCTTGCACGCCAATTCGGGGGTCGCGGGGCAGTCGAGCGCTTTGAGCATGGGCAGACGCACGAGGTTGGCGAGGGGCTGCCAATCACCCGCGACTCCTTTGGAGTTCACGCGGTATTTGAGAGGACCATAGGCCGACGCACCGAATGCCTTGGCCGGCGAAAAAGTCGCCACCGCGACGCGGGAATTTTCGAGCGCCAGGCCGCCGTTGGTGAGGCTCAGGCTCGCGTCGAACGCGTCATCGACGGTGGCCACATCGACGCTCTCATCACGGCCGAAAGTCGCGGGCACTTGCGCTCGGATGGAGAACACCAAAACTGCATCCTGGGGCAGCTCGCTCGGGTCGGCGAGCTGGATGTTGCTGTCGCCGCTGAGCGCGGATGCCTGCACGCTCTTGCCGATCAACGCGGCTTTGGGCCGCGCGGCATCGAGAGTGGCGGGGACGGACATCACCCGCCCGTCCTTGAGCGTTACCTTGGCGGTGACCGCATGCTCCGGTCTCCACTCGGTCGATTCGCCGTCTTTTGCGCTCATCGGCAGCGAATCCCCGCCGGGATGCGTCGACAGCTCTCCCGGCGTGAACACCACGTTCTTGAGGGACAGGCTCGCCACCTCGTCGAGCCTGCTTCCCGTGAGGGTTCCCTGGGAATCGCCCGCGTGAATCTCGAAGCCGTCGAAGCGTCCCGGCTCGGCGAAGGACTGCACGCTCAAGGGTTGAGGCTTAGGCACTCCATACTGGGCGACCAGCAAGGTCATCGCGCCGGGCTGCGATTCCTGCAGCGGCAATTTCACCTCGACTTCATCGGGCTTGGAGCGCTTCCACTCCGCTTTCAGCTCCTTGCCGGCCGGATCCTTGAGCATGATGCTATCCACACAGCTCACGTCATCGGCGCGCAGATGCACGGTGTCCTGGCGGCCGACGATCAGCGCCGCCTCGTCGCCCGCCGCGAGCTGCCAGGCCGATGCGCGCGCATTTCTCAGGCGAAAGGTCGGACCGCGATATGGATCGAATCCCCAGTAGCCCCGCAGCGTGGCTTCGACGCTGTCGCCGAGAACCACCGAGCCCAGGCTCGAGGTGTCGACCACGAAGCCTCCCTGCGCGGGGTCGGCGGTGACCGGCAGTTGCAGCGACTTGCCGCCGCTCCCGGCCAGGCTCAAGGTCAGGTCGTGCGCGTACGAGGTGGAGAACACGAGCGGCGCTCCCTCCACGGGCAGAACCAGCTGGGTCTTGCGGGCGCAGTAGATCTCCTTTGGATCGACCGCGTGAAGCGGTGGCAACTGCGCCTGCTCGATCGCGGGCATCGCCACCACCAGCACGGATTTGGGATTGTGGAACGAGGGCGCCGCGTTCAAGGTGAGGGCCAGCTCGTTGCCGTGCGGCGAGGCGAGCGCCGGGATGTACTGATATTGAGCGGTGTGGAAGGAATCCAGGATTTTCGCGATGTCCAGCACCGAGGCGATGTAGGGGCTGTAATAGCCGTAGCTCAACTGCGGCGTGTAGCTCGCTTCCATCGCGAGGTCGCTGCCGGGGCCGCTGGTGAGCGCCTCGACGATGGAGGTGCTGTGACCATCGTTCAGAATCAGCGACTCCTGGCCATCCATCAGACAGGGCGCCTGCAGCTCCGGGATCCGATCCAGGCACTTCTGGTCGACTTTGATGGCGAGGCTGCGAGCGAGGAGCGGCGCCACCTGCGAGAGCTTCTCGGGGTCGGAGTCGTTGAGTGCGCGAATGCTCGCCAGATAGCGCTCGAGACGCGACCGGTCGAGCGCCGCCTGGTTGAGATCCTGCGACGTGCGCACGAACGCGCCCGGCCGTCCGCGCACCGCGCCGACCAGCGTCTTGAAGTCTCCGCCCGCCTCCGGCGCGAGAAACACCAGCATCTGCTCGGCATCCTTCGGGACCGTCACGGTGAGGCCGTCCATCGCGCACTTCGGCGTCCAGGTCTTGCATTGATAGAACCAGCTCTCCGGCGGCGGGTTGGTCGAGCCGCTCAGGAATGCCGACACCAGCTTGTAGTGCGCGGATTCCGACGGCGGGAGATTCACGCGGATCCAGATCTTGTCGTCCGGCGCAAGGTTCGGGACCTCGGCGGCGGGTAGGGTGGTTCCGCCACGGGTCACCGTGACCTCGAGCGTGGGGCCGGCCAGGTCGAACGGAGATCCCGCAGCACTCGGTTGGGCGAAAAAAGCCGCCAGCATCAGAGCTGCGCAGCGTAACCGGCGGGATTGGGGGAGGAGCGGGTCGAAGAAATACATGTCCACCGGTGACTCTCGTAACAGCAGCGCGATCCGCATTAGAGCGCCATCGGCGCTGTCGGTTCACGTTACATTCGATTCACTTGCTCATGCTTGCGCCCGAACCGGCGCGCCGGGCGCACATTTGAGCTCCGGGTCGCGGTGCAGCAGTGAATACAATACAGCCGCACCCGCCGTGCGGCGCGCCGGCACCAAAGAGGGATATTAACCGATGATTCGTTCATGCGAACGCTGCTGATCGTTTATCACTCGATGACGGGCGGCACCCGTCAGATGGCGGATGCAGCGGCGCAGGCGGCACGCCGCGAGCCGGACATCTCGGTACGCGTGATGCAAGCGCCGGAAGCGGGGGCGGAGGACGTGCTGGCCGCGGACGGCTTCCTGTTCGCCACTCCCGAGAACCTCGCCGCCATGTCCGGACAGATGAAGGATTTCTTCGATCGCACGTACTATGCGGCGCTCGATCGGCTGAACGGCCGGCCGTACGGCATTCTCATTTGCGCCGGGAGCGACGGGTCGCAGGCGGCGGCGCAGATCACGCGCATCGCGACCGGCTGGCGGCTGCGCCCGGTTGCGGAACCGATCATTATCTGTACGCATGCGCAAAGTCCCGAGTCTATCTCGAGGCCGAAGCGAATCGCTCCCGCGGAGCTCGCGCGTTGCGAGGAGTTGGGGGCGACGCTGGCCGCCGGGATCGCCCTCGGCATTTTCTAGCGCGCCGCCCCCCAAGCGCGCGCCGCCCCCCAAGCGCGCGCCGATCCCCCAAGCGCGCCGCTCGCTGAAGAACTGTGGATCGGGACCGCTCCGATCGCGATACACTGTGGTCTTTTTGAGGCGGAACGCTCCATGTCCGATATCCGTCAGCCGACGATGAGCCGCGTCGCGGCGAGTTTCCTGGGTACGGCGCTGCTCGCCGCCACCGCTGCACGCTCGGCTGCCGCCGACACTCCGCCCATGCCGCACTCGCTCGCCGAGGCGATCAAGATGGAGCGGCAAGACGCGCTGCCGCGCACGGCGTTCTACGATACGCCTGCGCTTTCCGGCTCGAAGCCCGGTGCGCTGCTCGAGCAGGAGACCTTCACCGGATATGCGGTGCCGGCCGGTGCGAAGGCCGTGCGCGTTCTGTACCACTCGCTGAGCGGTGCCGGTACCGATGTCGCCACCTCGGCCGTCGTGCTCATCCCGCCCGGCCGTCCGCCCGCCGGCGGGTGGCCGGTGATCGCCTGGGCGCACGGCACCAGCGGAGTCGCCAGAATGTGCGCGCCCTCGCTCGAAAAGGATATGGAATACGGGGAGGAGGGTCTGATGCCCATGGTGCGCGCGGGGTTCGCGGTGGTCGCGACCGACTATCACGGGCTCGGCACCGTGGGGCCGCACGAGTACGTCAACAAGATCGCGCAGGGTCGCGATGTGATCTATTCGGTTCCCGCGGCGCGGGCCGCCGTGCCCTCGCTGAGCCGACGATGGGTGGTTATCGGCCACTCACAGGGTGGTCTTGCCGCCTGGAGCGTGGCCGAGATGGAGGCCAAGCTGCAGGATCCGGACTACCTGGGCGCGGTGTCGGTCGCGGGTGCCGGAGACCTGAAAACCATCCTCACCGGCATGGGTGATCCGGGCAGCGAAGCGGCGTTTGATCTCACCTACATGGCCTACGCCATTCATGTGCTCTCCCCCGATTTCAAGCCGTCGGACATGCTCGTGGGAGACGCGCTCGCGCGCTATTCGGATGCGACCCGGAAGGGTTGCTGGAACTACACGTATGCGAGCTTTCTCGACCTGCCGCCCGGCAAAATCGTCAAATCGGGCTGGGACAAGACCGCCGCGAGCGAACGATTCTTCACGAACGCCGAGCTCGGGACGGCTCCCGTGCGGGGCCCGTTGCTGGTGATTGCGGGCGAGGGCGATCAAACCGTGCCCATCGCGACGGTGCGCGCGACCGTGCACAAGGCCTGCCGCAACGGCATCGCACTGACGTTCCGATCGTACCCCGGACTCGACCACGACCCGACGATGGCGCAATCCACGCCGGACCAGCTCGCGTGGGTGCGGGACCGATTCTCGGGAAAGCCGAGCGCGGATCACTGCGCGGATTTGCCGCCGCCCTGAACGGGCCGGCGGTCAGCTCTGCCAGCCGAGCCCGAGGCTCTTCTGCAGCGCCACGAAATCCTTGATCAGCTCCGCCTCGCCGGCCACGCGGTCCTGTTGGGCGGAGACACGCGTGCGCTCGGCATCGAGCCAATCCAGCGCCGAGGAAGTGCCCGCCCGGTAGCGCTGTTCGGTGAGCAAGGACGCCTTGGCGGCGGAGCTCTCGACGGCGAGGAGACTGACGACGTGCTCGCGCTGATGGCCGTAGCGCGACAAGGCGGATTCGGCATCGCGCAGCGCGTCGAGCACGGTGCTTCGGTACGTGGCCTCGGCCTGGTCGCGGCCGGCCTTGGCTTCGTTCACCCGGGCCCGGGTGCGGCCGAAGTCGAGCGCGTTCCACTGCAGATACGGGAGGCCGAGCGCGAGTAGATTGCTGCCGCGAACCAGGTGATCGGGAGAGGCGGCGCTGAAGCCCAGATCCCCGAACAACGTCAGCTTCGGAAACCAGTCGGCCTCGCGCTCGCCGATCTGCGCACTCTGGGAGGCCAGTCGAAATTCGGCGGCGCGGATGTCGGGCCGCCGCCGCAGCAAGGCCGCGGGTTCTCCGACCGCGACGGTCGCGGGCAGCGAGGGCAGCGGGCGCACGGCGCGCAGCTCGGGGTCGAGCGCGCCCGGCTCGCGGCCGGCGAGCACCGCGAGCTCGTCCAGCGACTCGGTGATCTGCTCGTCGAGCGGAATGACGCTCGCCCGCGTGGTCTCGAGCTGCGTGCGGATCCGCTCGACGTCCAGGTCCGAGGCCACCCCGCTGGCGCGTCGCTGCTCGGTCAGCGCGAGGATTTGTGCCTCGAGCTCGGCGGTACGCTGCACCAGGTCGAGGCGCTGCTGCCGGTCTCGAAGGTCCACGTAAGCCTGTGCCACCTCGGCCGCGAGCTGCACGCGGGTATCGGCCAGATCCGCTTGCACCGCGCCGGCTTCCGCCGAAGCTGCCTGCACTGCACGGCGGTTACCGCCGAACAGATCGACCTCCCAGCTCGCATCGAACCCCAGGTTATAAAGGTCCAGATCGCCGACGCCGAGCGCGGAGGCGGGCAGTCTCGCGTTGATGTAGCTCGCGCTCGCGCTGCTCTTCGGCAGCGCGTTCGAGCGCTGTTCCTTCAATGCCGCGCGGGCCTGGCGCAAGCGCGCCTCGGCCGCCCGAACGTCCGGACTGCCGGCGAGCGCGGCGTCGATGAGCGAGCCGAGCTCGGGATCGCCGAGGTTGATCCACCAGCGGGCGGCGGCGGGTTCCGCGGACGAGGCGCCGGACGGGGCGCGATTGAAGGCGTGCGCCTCGGCCGCGTGGGGAGCCGCCGGTGGAGCGCCGCGAAATTCCGGGCCGACCGTGCAGGCGGCGAGGCAGCCGGCCGCGACCGTGCAAGCGACCAGCCAGCGCTGTCGCGGGCGCATCTCAAGCTTGGAACGCGGTCCCGCCATGGGTCAGTGTTGCGCGACGGCGGCAGCCGACTTCGGGGAGGAGCCCCTGAGCACGAGCGCCAGCGGAACGCACACGAGCATGGCGATGCCGAGCACGTAGAAGGTCTCCGAGAAGGTGATCACGGTGGCCTGCTGGAAGATCTCGGCGGCGAGCTGTCCGAGGGCCTGCAGGTGCGCGACCGCGGAATCGCCGTGCTGCGTCACGAAGCCGGCGGCGCTCGAGGCGATGTGTTCCTGTCCGAGCGCGGAATTGGCGGTCACCGATTCGCGGATCACCGCGTCGTGAAAGGCATCGCGGCGGTCGATGAAAATCCCGATGAGCGCGAGTCCGACCGAGCCGCCGAGATTGCGCGCCATGTTGTACAGGCCCGCCGCATCGCCGGCCTCCGACTGGGACACGGCGGCCATCGATGCCTGGTTGAGCGGCATCATGGCCAGCACCTGGCCCATTCCCCGCAGCAGCTGCGAGCCATAGAAATCATGGCCGACGCTTTGCGCGGTCAACGAGGTATCGAGCATGCAGCTCAGCGCGAACAGCAGCAGTCCGGCGATGACCATGAGGCGCGGGTCGACGCGGCCGAGCAGGCGCGGCAGGATCGGCATCATGAGGAACGAGGGGACTCCGGCCACGAGCATGATGTCGCCGGATTGCGCGGCGTTGTATCCCGCGACGTTGCTCAGGAACTGGGGCACCAGATAGGACACGCAGTAGAGTCCCGCGCCCACCGTGAAGACGATGAAGATCACGCTCGCATAGGACTTGTTGGCGAGCAGCTCCAGCCGGACGATGGGTTTTCGGGCGGTGTATTGGCCGATCGCCATGATGATGATGCCGACGGCGGCGAGGATGCTCAGCCAGATGATCATGCGCGAGTCGAACCAGCGCTCGCGCTGACCTTCCTCGAGCACCACGGTCAGGGAGCTCAAGCCCACGGCGAGGCCGAAGATGCCGAGCCAATCGGCGTCGATGAACTCGCGCCAGTGCGCCTTCGCCGCCGGGAGCCCCACATAGAGCAGCAACAGCAGCGCGGCGCAGACCGGCAAATTCACGAAAAAGCACCAGCTCCAGTCGATGTCCTCCGCGAGCCGCCCGCCGACCACCGGTCCGAGCAGCGGACCCAAGAGCACGATGAGACCGAACATGGTCATGCCGACGGGCATCTGATGGCGCGGCAGGCGCGTGCGCACGATGGTCTGCGCGGTGGGGATCATGGCGCCGCCGGTGAAGCCCTGTCCGATCCGGCCGATGATCATCTGGGTGAGGCTGTGCGACAGCCCGCACATCATGGAGAAGCCCGAGAACAGCACGGCATTGGTGAGCAGGAACTTGCGCAGGCCGAACACCCGGGTGAGCCATGCCGCGAGCGGAATCATGACGATTTCCGACATGAGGTAGCCGGTCGAGATCCAGGTGCCCTCGGTGCCGGTGGCGCCGATCGAGCCCTGAATCTGCGGCAATGCCGAGTTGGTGATGGAGATGTCGAGCGTGGCCATGAGGGCACCGAGCGAACCCGCCGCCACCGCGATCCAGTCGCCGACCGAGGCTCTGGCTTCAGCCATGATTGCTTTCCGAGGCGATGCGCTTCGGCGCATCGCGGCCGCTGCGCGTATCGACCGTCACCGTGACCGAGAGACCGGGCACCAGCACCTTGCGCGCCTCCTCGCCCGCATCGACATGAATGCGCACCGGCACCCGCTGGACGATTTTGGTGAAGTTGCCGGTGGCGTTCTGCGGCGGCAACAGCGCGAATTCGGACCCCGTGCCGGGGGCGAAGCTCGACACGGTGCCGTGCAGATCCGAACCGGACAGTGCGTCGACATGAATGCTCGCCGGTTGGCCGGGTCGCATCAGGCCGATCTGCGTTTCCTTGAAGTTCGCCTCGAGGTAGATGTCCTGGACCGGCACGATGGTCATGAGCCGCGTACCCGGCTGGACGTATTGACCGACGCGCACGGTGCGATCTCCGACGCGGCCCGCCACAGAGCTCTTCACGATGGTGTCTTCGGTGTCGAGCCTGGCCGACTCGGCGCTCGCGACGGCGGCCTCGAGCTGCGCGCGCGCTTGCTGGATCTGCGCCTGCGTCGCGCCGAGCTGCCGCTGGGCGGCCTCGAGCGCCGCCTCATCCGCCTGCACCGTCGCGGCCGCTTGATCCTGCGCGTTGCGAAGCTCGGCGAGACGCTCGCCGGTTTCCGCCCCGGAGGCGACCAGCGGCTCGTAGCGTCGCACCTGCGCGAGCGCGTAGGTCGCGTTCGAGCGCGCACCGCGCAGCTGGGCGCGGGCCTGATCGATGTTCGCCCGTTGCAGCGACAGATCCGCCTGGCCGCGGGCGATGTCGGCCTGGCGTGCGGCAGCCGTGGCGGTGAGCTGCGTGAGGGAGGCCTGGTAGGGGCGGGCGTCGAGCCTCACCAGCGCAGCGCCGGCGGGCACCGACTGGTTGTCCGCCACGTACACCTCGGCCACATAGCCGGAGATCTTCGGCGCCACCGTGACGCTGTCGGCCTGCAGGTAGGCATCGTCGGTACTCTCGATGAAGCGTCCGACGGTCCACCAGTGCGCCCCCCAGGCGGCGCCAACGAGCAAGGCGCCGACTCCGATGCAAAGCAGCAAAGTGCGGGTTCGGGCGCTCAGGCGGCCGGGTGCGGCGGCGCGCTTGTCCGCGGCAGCCGCTCCGGGAGAGACGGCGTCGTCAGAGTCCATGGGTCGATCGCGCACCGGGGCGTCCAAGGAAGGCATCTCCCAAAATGTTTCGTTTAAAAATATTCCGTTTGATATAAGTATTCCGATTGGAATATATTTGTCAACCGGTATATTTTTTAAGCGCACGACTCACGAGGCCGCCTGGCTCACGAGGAGCTCCGATGACGACGAACGTCGCCAAGCACCGCCATTCGGTGCACGGCGGTTATCCCCGCGGCGAGGAGACCCGGGCGCGCATCATCGCGGCTGCCATGCAGCTGTTCGGCGCGAAAGGCTTCGAGGGCGCCTCGACCCGCGATATCGCGGCTGCGGCGGGGGTCAATGCGCCGGCGCTGCAGTACTATTTCGACAGCAAGGAGGGCGTGTTCCGCGCCTGCATCGAATTCATTGCCGAGCGCGCCTGGGAGAGCCTGTCGGAGTCCGTGGTGGCGGCGGAAGGCCTGGTCGCCGGGCGGGCGGGTGTCGAGGCGTTGATCGAGGCGTATTGCGACCTGCAGACACGGGCCACCGAGTTCAAATTCAAGGCTCAGACCGAGGATGGCTGGCGCTTGTTCATCGCGCGACAGCAGGCGGGGCTCGACCCGGACATCGGTTTCGAGGCGGTATTTCGGCGCATCAGTCGGCGAACCTTCGCCGTCGCGGCGGCCATCATCGCGCAATTGATGGGGCGAGAGGCGGAGGACGAGGAAGCCGGGGTACGGGCGTTCGCCCTGAGCGGCCAGTTCCAGGTGTTTCACGTCTGCCGCCGGACGGCGTTGGCGCTGCTCGACTGGCGGGAGATCGATGCCGATCGGCAGGAACTGGTCAAGCGGCTGGTGCGCGATCAGACGCGAGCGGTGCTGTCGGGACTTGCCGCGCAGAAGCACGCGGCCGCGGCGACCGCCGGGACCTCCGCCAAGGGCGCTCAGGCCCCGGGGGCGGGCGCGAAGCTCACGCCATCGAAGCGCCCCCGTCCACGCAAATATATTGGCCGGTGACGTGGCGCGAGGCGGCTGAGGCCAGGTAGACGGCGGCGCCCATCAGGTCGGTGTCGCCGCCGAGCCGGCCGAGCGGCGTGCGCTCGATCACCCTCGCTCCGATCTCGTTCAAGAGTCCGCTCGACATTTTCGAGGGAAAGAATCCCGGACACAGCGCGTTCACACGAATGCCGTAGCGGCCCCATTCGCCGGCGAGCGCCCGGGTCAACTGCAGCGCGGCCGCTTTGGAAGCGTAGTATCCCACCGCCTTCATGTCCGGTTCGGTGCGTAGCGCCGCCACCGAGGCGATGATGATGATATTGCCCGAGCGCTGCGCGATGAAGCAGCGCTTCGCGACCAGCTGGCTCAGCTGAAACGCGGCGCCCACGTTCAGTCGCATGACCTTTTCCCAGGCCTCGAGCGGCATGTCCTCGGCCGGAGCCCCCCAGCTCGCCCCGGCGTTATTCACCAGAATGTCGATGCGACCGAATCGGTTGAGCACCGCATCGACCAGACGAGGGATGTCCTGCGGTTTGGACAGGTCGCACGCGACCGTGGACACCTCGATGCCGAGCGCCTCGAGCTCGCTCGAGGCCCGGGCCAGCTCCTCGGGCTTGCGGGCGCAGACCGCGATCTTCGCGCCCATCTCGCCGAGCCCCGAGGCGATCTGCAGGCCGAGTCCGCGCGATCCGCCGGTGATGAGCGCGACCTGGCCATCAAGCTCGAACAGTTCTCGCACCGCCATGTTCCGAGTCCTCGGGTGGGCGCCGCCACGCAGCGCCGGCCCGCTATAGTAAGATCAAGCGCGGTACGGCGGAAGCTCCGGGGGCAGCATGAATCTCGAATTCACGGCCGAGGAACGGGCATTTCGGGACGAGGTGCGGGCGTTCGTGCGCGAGCAGCTGCCGAGCGCCACGCGCGCCAAGGTGCTCGGCGGCTACGACCTGAGTCGCGACGACTTTCTCACCTGGCAGCGGCGGCTGTACGAGCATGGGTGGGGCGCGGTGAATTGGCCCAAGCAGTTCGGCGGTACCGGGTGGAACGCCGTGCGGCAATATATTTTCGAGGAGGAATCGGCGGAGGCAGGTGCGCCGCGCCTGATCCCCTTTGGGTTGAAGATGGTGGCGCCGGTGCTGATGACCTTCGGGTCCCCCGAGCAGCAACGCCGGTTTCTGCCGCCCATCCTGTCGAGCGAGGCCTGGTGGTGTCAGGGCTATTCGGAGCCCGGGGCCGGCTCGGACCTCGCCTCGCTCCGCACGCGCGCGGTGCGCGAGGGCGATCATTTCGTCGTCAACGGGCAGAAAACCTGGAACACGCTCGGCCACTTCGCCGACTGGATGTTCTGCCTGGCGCGCACCGACAGCCAGGCGAAGCCGCAGTCCGGGATCTCCTTTCTGCTGATCGACATGAAGAGTCCCGGGGTAAGCGTGCGGCCCATCGCGCTCCTCGACGGAGGTCCGCGCGAGGTCAACGACGTGTTCTTCGAGAACGTGCGAGTGCCCGTCGAGAACCTCGTCGGCGAGGAGAACCGCGGGTGGACGTATGCGAAATTCCTGCTCGGGCACGAGCGCACCAGCATCGCCGGAATCGGCAGCACCAAGCGCGAGCTGGCGCGCCTGAAGCGGGTCGTGGCGGAGGAGCGGCGCGACGGGCGATCGCAGCTCGATTTGTTCGCGACGCGGGTCGCGAGGGTGGAGATCGACCTGATGGCGCTCGAGATCACCAACCTGCGCGTGCTGTCCGGCGAGGGTGCGTCGCGCGCGCCGGGACCGGAGGCGTCGATCCTGAAGATCAAGGGCACGGAGATCCAGCAAACGATCTCCGAGCTCATGATGCATGCGGCCGGTGTCTACGCGTTGCCGCTGCGACTCGAGGCGATGGAGGCCGGCTGGCAGTCCGATCCGACCCTGCCGCCGGCGGGTCCGCGTTTCGCAGCGACCGCGGCTTGCGCGTATCTCAATCAGCGCAAGCTCTCGATATTCGGCGGCACCAACGAGATCCAGAAGAACATCATCGCCAAGATGGTGGGACTATAGGGAGCTGCCGGAATGGACTTCGAATTCAGCGACGAGCAACGCCAGCTTCGCGAGGCGGTCGAGGGTTTCGCGTCGAAGGAATATAGCTTCGAGCACCTGCGCGCGATCAAACGGTCCGGCGCGGGCTGGGACCCTGCGGTCTGGCGCGGCCTGGCGGAGCTCGGCGTCACGGCGCTCTACGTGCCCGCCGCGCTCGGCGGCCTGGGTTACGAGCCCGCCGAAACGCTCGCGTTGATGGATGCGTGCGGGCCGAGCCTGTTTCTCGAGCCGATCCTCACCAGCGCGGTCATCGCAACCGTGCTGCTCAGCAGGTTCCAAGGTGGCGCAGCGGCCGATGAGACGCTTCGGGCCCTCGGCAGGGGCGAAGAAATCGCGGCGCTCGCCCACTTCGAGCCCAGGTCGCGATTCGAGGTTCGGTGGGTGGAGACGCGCGCGGAACGCTCGGGCGAGGGGTTTGGACTTCGCGGCCAGAAGGCGGTGGTGGCCCACGCGGGACTTGCCGATACGCTCATCGTGTCCGCCCGGACCGCCGGCCGGCAGAGCGAGGCCGCCGGCATCTCGCTGTTCCTCGTGCCACGCGAGACGCCGGGACTCAAGTTGATCGACTATCTCACCTTCGACGGGCAACGGGCCGCGGATGTTTATCTCGATGGGGTGCACGTGCCGAAGAGCGCCCTGCTCGGGACGGAAGGCGAGGCGCTCCCGGCGATCGAGGCGGCGCTCGATGTCGGGCTCGCCGCGCTGTGTGCCGAGGCAGTGAGCATCATGCAGGCGCTGCTTCGAGCCACGGTGGATTACTTGAACACACGCCGGCAATTCGGACAGCCGATCGGGCGCTTCCAGGCGCTGCAGCATCGCGTGGCCGACATGACCGTGCACCTGGAGCAGGCCCGTTCGATGAGTTATCTCGCGGCCGCGCGCTGCGCGGTGGCGGATCTCGAGGAGCGGCGGCGGGTGCTGTCGGCGGCCAAAGTGGTGATCGCCGAGGCGGCCCGCTTCATCGGCCAGCAGGCCGTGCAGCTGCACGGCGGCATGGGCATGACCGACGAGCTCAAGGTGAGCCATTGGTTCAAGCGACTCACCGCCATCGAAATTCTGCTCGGCGACGGCGATTTCCATTTGCAGCGCTTCGCGGCTTCGATGACATGGGCATAGCGCAGCCGGAGGGACATGGGCATAGCGCAGCCGGAGGTGTCATGTTCAAGCGTATATTGCTGTGTTACGACGGGTCGGTCGCCGGTCGGCGGGCGCTGCGACGCGGGGCGGACCTCGCGATCTTTTTGAAGGCCCAGGTGTTCGTGCTCTGCATCATCCCGGCCGGCGCGCTCGATCCGGTACTCGCTGCGGTCGCGACCGGCCATCCCTGCATCGTCGACGAGGAGCATGGCTACCGCAAGATTCTGGACGAGTCGGTGGAGTGGCTCAAGGCGCGGGGCGTCGCTGCTGAAGGATATCTGACGGGCGGCAATACCATCGACCGGATTCTCGAATATTCCGACAAGCTGGCGATCGATCTCATCGTGCTCGGCTATTATCCGCGCTCTGCAGGCGGATACTGGTGGTGGTCGAGCACCTCGCGCGCCACGTTGGCCGAGCGCGCCCGCTGCTGCATCCTCGTTGCCGTCGATCCTCGACCTTGACCCCGCATTCGCTGTCACTGATCGCGCTCGAGGGCTTGCCGGAAGTCGAGCCCGGAGCTGCCCTGGCGCCGCTCATCGGCGCGGCACTCGAGCGCCAGGCGCTCCGCGCGCGCGATGAAGACGCGCTCTTGGTGTGTCAGAAGATCGTATCGAAGTCGGAAAACCGCTTCGTGGATCTCGACGCGGTGAAGGTGTCCGCCCGTGCGCGCGGGCTCGCGGCGTCCTGCGGAAAGGATCCGCGTCTGGTCGAGGTCATCTTGCGCGAATCGATCGAGGTCGTGCGCTGCGCACCGCAGGTGCTGATCGTCCGCCACCGCCTGGGCTTGGTGATGGCGAACGCCGGTGTCGATCAATCGAACATTCCCGGTTCCGAGCATCGGGTGCTGCTGTTGCCGGAGAATCCCGATGTCTCGGCGCAGGCTCTGCGTGAATCGCTGCGCAGCCTGCTCGGTGCCGCGCCCGCCGTGGTGATCACCGACTCGTTCGGCCGGCCGTGGCGGCGCGGCATCTGTGGGACGGCGATCGGCGTGAGCGGAGTCGCGGCGCTGCTCGACCGCCGCGGCGAGGAGGACCGGTTCAGGCGCAAGCTCAAGGTGACGCAGGTCGCCGTGGCGGACGCTCTTGCGGCGGCGGCGGCTTTGGTCATGGGCGAGGGCGCCGAGGGGCGGCCGGTGGTGCTGGTCCGGGGCTTGCCGCCGGCGTGGTGTCACGAGGGCGGGCGGGCGGCGGATCTGCTGCGTCCGCGGTCCGAAGATCTGTTCAGGTAAAGCGCATGCGCCTGGTCACCTTGTGCGGCGGGGTCGGCGGAGCGAAGCTGGCGGACGGCTTTCAGCAAGTGCTTCCCGCGGGCGCGCTGTCGGTCATCGTCAATACCGGCGATGATTTCGAGCATCGTGGGCTGCCGATCTGCCCGGACCTCGATACGGTGCTGTATACGCTCGCCGGAGTCGCCAACCCGGATCAGGGATGGGGCCGTGCCGATGAGACCTGGAACGTGCAGGCGGAATGGCGCGCGCTCGGTGTCGATACGTGGTTTCAGCTGGGCGACCGCGACATCGCACTGCACCTATGCCGGCGCGAGTTGCAATCCCAGGGCATCCGGCTGACCCGGATCATCGGCACCCTGGCCGAGCGCCTGCGCGTCGCCGGCGAGATCCTGCCGATGTGCGATCAGCCGGCTCCGACGACGGTGTCGACCGAGCTCGGCGAGCTGCCGTTTCAAGAGTACTTCGTGAAGCACCGCTGTGCTCCCGCGGTGCGGGGATTCCATTACGGCGCGGAGCGCTCGGCGGCGCTGTCGCCGGAGGTGCGCACGGCGCTCGAGCGCACGGACCTCGAGGGGATCGTGCTTTGCCCCTCGAATCCGTACCTCAGCATCGCGCCGATTCTGGCGGTACCCGGACTGCGCGATCTGCTGGTGCGCACGGAGGTGCCGGTGATCGCGGTGTCGCCGCTCATCGGGGGAGCCGCGGTCAAGGGACCGGCGGCAAAAATCATGAACGAGCTCGATCTACCGGTGTCTCCTCTGGAAATCGCCCGGCAATACCGCGACTTCCTGGATGTGATGCTGATCGACGTATCGGATCGTGCGCTGATCGCCTCGCGCGCGAACGACGATCCCGAGATCGAGGCCTGTCCCATTCTGATGAAGTCGCCGGCCGATCGACGCGGTCTCGCGCAGGCCTGCCGCGCCGTGCTCGGCCGCCGGCGGCGCGAGCGGTTGTCCGGTCGGTAAAGAGGGTTGCTCATGATCAAGCTGGGATACAAGGCATCGGCGGAGCAATTCGGACCGCGAGAGCTGCTGGATTATGCGCTGCTCGCGGAGACGCTCGAGCTCGATTCGGTGTGGATCAGCGATCACTTCCAGCCATGGCGGCATACCGGAGGGCATGCGCCGTTCTCGCTGTCGTGGCTGGGAGCACTCGGCGCCCGCACCCGGCGCATCGTCATCGGAACGAGCGTACTCACGCCGAGCTTTCGCTATCACCCGTCGGTGGTGGCGCAGGCCTTCGCGACCCTCGGCACGCTGTTCCCGGGGCGCGTGGTACTCGGCATGGGGACCGGGGAGTCCTTGAACGAGGTGCCCGCGACCGCACTCGACTGGCCCGAGCAGAAAGAGCGCACCGCGCGTTTCCGCGAGGCGCTGCGTCTGATCCGCACGCTCTGGTCCGAGGAACGCGTGAGCTTCGACGGGCAGTTCTACAAGACCCGGCTCGCGACCATTTACGACCGGCCGGTCGAGCCGGTGCCGATCTTCGTGGCGGCGGCCGGCCCGTTCATGGCGAAGCTCGCCGGCATGGAAGGCGACGGCTTCATTTGCACCAGCGGCAAGCAGCGCGACCTGTATACCAAAACCCTGCTGCCGAACGTGCAGGCGGGACTCGACGCTTCGAGCCGAGAGCGCGAGCTCGCGTACGAGCGCATGATCGAGATGAAGGTGTCCTTCGATACCGATCCCGAGCGGGCACGGCGCGATACGCATTTTTGGGGGGCGCTCGCGCTCAAGCCGGAGGAAAGGGACCCCATCGGCGATCCCCTGGAGATGGAAAAGCTCGCCGACGCTCTGCCGGTCGAACGCACCGTCTCGCGCTGGATCGTGTCGAGCGATGCACGGCAAATGGCGGACCAGATTGCGGCCTACGTCGACATGGGTTTCAATCATCTGGTGTTTCACGCACCGGGACCCGATCAGGAGCGCTTCCTCCGGCTGTTCGCCGAGCGGGTTGCGCCCCTGTTGAGAGAACGATATGGCTCGTAGCGATGGTGTGCACCCGCCGGCGCGCGCGATCTGGGCGATCGTGCCGGTGAAGCGTCTGGCGATGGCGAAGCGGCGCCTCGCCGATATTCTGGGCGAGGCGCGCGAGGAATTCGCCTATCTGCTGGCATGCAGAACGCTCGATGTGCTGCAAGGTGGCGCGCTCTTCGAGGGCATCGTGGTGGTCACACCCGACCCGCGCATCGCCACGGCGGCACGGATGCGAGGAGCGATCGTGGTCGACGACGGCGATGGATCGCTCAATGAGGCCTGTGCGCTCGGGCTCGCTCGCGCCGCGGCATGCGGCGCGAACCTCGGCATGCTGCTGCCGTCCGATCTCGCGACGCTGACCGCCGAGAGCCTGGCGCGGCTGGTCCGAACGTACCTCTCCGCCTGCGAAACGCGGGAACCCTCGGTCGGTCTCGTGCGCTGCAAGGAGGGCACCGGCACCAACCTGGTTCTCGTGGACCCCGCCGCATCGTTCCGCCCCTCGTTCGGTCCCGGCAGCTTCTCGAGGCATTGGCGCGAGGCCGGCAGCGCGGCGTACGAGCTCCGGGAGCCCGCGGTATCGTTCGACATCGACAGCCCCGAGGACCTCGAGATGCTGCGCGCGAGAATGAATGAGGGACTCGACGGCGGCGCCATCGGCGCGTTGCTCAAAGGCGCGGTGGCCGCCGCAGGTGTGCAGGCAGGGGCGCTGGTCGCTGCGTCGGCGGCCGAGCTGGCACGCCGCGCCGCGCCGCTCCGGGATCTGGGACACGGCACGCTGGTCACGTATTCGCGCAAGGTATTCCTGCCGCTCACGCAGCTGTGCCGCGACAGCTGTCACTACTGCACGTTCGCCAAGGCGCCGCGGCAGCTGCAGAGTCCTTATATGCCGGTCGAGGAGGCGGTGTCGATCGCGGCGCAGGGCGCTCGACTGGGCTGCAAGGAGGCGCTGTTCACGCTGGGCGAACGACCGGAGCTGCGCTATCGGGCGGCGCGCGAGTGGCTGAGCGAACATGGATTCGACAGCACGCTGCATTACCTGGCGAACGCCGCGGCGATGGTCCGCGACCGCACCGGGCTGTTGCCGCACATCAATGCGGGCTGCATGACGGCGCAAGAAATGGCGATGCTGCGCCCGGTATGCGCCTCGATGGGGCTGATGCTCGAGAGCGCGGCCGAGCGTCTGTGCGAGAAGGGGGGTCCGCACTACGGATCGCCGGACAAGCAGCCGGCGGCCCGACTGGGCACCCTGGCCGAGGCGGGCAGACAAAAAATCCCGTTCACGAGCGGCATTCTGATCGGCATCGGCGAGACGCGGGCCGAGCGCATCGAAGCGCTGCTCGCCATTCGCGAGCTGCACGAGCGCTACGGGCACATCCAGGAAATCATCGTGCAGAATTTCGTGCCCAAGCCGGGCACGATCATGGCGAACACTCCGCCTGCCGACGCCGAGGAGCTCGCCTGGAGCATTGCCGCGGCGCGAATCGTGTTCGGTCCGGCGATGAGCATCCAGGCGCCACCCAATCTGTGTCCCGCAACACTCGTCGAACTGGTGGAGGCGGGCATCAACGATTGGGGCGGAGTGTCGCCGCTCACGCCCGACTTCGTGAATCCCGAGGCGCCCTGGCCGCAGATCGAGCAGCTGCGCCTCGAGACCGAGCAAGCCGGCAAGATCCTGGCGGAGCGTCTCACGATCTATCCGCGCTATGCGAAACAGCCGGAGATCTGGCTCGATCCCGCGATGCGCCGTGCGGTGCTGGAGCAGAGCGACGGCGATGCGCTCGGACGCGAAGATGCCTGGCGCACGGGGCGCAGCACGGAGCTGCCGGCCGGTTTCGCGTGCCGCCATCGTCGCATCGAGAGAACGCGGATCGGCGCGCTCATCGAGGAAATTGCCGACTTCGGCGCCGAGCACCTCGAGGCGGATCGGGTCGCGGCACTGTTCACCGCGCGCGGCAGCGACTTTCGCGCCGTGTGCGAGGGCGCGGACCGGCTGCGCGCCCGCGTCAACGGCGACGTCGCCACCTACGTGATCAACCGCAACATCAATTACACCAACATCTGCGGCTACCACTGCAGCTTTTGCGCCTTCTCCAAAGGCACCCGCAAGCACGAAGGCGCCGAACGTGGCTATCTGCTCGACCTCGCACAGATCGTCGGCCGCTCGCTCGAGGCCGGCCGGCGCGGAGCCACCGAAGTATGCCTGCAGGGCGGAATACACCCGAGCTTTACCGGCGAAACCTATCTCGACATTTTGCGCGCCATCAAATCCGCCGATCCCGGCATGCACGTGCACGCTTTCTCGCCGCTCGAGGTGTGGCACGGCGCCACCACGTTAGGGCTGCCGCTGCGCGATTATCTGATCCTGCTCAAGAGCGAAGGGCTGGGAAGCCTGCCGGGCACGGCCGCGGAGATCCTCGTCGACGAAGTGCGCGCGGTCCTGTGTCCCGACAAGCTCAATAGCGCCCAGTGGCTCGAAGTGATCGAGACCGCCCATGAAGTGGGGCTGCCCACCACCGCGACGATGATGTTCGGCCACGTCGACCGCTACCGCGACTGGGCCGTGCACCTCTTGCGGCTGCGCGAGCTGCAGCGACGGACGCACGGGCTCACGGAATTCGTGCCGCTGCCCTTCGTCGCTCACGAGGCTCCGCTCTACAAGCGCGGCCGGGCTCGACCCGGTCCGACCTTGCGCGAGGCGATTCTGGTGCATGCGGTGGCGCGGCTCGTCCTGCATCCGCACGTGCCGAACATCCAGGCCTCCTGGGTGAAGCTCGGGCGGGCGGGGATGCGCGAGGCGCTGTGTGCGGGCGCGAATGACCTCGGCGGCACCCTGATGAACGAGAGCATCACCCGCGCGGCGGGCGCGACGCACGGACAGGAGATGACGCAGTCCGACATGCTGGCGCTTTCGGCCTCGCTCGGGCGCTCGGCGGTACAGCGGACCACGCTGTACCGGTGGCCGTCGGCCGTCGAACCGGTGTCGGCCGCCTGTGCAGGTTGACGGGGAAATGCGGGGGCGCTGCAACACGCCGCCGCGGGGCTTGCGCCCTGGTCAGCGCAACTGGCTGTCTTTGCTGCCGCGACGGTTATAGCCGCTGAAACGGCTGGCTTCCCGGTCGTGCGCGTCCTGGCAGGTAACGCACATGCGCACGCCATGAAAGGCTTTCCTGCGGGCCTCCGGAATCTCGTTACCGCACTCGACGCAATGCGTCGCCGAAGGCCCCTGCGGGAGCTGGCTTTGCACGCGCTTGATTCCGTCGCGCACCGTCGCGTCGATTTGATCCTGCACTGCACCGTCGCCGGCCCAACCCGTTGCCATGATTACCTCGCTTCCTGCGCGTCCCATACGCGCCTTCTACGATTCTATCCATGGGTGCTCGAGGAGCAAGTTGCAATGGGCGGTCCGGCTCAGGCCCCGGCGCCGGGGGCAGGCAATCGACCCCGGGAGCCGGCCGTCAGACCGGGCGCAAAAAGGCAGGGGGATCAATGAGATAGCTACCAACTACATAGGGTATCATCGAGCCGCATGCCCAAGCTCAAACGCGCACCGATCAAGTCCCTCCGCCCCACCCAACTCACCGTCGGCATGCTCGAGGTCGAGGTCAAGCGCAAGCGCCTGGCGAGCCTTTCGCCGACCGCACGCGAGGCCTTTTTGCAGGCGCACCCGATGCCCGTGGTCATCGGGCCGGAGGAATGCCTGTACATCACCGACCATCATCATCTCGCCCGCGCGGCGCTCGAGGCCCGGGTCCGGGATGCGTGGTTCACGATCGAGGCGGATTTCTCCTCGTACGGCGCCCGTAAATTCTGGCTGAAAATGACCGAGCATTCGTGGGTTCATCCGCTGGACGAGCACGGAGTACGTCACGATTATCGCTTCATCCCGCGACATCTGAAGAAGCTCACCGACGACATCTACCGCTCGCTCGCGGGCTTCGTGCGCGATGCCGGTGGATTCGAGAAAACCGGCGCCGCTTTCGTCGAATTCATCTGGGCGGATTTTTTCCGGCGCAATATAGCGATCGAGGACGTGAGAGCAAATTTTCGCCAGGCACTTCGCGACGGCAAGCGCCTGGCCCGCAGTCCGCTGGCCAAGCGCATTCCCGGCTTCACGGGATGAATGGCGGCACGATCGGCCATCCGTCTGAGGCGTTGCGCTCGAGCAACCAGCGCCGCGCGTGGCATTGAAAATCGGGCCCGGACGCCCCAGAATCCGGAAGCCCAAGGAGCACCGGACGATGGAAGACGTTCAAGGGGAAATCGCCGCCCTGGCCCTGCACTTGAGAGGCCGTCGCGAACCTATCCTTCAAGCATGGCAGACGGCCATCAGGCGGGATCCCGAGCTCACGACCGGCGAGGCGCTGCCGCGCGTGCAACTTCTCGATCATATTCCCTCGATGCTCGCCACATTCGAGCGCGCACTGCATGCGCCCGTCGAGGATGCGCCGGAAACGGTGCAGGAAACCGGCCAGCAACCTGCGGCCGCGCATGGGCTGCAGCGCTGGCGACAGGGGTACGATCTTCGCGAGGTGATGCGCGAGCTCGGAAAACTCAACGAGTGCGTCGTGGCCGAGCTCGATGCCTATACCGCCGCTCACCCCGACATCTCGCATGCCGCGATCGCGGGCGCGCGGCGCGTCTGGGCGGCGATGTGCGGCACCGCCATCGAAGCAAGTGTCTGCCAATACTTCGAGTTGCAGAAGCAGGAGGCGGCCGGGCACGTGCGGGATCTGGAAAACGCGATGGCGGAGATTCAGGAGCTGGAACAGCAGCGCGGCGATCTCTGGCGGCAGGCGGCGCACGATTTGCGCGGTAATCTCAGCGTGGTCGCCAATGCCACCGTGGCGCTGACGCATAGTGAACTGCGCGACTCGTCGCGCGACGATTTCGTGGGCATTCTGATGCGCAACGTCACCTCGTTCCATCACCTGCTCGACGACGTGACCAGCCTCGCGCGGCTGCAAGCGGGTCGAGAGCAGCGGCGCATCGAGCCGCTGGACGTGACGCCTATCATGCAGCAGCTGTGCGAGGGGATCAGGCCGCTCGCGCAGCAGCATCGGCTGTTTCTGAGATGCGAGGGACCGGCGGGCTTCGCCGCCGAGGGGGATCCGGTGAAGATTCGCCGCATCGCCCAGAATCTGATATTGAATGCGGTCAAATTCACACAGCAAGGCGGGATCACGGTGAGCTGGGGCGACAGCGATGGCAGTGACAAGAAGCGATGGGCGCTTTCCGTTCGGGACACCGGGCCCGGACTTCACAGCGAGGCGGGAAATCACCTGTCCAGTGCACTGGAAGGTAAATCGGAGCCGAGGCGCGGGAAGGAGTCGCGGCCGACGGAAGGCGGCGAAGGGATCGGTCTGTCGATCGTCAAGCGACTGTGCGACATGCTCGATGCCTCCATCGAGCTGCAATCCGTTGAAGGGGTCGGCACGACGTTTCGAATTCTTTTTCCGCGGCAATATTCCTGACATGCCCGGACTGTGGTTCGAGGAGTTTCGCGTCGGCCAGGTGTTTCAGCACGCCATCCGGCGCACCGTGACCGAAACCGACAACGTCTTGTTCACCACGATGACGCACAACCCCGCGCAGCTGCATCTCGATGAGGAGTACATGCGCACCACCGAGTACGGTCAGCGGCTGGTCAACTCGGCATTCACCTTGGGGCTGATGGTCGGCATCTCCGTCGGCGATACCACGCTGGGTACCGCAGTCGCCAATCTCGGGTGGGACGAGGTACGCTTCCCGCGCCCCGTGTTCCACGGGGACACCCTGCGTGTCGAGACCGAAGTGATCGAGCTGCGCGACTCGAAGTCGCGGCCCGATCAAGGCATCGTCACGTTCATGCACCGCGCCTTCAATCAGCGCGACGAGCTGGTCGCCTCCTGCAAGCGCTCCGGCCTGCAGCGCAGGCGACCGGCGCTGTGAGCATGTTGCGATCGTTGCTGTTCATACCCGGCGACAGCGAGAAAAAGCTCGGGAACGGCGACCGGGCCGGCGCCGATGCGCTGGTGCTCGACCTCGAGGACTCGGTGTTGCCGGAACGCAAGGCCAGGGCGCGGGAGCTGACCGTCGACTATCTCAAAGGGCGGCCGAGCTCCGGTCGGCGCACCCAGCTTTGGGTGCGCATCAATCCGATCGATTCGCCGCTCGCGCTCGCCGATCTGTCGGCGATCGTGCAGGCCGCACCGGATGGTGTGATGCTGCCCAAGGCCGATGGACCTTCGGACGTCGCGCGGCTGTCGTTCTATCTGGACGCCCTCGAGGCGCAAGCCGGGGTCGCGGCCGGATCGATACGGGTGCTGCCGGTGGCGACCGAGACGGCGGCGGCGCCGTTCAACCTGGGCGCTTACGCGGCCGCGCACCTGCCGCGTCTCGCGGGGCTGACCTGGGGCTCCGAGGATCTGTCGGCCGCTCTCGGTGCGAGTACGAATCGCGAGACTTCGGGCGAGTGGGCGTTCACCTATCGAGTGGTGCGCTCGCTCACGTTGATGGGCGCGCGGGCCGCGCGGGTCGAGCCGATCGACACGCTCTATGCGGATTTTCGCGACGAAGCGGGGCTGCGCGCGAGCTCGCGCGCATCGCGAGCCGAGGGCTTCACCGGCCGACTGGCGATCCACCCGGCGCAGGTGGCGGCAATCAACGAGAGCTACACGTCCTCCGCCGAGGAGATCGAGCATGCACGCCGCGTGGTGGCGGCTTTCGAGGCTTCACCCGGCGCGGGTGCGGTGTCGCTGGATGGAAAAATGGTCGACATTCCGCACCTGAAGCAGGCGCAGGCGCTGATCCGGCGCGCGTCGTAGTTCGCGGAAACAGCGCGCAGCCGAGGCTATTCTCGAGAGTGGTTCTTCGAGCCCGGAACGGCGTCCAGGGCGATCAGATTCGACTTCATGGCGTGCAAGGCGTCCGTGAGCAGGTCGCGATTCGCGCTCGAGATACCGCGCATCACCTGGGCGTCCAGGCCCACGCCGATCTTGCCGACGCGGCTGAGGACGTCGCCGCCCTTGCGGGTCAAGTAGACCCGATTCACACGCCCGTCCGTGCCGTCGGGACGGCGCTTCACCAGGCCGCGCCCCTCCAGCCGATCCACGATGCCGCCGAGCGCGACCTTGCCGATGTCCAGGAGGCGCGCCAGCTCGGTCTGGGTACGGCCGTCATTGCCCTTGCCGGACAGGCCATTGAGCACCCACCACTGAGAGCGGGTGACGTCCAGAGGCTTCAGCCGGTGGTCGAAGGCCGTGCGCCCCAGGCGCGAAACATCATGCACAAGGAAGCTGATTCGATTCCGTTCGTCGCGACTCATCCATAACCCCTGATACTTGTTCGCCGCGACATTCTAAGGCGAATTCGCGACGAAGGTGCGGCAATGAGGAAAATTTACCCCGGGCGGGGGATGGCGGGGCCGGGAACGGTGCGGCGCCGGCCGGGCAGCGGCGCCGGCGGGAAACTGGTAGGATGCCGGCCGCTTGGGCTCGATCGGGACCGGCACGCGGGGCATGGCGCAGTCTGGTAGCGCATCTGCTTTGGGAGCAGAGGGTCGGGGGTTCGAATCCCTCTGCCCCGACCAATTCCGGGGACATGGGTGGGGCAGTTGGCTATAATGCGCGTCCCGAACGCGGTGTGCACGATTACCGGGCATCGACCTGAACGATACGTTTGGCGCGTGGACCCATCGATCACGGCGCCCGTAGCTCAACCGGATAGAGCACCGGCCTTCTAAGCCGGCGGTTGCAGGTTCGATTCCTGCCTGGCGCGCCACCTTGTCAGGGCATCGACGATGGTGGACGTAGCTCAGTTGGTAGAGCCCCGGATTGTGATTCCGGCCGTCGCGGGTTCGAGTCCCGTCGTCCACCCCACCTCATGGTGGCGTGCAGGCGCGGTGGGGGGAATTGGAAGTTTGTTTGTTTTTGCCAGGGCCGTTAGCTCAGCTGGTAGAGCAGTTGACTCTTAATCAATTGGTCGTAGGTTCGATCCCTACACGGCCCACCAATTTCGCTAATAAATTAATCAGTCAGCGCCGTCCTGCTTTTTAGCCGTCGGCAATTGTTCATTATCGAGTTCCGCCCGCTCGCGACGGGTTAGTACGACCGTGGAATGGTCCTGGGTCCAGTGACCGTCAGCTAACCCGCGTTTGATAGGCGTGGTCTTGAAAATTGCGCTATCGGTTTATCTTCAAATGCACACGAGCCGTCGACCGAGCGCCTGTCGATCCCAACAGGGCCAATCCGATAAGCGCCAAGATATCAGGGAAACTCAAGGATCCTCCTCCGCCACCGCTGCTGGGCGGCGGGGTCACGTTGATTGATACCGTGGCCACGTTTGATGGGGTGCCCAGATTGTCCTTGACCGAATACTGAAAGGTGTCCAGCCCCGAGTAGCCAGTCGCGGGCGTGTACGTGACCTCGCCGTTCGACACCACTGTAGTGCCGTGTGTGGGTGCGACCGCGATTGCGATGGACGCCGTGTTGAGCGTGCCGCCCGAACTCGTATCATTGGACAGAACCGCGATCATGACGCTGCTGTTGGCTTGGAGCGTTGCGGTGTCGTTCACGGCGACCGGAGCAGGCTGGATAGTCACGGTGACGGTCGCGGTGTTCGACTGTGCACTCAGGTTGTCTTGCACGTTGTACTGAAAGCTGTCGGTCCCAGAAAAGCCGCTCACCGGCTTATAGGTGATGGCGCCGGTCGCTGAATTTATGGTCGCCGCCCCATGCGCTGGCGCCTGCGCAATGCTGACCGTGCTTGCACTCAAAGTCTGGCCCGTCGAGGCCGTGTCGTTGGCCAATACGTTGACCAGGATCGAGTTGTTGATGGCAACCAGGGCCG
>DATAYO010000052.1:0-30637 GCA_036272515.1 Steroidobacteraceae bacterium | reverse complement strand
CTCTGCATCGCTGATCGACAGTCGTGCGAGGTGCGCGATCTTTTCGACGTCTTGACGGGTCAGGCTCATAGGTTGGGTGCCCAAACTGCGCAGCAACTCACGCAAATTAGGCGCTGGCAATGATACACGTTGCCTTGTGATATGTCGTGTCGGTTGTTACATTAGCCGATCTTTTTTCAACCCCATTTAGTCAAGAAAAATACCCCATGTTCAAACGCCTTAGAGGTTATTTCTCCAATGACCTCTCAATCGATCTTGGAACCGCGAACACGCTGATCTATGTGCGCGAGCGTGGCATCGTGCTGAACGAGCCTTCGGTCGTCGCAGTGCAAGACGAACCCACCCGTGGCGGCAAAATCATCGTGGCGGTCGGGGTCGAGGCCAAGAATATGCTGGGCAGGACCCCCGGCCACATCACCGCGGTTCGTCCCATGAAGGACGGCGTGATTGCCGACTTCACCTACACCGAGAAGATGCTGCAGTATTTCATCAAGAAGGTGCACGGCAACCGCTTCTTGAGTCCGAGCCCCCGGGTACTGGTCTGCGTGCCGTTCGGCTCGACCCAGGTCGAGCGCCGTGCCATCAAGGAGTCGGCCGAGGGCGCCGGCGCGCGCAGCGTCGACATCGTGCCCGAGCCGATGGCCGCGGCGGTCGGGGCGGGACTGCCGGTTCAGGAAGCCCGCGGCTCCATGGTCCTCGATATCGGCGGCGGCACCTCCGAGGTCGCGGTCATCTCGCTGAACGGGATCGTCTATGCGGCGAGCGTGCGCATCGGCGGCGACAAGTTCGACGAGGCGATCACCAATTACGTGCGCCGCAACTACGGCATCCTGATCGGCGAGGCCACCGCCGAACGCATCAAGCTCGAGATCGGCTCCGCCTATCCGGGACAACAGGTGCGCGAGATCTCGGTCAAGGGCCGCAATCTCTCCGAAGGCGTTCCGCGCAGCTTCACGCTCAATTCCAACGAGATCCTGGAGGCGCTCCAGGAGCCGCTGCAGGGTATCGTCGGCGCGGTGAAGCAAGCCCTGGAGCAGACTCCGCCCGAGCTCGGCGCCGACGTGGCCGAGCGCGGCATCGTGCTCACCGGCGGCGGCGCCCTGCTTCGTGATGTCGACAAGCTGCTCATGGAGGAGACGGGGTTGCCCGTCGTCGTGGCGGATGACCCGCTGACGTGTGTCGCCCGCGGCGGCGGACGCATCCTCGAGCTCACCGAGGAACACGGACCCGGCATCTTCGGACTGGAGTAATGTCAGCGACGACTAACGCGTTTCTCTCGCATGGTCGCCTTTCGTAGCTCCGATCCATCGGGTCGTACCAGTGGACTGCTGCTTCGCTGCGTGCTCTACAGTCTGCTCGCGCTCGGACTCATCATCGTCGACAAGCGCTACGATCACCTCGGCAAGATCCGCCGCTGGCTGTCGATCGTCGTCTATCCGGCCGAGGTCGCGGTCGAAAGTCCTTTCGCCGGCTGGCACTGGTTTCGCGAGAGCGTCACCACCCGGGATGCGCTGCGCGAGGACAATGCCCGGCTCAAGGCCGACTTGCGCCTGGCGCAATTCAGGCTGCAGCGCTACGCGGCGCTGGAGTCCGAGATCGTCCGGCTGCGGGCGCTGCGGACCAACACCGCCGACGTCGCGACCCGTTTCGTCGTCGCCGACATCATGGACGTGGACCTCGACGCCTTCCGCGAGCGGGTGCTGGTCGACAAGGGTGCCAACGATGGTGTGTTCGTCGGCCAGGCGGCGCTCGATGCGGGGGGCGTGTTCGGCCAGGTGGCGCGGGTCGAGGAGATGACCAGCGAAGTGATTCTGCTCAGCGACCCCGCACACGCGCTCCCCGTCCAGATCAACCGTAACGGGCTGCGCACCATCGCCGTCGGTACCGGCGATCCCGGCCGTCTGAAGCTGCCGTACCTGCCGACCAGCGCCGACGTGGTGGTCGGCGACCTGCTGGTGACCTCCGGCCTCGGCGGCGGCTTCCCCGCCGGCTACCCGGTAGGTACGGTGTCCGGCATCAAGCGTGATCCTTCGCAATCGCTCGCCGACGTCGATGTGCGCCCGGCGGCGGCGCTCGACCGATCGCGCGAGCTGATGCTGGTGTGGCTGAAGCCGAGCGCCGTGCTGCCTGAAGCGGCCGCGACTCCGGCGCCCGGCGCCGCCGCGGCGCATCCCGCGCCCACGCAAGCTCCCACCGCCCACGCCTCGGGCGCCCATGGAACGGCCGCCGCGCACGCTGCCAAACCGTCCAAGTCCGCGCCCGCCAAACCGCCGGAGGGACGCACCCCATGATGCGCGACGAGCCGATCCGCCGCGTGCCGATGGCGCTCTCCTCGTTGGTGGCGCTCGCGCTGGCGGTGATCCCGTTGCCGGCGGCACTCGACGTGTTCCGGCCCGACCTTCTGGTGCTGGTGGTGTTTTACTGGTCGATCGAGTCGCCTCGCGCCGGCGGGCTGACGCTCGCGTTCTTCTCCGGGCTGGCTCTGGATGTGATCAACGGGGTCGTGCTCGGCCAGCATGCCCTCGCGCTCACGCTGATGGCGGCCTGGGCCACGCACCTGCGGCTGCGGCTGCGGGTCTTCTCGCTGCTGTCGCAATCCCTCACCATCTTCATGCTGCTCACGGGATATCAGTTCATCTTATTCTGGATCGATGGCGCCACCGGCAACCCGGTGACGAGCTTCAGTCGATGGTTCGCACCGCTGGTTGGCGCGCTCATCTGGCCGCTTCTGGCCGGCGTGCTCGGCCGGCTGAACGA
Organism: Steroidobacteraceae bacterium; assembly: GCA_036272515.1. Lineage (GTDB taxonomy): Bacteria > Pseudomonadota > Gammaproteobacteria > Steroidobacterales > Steroidobacteraceae > Bog-1198. The sequence goes on along the minus strand of DATAYO010000052.1, from coordinate 27,880 downwards.
ACGCTGATTTCAAAGGTCGAGGTGTCGATGCCGGAGGCCCGCCATGATATTCGATGAATTCTCCCCGTCGCGAGCCCGTCGTACGCTGACGGCCGGCGGCCGCACCTTGCGCGCCCTCGGTCTGGACGGTCCGTTGACCGGCGTGCTGGCGCTGATCGTTTGCATCGGCATCCTCGTGGTCTACAGCGCGTCGGGCCAGAATATCAAGATGGTCGAGCATCACTTGGCCAACATCGCCATCGCAGTGATTGCCATGCTCGCGCTCGCCCGGCTGTCGAGCCCGCAGTACCTGCGGCTGTTCTCACCGATCGCCTATCTCACCGGCATTCTGCTGCTGGCGGTGGTCGCGGTGACCGGGCACATCGGCAAGGGCGCACAGCGCTGGCTCGACGTCGGGTTCATACGATTCCAGCCCTCCGAGATCATGAAGCTCGCGGTTCCCATGATGTGCGCGTGGTACATGCACGAGCGGCCGCTGCCGCCGACCTTCCTGGACCTCATCGTCATGGGCATCCTGATCATGATCCCCACGGCCATGGTCGTGGTGCAGCCGGATCTCGGCACGGCGCTGCTGATCGGCACCTCGGGACTCATCGTCATGCTGCTGGCCGGCATGCAGTTTCGGATCATCCTGACCTCGATTCCGCTGCTGGGAGGCGCGGCCTTCAGCGCCTGGCACTTCATTCACGACTACCAGCGCCAGCGCATCCTGACCTTCCTCAATCCGGAGACCGACCGTCTGGGCGCCGGTTACCACATCATTCAATCGCAGATCGCCATCGGCTCGGGCGGCGTCTTCGGCAAGGGCTACATGAACGGCAGCCAGGCGCAGCTGGAGTTTCTGCCGGAACGCTCGACCGACTTCATCTTTGCGGTCATCGGCGAGGAATTCGGCCTGCTTGGCCAGCTCTTGATTCTCAGCTTGTACGGCGTGGTCGTGGGCCGCGCTTTGTACCTCGCCATGCAGGGTCAGGACACATTCACCCGGCTGACCGGGGGCGCCATCGCGCTGAGCTTCTTCGTGTACGTGTTCGTCAATTCGGGCATGGTCAGCGGCATCCTGCCCGTGGTCGGTGTGCCGCTGCCGCTGATCAGCTACGGCGGCACTTCCATGGTCACCTTGCTCGCGGGCTTTGGGATACTCATGTCCCTCAATTCCCACCGCAAGCTCATCGGGTCCTGACTGTTGCGCATCCGGCATCTCCCCAAAGCGCTGCTCCTCGCGACGGCCATGCTCGCCGGGGCCGGCCGGAGCTACGCGTTGGATGTCCACCGCGCCGACGTGAAGGACTTCATCGCGCAGATGGCGGAGCAGTACGATTTCAAGAAGAGGAGCTTGCGCAAGCTCCTCAAGACCGCCCAAAGCCAGCCGGCGATCCTTGAGGCCATGGAGCGGCCCGCCGAAAAGGCCAAGCCGTGGTATGAATATCGGCCGATTTTCCTGAACGACCGGCGCATCCGCGAGGGAACCGAGTTCTGGCTGGCGCATCGCCAGGACCTGGACCGGGCGAGCATACGCTCGGGGGTCCCTCCGGAGTACATCGCCGCCATCCTCGGCGTCGAGACCTACTACGGCCGTCTCACCGGCTCCTACCGGGTACTCGATGCGCTCGCGACACTCGCCTTCGATTACCCGCCGCGCGCCAAGTTCTTTCGCGACGAGCTCGAACAGTTTCTGCTGCTGACGCGCGACTTCGGCATGAACCCCAAGACCATCAAGGGCTCCTATGCCGGAGCGATGGGAGCGCCGCAATTCATGCCGTCGAACTATCGGCGCTTCGCGGTCGATGCGTCCGACGACGGCCGCATCGATCTTTGGACCGACTGGCCGGATGTCTGCGCCAGCGTCGGAAATTATCTGCGCGAGCACGGCTGGAACGAAGGCGAGCCGGTGCTCGCCGAAGCGACCGTGGATCCTGCCAAGGCGGCCGACCTCGACGGCCGCACGCTCGCGCTCGAGGAGACCGTCGGTTCTCTCCGGGCCAAGGGAGTGAGCTTCGACAGCTCCATGCCCGCCGATGCTCCCGCGATCCTGATCGCGGTGGACGAGCCGGACGGCCTGCACTGGCGCGTGGGCTACAACAATTTCTTCGCGATCACCCGCTACAACCACAGCGCCCTGTACGCCATGGCCGTGTACGAGCTCGCCGCGGCCGTCAAGCGGCAGGTGCTGATGACCGACACGCCGCGCCCCGACGAAGCGGCGGCGGCGCCCGCCCCGCCCCCGCCGAGCGCACAGAGGGCAACGGGCACACCGCCGACGCCCGGCGCACAATCGGTGCCGGGCGCTCAGCCGTGAGGGCCGCGCCTCGGCAGTCGATCCCGCTCGCGGCCGCGATGACGGTGTTCCTCGGCGGTTGCGTCGGCACGCGGCAGGCTCCTTCTCCCGGTCCCACTCCGCCCGCGGGGCCGCCCTCGACCGTGCTGCCCTCGCCGCCGCTGCCCCAGACCGTTCCCGACGCGATACCGCGCTACGAGCCGCGCTCGATGCGCGGCAATCCGCCGTTCTATGAGGTCTTCGGCAAGCGCTACTACGTCCTGTCGACCAGCGCCGATTACGTCGAGCGCGGCGTCGCCTCCTGGTACGGGCCGGGTTTTCACAAGGTCAGCACCTCCACGGGAGAGCCGTACGACATGTACGGCATGACTGCCGCGCACAAGACGCTGCCGCTGCCGTGCTACGCGCGCGTCACCAACCTGCAGAACGGCCGCAGCGTCGTGGTTCGAATCAACGACCGCGGCCCCTTCGTCGGCAACCGCATCATCGACCTGTCCTACACCGCCGCCGCAAAGCTCGACATGCTCCGCAATGGCACGGCCATGGTCGAGGTCCGCACCATCGGGCCGAGCTCCCAGGATGGTTTGCCGCCTCCGCCGTCCGCCCAGCCGCCGGCGCTGATCACGGCCTCGGCGCCGAGCCCGACATCGGCGGCTGCCGCGGCCGCGCCGACAACCGTGGCGGACCGGGGAAGCGCACCGGCCATCGTCATCGCCCCCGCGCCCGTCACTTCCGCCCCCGTGACCGCGCTGTTCGTGCAGGCGGGCGCCTTCGCCGATCCGGCGAACGCGGAACGCCTGGCGAAGAAGCTCAAGGACGGCCGGTACGGCAAGGTCTTCGTGCGCACCGATGTGATCGCGGGCCGCCGCATGTATCGCGTGCGTATCGGTCCCGTTCCGAACGTGCCCGAGTTCGACCGTGTGGTCGCTGCACTGGAGCGGGTGGGGGTCCGCGATGCGCACCTGGCGCCCGACTGATCGGGAAAATTCTGCGACCGATTCATTCACTCATCACTACTCAAGGTATCCGCTCATCATGCTTCGTGCTTCGTTTGCCATTCGTTCCCTCTGTGCTCTGCTGGTCCTCACCGCCGTATCACCGATCTCGCGCGGCGCCGACATCCCGATTCCGACGCCGCCGACGGTCAATGCCCGCGCCTACCTGGTCGTCGATTACCATACCGGCAAGACCCTCGCCGCACTCGATCCCGATGCGCGCATGGAGCCCGCCAGCCTCACCAAGCTGATGACGGCCTACATCGTCTTTCAGGAGCTCGCGGCCGGCAAGCTCAAGCTGCAAGACCAGGTGGTGGTGAGCGAGCACGCCTGGCGCTCGGAGGGCTCGCGCACGTTCATCGAGCTCGGCAAGCCGGTGTCGGTCGAGCTGCTGATCCTGGGGATGGTGGTTCAATCGGGCAACGATGCGACGATCGCGCTGGCGGAGCGGATCGCGGGAACCGAGGAAACCTTCGCGCAGATCATGAACGCGAACGCCAAGCGTCTCGGCATGACCGGCACGCATTTCGTGAACAGCTCGGGACTGCCCGTGCCCGACCACTACACCACCGCGCACGACCTGTCGCTGCTTGCGATCGCCCTGATCCGGGACTTTCCGCAGTACTACAGGTACTTCTCGGTGCGTGAATTCGAATACAACGGCATCAAGCAGCAGAACCGCAACGGCCTCCTCGGCCGCGATCCGAGCATCGACGGCTTGAAGACCGGCCACACGGATGAGGCCGGCTTCTGCCTGGTCACCTCCGCGCTGCGCGACGGCATGCGCGTGGTGTCGGTGGTGCTCGGCTCGAAGACCTTCAAGGGCCGCGAGGATGCGAGCGCAGCGCTGATCAATTATGCATTCGCCTTCTACGACACCAAGCTCGTGGCCAAGGGCGGCGCCAAGCTCGCTTCCGCGCCGGTCTGGAAGGCCGCGGCCACGCCGTTCGACGTGGGCGTGAGCGAGGATGTGTACATCACCCTGCCCCGCAGCACCTCGGGCGACATCAAGACCACGGTCGAGGTGCAGCCCCGGCTGATCGCCCCGATCGCGCGCAGCGCCAACATCGGCGTCCTGCATGTGATGGCCGGAGGGCAGAGTTTGGCGACGGTACCGTTGCACCCGCTCGCCGATGTGGCGCAAGGCGGCTGGTGGCGACGCCTGATCGACACCATTCGCCTGTGGTTCGCGTAAGCTCCCGGTATGCCGCTACCGATCTGTCATTTGAACGGCGAATATCTTCCGCTCGAGGAGGCGCGGGTGTCGCCGCTGGATCGCGCCTTTTTGTTCGCCGATGCGGTCTATGAGGTGATTCCCGTCTACGCCGGCCGGCCGTTTCGGCTGCGCGAGCATCTCGACCGCTTGCAGCGCAGCCTCTCCGGCATTCGCATGGCGGCGCCCATGACGCACACCGAATGGGGCGAGATCTGCCGCGAGCTCGTGACGCGCAACGGCGGCGGCGATCAGTACCTTTATCTACAGGTGTCCCGCGGAGCCGAGCTCGGCCGCAACCATTCCTGGCCCGCCGGGCTCGCGCCCACGATCTTCGGCTATGCGAACCGCCTGGAGGCGATCGATCCGGCATTGCTGGAGGATGGTGTCGCCGCCATCACCGCTGCCGACACCCGGTGGGCGCGGCGCGACATCAAATCCACGGCGTTGCTCGCCAACGTGCTGCTCAAAAGACTCGCCGTCGATGTGGGCGCCTTCGAGACCATCCTGCTCGAACGCGGCGAGCTTACCGAGGGGTCCTCCACCACGGTGCACGTCATCTCGCGCGGTGAGATCCATACACCTCCCAACGGGCAGCGGATCCTCCCCGGCATCACGCGCGACGTGGTCGGCGAGATGGCCACGCGGGTGGGCATCGTGAACCGCAGCGTCCGCGTCACGGAAATCGAGCTGCGCGCCGCGAGCGAGATCTGGCTGGCGTTTTCCACCCGCGGCCTCCTTCCCGTGACCCGCCTTGACGGCAGCCCGGTGGGTGACGGCAAACCCGGACCGTTGTTCCGGAGCACGCACAAGGCTTTTCTGGACTACATCCGGGAACTCGCGAGAACCCCCGCGCTATGAGCTCGGTGAAGCCGGAGATGTTTCCCGCGGAGTTCCCCATCAAGGTGATGGGCCGTACCGACGGCGATTTTCGAGCCGTCACCCGCGAGATCATCGAGCGCCACGCGGGCACCCTGCCCGACGACAGGATCCGGGTACGAACCAGCGGCGACGGCAATTTTCTCGCGGTCACCTATACCATCGTCGCGACCGGCCGCGACCAGCTCGACGCCATCTATCGCGAGCTGACGGCCTGCAAACTGGTGTTGATGGCGCTCTGAGCCGCGCCCTCCGCGGTGCAACGCCCGGCCGCATCGTTCTCGAGACGCCGCAACAGGTGCGGTATTAGCCCGGCGGCGGCGGCGTCCACGGCGCGAACCCCGCAGAGATCGGCCAGGCGCGTGACCGCGAGTCCCGGATGGCCGCACACGTCGATGCGCCGGAACGGCTCGGGATCCAGGCATACGTTGAACGCCATGCCGTGATAGCTCGAGCCGCGCCGGACACGCAGTCCGATGCTCGCAAGCTTCGCGTCGCCGACGTACACGCCGGGCGCCTCCCGCGACCCGCGCGCCGCGATGCCGAGCTCGCGTGCGTAATCGATGACCGAGTTCTCCAGGGCCACGACCAGCTCGCGCACGCCGAGCGAGCGGCGCTTGAGATCGAGAAGCGGATAAATCACGAGCTGCCCCGGTCCGTGGTAAGTGACCTGGCCGCCGCGGTCGATCTGCACCACGGGAATATCGCCGGTTTGCCTCAGATGCTCGCGCCTGGCATTGAGGCCGAGCGTGAAAACCGGCGGATGCTCCAGAAACCATATCTCGTCGCGTGAGGTGGCGTCGCGCTCGTCGGTGAAGCGTTGCATGGCGCGCCAGGTCGGCTCGTAAGGTACGAGCCCGAGATGGCGGATCAGCGGCGTCTCGCTCATGGCGAGCGGCCCGGCTGCGCGGCGCGGCGCGCCTGACCGTTGTCGAGCCCCGCGTTATTGCGCGCGAGCGCCTGCTCGGCCCGATAGCTCGAGCGCACCAGCGGACCCGAAACGCACTCCAGAAAGCCGAGATCGAGCGCCCACGCCCGGTACTCGGCGAACTCCTCCGGCCTCACGTAACGCTCGACCGCCAGGTGATTCGCAGTCGGACGCAGGTACTGTCCGAGCGTGAGAAGATCCACGGACGCCGCGCGCAGATCGGTCATGGTCCGGCGGATTTCTGCATCGCTCTCCCCGAGCCCCAGCATCAGGCTGGTCTTGGTGAGAACCTCCGGCCGATGGGCTTTGGCCTCGGCCAGAACCTCGAGGGTCTGCCGGTAGCCGGCGCGCGGATCGCGCACCGGATGGGTCAGGCGCTCCACGGTCTCGACGTTCTGGGCAAACACATCCAGCCCCGATTCGACGACCCTGCGGACGTGCTCGAGGACACCGGCGAAATCGGGGGTCAGAGCCTCGACCGCCGTTTGCGGATTGCGCGCCTTGATGGCTCGCACTGCAGCCGCGTAATGCGCCGCTCCGCCGTCGGGCAGATCATCTCGATCGACCGAGGTGAGCACCACGTATCGGAGGCGCATCAGCTCGACCGAGCGGGCGACGTTCTGCGGTTCCTCGGGATCGAGCCAGCCGCGCGGGTTGCCCGTGTCGACCGCGCAGAACCGGCAGGCCCGCGTGCACACGGCGCCCATCAGCATGATGGTGGCGGTGCCGGCGTTCCAGCACTCGCCGATGTTCGGGCATTTCGCCTCTTCACAGACGGTGCTTAAGCGGTGGTCGCGCACGATTTGCTTGACCGCCCCGAAGGCAGCGCCGCCCGCCATCGGCGCACGCAACCAGGAGGGCTTGCGTCCGCCCGCCGGAACGCCCCCGGCGGCCGGCTTGATACCGTCCTTGATCGCGGTAAACCCTTGAGGCGTCAGATATTTTTCGCCGCTGCGCGGCGCACGGGCCAGCTCATCGGGGGCTGGCTCCACGATCGGGATGCCTTTGAATTCGGCCATGGGGCATTGTAACCCAGGCGGCCGCCGGCCCGGCCCCGATCCACCCTGCGGTGGGCCGCTAGCTAGACCCTTGCGCGGCGGGGTGTGCGTCCGGGACTCCGTGCCCCGCGTGCACGCAGTCGCGACCTTCGCCCTTGGCCCGGTACAGCGCGCGATCCGCCGCCTTCAAGAGGTCCTGGGTGCTGGTACCGTGCCCGGGATAAAGGGCGATGCCAAACGATGCCGACGGTGCCGCCAGCCTCTGGCCGAGATGCGTGAGATTCGTGTTGCGGATCGCGAGGCGCATCTCCTCGGCGCGTTGAGCGGCGACATCGAGGCCGGACTCCGGCAACACGACCGCGAACTCCTCGCCGCCGTAGCGGCAGGCCAGGTCCGAGGGCCGGATGCTGCGGGTAATGGCCCGCGCCAGCGCGCTCAGCACGAAGTCCCCGGCATCGTGGCCGTGGCGGTCGTTGAACTGCTTGAAATTGTCGATATCGATCATGATCACGGACAGCGGCTTGCCGCTGCGTTCCGCGCGATGGATCTCGCGATTGAGCACGTCATCGAGGTAACGGCGGTTGTACAGGCCGGTCAAGCCGTCCCGCAGCGCCATTTCCCGCATCGCATCGCGCAGCTTCAAATTGGCGAGCGCCGGGCCCACCCGGTCGGTCATCGCCTGGAGACGCTGCTCGGTGTCGCGCACCGGCCGCCGGCTGCCCGGGTCCACGTCCACGGCAATGTGGAACAGGCCGAGAATCTGGCCCTGGCCGTGAAACGGCACGCAGGCGTAGCTGCGCCGGCCCTCGTGCGCATGACGGCAGCGGATCGAGCCGCTGGGCGAAACGAAATGGGCATTCCCCAGGCGCAGCCCCCAACATTCGTCGGGCGCCAGGGTCTTTTCGGGGGGCGGTCCCTCGCCCCAGCTCGCTGCATGCTCGAGCACATCGCGTGATTCCCGATAGATGAACAGCGAACCCGAGGACTGCGGAAACAGCTGCAGTCCGGTCTCGCGCACGATCTCGTACGCCTCGGCCCGGTGCGCGCAGGCCTGCAACAGCTCCGCCATGCGCGACAGCACCTGACCGTCGCGGTGAAATGCCTCCAGTTGCTGAACGGTCGCCACCAGCTCCCGGTTGTTGCGGCGAATCGCGAGGTCGCTCTTGCGGCGCGCGGCGACTTCGCGCGCCAGACTGCGGTTCGCGTCGCGCAGCGCCACCAGCCGATCCTGCAAGGTGGCCTGCGCCGCGCGCAGCGCCTCTTCCTGCCGATGCAAGGCCGTCACGTCGCGTGCCACGGTGATCTCGCCGACGAGAGTGCGATCGGGGCCGAACAACGGCGTCGTCTTGATCGCGACGCGCACGATCTCGCCGTTCTTCTTGCGGCGCTCGGCAATGCCCGATGTCTGAACTCCGGAGCGCACGCGCTCCAGAAGCTTGGCGTAATCCGCCTCGGATAGCTCCGCGGCATGCAGCTCACGGAGCGGCTTTCCTACCGCCTCGGCGGCCGAGAACCCGTAGAGCGCCGCGGCCTCCTGGTTCCAGTACATGACGACCGCATTCAAGTCCTTGACGAGCACCGCCTCGGCGATGTGGTCGAGCACCTGTTCGAGCTCCAGGGCATATTCCTTGAACGTCCTGGCGTCCGCGTCGCCGAGTGCCCGTAGCGCGATCATTGTGGAAACCCATGCATCGAAAATACCTTCCGCCCCGGATCCGGATTCAGGGATCCACTGCAGGATTCTAGGGGGGAAAACGGCTCGGAGACGGGTAGCAGCGCGCAATTCCGGCGGCGGGCTCCGGCAGCACGGTCGGGCTAATGTGATGCACGGCGCAATTCGCAGAAGCCGCCTGCGTCAATTCGCAGGTCGGGCGCGATTCAAGGCCTCGAGCCGCTCGATCGATCCTACGTCCTGCCATTCGCCGCGATGCAGCTCCGCCGAGCAGCGTCCCGCCGCCATCGCACGCACCAGCAGAGGTTTCAGCGGAAACGCCCCGTCGGTGCAATCTGCAAAAAACTCCCGACGGTACACGGCGATGCCGGCGAAGGTGTACCGGACCGCCGCGCCCGGCAACGCCAGGCCGCGCTCCAGGCCGAAATCCCCGCGGGGATGCTGCGGCGGGTTGGGCACCAGGACCAGGTGGGCATCGCGGCCCTCCGGGAGTGCGGCCCGCGCGAACGGATAATCGGTGAATATATCGCCGTTCACGACCATGAAAGCCCCGGGTCCGAGGAGCGGCAGTGCCCGGAAGATGCCGCCGCCCGTCTCGAGCGCCTGCGGCGCCTCCTCGCTGTACTGAATGCGCAGCCCGTAACGCGAGCCGCTTCCCAAGGCTTCGCGAATCAGGGTCCCGAGCCAGGCGAGATTGATGACGATGCGCTCGATACCGGCCTGGGCGAGCCGTTCGAGGTGGTACTCGATCAACGGCTTGCCATGCACCGGTACCAGAGGCTTGGGTATCCGGTCCGTCAGCGGACGCATGCGCTCGCCACGCCCGGCCGCCAGGATCATTGCGGCTTGCGGAGGCTCGGCGCTCACGAGCCGCCGGTACCTGCGGCCTGCGCGCCGCGCTGCGCGCTTTTCATCGCGCGCGCCTGAGCGGCGGAGAATCTGCCGTCGACATGGGTGCGAATGTAGTCGGCAAACTCGGCCGTCTCCGGGTAGAGCGCGGCCGTTTCACGCGTGTAGGCAAGCACGCGCGGCAAGTCCTTGAGGTATCCCGGCTTGCCGTCGCGGTAAAAGAGGCGTGCAAAAATCCCGAGCACCTTGACGTGGCGTTGCAGCCCCAGAAGATCGAACCAGCGGATGAATTCGCTCTCCCCCGCCGACAGTTCGAAGCCGGCATCGATCAGACCGCGCCGGTACTCGAGCAGCCAGCCGTGCACCCGGGCGGAAGGCCATTCGATGTAGCAGTCCTTGAGCAGCGACACGGCATCATAGGTCACCGCCCCCTGCACCGCGTCCTGAAAATCCAGGATGCCGGGATTGGCCTCATCGGTCACGAGCAGATTGCGGGAGTGATAATCGCGATGCACGAACGCCGACGGCTGCGCGAGCGCGCTCTGCGCCAGAAACTCGAACAATCGGTCGAGCATCGCACGCGTACGCGCGTCCGAGGGAGCCTCGAGATGCCGCCCCAGAAACCACTCCGGCATCAGCTCCATTTCGCGATGGAGCAAAGCGCGATCATAGGGCGGCAAGCGGCGCGCGGCTTCCGCCCCGCGTGTCTGCATCTTGATCAGAGCCGCCAGCGCATCGCCATAGAGGCGGTCGACGTCGCGGTGCGCGGCGAGCTGGTCCAGGTACTGACGCGTTCCGAGATCCGACAGCAGCAACAGTCCCTGCCGCATGTCGCAGGCCAGAACCACCGGCACGTTCAATCCCATGCTCAAGAGCGAGCGCGCCACGCCGACGAAGGGCTCGAGCGACTCCTTTTCCGGCGGCGCATCCATCACGATGTAGGAGTCCGCTCCGCGCGTGAGCCGAAAATAGCGGCGAAAGCTCGCATCGGCGGAGGCCGGCTCGACCCGCCCGCCGGTGAATCCAAGATCCTCGGTGACCCAGCGCGCGAGCAGCGCCAGCCGGGAATCGCTTGCATCCGATACACCCATGCTTGACCATTCGCAGCACCGCAATATGCGACGTCGCAAGTATACCGACTAAGGCGATCGAACTTTGCCCATAGCTTCTCATCGGGCCGCGCCGATGGCCGTCCTGGCTGCGGCGTGCTGCGTGCTGGCGGCTGCGCCCGCTCGCGCCGCCGATATGTGTCCGGCACCTGCCAAGCGCAAGCATCCGGCCGTCGAAACGGGCATCGCCGAGGGCGATCATCGCATTCGGACCGAGAGCGACGGTGCATCGGTCGACGCCAACGGATTCGTGGTGCTCACCGGGCATGTGCAGATCCGCCAGAACCTGCGCACCATCTCGGCGGATCGGGTCACCTACGATCAGAAGACCGGCAAGGTGACCGTCAAGGGATCGGTGGACTTCGAGGATCCGCGGCTCGGCGTGACCAGCGATTCCGGGGCCTACGACGTCCTCGGAGGGGCCAGTTTCGACCAGGCGCATTTTCATATCTTCGACCGCAACGGGCGCGGCGTCGCCAGGGAGATGGACGTCCGTCCCAACGGCATCGTGCACCTCGAGAAGGTGCGTTACACGACCTGTCCGGTGGGCAACGAGGACTGGATGATGCAGGCCTCCTCGATCAAGCTCGATACCGACGCCCAACAGGGAATCGCACACAAGGTGACCATGCGCTTCAAGGACGTGCCCGTTTTCTACACGCCCTACATCGCGTTTCCGCTGGGCGATCAGCGGCAGAGCGGACTGTTGTTTCCGAGCTTCGGACACTCCGGGACCAACGGCTATCAGCTGGACGTCCCGTATTACTTCAATCTGGCGCCCAATTACGATGCCACCCTCACACCCGGCGTTCTGTCGCGGCGCGGCGTGCAGCTCGGCGGAGAGTTCCGCTTCCTGACCGCCGACTCTCACGGGCAGGTCGAGGAGAACTTCCTGCCCGACGATGCGGTCGCCGACCATAGCAACCGCGCCTTCCTGCACATCACCGACACGACCAATCTGGCGCCGGGACTGCGTTTCGACACCGACATTGCAAGCGTCAGCGACAGCAATTACTTCAGCGATTTCGCGGTCGGCGCGGATCAGACCAGCGTCACCTTCCTCGAGCGGCGCGCGGAGTTCCTGTATTACGACGATGTCTGGCGGATCCGGGCGCAGGCGCAGAACTTCCAGACCATAGACACCGCGCTCGAGGCCGGCGATCGGCCCTATTCGCGCGTGCCGCGGGTCGAGGCCTACGGTCTGTTCCCGCTCGCCGGTCAATTCGAGTTCGCCCTCTCGAGCGAGGTCACGAATTTCCTGCGCGAGGTCGGACCGACCGGCGTGCGCGCGGATCTCTCCCCGGAGCTGCGCTGGTCGGCGCGCGGCCCGGGGTATTTCTTCGAGCCGGCGGTCGGGTACCACTACACCCAGTACGACCTGCAGAATACGGCCGTCGGCGATCCGAGCACCCCGACCCGCACCCTGCCTTACGGCAGCCTCGACACCGGTCTGATCTTCGAGCGCGACTCGGGCTCTCAGGGCCAGCGCACCGAGACTCTCGAGCCGCGCCTGCTGTACAGCTACGTCCCCTTTCGCAACCAGAACGAGCTGCCGATCTTCGATACGGGCCTGCCGGATCTCAACCTGGTCGAGCTGTTCCGGACCAACCGGTATGTCGGCGATGACCGCATCGGCGATGCCAATCAGCTCGCCATGGGACTGACCACGCGACTGTTCAGCGAGTCCACCGGCACCCAATACCTGTCCGCGACGCTCGGCCAGATCCGCTATTTCTCGATTCCCCGGGTGTTCCTGCCCGACGAGATCACCCAGACGCTCCCGGGCCAGACGCTCGCCACCGTACCGGGGCAAACCGGCCAGGTGATCCTGCCGTACCAGAATCTGCCGACGCTCCCGGGCCAGACGCTCGCCACCGTACCGGGGCAGACGTTCCGGCCCTTTCACGCCTCTGACGTGGTCGCCGAGGTCGCGGTGAACGCCTACAAAAACTGGAGCGTGAACCTCGACTACCAGTGGAATCCGTACACCTCGCAGACCGACAAGTCCGAGGTCCTGATCCAGTACCATCCGGATTCCAACAAGGTGGTGAACGTCGGCTATCGCTTCCAGCAGGACATCCTGAAGCAATATGACGTGTCCTTCGCGTGGCCCATCGCCGGCCACTGGAACACGGTCGGGCGGTACGTCTATTCCATCCAGGACCGCCAGGTCATCGAGCAGCTTGCCGGGGTGGAGTACAAGAGCTGCTGCTGGCGCATCCAGGTGTTGCAAAGGCGCTACTTGACCAATCGTACCGGGGGACTCGACACCTCGATTGCATTACAATTGGAACTGACGGGCTTGAGCTCGGTCGGAAAACGGTCGGACGCGTTCCTTTCGAAGGAGATCAGCGGCTATTCGACCCGCGACCCCAACGCGCCAGAAGACGCCCGGTGAGCTGACCAGCGGGCCACTCCGGAGACTTATGCGATATCTTGCGGCTTTATGTGGACTTTTCATCACGGCGTTGCTGGCGGTTTCGCCGGCCGGCGCACAGACCCGCGACATCGGTGTGCATGGCGAGCTTCTCGACCGCATCGCGGCGGTCGTGAACGACGGCATCGTGCTGAAGAGCGAGCTCGATGACCAGATGGCTTCCGTGACCAAGCGGCTCCAGGAGGAGAAGGTCGAGCTGCCGCCGGAGAGCGTGCTCAGGCAACAGGTGCTCGAGCGACTGGTCATCCAGGAGATCGAATCCCAGCGCGCGAAGCACGTCGGCTTGACCATCTCCGATGAGCAGCTGAACGGTGCATTGCAGGAAATCGCCCAGCGCAACAAGATCCCGTTCGATCAGCTGCCGACCGCGCTTGCCGCGCAAGGCGTCGATTACAAGCAGTACCGGGAGAGCATGCGCAAGGAGCTGACCTTGAGCACGCTGCGGCAGCGTGACGTGATCGCTCACATCAATGTGTCGCCGCACGAGCTCGAACAGTACCTGGCGCGCGAGGCCTCGGCCGCGGCGAACGACGAATTCAACATTTCGCACATCCTGCTCTCCCTGCCGCAGGCGGCCACGCCGCAGCAGTTCGACGAGATCACCAAGAAAGCGAAGGACATCGCCGCGCGCGCGACCAAGGGCGAGGATTTCGGCCAGCTCGCGATCGCCAATTCGAACGCCCAGACGGCGCTCGACGGCGGCCAGCTCGGCTGGCGCAAGGGCTCGCAGCTGCCGCAATTCATTCTCGATCTCGTCACCAAGATGAAGCCCGGCGAGATCAGCGAACCGGTGCGTACGCCGAGCGGCTACAACATCGTCAAGCTCAACGATCGGCGCAGCGGCCAGGCCAAGGTCATCGTGAACCAGATCCACGTGCGCCATATTCTGATGAAGCCCAACGAGCTCGACGACGACGCGACGGTGCGCGAGAAGCTCGCCAAGCTCAGGCAACGAATCCTGAACGGCGAGGATTTTGCGGGCATTGCGGCGGCGACTTCCGAAGACCCGGGATCGGCACCGGATGGCGGCGATCTCGGCTGGGCGGGCCCCAGCACGTTCGTGCCCGAATTCGACAAGGCGATCGCCGACTTGAAGCCGAACGAGATCAGCCAGCCGTTCAAGACGCGCTACGGCTGGCACATCGTGCAGATGCTCGGCACCCGCACCTACGACAGCACCGATGACGTGCGCCGCCAGAAGGCCTTCGCGGCGATCCGCGAGAGCAAGGCGGACGAAGAGACGGAACTGTGGCTGCGCCGGCTTCGCGACGAAGCTTTCGTAGAAATCAAGATGTAGGGACCTCTGTACCTACCCCGCATCGTCGTTACATCGGGAGAGCCGGCCGGCATCGGACCGGACGCCTGCGTGGTCCTTGCGCAAAGTGATTGGCGCGCGGATCTCGTGGTCGCCGCCGACGCATCGCTCCTGTCCTCTACCGCCGCGGCGCTCGGCCTGCCGCTGCACCTGCGGGCCTACGACCCCGCCGACCCCCCAGCCGCTCATCGCGCAGGCATGCTCAAGGTGCTGCACGTACCGCTCGCGCACCAGGTCCGGCCGGGTGTGCTCGATCCGGGCAACGCATCCTACGTCATCGACATGCTCGCGCGCGCGTGCGACGGCTGCCTGAACGGCGAGTTCGCCGCCATGGTCACGGGTCCGGTGCAGAAGAGCACCTTGATGGATGCCGGGTTCGCCTTCACCGGACATACCGAGTTTTTGGCCGAACGTAGCCGCGCCGCGTTGCCGGTCATGATGCTGCAGACGGGCACGCTCCGGGTCGCCCTCGTGACCACGCACCTGCCCCTGGCCGAGGTGCCGAAGGCGATCACGCCGGAGCGGCTGCTCGCCACCGTGAGGATCGTCGCCACCGATCTCGAGCGGCATTTCGCGCTCGCCGCTCCGCGCATCGGCATCCTCGGCCTGAATCCGCATGCCGGAGAATCCGGACACCTGGGACGCGAGGAGATCGATGTGATCGAGCCGGTGATCGGACGGCTGCGCCTGGAGGGACTCGACGTGCGCGGGCCGATTCCCGCGGACACCGCCTTTGCCCCCCAATTCTTGAGCTCGGTCGACGTGATCGTGGCCATGTACCACGATCAGGGCCTGCCGGTCATCAAACACGCGGGCTTCGGCAACGCGGTCAACGTCACGCTCGGATTGCCGATTCTTCGCACCAGCGTGGATCACGGCACGGCGCTGTCGCTGGCCCGCACCGGCAAGGCGGACGCCGGTAGCTTGCGCGCCGCTCTTGCCTTGGCGGTCGATCTGACGGGTGCGGGCAGTGGCAGTCCGTAAGCGATTCGGACAGCATTTTCTGCACGACCCCGCGGTGATTCGCCGCATCATCGATTCGGTCGCGCCGGCGGCGGGCGAGCGCATCCTGGAGATAGGACCGGGCCGCGGCGCACTGACGTGGGGTTTGCTGGAACGCGCGAAGACGCTGGATGTGATCGAGATCGACCGCGACCTCGCGCAGGCGCTCGCTGCCGATCCCCGCGGGCATGGCCGCCTGCGCGTGCACGCCGAGGATGTGCTCGGCACCGATTTCGAAAGCCTGCGAGGCCGCGGACCTCCTCTGCGGGTCGTCGGTAATCTGCCCTACAACATTTCCACTCCCGTGCTTTTTCATCTGCTCGCCCAGCGCTCCGCCATCTCCGACATGCACTTCATGCTCCAGAAGGAGGTGGTGGACCGCATGGCGGCCGCATCCGGAGGCAAGCAGTACGGACGCCTGACGGTGATGCTCGGCGCCTACGCCGTGGTCGAACGCCTGTTCGATGTCGGGCCCGGCGCCTTCAGACCGCCGCCCAAAGTCCGGTCGGCGATGGTGCGCTTGCGTCCCACCGCGCGGCCGCGGTTTGCGATCGGCAGCGATGCGGCCCTCAAGGCCTTGGTGACCGCGGCCTTCTCCCATCGCCGCAAGACGCTGCGCAACGGATTGAAGAGCTTTCTCGTCGACGCGGACTTCGAGTCTTGCGGCATCGATCCGGAGCGTCGGCCCGAAACGCTCGAGCCTTCGGAATTCGGAAGGCTCGCGGCGCGCTATTGTCAAAACGCCGAGGCTGCCTGACACAAAGCGGTTGATTGGCCGCGCACTCCGTTATACTGGCTGTCGAATGGCGCATTACGAAAAAGTGCTGGTGCTGCTGGATCTGTCGGAGGGCAGCGAGACAGTGTTCGACGCCGGCTTGAGACTGGCATCGTACTCGAATGCCGCTCTCGTCCTGCTCCACGTCGTGGATTACGCGCCGGTCGAACCCATGGGCGAAACCCTGATGCCTTCGATGGCCATCGAGCAAGAGCTGGCCGAGCGCTCGAACGTCCGGATCGGGGAGCTCATCGCACGCTCCGGCGTCCCGAACGTGCGTGGGCGTGTGGAGATGGGCAATACCAAGGCGGAAATTCTGCGCGTGGCCAACGAGGAGAAGGCGGACCTCATCGTGGTCGGAAGCCGCGAGCGGCATGGCCTCGCGATCCTCGTCAATTTCACCGAGGACACGGTTTTACATGCCGCTCACTGCGACGTCCTCGCGGTGCGCCTGAGCTGAGCCGATGACCCTCGAGCCCGGCAAGCACCGCATCAGCGTCGAGGTGGAGACCTCCTACATCGAGGAGCAATCCGATCCGCGCGACAAGCGCTTCGTATTCTCCTATACGATCACGATTCGCAACGAAGGCGAAGTGCCCGCGCGGCTCCTCACGCGCCACTGGATCATCACCGATGCGAACGGCAACGTAAAGGAGACCCGCGGCGACGGAGTCGTGGGCGAGCAGCCCTATCTGAAACCCGGCCAGGGCTTTCGTTACTCGAGCGGCGCCGTCATAGAGACCCCGGTCGGCACCATGCAGGGAAGCTACCAGATGGTCACCGACAACGGCCATCAATTCGATGCCCCCATCGCGCCGTTCCGGCTGGCGATGCCCGGGGTACTTCACTAATGCATTGGAAAAAGTCGCCTGCGGCGCTTTTTCGGAGTGCGGCGTCATCGCCGCCGGCAAAAGGCGTGGCTTTTGCCGGCTGCCCTGTGGCGCTCGAGCGCCTTGCGGCAAGTCCGACATGCTCCTAGGCCGCGCGCTGGTCTGGTGATCTTGCGATGGCGCTCTACGCAATCGGCGACGTGCAAGGCTGCGACGCCGAGCTCGGCCAATTGCTCCAGGCGCTACATTACTCTCCGGACCGTGACCGCCTCTGGTTCGTGGGTGACCTGGTGAATCGCGGCCCCGCCTCGCTCGAGGTCCTGCGCCGCGTGCGCGCACTCGGCGCCGGTGCTTGCGTGACCCTGGGCAATCACGACCTGCACCTGCTTGCCATCGCCCATGGCCACGGTCGCAAGAAACGCGACGATACCCTCGATGCGATCCTGAGCGCCCCCGATCGCGACGGCTTGATCCAATGGCTCGTTGAGCGGCCGCTGTGCGTCGAGGACCCGTCCCTCAATCTATGCCTGGTGCATGCCGGCCTCTCGCCCCAATGGGACATGCCCACGGCGCGACGCTGCGCGCGCGAATTCGAACAGGCACTGCGCCGGGATCCTTCCAAGCTCTTCAAGCAAATGTACGGCGATCAGCCCGACCGGTGGAACGAGGCGCTCGAGGGCGCCGAGCGCTTGCGCTACATCGTGAATTGCTTCACCCGGCTGCGCTACGTCGACGCCGCAGGGCGGCTGGAGCTCGACGCCAAAGGGTCTCCCAGAAAAGCGCATCGCCCGGCGCTGATTCCTTGGTTCGAGGCGGCGAACGCGCCGTGGCGCGGGGTGCGCGTGGTTTTCGGCCACTGGTCGACGCTGGGATATTTCCAAAACGCGGACGTGGTGGGGCTCGATACCGGTTGCGTCTGGGGCGGCACGCTCACCGCGCTGCGCCTGGACGTGCGGGATGCGACCCCCGCCCACGTCGCGTGCACATCGGCCGGACTGACCCCCGGCGGGTGACCCGGCGCGCGCCGGGTTCGGCGGCGTTCAGCGGCCCCGGTTCAGCGGCCCGGATACTCGAGCGCGCGGTCCTCCTCGGCCGGCAACGCCTTCAGAACCTCGCCGCGCACCAGGAATCGGCTCCCGTCCGGTTGATACGGAACGCAGACGATATCCTCGTGCACGGCGCGAACCGCGAGCTTCGGCAGAAGCTGTTGCGCAAACTGCTGGACCAGCTCGCAGTCACCGATACCCATGTTGCGGAATGCGTCGCTCGCGATGCTGAACCGCTGGAAACGAGCATCGACCGCCGCCAGGTCGCCGTCACGCTGCGGCTTTTCGTGGCCTTCGGGCAGTGCAGGCGAGGAAAACACGATCTTGAGCCTCGAGCCCCGGGGTCTCGCCGAGCCGCGATCGTAATCTGCGCAGCCGACCGCAACCACCGACAGATCGCGCCGCGCACCGAGATCGATGAGCATGGCGCGCACCTTGTCGCGCAGTCCGTCGCACGAGTAGCGCGACGTGCGGCCCACGTAGAAAAAATCCACGCGCCGGTCCTTCCAGACTGCCGCCCGCGGCTTGCCGGTCGGTGCGGAAGGCGGGTTCGCAGCCGGACCGCGAGCCGGATCCGCCTGCGCGGCCAGGCCGGCGGCGACGGTCAACCAAAGGGCGGCGTGTATGGCTGGCCGCATGAGCACCTCCGTATCACTATCGACAGGCTCGCGGGCGCCGAAGTTTCCCGCGCTCGCTATAATGCGGTCATGCACATCATGCCGCCTTTCGACCTGCGCACGTGGATCGATCAGAACAGGCACCTGCTGAAGCCGCCGGTCGGCAACAAGCTCCTGTTCGAGGACGCCGAATTCATCGTGATGGCGGTGGGCGGCCCCAACTCGCGCAAGGACTTTCATCACGACCCGGGCCCTGAGTTGTTCTTCCAGATCGAAGGCGAGATGGTGCTTCGAACCATTCAGTCGGGCCGGATGATCGACGTGCCGATCCGCGCCGGCGAGATTTTCCTGCTTCCCTCGGAGGTTCCACACTCGCCGCAGCGGCCCGCGAACAGCGTCGGCCTGGTGGTGGAGCGGCGGCGCAAGCCGGATGAGTTGGACGGTTTCTCCTGGTACTGCGAGAACTGCGGCCATTGCCTGCATCTCGAGAGGGCGGCGGTCCACGACATCGTGGCGCAGCTGCCCGGCATATTTTCGCGCTTCTTCTCGAGCCTCGAGCGCCGCACCTGCAAGGTCTGCGGTACCATTCTGGCGGCCCCGTCGTCCGGCGGATCGAGCCGCTCCTGAACGCCGCCCGCGATCTCACCTCCGCGGGCGCTGCAGAGCTGGACGCACGCGATCCGCTGAGTTCTCTGGCGCAGGAGTTCCATCATCCACGGGACGCCTCCGGCCGAAAGCTCGTGTATCTGTGCGGACATTCGCTCGGCCTGCAGCACCAGTCCACCGAAGCGTTCGTCGTGCAGGAGCTCGACGACTGGCGTCGCCTCGCGGTGCTCGGTCATCACGCCGCCGGGCGCCCCTGGATCCCGTACCACGAGCGTGCCGCGCCGGGTCTGGCAGCGCTGGTCGGCGCGGACGCCGGCGAGGTGGTCGCGATGAACTCGCTCACCGTCAATCTGCATCTGATGATGGTCAGCTTCTTCAGGCCGCACGGCGAGCGCAACTGCGTGCTGATGGAAAAGTCCGCGTTCCCCTCCGATCGCTATGCCGTCGCATCACAGATCGAGTTCCACGGCCTGGACGTGAAGCGGCATTTGATCGAAATCGAGCCGCGACCGGGCGAACGCATGCTGAGGACCGAGGATGTCGCCGAGCGCATCGAACGCGAGGGCCCGCGCTTGGCGCTGGTGCTGTTGCCGGGCGTGCAATATCTCTCCGGCCAGCTCCTCGAGCTTGCGCCCCTGGCCGGTGTGGGGCGCGCCGCGGGCGCCGCCGTCGGCATTGATCTCGCACACGCCATCGGCAATGTGCCGCTGTCCCTGCACGCCTGGAACGTCGATTTTGCGGTGTGGTGCTCGTACAAATATTTGAATGCGGGGCCCGGGGCGGTGGGCGGGTGCTTCGTGCATGAACGCCATGGCGGGCGCCGCGATCTGCCTCGATTCGCGGGATGGTGGGGGCACGACAAAGCCACCCGCTTTCGTATGGACCCGGACTTCGAGCCGATCGCGGGGGCGGAGGGCTGGCAAATCAGCAATCCGCCGGTGCTTTCCACCGCGCCGCTGCTCGCGTCGCTCGCGGTTTTTCAACGAGCCGGCATGGGGCGGCTGCGCGACAAGTCGCTCGCGCTGACCGGGTACATGCGGCGTTTGATCGATTCGCGGTTGCCCGGGATCGTCGACATCATCACGCCGCCGAATGACGCCGGGCATGGGAGCCAGTTGAGCCTGCGCCTCGAGCTTCCGCAGGCCGCGGCCAAGCTGTGCCACGAGCGCTTGACCGCACGGGGTGTGATCGGAGACTGGCGCGAGCCTGATACCCTGCGTCTTTCCGCCACGCCGCTGTACAACTCCTTCCAGGACGTCTTTGCCGCCGTCGACATTCTCGCCGGCGTGCTGGCGGCGCCCACGGTGGTTTCTTGAGGGCCGGGCGGTGAGCCCTCCCAACGCGCCGGTGAGCATCGTCGGCGCCGGGCCGACCGGCGCGCTGCTCGCCGTCCTGCTCAGCCGCAGAGGCTTCGCGGTGACGCTGTACGACAGCCGGCCCGATCCGCGCGGCAGCGCCGGCGAGTCCGGGCGCTCCATCAATCTTGCGCTCGCGGACCGGGGCATCCATGCGCTGCGGAGCGCGGGTGTGCTTGATGAGATCGCGGGAACGCTCGTGCCGATGCGCGGACGATTCGTGCATCGACCCGGCGGGTCTGCGGCGCTCCAACCTTACGGGCGCCGGCCGGACGAGGTGATCTATTCGATTTCGCGGGGGCGCTTGAATGCCGCGCTGCTCGAGGTGGCGCTCAGATTGCCCGGGGTCGATGCGTACTTCGAGCATAGGATGGTGCAGGCGGATTTCGATGCCGGGATCGCGCGGTTCGAGGACCTGCGCAGCAGCCGGGAGATCCGCGTCGCCATGCGGCCGCTCCTGGCCGCGGATGGCGCCGGCTCGCTGACGCGGCGGGCGATGGCCGCTGCTCGCCTGATCGAGGTCCGGGAGAGCGATCTCGAGCACGGCTACAAGGAGCTGACCATTCCGGCCGGCCCGTCAGGGGCTTACCGGATGGAGCGCGAGGCTCTGCACATCTGGCCACGCGGCGGGTACATGCTCATCGCGCTGCCGAATGAGGACGGCAGCTTCACCGCCACCCTGTTCCTGCCCACGCAGGGACCCTTGAGCTTCGCGAGCCTGACATCGCCCACCGCCGTCGATCGATTTCTCACCACGAGCTTTCCCGACGCACGTGCGCTCATGCCGGATTGCGTGGCCGAATTCGAGCGCCACCCGACCGGATTTTTGGGCACGGTGCAGGCGCGTGGCTGGCATGCGGGGGCGGCCGCAGCGCTCATCGGCGATGCGGCGCATGCCATCGTGCCGTTTCACGGCCAGGGTATGAACTGCTGCTTCGAGGACTGCGTGGAGTTCGACGAGTGTGTGAGCCGCCGGACATCGTGGCAGGACGTGTTTGCGGACTTCTATGCGCGACGCAAGCCGAATACCGATGCCATTGCCGACATGGCGCTGGAGAATTATCTGGAAATGCGCGCCCGCGTCGCGGACCCGGCCTTCCTGCTGCAGCGGTCGCTGGCGCTCGAGCTGGAACGGCGTTTTCCGGATCGTTTCATTCCACGCTATTCCATGGTCATGTTCCACCACGAAATACCGTACCGGACGGCGGCCGAGCGCGGCGCCGTTCAGGAGCGGCTGCTCGAAGCGCTGTGCCGGCACGCAGCGAGTCTCGAGGACATCGACTATGCCCGCGCCGGGCGCGAGATCGAGGCTCAGCTCGCTCCGATCCCGAACCTTTCCAAGGTGACGAAGCTGTAGGCGCTCGAATTTCTCTCGTCAGCCTGATGGGATTCCCGTGAGCTCTCGCGCCACTCGGGACCACGCCAGGCATCGAAGAACGTGTCCCCGTCGTCGACTCGCGCATGCACCAGCGTCAGATGAATCCTGGAGACGAACGGCATGCATACCCGAAAGATCTGCGCGCCGCCGATGACCATGAGCCGCGCGTCGCCTCCGGCCGCGCGGCGTGCCGCCTCGAGCGTCGATGCCACCGTGCAATCGGGCGGCGCGAAAGCGGCATCGCGGCTGAGGATGAGATTCAGCCGCCCCGGCAGAGCCTTGCCGATCGACTCGTAGGTCTTGCGTCCCATGAGAACCGGATGCCCCAGGGTGAGCGCCTTGAAGCGCTTCAGGTCCGCGGACAAGCGCCACGGCAGTTGGTTGCGGCGCCCGATGACATCGTTTTCCGAGACTGCGACGATGATTTCCATGCTGGGTCTGTTCCACCAAATTCGGTGGCGCCATGCTATGCGATTTTCAACATCCCAGGGTGTCCCGCAACGACCCGAGCCGGTACTGCGTATTCATCAGCGTCGCCTCGAGCTCCTTGGGACCGAGCCCTAGGCGCTCGAAGGCGGTCACGTCCGCGCAGCGCGCGAGGTCGCCGTCGCTCTCCAGCAAAGCCTCGGCGAGCACCACGCTCGCAATCACGATGTCGGTGATGTCCGCGGCGCGCTTCGATACCCGGCCGTAGTCGCGCTGGCTCGCGACAGCCTCGCACAGAATTTCCTCGAACCCCCATTTCTCGAGCACCGCCCGTCCCAAGGCGGGATGGCGCTCCGCCAACAGCTCCGTCGAGAGTTCTGCGTACTTCGCGGTACTGGAAGGCTCGGCGGCGCGCACCATGATGTAGAAATGGCCGATGCCGTGCAGCAGGCCGGCAAGGAACACCCTGTCCGCCGGCACCTTGAGTTGTTTCGCCAGGACCTCACACAGAGAGGCCACGGCGACACTCTTTTCCCAGAGGTCCGATAGCGGCTTCGCCACCGTCTTGAGCGATGCATCGGCCTTCATCTGCTGAATCGCGAACACCATGGTCACGGACTGCACCAGATGATGGCCCAGCCGGGTGACCGCCTGGCGCAGGTTCGTCACCGGCTTGCCCGACGGATTGAAGACCGCAGAGTTGACGGTCTGGACGAGGCGCGCCGCGAGCCGCGGCTCGGTACCCACGATGCGCACGAGATCGTCCGGCCGGGTGCGCGGATCGTTGATGGCCGCACGCACGCGCGGTACCACGTCCGGGAAGCACGGAAGGTTCAGCGGCCCGCGCGCAAGCTCGACCGCGATGCGATCCAGGAATTCGGACCCTGGCGCGTCTGTCATGGGCGCGAGAGTGGATCCCGTCATTGCCATCCAGTTGTTCATCGGCGGCCGGCGCAAAAGCTTGAGGACGCTAGTGCAAAAGTTTAGGCGCTGGGCGATTCTTATTCCATCTTACCGCCAATTCCCTACCCGCCGAAGGTCTTTTTAAAGTGGCCTCGACTTTGCCCTGGCTGAGATGCAATAAGGTCTTATCCATGGTCGCCTAGGAAAGCATTGCACGGCAACACCACAGCGGCAACTATGTCCCTTGTTCATTGCCCCCAGGAGTTTGTCTCGAGGCGGCGGAATTGGACCGCCATACGACACATTTGGGGTGTTTAATCACCGATGGGGTCTGTATCGGAAAAGGAGTTGTCAATGAACAGCGTACAAATCGAGCAGAAGAGCTATCAGATGCCCCCGCAGGCCGGGATCAGCATCGCGCAGTTTCTCACCGTCGCCGACATCGAGCGATCGGCTCGCTACTACGAAAGGGTCTTCGGCGCTCACATTCTGAGCCTCGGTGACGGCAACGCGCCTGGGTACCTTCAGCTCGCGAATATCTGGATGATTTTGAACGTCGGGGGCGGACCGACACCGGACAAGCCGACGGTAACGCTCAGCGTTCCCGACCCGAGTCATATCAACAGCTTTATGAATATCCGCGTTGCGGATATTCGAGCGTGCTATGAACTATGGAGAAGTCGAGGGGCCGAGTTCATCACGGAGCCATTGGAGAAGTACGGCGAGTGGCGCTGCTACATCCGCGACCCCGACGGTTACCTTATCGAGGTCGGACAGAGCACCACCCTCGCGTATGGTTAACGCTCGGCCCGCGTCCGCTTCAGCGCCGTCCGCCCACCTCGTCCAGATGATCGAGCAGATCGGCGGGGTCTTCGTACACGCGATAGGCACCCGCGCGCTCGAGCTCTTCGAGGCCGTAACCTCCGGTCAGCAACCCCACCCCGAGCGCCTGGCATCGACGCGCTGCCAGCATGTCCCAGATACTGTCGCCGATGACGACGGCGGATGTGATCGGCGCTCCGAGCTTATCCGCAGCCGCGATGAACAAATCCGGATCGGGCTTCGCGTACTTGACCTGATCGCGCGTGATGATCACCGACCGTTCGCGGTCGATGCCGAGCGCATCGAGATTTGGGGCCGCCGTCTCCATCCGGCCGCTCGTGGCGATGGCCCAGGGAATGGCGGCGCCGGTCAATGTGGCCAACATCTCCCGCGCTCCGGGCAGAGGTCGAATTTCCGAGGCCATGCTTCGATAGGCCTCGGCGTGCAAGCGCGCCAGCCGCTCCGTCCGTTCCGTACTGATCTCGACCTTCGTCTCGCGCAGCAGCTGATTGGCAAACAGCCCGCCGCTCATCCCGATCTTTCGATGAATGCGCCACACCGACAGGTCGATACCTTCCCGGTCCAACGCTATCTTCCAGGCGAGCACGTGCTGGTAAACGCTGTCGACCAGCGTGCCGTCCAGATCGAACAGGAACACCGGGCGGACGTACATGGAGGCCTCCGACAGGAAAAGGTGAAGCACTGACGGCTAACGCGACCACGCCGTTTCGGTCAGCTGAATCTGCCTGACAGGCTTGACGGCATCTTAGAGCTTTGCGATCGCAAATCCACCTCGTCGCGACGCCGCACACGCTCGTCCCGCTCGGTGTTTCTGTAGGAGACCGCAGACAGAGCTAGCACTCTCATTCCGATTGGCGCATCGAGAGCGGACGCGTAGCCTGAAACTCGCTGCAATCCGCAGTAATCCGGGGGGACTCTTCAATGAAACGAGTATTAGCAAGCGCAGCATTGACCGCGATCGTCGTCATGGGGGCGCCGGTTCTCGCGAACGCGGCACCGCAATCGGACAGCGCGAGCAGCGCGAACACGAGCACTACGGGCAATTCCGCCAGTTCGAGCGGCAAGACCCATGCGCAACGGATGAAGGAGTGCATGGCGCAGCAAAAGGCGACCAACAGCAGCAGCATGTCGAAGTCGGCCATGGAAACGGTATGCAAAAATCAGTTGAAGACGCACAAGGAGCAGAAGGAAGGCAACGATCTGTCGTCCGGGCCGCAAAGTGATGCGCAGCCGAAGTAATACGCGGCGGGAACAACCGGGGCGCGTCCCTGGCGGGCCATCACGCACTCCCGCGGGGCCGCGCTCCCCACGAAGAGACGGCATTTCTATACAATAGGCTTGGAGGGCCCGTACTTAAGGCCTGATACGGGGATGGCACGCTTCACGCCATGCGAATTCAGGGAGTCGATTGGAACAAGGCTTTCGAGTTCGCCTGGCGCATCCTGGTATTCATCGTGGCCATCGGCATCATCATCGTGGTGTCGAGCAACTGGACGCGCTGGGAAGGCGGGGAGGGCTGGCAGAGGACGAATGATGCCTACCTCCAGGCGGACATCACACCCATATCCGCCAAGGTAGCGGGATACGTACGCGAGCTCCCGATCCAGGACTACGAGCGGGTGCGCAAGGGGCAGGTCCTGGCGCAATTGGTGGAGGACGATTACCGCGCGGCCGTGGCGCAGGCGCAAGCCGGTGTCGCGACCGCGACGGCCCAAGCGCAGGTGCTGACGGCGCAGCATGAGCTGCAGCTTGCCAACATCCGGGCGGCTCGGGCCACCGTCGCTTCGGCAGCCGCATCCTTCGCGCAAAATGGCCGCGACCTCGCCCGACAGCATAGGCTGCTCGCGACGGGCTCGTCTTCCACCGAGGCGGGCGAGAAGCTGACCACCCTGCATGCGCAGCTCGAGGCGCAACTTCGGCAAACCCGGGCGCAATCTCAGGCCGCGGAGCGTCAGCTTGCGGTGCTGGCGGCGCAGCTGCTGCAGAGCGATGCGACCATCGCTGCGCAGCGGGCAGCCCTCACTGCAGCCGAGATCAACCTCGGCTACACCACCATTACGGCGACTCAGGATGGCGTCCTTGGTGTGCGCCAGGTGAAGCCCGGTCAGCTGGTGGGTGTGGGGAGCGAGATCACGAGCCTGACGCCTTTGCCGCATGTGTGGGTGAGCGCGAATTACAAGGAAACGCAGCTCACTCACATGGCGGTGGGTGAGAAGGCGGAAATCACGGTCGATACATTCCCCGGACACACGCTTCGGGGACACGTGGCGGCGTTCGCGCCGGCGTCGGGAGCCGAGTTCGCATTGCTGCCGCCGGACAATGCAACCGGCAATTTCACCAAGGTGGTCCAACGCATCGCCGTGAAAATTCTGATCGACGACGCCGACGGCCTGACCGATCGCCTGGTGCCGGGCATGTCCGTCGAGGCAAAAGTCGACGCCCGGGATGGCCGTCGCCGATGAACGCACCGGCACCTCCCCGCCCTTCAGGAGTTTCGGCGCCGACCATGCCGACCCCGCCCACGTCCATCCCGTGGCTCGGGCTCGTCGCGGTTCTCATGGGTACATTCATATCGACCTTGAACGGCCGGCTGTCCACGTTCGGACTCGCCGACATCCGCGGCGCGGTGGACGCCGGTTTCGACGACGGAGCGTGGATCACCACCGCCCAGACCACGGCGCAGATGTTCATCACGCTCATAGCCATCTGGATGGGCGCCGCCTACGGCCCGCGGCGTGCCTTGATCGGTGCATCTCTCGCCTTTGCCGTCATTTCCTTGCTGACCCCCTACTCCACCACCTTGCCGATGTTGCTCACGATGCAATTCCTGGGCGGGCTGGCCTCCGGCTTTTTCATACCGCTCACCTTGAGCTTCATCCTGTTGAATACGCCTCCCAAGTACTGGGCTTTCGGCATCGCCCTTTACGCGCTCAATCTCGAGCTGTCGCTCAACATATCCGCGTCGCTGGAAGGCTGGTACGTCGATCACCATTCCTGGCGGTGGATTTTCTGGCAAAACGTACCGCTCGCGTTGGTCATGTCGCTGTGCCTACGCCTCACCGCGGCGGTCAAGCCGATCACCACGCGCCCGCCGCCCGACGTGTTTGGCCTGCTGGCGGGCGGCTCGGGACTCGCCTTGATCTATGCGGCGCTCGATCAAGGCAATCGGCTCGACTGGCTCAACTCGGGGTTGATCTGGGGATTGCTCTGCGCCGGCGCGCTGCTGGTCGTGACCTTTCTGGTGTACGAGGCACTCACCCCACGTCCCCTGTTGAACATGAAAGTGTTGTTCGGCGCGCCGATGCCCAGCCAGTTCATGCTGATCGCATTTCTACGCCTGACCATTCTCTCCACGGCCTATTTGATTCCGCTGTTCTTGGGCTCCGTGCGCGGATATCGAGCCTTGGAAGTCGGCGAAACATTGTT
>DATAYO010000051.1:0-21490 GCA_036272515.1 Steroidobacteraceae bacterium | reverse complement strand
TGGTCAGGCTGGGCTGCACCGTGATGTAGCGCACCGTACCGCCCTCGGAGCCGGCGCCGAACAGCGTGCCCTGCGGCCCGCGCAGCACCTCCACCCGATCGATGTCGAACATCTTCGGCACTTCCTCGTCCGGGTTGAAGGAGGTGAGGGCACGCATCTGGATGGGCGTGTCGTCGATGTAGATGCCGGTGGTGCCGGAGCCGCCGGAGGAGGAGATGCCGCGGATGGAGATGTTGTTCGTGCCCGAGGTGTCGACGGACACCCCGGGAGTGAAGCGGGCGACGCCCTGGATGTCCTTGATGCCTTTCGTCTCCATGTCGGAGGCGCTGATGGCGGTGATGCTGATGGGCACTCTGCTGGCGCTCTCCTCGCGGCGGGTTGCCGTGACCGTCACCTCCTGCAGCATCGGTCCCTGTTCCGCGGCGGCGGCGTCCGCTGCCTGAGCGGCGTGCATGTGCAGGGCCAAGACGGCCGGCGCAGCGCATATCGCTGCGAATCTGGAGGATGCCGATCGAGCGCCGCCATAGGCAGTGCCGCCCGCAATTGGTGCGTGGCCTTCGTCGTGCCTTTGCATTTGGATTCCCTTGACGCCTAACCGCTGGTCTACACGTGGCGCTGGAGGTACCGTAAGGCGTCGTGACGGCGCCTGTCAAGGCGGCGCTTGTGCTTTACTCGAGAAAGACGATCGCTGCTGCGTCGGTTTGAGGCGACGCCCGCGGAACTCATTCGACGTTCTGCACCTGCTCGCGCATCTGCTCGATCAGCACCTTCATGTCGACCGCCGCGCGCGTCGTCTCGATGTCCTGCGACTTGGAGGAGAGCGTGTTCGCCTCGCGGTTCAGCTCCTGCATCAGGAAATCCAGGCGCCGGCCGGCCGGCTCCTGTGCATCGAAGGTCTTGCGCACCTCGGTCACGTGGCCGCGCAGGCGATCGATCTCCTCATCCACGTCCAGGCGCTGCGCGAGCATGGCCAGCTCCTGCTCCAGCCGGTCGTGGTCGACCTCGCTGCAGAGCTGCGAAATGCGTTCCTTGAGCTTGGTGCGGATGCGCGCACGCACCTCCGGCAGGCGCGCGGCCACTTGCGATGCGAAATCGGCGAGGCCGGCACAGCGCAGCTCGAGCGCGTGCCTGAGGCGCTCGCCCTCGCTGTCGCGAAAGCGCGTGAGCTCGGCGAGCGCCTCGCCCAGCAAGGCGTGCGCGGCGGCGATCAGCGGCGCAGCGTCCCGCGCCGGCTCGCGCACCACGCCCGGCCAGCGCAGCAGATCGGTCACCTCGATCCGCGCGGAGGGACCGGCCTGCAAGGCCGCCTGCTGCGCGCGCTCGGTGAGCGAGGCGAGCAGCGTCGCGTCCACGTCCAGGGAGCTCGAGGCCGCTGCCGGCCGGAAATGCAGCGAGCAGTCGACCTTGCCGCGACGCACCGCCGCCGCGATGGTCTGCCTGAAGTCGGACTCCGTCGCGCGGAAGTCCTCGGGCAGCCGGCAGCCGATCTCGAGGAATCGGTGATTGACGGTCTTCAGCTCCCAGGCGATGACTCCCCAAGGAAATTGGCGCTCTCGCCGGGCGAAGCCCGTCATGCTACGAATCATAGGTTGGGAAGCCAAAATCGGCCATACTTGGAGTTTCAGTCTATCGAAAGGGTCAGGAGCTGTCATTGCAGATCGAGATCGCGGATGTGAGCTTGATAGGGCACCGCGAGGAAAATCAGGACCGCGTGGCGGTGGCCGCCGCCGAGCAGGCCGTGCTGCTCGCCGTGATCGACGGCATGGGCGGACACGCAGAGGGAGCGCGCGCCGCCGAGACGGCGCTCGCCACCCTGCTCGAGGCCTTTTGGCAGACTCCGCACCCCATCTTCGACCCGCTGGGTTTTTTGCATCTGTCGCTCGGCCGCGCGCACGAGGAAGTCGTGAAGCTCGGCGTCGGCCTGGCCGTGGAGGCGCGGCCGCGCGCCACGTGCGCCCTCTGTCTGGTGCAGGACTCGGCGGCGTACTGGGCGCACGTGGGCGACAGCCGCGTCTATCAATTGCGGCAAACGCGGGTGCTGGAGCGCACGCGCGACCACAGCCATGTGGAGGTACTGCTGCGCGAGGGATTGATCACCGAGGCCGAGGTCCAGGGTCACCCGATGCGCAACTACGTCGAATGCTGCCTCGGGGGGGACGCGGCCCTGCCCGAGATGAGCATCTCGACGCGGCGGCGACTCAAATCGGGCGATGTGCTGCTGCTCTGCACGGACGGCCTCTGGGCGAATCTCAAGGACCAGGATTTGGTGCGCTTCGCGCAGGTATCGAACAAGCCGCTGCGTGAATCGCTCACCGAGCTCGGAACGCAGGCGGTGGCCGCGTCGGCGCCCTACAGCGACAATACCAGCGCGGCCGCGCTGCGCTGGAGAGCGGCATGAGCGTTCGTCCGAGCGGGCGGGCGCCGGATGAGCTGCGTGCCGTCTCATTCACCCGCGGCTACACCGTGCACGCGGAGGGCTCGGTGCTGGTGGGTTTCGGTGCGACGCGAGTTTTGTGCACGGCCAGCATCGAGGACGGCGTGCCTTCCTTCCTGCGAGGCTCCGGACAGGGCTGGATCACCGCCGAGTACGGCATGCTCCCCCGAGCCACCCACTCCCGCTCGGCGCGTGAGGCCGCGCGCGGCAAGCAGTCGGGCCGTACCCAGGAGATCCAGCGGCTGATCGGCCGCTCGTTGCGTGCCGTGGTCGACTTGAAGGCGCTCGGCGAGCGCACCGTCACCATCGACTGCGACGTGCTGCAGGCAGACGGCGGCACCCGCACCGCCGCGATCACCGGCGGCTATGTCGCGCTCGCAGATGCCGTCGACACGCTCCTCAAGCGCCGGGCGCTCGCGGCGAGTCCGCTCCATGGGCAGGTGGCCGCCGTGTCCGTGGGCATTTACCGCGGGGCGGCGGTGCTCGATCTGGACTATGCCGAGGATTCCAGCGCCGAGACCGACATGAATGTGGTGATGAACTCGGGCGGCGGCTTCGTCGAGGTGCAGGGCACGGCCGAGGGCCATGCTTTTCGGCGCCACGAGCTCGATCGGCTCCTGGACCTTGCCTCGCAAGGCATCGCCCAATTGCATGAGGCCCAGCAGTCCGCACGCGCCGCCTAAGCGGCTGGTCATCGCCACCGGCAACCCGGGGAAGCTGCGCGAGTTCCAGGCGCTGCTCGGGGGCCTGGCCTTTCTTGCGGTGAGCCAGGCCTCTCTCGGCGTCACGGCGCCGGAGGAGACCGGCAGCACGTTTCTCGCGAACGCGCTCTTGAAAGCGCGCCATGCGGCGGAGGCGACCGGCGAGGCGGCGATCGCCGATGACTCCGGTCTCGAGGTGGCTGCGCTCGGTGGGGCGCCGGGCGTCTACTCCGCGCGCTACGCCGGCCCGGGCGCCGACGATGCCGCGAACAACGCCAAGTTGCTGCAAGCGCTTCGGGGCGTGCCGTCGGCGCAGCGTCACGCGCGCTATCGATGCGTGCTGATTTACGTGGACGGCCCGGGCGACCGCGCGCCGATCCACGCCGAAGGCAGCTGGGACGGAGTCATCGTCGATGTGCCGCGCGGCGCGGGAGGATTCGGCTACGACCCTCACTTCTGGCTTCCCGATCTCGGCATGACCGCCGCGGAGCTCGATCCCGCCGAGAAGAATCGATTGAGCCACCGCGGCCGCGCATTGCGCGAGCTGCGTGCGCGGCTCGAGGAGCGCGGGTGAGCGTGCCTCTGTCGCTGTACGTGCACATGCCCTGGTGCGTGCGCAAGTGCCCCTACTGCGACTTCAATTCCCATCAGCGGGGGTCGACGGCCCCACCGCCGAGCTATGTCGATGCGCTGATAGCCGACTTCGAGCACGAGTTGTCCGCCATCGGCGGGCGCGAGATCGAGACGGTTTTTTTCGGCGGCGGCACCCCGAGCCTGTTTTCACCCGATGAATTCGCGCGGTTGCTCGAGGCGTTGCGCCGGCGGGCGCGTTTCGCCGCGGATGCCGAAATCACGCTGGAGGCGAACCCCGGCACCGTGGAGCGCGGACGCTTCGCCGGTTACCGCGACGCCGGCATCAATCGCGTCTCGCTCGGAGCCCAGAGCTTCGCCGCGAGCGCGCTCGAGCGTCTGGGACGCATTCATTGCGCCGAGGATACGCACCGCGCGGTCGATGAGCTGCACGCCGCCGGTCTCGTCAACTTCAATCTGGATCTGATGTACGCGCTGCCCGAGCAAACGCTCGGCGAAGCGCTCGCGGATGTGCGGATCGCCTGCGAGCTCCGGCCCGCGCACATCTCCCACTACCAGCTGACGCTCGAGCCCGGCACCGTGTTTCATGCGCGCCCGCCGCCGCTGCCGGACGAGGACCAGGCGTTCGCCATGCAGCGCGATTGCCAGGCGCTGCTGGCCGAGCAAGGGTTTGCGCAATACGAGGTGTCGGCATATGCGCGGCCCGGCGCGCGCTGCCGGCACAACCTGAATTACTGGACGTTCGGCGACTACCTGGGCGTGGGGGCGGGCGCGCACGGCAAGCTGACCTTCGAGGCACCCGACGACATCGTGAGGACCGAGAAGCCGCGTCAACCGCGCGAGTATCTCGAGCGGCTGCAAGCGACAGCGACGGTGCTGCCCGCGGCCGCCTGGGATGTGCGCCGTCGAGTCCCGCGCGGGGAGCTGCCGTTCGAGTTCATGCTGAACGCCTTGCGGCTCAAGGAGGGATTTGCCGCCCGCGATTTTCGGGAACGCACCGGCCTGCCGGCGAGCGTCGTCGACCCCGCCCTCGAGCGGGCCCGCGAGCGCGGCTTGATCGAGTCGACCGCCGTGGGCTGGCGGCCGACCGAGCTCGGTTTCAGGTTCCTGAACGACCTCCAGGGCGGTTTTCTGGAATGAGCTGCGGGGGAGCTCCCCGAAAAAGCTTATACACATCAGGTACCGCGCCCCGCCCGAAGCGGCACCTACGACGCATTGCGCCTCCTTTAGGTCAGATACCCACTACAACTCATTGATTCGACATGCGAAATCTGCTTGTATATTTTTTGACCAAGTTAACATTTATGCGAAATTACTGTGTTACAGATGCGTGTCGAGTGTTCAGTCCACAGACTTATCCACAGATTTTGTGGACAAGGCTCGGCCCCCCGAGCGCGTCGCTCCGGAATTTTCCCGGATGGCTTGTTGAGGACATGGCTTTCGGATAAGGTACGCGGCCCCGTTCCACGGGCCTTGGCATGGCGTCGCGTCCTTGAGATCCGTCGATTCTGCCTCATGAACAGTTGAGAGGTTCCAAACATGAAAGCCGGCATTCATCCCGAATACAACGTCATCACGGTGACCTGCACTTGCGGGAATACCTTCAAGACGCGCTCGACCATCGGACAGGATCTGCAGGTGGAGGTGTGCTCGAATTGTCACCCTTTCTACACCGGCAAGCAGAAAATCGTCGACACCGGCGGCCGGGTCGATAAGTTCCGCAAGAAATACGCCTCGACTGCCGCGAAAGCTTGACCCCTGCGCGGGCGTGGCTCGCCCGCCGTGGTTCTCCTCGAGTGCGACACTCGAGCTTGATTCCGCGCAACTACCGTGCAAGGCTTCCCGGCCATCGCCAATGAGCGCCTTCGAAGCCGGTAACGCGCATGAGTACCAAGTACGAACTGAAGAATCTCGCCACGGGCAAGTCCGCTGAGCTCACCGCGCTGTCCGGCACGCTGGGGCCGGACGCGCTCGACATCTCGCATCTCATCCGGGATCTCGGGGTCTTCACCTTCGATCCCGGCTTCATGGCCACCGCCAGCACCGAAAGCAAGATCACCTACATCGACGGCGATGCGGGGGTGCTTCTGTATCGTGGCTATCCGGTGGAGCAGTTGGCGGAGAAATCGACTTTCCTCGAGGTGGCGCATTTGCTGATCTCGGGAAATCTGCCCACCAAGGCGGAGCTCCACGCGTTCACCACCTCGATCACCCGCCACACGATGATCAACGAGCAGCTCTTGAGCTTCTTCCGCGGTTTCCACCACGACGCGCACCCGATGGCCATGGTGTCCGCGGTGGTCGCCTCGATGGCGGCTTTCTATCCCAACCCGACCGAGAGCGATCCGCAGCACCGCGAGATCTTCGCGCACCGCATCCTTGCCAAGCTCCCCACCATCGCTGCGGCGGCCTACAAGCACACGCTCGGACAGCCATTCATATATCCGCGCAATGACCTGCGCTACTGCACCAACATGCTGAACATGTTTTTCGCGGTGCCTTGCGAGCCCTACGCGATCGATCCGGTGGCCGCCGAGGCGATCGACCTCTTGTTCATCCTGCACGCCGATCACGAGCAGAACGCCAGCACCTCGACGGTGCGTCTCGCCGGAAGCACGGGCACCAACCCGTACGCGGCAATTTCCTCGGGCGTCGCCGCGCTCTGGGGTCCGGCCCACGGCGGCGCCAACGAGGCCGTCCTCGACATGCTGGACGGCATCGGCTCGGCCAAGAAGATCGACAAGTTCCTGGCGCGGGTCAAGGACAAGTCGGACAGCGTGCGCCTCATGGGCTTCGGGCACCGCGTCTACAAGAATTTCGATCCGCGCGCCAAGATCATTCGCGAGATGTGCTATCGCGTGCTCGAGAAAATGGGCGTCGGCGTGAACAACAATCCGCTGTTCGAGCTGGCGCTGAAGCTCGAGGAGGTCGCGCTCAAGGACGAGTACTTCGTGTCGCGCAAGCTCTATCCGAACGTCGACTTTTATTCGGGCATCATCTACAGCGCACTGGGAATTCCGCGCTCGATGTTCACCGTACTGTTCGCCATCGCGCGCACCGCCGGCTGGGTCGCGCACTGGCAGGAAATGGTATCCGATCCGCACATGCGGATCGGTCGTCCACGTCAGCTCTACAACGGCCCCACGCAGCGAGATTATCAACCGCTCGACAAGCGCTGATGAGGGCGCTGATCGCAGGTGCGTTGTGCTTGGTGTCCGCGGCAGGGGCAGGGTCGCGGGTCGGCGCCCAAGTCGAGCCTCCGTCCGCCGCATCGCCGGCGCCGGGCATGGCCGGCAGCCAGATACTCTGCTCCGTCAGCTCGGGGCCGGTGGCGCTGGGCAGTGCGCAGTGGAACGGCTGGGGCCGCGGAGTCGAGAATACCCGCTACCAGCCCGAACCGGCGATCCGGGCCACCGACGTGCCGCGTCTGGCGCTGAAGTGGGCTTTCGGATATCCGGGCGGCGGCCCCGCCCTCGGACAGCCCACCATCGTCGACGGACGGGTGTTCGTTGCCGGCGCGGCCGGTCACGTGTATTCGCTCGACGCAAAGAGCGGCTGCATCTACTGGCGCTACGACACCGACGGCCGTGCCTTGAGCACCGTCGTGATCGCGGAGCTGGCCGCCCCGCGCACGGTCGCCAAGTCCAAGCGGGCGAAGCGCGGCCACATCGACGCGCACCTCGACGTGCTCAAGCCGCCGAGCGTGGTTTTTTTCGGCGACGACAAGGGCACGGTGTACGCGCTGGACGCCGAGCGCGGCACGTTGCTCTGGAGAACCCAGCTCGAATCCCAGCCGACCGCGCGCATCGAGGGTGCGCCGGTGCCGTATCAAAACCGCCTGTACGTCACGGTGGGCTCGAGCGAGACGGCCACGGCCCGGGACGCGGGCTATTCGTGCTGCACGTTCCGCGGAAGCGTCGCCGCCCTGGACGTTGCCACCGGCCGCGTTGACTGGAAAACCTACCTGGTGAGCGAAGAGCCGCGGCCGGTCGCGAGCCCCGCCGGGGTGCAGCGCTTCGGCCCGGCCGGCGTTGCCGTCGCGGCAGCCCCGACCCTGGACACCGAGCGCGGACTCCTCTACCTGGCGACCGGCGATTCGTTCAATCCCGCGCTTCAACCGCTGGCCGACGCCGTCGTCGCCCTGGATCTCGCCGACGGCAAGCTGCGATGGTCGAAGCAGCTGCAGCCGGCGACCGCTCCCGCCTCCGCGGTGATGACAGCCCCTGAGGCGACATCGACCGACGCGCCCGCACACGGGAGCGCCGCCTCGGAAGAGGTTTCGCGCGAATTCGTTTCCTCGCCGATTCTGCGCACGCTCACCAGCGGCAAGCAGATCGTGGTCGCCGGCCAGCGCTCCGGCGTCGTCTACGGCCTGGATCCGGAGCGCTCGGGAGAGATCCTCTGGCAGGTCAAAGCCCCCGAGGCGCGATCGTCGGGCGGCGTGGAATCCGGCATGGCGGCAGACCACCACCGTGTCTACGCCGCGATCGCCGGAGTCGCCGAGGACGCCTCCGATCCGACGGGCAGCCTGGTCTCGATCGACCTCAAGACGGGCGTGAAGAGCTGGCAGCGCGCCGCGCCGACGTCCGCCTGCGGCTGGTCGAGTGCATCATTTCCCTGCTCTCACGGCCAGGCGCAGGCGGTCACGGTGATTCCGGGCGCGGTATTCTCCGGATCGATGGACGGGCATCTGCGCGCCTATTCGACCATCGACGGCAAGATCCTCTGGGACTACGACACCGCGAAGGACTTCGCCACGGTCAACCATGTCAATGCGAGCGGCGGCTCGCTCGACCACGGCGGAGCGACGATCGTCAACGGCGTCGTGTACGTCAATTCGGGCAGCGCGCGCGGAGGCCACCCCGGCAACGTGCTGCTCGCCTTCTCCGTCGACGGCAAATAAAACCGAGATCATCCATGCCAGCGCTCAAACGGCTTCTCCCGGCCAGTCTTTTCTTCTGTCTGGTACTTTGCGCCGCGGCGGCGTCCGCGGCGAACGCGCATGCCGCGGTACCGGCCTCCATCGAGGACTCCGTGGTCAAGGTATTCGCCACCCTGCGGTACCCGGATCCCTTCAAGCCCTGGACCAAGCAGGCGCCCTCCGAAGTGACCGCCTCCGGCGTGGTCATCGAGGGCAACCGCATCTTGACCAACGCTCACGTGGTTCTCTACGCGACGCAGGTGCAGATCCAGGCGAACGCGGCCGGCGACAAGCTGCCGGCCACCGTGGTGGCCGTCGCTCCCGGCATCGACCTCGCGGTCCTGAAGCTCGAAGACACGAGCTTCTTCGACAGCCATCCCGCGATCAAGCGCGCGAGCGAGCTGCCGCAGATCAAGGACACGGTGCTGGCGTACGGATTTCCGACCGGCGGCTCCTCGCTCTCGATCACCAAGGGCATCGTCTCGCGCATCGAGTTCGTCCCCTACAACTTTCCCGTGTCCGGGCTTCGAATCCAGGTGGATGCCGCGATCAACCCCGGAAACAGCGGCGGCCCGGCCATCGCGGGCGACAAGATGATCGGCCTGGCTTTCAGCAAGCTGGTCGGCGGGGATGCCCAGAACATCGGCTACATCATTCCCAACGAGGAAGTGGACCTGTTCCTCAAGGATATCGCCGACGGCCGCTACGACGGCAAGCCCGCCATGTACGACGACCTCCAGACGCTCGAGAATCCGGCCCTGCGCGCGTATCTGAAGCTCGACAAGTCGATCGAGGGGATGGTGGTGCACCGCCCTTACAAGAGCGCCGCCTCTTATCCCTTGAAGGAATGGGACGTGATCACCCGCATCGGCGACACGCCCATCGACAACCAGGGCATGGTGAAGATCGGCAAGGAGTTGCGTGTCGGCTTCGGTTATCTGATCCAGAAACAAGCCAGGAACGGCGAGCTGCCGCTGACCGTCGTGCGCGCCGGCAAATCCCTGGAGGTGCAGCTGCCGGTGAGCGCCGAGCACCCCACCCTGGTCACCGACCTGCATGGTGAGTACCCGCCCTATTTCATTTATGGGCCGCTGGTGTTTTCCAAGGCGACCTGGCAGATGGTCACCGGCATCGATAGCAACCTCGGCATGCTCCGCGCGCTGGGCTTCATGAAGAGTCCGCTGATCACGCGCGCGCTCGACCCGCCGGACGCCGACCTCGAGGAGCTGGTCGTGGTTTCCTCGCCGTTCTTTCCGCACAAGCTGGCCAACGGCTATTCCAATCCCGCCGGAGCGGTGGTGTACGCCGTCAACGGCACCCGCATCAGGAGCCTCAAGCACCTCGTCGCCGTGCTGCGCGATCTCAAGGATCCTTTCGTGACCTTCGAGTTCGACCAGAAAGGCGGCGAGGGCTTGGTGTTCTCGCGCGCGGAAATGGTCGCGGCCACCGAGGGCATCCTCGCCGACAACGGGGTCCGGGCGCAGGGCTCGCCGGATACGTTGGCGGTGTGGCAGGCATCCCCGTCGAGCAAGCAAGCCGCTCAGTAGCGGTAGGTCGCCGTCATGCCGATGGTCCGAGGCCGCACCCCGTGGCCGAAGTAGAGCGCATCGGTGGTCGGGCCATTCTGGGTGGCGCCGGTCCCCGGCGCCCCAGGATACGGATAGATGTCGCGCGCCTCGAACATCAACGGATGCGCGTTGGTCAGGTTATTGCCATACACCGACAGGTCGAATCCATTGAAGCGCAGCCCCGCGCGTGCGGACAGGTTGTTCACCACGGGCAGCCCAGGCAACGTGTCATCGAAGATCGCGTTGTTCGTGTCCTGACCCTGCAGCTTCGAGTTCTGCGCGGTCGAATGCTGGTAGTCGAGGCGCAAGTAAGGCTGGCGATCGCCCCACTCCGGGAATTGATACTCTGCGGAGGTCGTGAAAGACCAGGGCGCCCCCAGGAGCGCATCACCATTGCTGGCGATGGGCCGCGCAGACGACTGACCGGCCGCGACGCAGGCATCGCTCGCGCTGTCGTACGCGAGGGAGCCGGCGCAGGACGTCTTGGTAAGCCGCGCGTCCGAGTAGGCAGCGTCCAGGTCCAGGGTCAGCTGCTTCACGGGCTTGTACAGGATCGTGATGTCACCACCCTCGCTCTTGGCTTTACCCAGATTGGCGGTGAACTGCTCGCCGCACGCCGACAGATAGACGTTTTGCTGGATATTGTTCCAGTCGATGTAGTAGATGCTCGTGTCCACTTCCAGGGTGTGGTCCAGGAACGTGCTCTTGGTCCCGATTTCGTAGCTCCAGAGATTATCCGAGGCAAATTGTCCCGGGACCTGACTGAGGCCCAGTGCGCTCAGGTTGCTTCCGCAGAGCAGCTGGCTCACACCGACATTGACGCCGCCCGGGCGGAAGCCCTTGGTCGCGCTTGCGTACACGAGCTCATCGCGGTCGGGCTGCCAGGAGATCACCGCCTTCGGGGTCACCGGCCTCTCGGTGGCACCCGACTGGGTCACGATGGTGGTTCCAAGGAAAGGGCCGGTCTCCGCAACCGATCCGGTGAACTCGATTCTGGACAATCGCACGCCGGCTGTCGCTTTCAAGGTATCCGTTACCTTGAACGTCAACTCGCCGAATGCGGCCAACTGGTTGTCCACCACGCGGTCGACCGGCCCTTGGAAGATCAGCCCGCCCGGACAGGGTTGAGCCGTGGTGCAGACCGGCACCGGCGGATTCGGGCCGTAAAAGCTGAGCACCTCGGAATCGAGCGTCGGATCGATGATGTTCTCCGGAACGTTTTCGCTCAGGTGTGAGTAGAACAGTCCGCCGGTCCACACCAGCCGCGAGTCCGCGTCCTTGGACGATAGCCGGATTTCCTGATAGAAATTGCGCTGATCGTCGCGGAAGGTCGCGTAGCCGTTGTCTCCGGGCGCAGGGAACGTATTGGGCAATTCGCCGAAGGAATTCCAGGTTGCGCGCAGGTACTGTGAGTAGTCCGAGGTTGCCCTCTGGTTGCGATCGTAATAAGCGGTATTCGAGAACAGCGAGGCGAATCCCAGATCCCACTTCACGCGCACCGCGGTCAGAGTGAAGGGATCGTCGCTGGGGTTGGTGCCGGCGTTGCCGTTGCGATAGATGTTCTGGTCCGGGTTCGACAACGACACCCAATATGCCGCCGTGTCGTTGATCTGCAAGTGCTGATAGTAGAACGACGGCATCACCTCGAGGGAATCGTTGACCTTCCACTTGAGCGCGAAGCGCGCCGTGCTGGTCTCCCAGAAATTCGCATTGGCTTCGGTGGTCACGCCGTTATAGATGGGCGTCGGCAACGCCGCCGAGGCATTCGGCGACAGCGTGTAGCCGACTCGATCGACCCAGCCGCCGTCGCGGCGATAGGAGACGCTGGCACGGAAGGCGAGCACATCGTCGATCAGGGGCAGGTTGATCGCTCCGCCGCCTTCGTAGCTCGGTGCCCCGCCGTCGGTGGTCGCCACGTCGGCCCGCGCGTAGCCGGCAGGCTTGGTGGGGTCCGGATCCGGCGCAATGAAGCGCACGACACCGCCCTCGGCGCCTGCGCCGAACAAGGTACCTTGCGGGCCGCGCAGTACCTCAACGCGATCGAGATCGAACAAGGCCGGGAAGGCGTTGATCGATCCGAACCCGATGTGACGCGTCTGGATGGGTGTGTCGTCGACGTAGATACCGGTGGTCGAGGTGCCGGCGGTCGAGTCGACTCCGCGGATGTTGATGTCGGAGCCCTCGTCGTTGTAGTTGCCCGCGGAGCTCATGCCGTTGCGCTGGAAGGTGACGCCGGGCGACAGCCGCGCCAGATCGTCGATGTTCTTGAGTCCCTGCTGATCCAGCTTCTCCTGGCTGAACGCCAGCACGCTGATGGGTACGTCCTGCAGGCGCTCCTCGCGGCGCGTCGCCGTGACGACGATCTCCTCCAGGCCGCCGCCGGAGCTGGAGCTCGGATTACTCTTTTCCTGGTCCTGATCGGCCGGAGCCGCGGCAATCGGCCACGCCGCCAACTGACAAAACATCGCCACGGGCAGCAAGCCCAGCTTCATGTAGTTCGAACTCATCCCGTACCCCTTGCCTAGGCTTGAATTTATAATGTTGCCATTCCCCTACATGATTGGACCCACCGCCGATGGCTCTGCTGGCCATTTTGTTGCGCGTGCGTACTGGTCTCCCCCGGGAGCTTAATACGTCGCTCGAGGGGTGTTCAACACATTTAGGTCTGGGTCTCCTCGACCAGCTCCAGGACCTCGCGCGCGTCGGCCCGCTTCATCGGGCGTCCATCCACCGGGGAATAGGGCGATTGCCTGATGCCGTCGATGGGGAACACCGTGGCATCCACGGTGCGTCCACTCGCCTCGAACTTCAGCGCCGGATAGCTCACGATCCGGTCGGCGTCCATCTTGACCCGCCGCTCGTAGAACTGATGCGGCACGCCCATCTCGATCAGGCGGATCGCCACGGTCTCGGAGCGGTCGGCAAACAGATGCAGGTTGATGTCGCTGTAGTTGGTGGCGGTGCCGTTCAGCACCGATCCCACCAGGCGCGGCTTGAACTCTTCCAGCAGGCGCATGGCATCGAGAGCGATGCGGCGCTGCTCCTTCAGCGTGTGGTCGTGCGAATCGCGCCCGAACAAGCGCTGGTGGGCGCGCAGTGCGGCCTCGATCTCGATGTTCTTGGGCAGCACGGCGGCGTCGTGGACCCCCAGGCGGTCCGCGGCCTTGCGCTTGGCCTGGAGAAAGTCCTCTATGCCGTGCTCCGCCATGATGCGCGCGGCTTCCTGGGCCAGCGCTCGGCGTAGATCCTCGGCGCGCTGCGAATACTTCTTCGGCATAACGGGGATACTCGCATAGGAATCTGGCTAAAAGAGCGGCTTTTCACCATCGTTCAGCGGATTTTGATTGTTCTGCGTCCCGGGAGTCTCCGGTTTGGGCAAAGTGCCCTCGACGAATTTTTCCATGATGGCATTCGGATCGTCCGCGCTCGCCAGCAGCCCCGTCGAGGGCGATATGCGTGCGGTGACGATACCGTCGGGCGGCGGAAGTTTGTAGCGGGGCGTGCCCGCCAGTGCCTGGCGCATGAAGAAGATCCAGGTCGGCAGGGCGGCACGGGCACCCTGCTCACCGTCGCCCAGGGAGCGGTCCTGATCGAACCCCGTCCAGACGGAGGCCACCAGATTGCCGTTGAACCCGTTGAACCACGCATCGTGGGCGTCGTTGGTGGTGCCGGTCTTGCCGGCGATGTCGTCGCGATTCAGCACCAGTGCGCGCTGTGCCGTGCCGTGTCGGATCACGTCCGCCATCATGTCCGACAACAGGTACGCGATCTGCGGCCGAATGATCTGGGGCGCCAGCTGCTTGGCCGGAATCAGGGTCTTGCCGTCGGATTCCCCCCGATCGAGCTGGCTGTCGCGGGCGGTCGGTGCCGCCACGGCGTTCGATCCGGCCGCGGGCGG
This sequence comes from Steroidobacteraceae bacterium, assembly GCA_036272515.1. Classification (GTDB taxonomy): domain Bacteria; phylum Pseudomonadota; class Gammaproteobacteria; order Steroidobacterales; family Steroidobacteraceae; genus Bog-1198. Next base: position 7,377 of record DATAYO010000051.1, on the reverse strand, counting down.
AGGATCGGTGGTGGGGCCGCACTCGGGGCACGCGAGCAGCGGCTGGGCCTGGTACAGCGGGTTGCCGGCGGCATCGTCGATGTGATCGATGTAGTACGGGTTGACCTTGAAGCCGCCGTTCGCGAACGTCGAGTAGGCCGTGGCCATCTGCAACGGGCTCACCTCGGCGGTGCCGAGGGCCATGGTCAGATCCTGCGGCAGCTGGCTCTTGTCGAAGCCGAAGCGCTGAACGTAGTTCCAGGTGTAGTCGAGGCCGATGTCGCGCACCAGACGAACGGAAACGAGGTTGATGGAATGCGCCATCGCCTCGCGCAGGCGTACCGGCCCCATGAACTTGTCCTCATCCTCCTTGGGACGCCAGGCCTGCTCCAGGCCGGCCGCATCGACCACGATCGGTGCATCCAGCACCACGCTCGCCGGTGTGTAGCCCTTGTCGAAGGCGGCGGAGTACACGAACGGCTTGAAGCTCGATCCGGGCTGCCGCCGCGCCTGGGTCACGCGGTTGTACTTGCTCTGGAAATAATCGAACCCACCGACCAGCGCGACCACGCCCCCGTCCCGGGGATCGACCGCGACCAGCGCGCTCTGCGCCTCCGGCACCTGCACGAACTGCAGCGAGCTCGCGCTGTTCCCGACCGTATAGATCACATCGCCGCGGCTCATGATGTCCGAGGCCTGGGTCGGCGAACGGTCGACTTTTTCGTCCGGCAGCTCGCGCCGCGCCCAGGACATCTTCTCCCACGGCAGCTCGACGCTTCCGAGATCCTTGACGTAGATGCGGGCGCTCTTGGCTTCCACGCTCTCGACGATGGCAGGTCGCAGGCCGCCCACCACCGGGTATTCCTCGAGCTCCGCGTTCAGGGCGGCGGTGCCTTGGATCTTGGAAAGGTCGACCTTGGCGGTCGCACCGCGCCACCCGTGCCGGCGATCGTATTCGAGCAGTCCGGTGCGCAGCGCCACCGTACCGGCCGCCTGCAGGCGCGAATCAATGGTGGTGTAGACCTGGTAGCCGGCGGTGTAGATGCTGTCGCCGTAGCGGGATTGCATCTCGTTGCGCACCATCTCGGCGACGTAGGGCGCGTCGACCTCGATCGAGGGACCGTGCAGCCGGCTCTCCATGGGCGTCGCCTTGGCAGCCTCGTACTCCGCCGGCGTGATGTAGTGCAGGTCGAGCATGCGGCCGAGCACGTGGGTACGGCGAACCGTCGCGGCCTGGGCATTCGCGACGGGATTGATGGTCGAGGGCGCGGTGGGAATGCCGGCGAGCGTCGCCATCTCCGCCAGACTCAGCTGGTCCAGGGGCTTGCCGAAATAAACCTCGGCCGCGGCGGCCACTCCGTAGGCCCGCTGACCCAGGAAAATCTTGTTCACATAGAGCGAGAAAATCTCCTCCTTGGTGAATTGCGACTCCATCAGCAGCGAAATGTAGACTTCGCTCATCTTGCGCTTCATGTCCCGATGCGGCGTCAAGAACATGTCGCGCGCCACCTGCATGGTGATGGTACTCGCGCCCTGGCTGATCCGCCCGGCCCGGGCGTTGGCGAGCGCGGCGCGTAAAATGCCTTGCCAATCAACGCCATGATGCCGGAAGAAGCGGTCATCCTCGGTCGCGAGGAAGGCCTCGATGAGCTTCGGCGGGAGCTGGTCATAGCGCACGGGGATGCGCCGCTGCTCCCCGATCGAGGCGATCAGCCGCCCGTCCCGGGTGTAGACCCGAAGCGGCACTTGCAGCTGGACGTCCCGCAGGCTGTCCACATCGGGCAGCGCGGGCTTCAAGTAAACATAAGCGCAGACATTGGCGAAGACGGTCACCACGACCGCCGCCGCCAGGACCACACAAATGCGCGATATGAGAACCAGGTAACGTTTGGCCACAGAAAACCGTTCTAACTTATTGCGCCGGCGGATACAGGGCTGGCATATTACCCAAGCTTACATGGGCATACTCATCGAAAGATGAGGACGCAAAGCCACCGGTCTACGGGTTCCATACCTAGGACAGCGGGGTTGCCAGACCAAGCTTAACCAATCGCCTAGGGAGAGCATAGGCGAGTAGAGGTCTGAAATGGATGACTCGATATTTTGCAGGAATCCCCTACGCGGGCACGCCTGCGCCCCCGGTTCGCGATTCTGCGACGCCCTTCCGACTTCGCGGCGATTAGCGTGAGTAGCTTCACGTTCCATTTAACAGTTTCTTGGTAACTTGGTTCCGCATGGCTAATCTCGTGCGCCCCGAACCTATCCAAGCTATTGAGAGAAAAGGAAATTCTAGTGCTATCGCTGGGTAAACGATATCGTCCGCTGCTCGGGCTCGACATCACCACCTCCTCGGTGAAGTTGATCGAGCTCACCCTGTCGGGCGGCCAGTATCGCGTCGAGTCCTATGCCGCGGAGCCGACGCCGCACAACGCCATCAACGAGAAGGCCATCGTCGATGCGGAGGCGGTGGGCGAGGCCATTCGCCGCGCCGTGAAGCGCTCGGGAGCGAAAAGCCGGCTCGCCGCCATCGCGATCTCGGGCGACGCGGCCATCACCAAGGTGATCCAGATGCCCAAAAGCCTCGGCGAGAACGAGCTCGAGGGGCAGGTCGAGATGCAGGCGGACCAGTACATCCCGTTCCCCATGGAGGAAGTGAGCTACGACTATCAGGTCGTGGGTCCCTCCGACAAGGATCCCGACATGCTGGACGTGCTTCTGGTCGCGACGCGCACCGAGAACGTCGAGCAGCGCCAGGCCGCCGTACAGGCCTCGGGCCTCACCGCCCATATCGTCGATGTCGAGGCGTTCGCCCTGGAGAATGCCTGCGCGCTGATGCGCCACCAGATGCCCGACGGCGGCATGGACCGCACCGTGGCCGTGGTGGACTTCGGCGCGAGCAGCACCACCTTCAGCGTGCTGCGCGACATGCGGGTGATCTATACCCGGGACTTCGCCTTCGGCGGCCAGCAGCTCACCGAGGAAATCATGCGCACCTATGGCCTCTCCATGGAGGAGGCCGGGCGCGCCAAGAAAGAGGGCGGCCTGCCCAGCAACTACCAGCCGGAAGTGCTCGATCCGTTCATCGACGACATGACGCAGCAGGTGAGCCGCTCGCTGCAGTTCTACCTCGCGTCCGGCAGCGGCCGCTCGCAGCCCGACCAGATCCTCATCTGCGGCGGCTGCGCCAATATCCCCGGGGTCGCCGATGTGATCTCCAGCCGCGTCGGCGTGCCCGCCGAGAAGGGCGACCCGCTCGGCAACATGAAGGTGTCCTCGAAGGCCAAGGCGCAAGCCGTGAGCCGGGACGCGACCGCGTTGCTCACCGCCTGCGGCCTCGCGCTGCGAAGCTTCGATTGAGGGGAGCCCGCCATGCCGCGTATCAATTTACTTCCCCACCGCGAGCAAGCCCGCAAGGTCCGCCGCCGCGAATTCATGGTCGGAGCCGGAGGTGCCGTGGTGCTCGCCATCATCGTCGCGGGCGTCGGCAAGGTGGTCTACTCCAGCTGGATCGACGCACAGACCGAGAAGAACAATCTTCTCAAGAAGGAAATCGTCCAGCTCGACTCCGAGATAGCCGACATCCAGGATCTGGAGGCGCGCAAGCAGCGGCTCGTCGCCCGCATGGACATCATCGAAAAGCTCCAGCGCAAGCGGCCGGAGATCGTGCACCAGTTCGATGAGCTGGTGCACACCGTCCCCGATGGCGTCTATCTGACGGGCGTCAAGCAGAGCGGCAAGAAGCTCGAGATCAAGGGCGTGGCGCAGTCGAGCACCCGCGTGTCCACCTTCATGCGCAACATCGATGCCTCGACCTGGATGGACAATCCCGAGCTGCAAGTGGTCGAGGCCACGAAGGATTCGGCGCTGGGGGGCGGATCGAACTTCGCACTGACGGCGCAGACGGTCGGCGTGAACCTGGACGAGGGCGGCGAGACCACCGTCAAGAAAAAGGCTGCAGGCAAATGAATCTTCTAGATGAATTGCGAACGTTGGATCCGAAGGATCCGGGGCGCTGGCCGCTGCCGATCCGCGCCTTCTTCGTCGTGCTGATCTTCGTGGTCTGCACCGCCTTCGCCTGGTATTTGCTGGTGTGGAACGAGGACCGCCCGGTGCTGCAGAAGGCGGAAGCCGACGAACTCGACCTGCGCAGCCAATTCGAGAACAAGCAGCAACGCGCCGCCAATCTCGACGCGTACAAGGCGCAGCTCGCCGAGATGGAGCGCAACTTCGGCGCCATGCTGCGGCAGCTCCCGGGAAAGACGGAGGTCCCGAACCTGCTCGTGGACATCTCGCAGACCGGCCTCGCCGCGGGTCTGCAGGAGAAGCTGTTCCAGCCGGGCACCGAGAAGAGCAACGGTTTCTATGCGGAGCTCCCGATCAAGATCCGGCTGGTGGGCAGCTACCACCAGTTCGGCGCGTTCGTCTCGGGGATTGCCGCTCTGCCTCGCATCGTGACCCTCGACGACATCCAGATCGCCCCGGTCGATGCGAAAGGCTCGTATGACAACTTGACCATGGACGTGACCGCCAAGACTTATCGCTACATCGAGGATGAAGGCGTCAAGCCGGCGATGGCGAAGAAGAAGGCCGGAGGGGCGACGTGAAAAGCATGGCGGCAGCTCGGATCGTCTGCGTGCTCGCGCTCGTGGGCTGGGTGACGGCGGCCTGCTCGGGCGGCCAGTCCGATTTGAAGAAGTGGATCGCCGAGACCAAGAAGCGGCCCGGCGGGCGCATCCAGCCGTTGCCGGAAGTGAAGCCCTACGAAACGTTCGTGTATGCCGCGAGCAACTTGCGCTCGCCGTTTCAGCCGGTCAGCCCGAGCCTCGCGAACTCGGGCGTGCGGCCGAGCGTGCGGCGCAACCGCGAATTCCTCGAGGGGTTCTCGCTGGATACGCTCAAGATGGTCGGCACCTTCAAGGTCGGCAGCAGCTTCTATGGCCTGGTGCAGTCGAAGGACGGCCTGGTGCACAAGGTCCAGCCCGGCAATTACATCGGTCAGAACGACGGAAAGATTACCCAGATAACGGCCGGCCGGATCAATGTCGTTGAAATCATACCGGACGGTCTCGGCGGTTATATCGAGCGACCGGCCTCATTGGCGTTGGCTAATTGAGGCCACAGGGAGAACAAGGCAATGATTAGATCAAAGGTGCGGACGACGATGATGGGAGCGATGGCGCTCGTCGCATTGTCGGCGTTCAATGTCAGGGTCCATGCGGAGAGCTCGGACCTGCTCAAGCTCGAGACCATCGACGTCCAGACCTCGGGGCAGCAGGTCCTGCTGAAACTGCACCTGAGCGGTCCGGCGCCCGAGCCCCTGCCCTTCACCATCGACAAGCCGGCGCGCATCGCCTTCGACCTGCCCCACACCGCGCTCGCGCTCACCTCGCGACGCATCGATGTGCGCTCCGGCGGCGTCGACACGGTGCTTGCCGCGGAAGCCAATGGACGCTGTCGAATAGTGATCGATGTCGATTCGCTGATGCCCTATACCACCAAGGTGTCCGGCAACGACATCGTCGTGACCCTGGGGCGCCAGGCCGGCAATTTCGCGGGCAACGGCGCCTCGCCGCGGGCCGGCTCCGGGCAGGGCGCCGCCGGCCCGGTCGAAAGAGCCATCAAGACCATCGATTTCCGCCGCGGCGCCGACGGCACCGGCCGCGTGATCGTGCAGCTCTCCGATCCGCGCACCCCCGTCAACGTGCGTCAGGAGGGCAATCAAGTCGTGGTGGACTTCGAAGGCACCCTGATGCCCAAGAATCTGATGCGCCGCTATGACGTGACGGATTTCTCCACTCCGGTGCAGACCGTGGATGCGATCCGGGTCGAAGGCAGCTCGCGCCTGGTGATCAGCGCGCAGGGCGATTTCGAGCAGCTCGCCTACCAGTCCGACACCGAGTACACCGTCGAGATCAAGCCCTCGACCAAGCACGCCGCGCAGGACGAGAAGAAAGAGTACACCGGCGAGCGGCTCACCTTGAACTTCCAGGACATCGACGTGCGCTCGGTGCTGCAGCTGCTGGCCGATACCAGCGGCCAGAACATCGTCGTCAGTGATTCGGTCACCGGCAATCTGACCCTGCGGCTGCAGAATGTCCCCTGGGACCAGGCGCTCGACATCGTGCTGCGCACCAAGGGCCTCGACAAGCGCCGTCAGGACAACGTGATCATCATCGGACCGACCGAAGAGCTCGCCGCGCGCGAGAAGGCGCAGCTCTCGGCGCACAAGGAGGTTCAGGAGCTCGCGCCGATCCGCTCCGAGTACATGCAGGTCAACTACGCCAAGGTCGCGGATCTGGCCAAGATGATCCGGCCGACCGGCGGCGGCGCGGGCGGCAGGAATTCGCTGCTCTCGACGCGCGGGAGCCTGTCGATCGACGAGCGCACCAACACCTTGCTGGTGCAGGACACCACGGAGAACCTCACGGACATCCGCCGCCTGGTGCAGACGCTCGACGTGCCCGTGAAGCAAGTGCTGATCGAGGCGCGCATCGTGGTCGTGAGCGACACGTTCGAGCGCGACCTGGGCGCGCAGTTCGGCGTCACCACGGCGCAGACCAACGGCAACAACGGGCTGCTCGCCATCACCGGCAACGGCACGGGCGCGGACACCATGGTGCAGTCGGCCTTGACCAACATCGGCTCCGGGTTGGCGTCCACGCCGGTGGTCACGCCCGCGCTTGCCAACCGGTACATGGTCAACACGCCGGCCGCGAACACCAATGGCAGCATCGGCATCTCGCTGCTGGGCGGCAGCTACCTGGTCGATCTGGCCTTGTCCGCCGCGGAAAACGAGGGCAAGAGCGAGACCATCTCCTCGCCGCGGGTCATCACCGCGAACCAGAAGCAAGCAACCATCATGCAGGGTGTCGAGATTCCCTACCAGGAATCGGCCTCCTCGGGCGCGACCACCACGCAGTTCAAGAACGCGGTGCTGTCACTCAAGGTGACGCCGCTGATCACGCCCGACAATCGCGTGATTCTCGATCTCGACGTGAGCGATGACACGGTCGGACAGCAGGTGACGAGCGCCACGGGCGGATCCGTGCCCTCGATCGACACCCGTCAGATCCAGACCCAGGTGCTGGTCGGTGACGGCCAGACCGTGGTGCTCGGCGGCATTCTGGAGACCACCAAATCCTATGCGGCCAACAAGGTGCCCTGGCTCGGCGACATACCGATCTTGGGTCACCTCTTCAAGAGCACCACCGATATCAACAACAAGACCGAACTCCTGATCTTCATCACGCCGAAGATTCTGCGTGAAGGATCGAATCTGTACTGACGCCGACTCGAAGTCGGGCGAGGGATGAACGACATGCGTAGATTATCGATCATGGCGGCGGCGCTGGGACTGGTGCTGCTCGCAGCCTGCAGCGGCAGCAAGAATTTCGGCGG
>DATAYO010000050.1:0-2540 GCA_036272515.1 Steroidobacteraceae bacterium | reverse complement strand
GTCAGGGCGCAGACCGGTGCAATCTCGCTGGGAGACTGGTCCTGTTGCCGATCGTCAGGATCAGCGAGACCTGGCGGCGATCAGCGACAAGAAGCCCGTGCCAACGATACGGTCGGCAAGACGGCAACACTGAATGCTAGGGTCACCGTGGGTTTCACGGTAGATTTGGTTAAGCCAACAGAACGCCAACCGAGACATGGCCTCCGTCCGCCGTCTCACCGCGATTTTTGCCGCCGACGTGGCGAGGTATTCGCGTTTGATGGGCGCGGATGAGGAAGGCACCCACGAGCGCCTCAAAGCGCATCGCGGGGAGCTGGTCGATCCGAAAGTCAAAGAGCGCAGGGGCCGTATCGTGAAAAACACCGGCGACGGCTTCTTGGCCGAATTTGCAAGTGTGGTGGACGCCGTGCGTTGCGCCGTTGAGGTGCAGCGGGGATTGGCCGAGCGCGAGCGGGAGGTGCCGGACGAGCAGCGCATCAGGTTCCGCATCGGTATCAACCTCGGCGACGTGATCGCCGAGGAGCACGACATTTTCGGCGATGGAGTGAATGTCGCCGCACGTTTGGAGGCGCTCGCCGAGCCCGGCGGAATCTGCATCTCGCGAATGGTGCGCGACCAGATCCGCGATAAGCTCCCTTACTCGTTCGAGGATATGGGTGAGCAGAGCGTCAAGAACATCGCCCGGCCAGTGCAGGTATATGCGTTGCGTCCTGCGGGCTCGCCAGCGGCAAGCGCGTCGTCCACCACTTCGGGTTCGCCGCCCGTCGCTGCGCCACGCCTGTCCGTCGTCGTGCTGCCCTTTACAAACCTCAGCGACGACGGGGAGCAGCAGTATTTCGCGGACGGGATCACCGAGGACGTCACGACCGATCTGTCGCGGCTCGCGAATATGTTCGTGATCTCGCGAAATACGGCGTTCACGTACAGGAACAAGCTCATCGAGACGAAGCAGATTGGCCGCGAGTTGGGCGTGCGCTATGTGCTCGAAGGGAGCGTCAGGCGATCGGGCAGCCAGGTCCGCGTCAGCGCCCAGTTGATCGATGCCGCGACCGACGCGCATCTGTGGGCGGAGCGGTTTGACCACGCAACGGGCGATCTGTTCGTCCTGCAAAACGAGATCACGAGCCGGATCGCGAACGCGCTCGGGGTCGAGCTGATCGCCGCGGAGGCCGCCCAGCCGACCGAGCATCCTGATGCTCTGGACTACATTCTCCGGGGACGCGCTGAGGGGCTGAAGTCGCCGTCGCGCGACAGCTATGTAGAGCGGATCAGCATGTTCGAGGACGCGTTGGCGCTCGATCCGCAATCCGTCGAGGGACAGAGCCGATTGGCACATTCGCTCGTCGGTCGCGCGCTCGATCTAAGCACTGATTCGGCCACGGCGGACCTCGCGCGTGCAGAGGGACTGGTTGCCGAAGCCTTGGCCGCATCGCCCCGCAGCGCTTATGCGCATTTCGTCAAAGGCCAACTGCTCCGTGCGCAGGGCCGAATCGAGGAGGCCATTCCCGAATACGAGACGGCGCTCGCCCTCGATCACAACTCCGTGGGCGCATTACACGGTCTCGCCCTGTGCAAGCTCTTCACCGGGGCGATGGAAGAGACGATCCCGCTCGAGGAGCAAGCCATCCGCCTCAGCCCCCGCGATCCCGTCGTCGGTAATAGGTACGGGGTGATTGGTACCGTGCATCTGCTGCAATCGCGCACCGACGAGGCGATCGTCTGGCTCGAAAAAGCGCGCAGCGCCATTCCGGGAACACCGGTCGCCCACGCCTACCTCGCCTCCGCCTATGCCCTCAGAGGCGAAACCGAGCGCGCCACCACCGAACTCGCCGAAGCCCGGAGGCTGGACGGCGGAGATCTTTTTTCGAGCGTCGCCCGCCTGAGGGCCTTTCCTGGCGCGTGGTCGGGGGTGCCGAAGATCCGCGCCCTGTACGAAGCCACCTATTTCGCCGGTCTGCGCAAGGCCGGAATGCCGGAGGAGTGAGGCTGCCTCAACCCCGGCTGGGTCATGCCTTTGGTCCTGAAATCCGAGAGCTTGCCGGGATGGCTTCCCAGGAGGCGCCGGACAGACATGCCTCGGGGCGCTGCTCGCGCAATACCCGCGGACGCGATGACGTGCTGGCCGGTGAGCCAGCGGTGGAAAAATCCGAAACAATCACCCAAGCCTGATCGACTCGGTGGCTGTGGCGACGGAATAGGCGCTGGCGCCTTCAGGACATGCCGATGTGCGCCGCGGCCGACTTCTCTAGCGAAACGTCTTCTGCGCCAGTCGCCGGCTGTCAGCCTATTGCGCGATAAAGCCGCCGTCGATCACCAGTTCCGTACCAGTGATGAACGACGCTTCGTCAGAAGCCAGGAACAACACCCCGTAGGCCACCTCGATCGGTTTCCCGATCCGGCGCAGCGGTGTCATCGCGATCTTATCGGCGCGCTCGCCGGCATTGGTTGCGTTCAACATCGGCGGCATATAGCCAGGGTGCACGGTGTTGACCCGGACACCGGATGGGCCGTATCGGACCGCGGCGGCTTTGGAGTAGATC
>DATAYO010000049.1:0-44040 GCA_036272515.1 Steroidobacteraceae bacterium | reverse complement strand
GCGCCGTCGACGATGGAGATCAGCATGGCGGCGCCGAATCGCTGCCAGAAATGCCGATTGACCTCCCCGGCGAGTCCGGAGCGCCCGAGCTCGTCGGCTCCGGGCGAGTCGAGCGGCACCACTACGCCGGCGGGGGTTCGCGCCTCCGTCCATAGCACGAAAACACGCGCGATGCCTTGCTGGACTTGTCCGCGAGTCTCCCCGATGAGCTTGGTGCCGCGCTCGAGCAGCACGACCTCGCCGTCCGCGCCGAAAGTGTCCGTCGCCAGGATGCACGTCGTCATGCCGGGAAGCGAGGAGTCGATGGCTGTCTCCAGGGTGCAGTCGATGAATGCGCCCTTGGGGAGCAGCAATCGACGCGCCGGCAACAGCTGTGCGCGAACCGACGCCGTGCGGGTGGGCCTCAGCAGGGCGGCGAGCGGGTCCGGTCCGAAGGAGGATTCTGCGGAAGCGGTGACGGAGGCGGCGCCGGCAGCCGTTTCGCCTACCGCCGGTCCCGGCTCCGCCGGACCGCCGCCCTGCATGGCCGATGCCCTCGAGAATACCGCTCCTGACAACTGGCGAGCCTGAGCGATCTGCTCGGGGGTCGGTGGCGGCGGCGCGGTTCCTGCGCCTTTGGGCTCCGGGCTCAGCGGGGCCTCGCCGAGAGCCGATGCGGCGAGTGGCGTCAAAAGATCTTCCGGCAAATCCATTGGCTGGACCACGGCCGGCGCCGTCACCGGCGGCGGCGGCGGCGTGGGCGTGGGCGTGGGCGGATCGATTCTCCCGAGGCTGGGCAGCGCGGCGTCGCCTTGCGCACGGCCGGCCGCAGCGCTTTGTGCCGATTGCCTGGCGCGGCTCTGCCGGGTCAGGTTATGGGTGTAATACCAAGTGAGCGACCCGATGCCGAGCACGCTCATGAGCGACAGCGCGAGCACACTGCTCAGGCGCGCCTGCACGGAGGCGGCACGGTTCACGAGCGTCGGGCCGCGCTCGCCGGCGACCTCGTCGGGCTCTCCTCGTTCAGCGCTCACGGCGCAACCCCGGGAACCCGGCGCTCGACATTGGGCGCCACCGTTCCCGACTCCAGGCGCAGCCCGGCACCGTTAAATCCTTGATTGGCGATGCAGCCGGTGAGCCTGCCACGCCTCAAGATGAGCCGGTGCGCAACGCGATGGATGATCACATCGCCCTCATCCATGCTGAAGTTGAGCAGGGACTCGCTGCCGTCCGCGTTACGCACGAAGACGGCGGGAAGCTCGGCATTGGGGCCAAATCGCAAGCGGGTGTGCACGCCGTCATCCGAGGCGGCGATCGGCTTCAATTCGGGACTTCCGCAGTACCAGTAGTCGACATTTCGCGGTCGCGTCGCCGCCGCTCCACTCAGCGCCGATTCGATCGCCTTCGCCGCACGCTCGGCCGCACTCGGTGATGCGATCGGCGGGTAAATGAAGCGAATCGTGAAAATAACGTTCGGATCGTCCGGGCTGGGCCGCTCGGGCACCGAGACGTAGTCGATCTGATAGCGCCGGCGATTGGTGAGCACGGTCAGGTTAGTGGCGACTTTTGCGGCCTTGGGCTTCAGGAACAGATGGTTTTCCTGACCGAAATAGGAAAGTCCTTCGATGTCACCCGCACCGAGACCGACGAACGTCTCTCCGGGCTCGAACTCGAAGTCGATCTGATAGCCCACGAAGCCGCGCACGCGGTACACCTGGTCGCCGTCGTAAGGCGCCGAGCGAATGCGCGAGTCGACCGCGCCGGGTGCCGGAACGGTCTCGGCGACCGAAAGTCTCGAGACCAGCACGGCTTGCACTGCCGCTGCCGCCACCCAGCCGATTCTCGCCGCGAGCCGAATCCTTACTCTAGGGGTCATGATGGCGATCCTTGTCGGGCTGTCCATCGATCTGCACCTCCGGCTCGGCCTTGAATTCCACCACTTTGAATCCCAGCGGATTCCAGCGGCGCGTCTTCGGGTCCTTCGCCGGTTCCGTGTAGGCGTATTGAATCGTTGCCACCCAATGGCTGAAGCTCTCCTCCGAGCCGGGCCCTTGCCGCAACGCCTTGAGGTAGCGAACTTGCGCAAGGTCGGCGACGCCGCTCGCGCGAGTGAAGAAGCTCACGGAGGTGACCTGGGCGCGCACAGTGCTGCCGTCCTTGTGAATATTGAGTGGGGAGGCCGGATTGGTTGCGGTCCATTGCGCGTACCAGGCCTGGTTGCGGGCCGGCGAATGGAACGCACCGCACTCCTCGTAGTCGCTCTCCGCGGTGGCGAAATTGAAGCGCTCGCAAATCGTGACGTAGTGGGTGAGGAAATAGCGAGTCACCGCCTCCTGCGGTGTCGTGCGGCCGTCATAGATCGGGACGACATCGACGATGCCCGTGGCATTATCCACTCGCACCACGAAAGGTTCGACGCGCTTCAAAGGCATGAGCAGAAGGAGTGCCGCCGCGCAGGCGATCGCACAGGTCCATCCGGCCCCTGCCACCCATCCCGCCAGTACCACGCTCCGGCGGCACTGCTCCACGCGATCCGCGTCCCACGACTCGGACTCGCGACAGTAATCCTCGATTTCGCCCGGTCCATTCACGGAGAGCTGCGACCTGGTTTCGTCGCCGGCGCGGCGCCAGGAACTGCCTCAAGTGCGGCCCCCGAGAGCGGGGCTTGCACGCGGGCGGGCTGATTGATCGGCTGCAGATGCGCGTCGCAGCGCACGGTGCGTGACGAGCACGCGGCGAGCAGAAGACTCAAGCACAGTGAGACACGCATTCGATACTCCTCAGGGCCGAGGTGTTCGCGGGTGCCGGCGGAGCGCGTCGATTCCCGCGGCGCCCGCTCTCTCCGCCATGCCGATCGTTTTCACTGCCAACGGCCGCGCGACCGACCGGAGGTAATTCCCCCACCACAGCGCGCCTCTGCCTGCCGGGGTCCTCATCGTTGCCGAGCTCCAGCGGACCACCTGGCTCAGCGTCCCAAACGTGTGTAGGGCAAGACCGCCGGCGAGACCGGCAGCGATCGGCATGATCTGGCGCAGGATTAAAAATACCAGCATGGCGACCAGCACCATGTTCAAGGCGTCCACCGTAAAAATGGCAGTGCCGCGGGCCGCGGTCTGCGCTGCGTAGGACTGTACGATCTGCAGCAGCAATGAGGCCATCATCACTGTCAGGATGGTGATCAGGGCGTAGGTCGCGAGCTGCGCGATCCAAGCCGAGAACATCCGCTTGGTGCCTTCGAAAAATAACATCGCGATGAACAGCGGCCCGAGCGCGAGCAGCACGGCGAGAGCGATGTCGGAGAGAGCGATCAGGAACATGGTGTACACGCACAGCAGGCCCATCAGGCACCAGACGGCGGCAGCGGCGGCGAGGAAGCCCACTCCGAAGATGGAGTGGCACTGGGACCAAAGATTTCCCGCGACGGTGCCGCCGGCTTCCCAAATCGCATCGATGGTTCCGACCGGGTCCTGGCTGCCGATGATCGCGGCGGCCAGCTGGGCGGGAGCGTTATAGAAGGTGTCGACGATGATGGCGTTGTAGAGCCAGAGATCGAGCCCCACGCCAAAGACGATCACGAGCACCATGATGCGCTTCAGGCCCGCGACCACGGGCTCCTGGATCTGCCCGGTGAGATGCAGATAACCCCAGGCCATGATGTAAATAACCGCGGTAGTCACCACCGCCGGCTCGAGCGCCGCGGCCAGCCGCGCGGTGTTGTTGCCGATATAGGCGGTCAACTGTCCGTTGAGCCAGCTCCAGAATGTCGCGAAGAAGCCCATGAGATCACGGGGCCGGCTGAAAGCGGGTTTCGAACCGGCCCTGACCCGCGACGGAGAGCTCGAGGTCGCGCTGCGCGTTCGCGGCGTTCAGCGCCGCGCTCGCTTGCGCGAGCACCTGGAGCTTGGTTTGCTCGTTCTGCAGCATCCCCAGTTCGGCGCTGATCCGTGCCTGCAGATCGAGAATCCCCTTCTGGTCGTTCGCGGTGGGGATCGCCGTGATCAGACTCTGTATGGAGGCGAACCGGTTGCTCGAATTCGCCAGTGCCTCCTCGGCAATCGCCTGGCGCAACGCCACCGCCTGGCGCATGGCCGTGATCTGCTGCTGACCGGCCGGCGAGAGCGCGGCAAGCTGCGCAGGTGTCAACACGGCATTGGTGTTCACCGCAGTGCGTATATCGGCGGCGAGCCCGGAATAGGACCCGCCCCCCTGCATCGCGCTGTTGAGGCCCGCGGCGCTCGTCGGCAGGTAATTGCGATTGATGCCGCCCAAAAGCGTCTGCATACCGCGCCCGCCCGACATCGATTGCAGTGTGCTTTTCGCTTGCTGCAATTGCGCCTCGGCGGTGATCAGCTGCTGGCTCATGGTCTGGACTTCCTGAAGCAGCTGGGTGATCGCGCCCACGTCGATGACCGCCCATTGAGCGCGCGCGGCGGGCGCAGCGAGCAATGAAAGGCTCAGCCATATCGACAAGCACCGATTGCTACGCATGAACATGGATGTCTCCTATCGGGAATTCGCCGCCAGGAAGGACGGCAGCCACGACTCGGGTTCGGCGCCCAGCCTCGCCGCGAGCTCGTTCATTCGTGCGACCTGCGTCGCCCGCCCGGAGATGACTGCGAGATCTCCATCGAAACCCTTGAGATCGAGCTGGCACACGACGCTGTGATGAGATTGCTTGACCAGAAACATGCGCGAGCCGGGCTCGAGCTCTTCTTTAACGAGGCGAAATTCGCGCTCGGTCAGCCCGAACCCTTCGGTGTACTCCGCGTAGTCTGCCTCGGAGTTCGGAAAGAACACCTTTGTCGGGGTCTGCTCGACCAAAGTCCGGCTGATCGGGCTTTGCAGCACATCGCTCGCGCTCTGCGTCGCGAGGCACATGACGGCGTTCAATTTCCGCCAGGTCTTGGGTCCGTCCTTGGCAAAGCTTTCGAAGGCGGGGTCCGAAAGCAGACGCCAGAACTCATCCATCCAGCAAACCAGCCGGCGGCCGTCGAGCATCTGTCTCACCAGGTGAAAGAGATAGAGGGTCACCGAGGAGCGCGTCTCGGCGTGACCCAGGAACTCGGTCACATCGAAGCCGATGACGGGGCGCCCCGTGACGCGGGCGGCGAGCGTGTCCACGGCGTTATCGAACGCCCAGGCGAGATCGCCGCGACATCCTTCGCACCATCGCGCCAGCCGGGCATGCAGGCCCTCTTGATCGGTGGGGTCGAGAAATTCGATCAATCGCGACAGGCGGCGCGTCGATGGATCGAGCGCGAGCGTGCCTCGAAGCGCCTGTTCCAGGTCGGCTTGCTCTCGCACGAGGCGAATACCGCGACCCGCGCCGAATCCGCAAAGCTCCGCCAGCCATGCCCTGAGAAACGCCACATTCGCGGGTGTCGGCGGCAGCTGCAGTGGATTGAAGCCCGTCGGCGCGCCGGTTTTCAATGGGAGATAGTCTCCGCCCAATGCGCGCACCAGGATCTCCAGCCCGCGATCCTTGTCGAAGATCACCTGCGTGGTATCGCGACGCGCAAGCATCGCGATCAAAAAGCCGATCAGCACCGTTTTGCCCGAGCCGGTCGGGCCGCAAATCAACGTGTGTCCGGTGTCCTTGCGGCTGCCGCCGTCCGGATCGAGAGGATCGCTCGCGTGAAGCGAAAAGTAATAGGGGGATCGGGCACTCGTCACCAACACGGTGAGCGCCTCGCCCCAGTGGTTGTCTTCCTCGCGCCCCAGAGGGTAGTTGTGAAATGGCGCCATCGCGGCCAGATTCCGCGAGGTGACAGGTGCCTTTCGAGGCCTCAACGGGAAGTTGCCCGGAAGCTGAGCCCAGAACGCGGCCTCCAGCGCCAAATCCTCGCGTGCAACCAACATTCCGGTATCGGCGAGCAGACTGCGCGCGAGCGCGACCTGATCGTTCAGAAGCTTCAGACGATTCGTTTCGAGCGACGGGCTCGGCGATGCGCCGACCTCGGTGATGATCTGCAGCGAAAGGTGGTGATCTCCCATGACAAATTCATTGCTGGTCAAGGCATCCAGAGCATCCTTGAGTTCGGTTGCCTGCGACACCGCGAAATCGCCGGCGTTGCTCATCCGGTTGAATTGACGTTGCAGGAGCGCCTGAGCGCTGGGCTTGCTCAGGAACGAAAACGATTGGGTCAGCACAAAGGATAGCGGGGCCGACAGCAGCCGATCGTACATGCCCACGACCGTGGGGGTGGGGTATTCCTTGATGCCCAGAATGGCCGATACCCGCGTCTCGTGAACCGATCGACACTCGATGGCTTCGGCGCCGAAGTACAGGCGGGAATTCGCCAGGCAGTGCTCGAGCGGTCCGCGCGGCAGGGGCATCCGGCAGCGCTCGCCGTTGATCAGCAGCGCCAGATACTCGAGGAGTGATGAGCACCAGCGCCCTCCGTCCCGGTAGCATCCCAATGGCGAAGGCTCGTAGCGGGAGAGCGATGCGAGGAGCGTCTGCGCGATTTTCTCGCAGGCATCGAGCGCATCGGCCAGCTCGGCCCGCGATGCATCTCGCTGGGTCCGCGCAAGCGCGCGTGACAGCAGCCCGGCGGCTTTGCCGGCGACCGGCCGATATAACACGGCGAGGTACAGCTCGTTGAGCATGAGCGTCTCCTGCCGTAGCCGCAGCCGGTAGCGGCGGCAGAGATCCGCCGCGAACCCGTCTCGCATCGCGGTCGAGCTCCCACCGGCATCGGACTCGGCGATGGAGGCTCGCCGTCGGATCACGTGAGTCCACAGGGCAATGCCTGGAGTCGCGACATTCCTCCAGCAAACGTTCAGCCGCTCGTGCCAGTTGTTGAGCTCGGCGTCATCGCCGGTCTCGAAAGCGGCGCCGCCCAGACGAAATGCCTGCAAGTAATCGCCAAATTGCGTGCGAATCACCGCCGGTGCCACGTGCGCTCGGTACGGGATCCGCTCGGCCGCGGTGAGCTCGCGGCGCAGAGCCGCGGAATGCTTCAGCGCGGGCACGACCGCTCCCGCGTCCCATGCGAGCAAGCCAGCCGAACCTCGGCTGCCCGGCCGCCGCGGCGCCGGCTGCGGCGATGAGCGAGCTCGATCTCGAGCGGAGAGTAGCTGCTCGCCTTCCACCGGCGGAGATTGGCGAATAGAGCTGGCAAGCGCGTGCGCGACCATAGCAGCACCAGATCGAAGAATCGGGCGTCTCGCGAACAGAGCATCAAGCAAATCCCGTGAATCGGCGCCGCGAGCAGCAAAATCAGCAAATTTTTGGTCAGCAGGAACGCCTCCAGTGTGAATACCATATTGAACAGCAGCGCCGAATAAGTGACTCCCCAGCGCATCGGCGGCCGGGTGGCGCCGACGAACAGAGGATCCGCCACCAGTCCTGGATTGAGCTCGCTCATGGCGCACTAGACTCCGAACATCCCGCGCACCCACGTGACGATTTGTGGCGCACCGAACGCGATGGCTATGCCCAAAATCGCGCCGATGCACCACCCCCACGACATGCGGTTCGCCATCGCCATGCCGCCCAGGACCATTATCAAAATGACCGCGACGGGCGTCAGCCACGCGAGAATGTTGGTTTGCAGCGCGGTGGCGCCGGTCATGAAGGGCGACGTTTGAGCCCAGGTCAGCTCGGGTGCCAGCACCGCGCAGAGCAGCACCAGCGCCGAAAGCGCGACTTGAGTCCGGAGCGATCGCTCGATGCAGGGGTGATGCATGGGAGTCAGGCTTCCGATTCCAGCGCGCCGACGCTCTCTCCGCGCCGAGCGAGCTCCTCTCGCTTGGCTTTGCCCGGGGCGCCGAATCGAAACGTTTCGGCGACGAAGGAATGGTCGTATTGCATCTCGCCTTCCTTGTCGGTCCAGTTGTCGGCCTTGATGTGCGCCTGGACGATCAGCTGGTCGCCCTTGCGGGCATTCTTCGCGATCACTTCGCCCAAACTTCCGAACGCCACGAAATACAGACTGGTCACGGTCTCCCGGCTGTTGCCGTCCTCGTCCTTGCCGGCGTAGTCGTTGCCGACCAGGCAGAAGCGAGTGAACGTCGTGTCCCCCTTCTCGTTGAGCTCGGGGTCCTTGGCGAGGTTGCCGACCGCGGTGACAGTGAAGCTGCGCATGAGAGTCTCCTTTGGATGATGAATGCGCGGCGATCCAAGTCGCCGCGTGGGATACAGTCTGTAGAATCGAGCGCACGCCGAGAACCAAACAAACTCACCGGAACGCGCAGAAAAGACCCGGCGAGTCATTGACATGAAAACTATGCATAATCCCCCGATGAACTCCTTGACCGGCCAGCTCGCATCGCCCGCCTCCCGCAGGGATCAAGCGGCGCTCGCGGTCTCGAAGCTTCGCAAGCAATACGCGAGCGTCACCGCGCTCGACGGCGTGTCGTTCACGGTCGGACGCGGCGAGATCGTGGGTCTCCTGGGTCCGAACGGCGCAGGCAAGACCACCACCATCAACATGATCCTGGGGGTGCTCGAGCCGACCGCGGGCAGCATCACGATCGACGGGATCGAGATCGCGAAGGAGCGTGCGCGCGCACTCAGGCACACCAATTTCGCCGCCGTGTATGCCTCGCTCCCCGGCAATCTGACGGTCGCGCAGAACTTGCGGTTCTTCGGACTTCTCTACGACATTGCGCCGCTCGGTGCGCGCATCGAGTCGCTCCTCGAGGAGTTCGACCTCGTGCGCCTGCGCGATACCCGGTGCGGGCTCCTGTCCTCCGGCGAGCAAACTCGCGCGTCGCTCGCCAAGGCGCTCATCAACTCGCCGACCTTGCTGCTGCTGGACGAGCCGACTGCTTCCCTGGACCCCTCGGCGGCGCAGACCGTGCGTGAGCGGATCAAGGAACTCGCTGCGCGCGAGGGCTGCGGCATTCTCTGGACCTCGCACAACATGCTCGAGGTGCAGGCGGTTTGCGACCGGGTCCTGTTCCTCTCGCAGGGCAAGGTGTTGCTCGAGGGTGATCCGCGCTCGCTGCCGGCGGCGCACGGCGCAGCGAGCCTCGAGGAGCTGTTCATTCGCGTGGCGCGCGAGCCGCTCGCGCCGCGCGATGCCTCGGTGCGCTCGGCGGAGCCGGTGGCATGAAGCTGCGGCCTGTGGCCGCCATCGTGCTGCGGCAGTTTTATCTGTTGCGCGGAAGCCCGGTGCGGCTGTTCGGCTCGGTGGTCTGGGTGACCATCGATATCATCCTCTGGGGCTTCATCACGCGCTATCTCAATACCGTGAGCGGCAGCGGCGTCAATTTCGTTCCCACCCTGCTGGGCGCGGTGCTGCTGTGGGACTTTTGCGAGCGGGTGATGCAGGGCGTGGGGACCGCGTTTCTCGAGGACATCTGGTCGCGCAATCTGCTCAATCTGTTCTCCTCACCGCTGTCGATTTCCGAGTACGTGACCGGGCTGGTGGTGACCAGCATCATGACCTCGAGCCTGGGGCTGGTCATGATGCTCATCGTGGCTCTGGGCGTGTTCCATCTCGAGTTCTTCTCGCAGGGACTGCCGCTCGCCGCCTTCGTATTACTGTTGTTCGTGTTCGGTATCTCGCTAGGCATCGTGGCCACCTCCATGGTGCTGCGCTTCGGCCCCGCCTCCGAATGGCTGATGTGGCCGCTCGCGGCGCTGTTGTCGCCGTTCGCGGCAGTGTTCTATCCGGTGTCGGTTCTGCCCGCCTGGATGCGGGGGATCGCGCACCTGCTGCCGCCGTCCTATGTTTTCGAGGGCATGCGCAGCCTCCTCGCAGGCGGTGCGTTTCCGTCGGCGCTGCTGCTCGAGGGAAGCGCGGTCGCGGCGCTCGAGCTTTTGGTCGCGGCCTATGTGTACGGCCGCGTCTATCGCCGCGCGGTGCGCACCGGCCTGCTCGCCCGCTACACCGCCGAGGGTGCCGCGTGACCGCGCCCTCGGTGGTGCCGCCCGTGGCGGAGACGTCAGCCGCCTCGGCCGCCGCAGCCGCTGCCGCCGCCGCTCCCCGCGCTGCGCCATCGATTGCCGTCCCGGCGCCTCCACCCGGCATCCCGTTGCGGGTCGTGCCGCCGCTCGTCAGCACCGCGCTCATCATGCTCGGGGCCGGTGTCCTCGCCTCGCTCCTGCCGCTGCGGTTCTCTGCGATGGGGCTCTCTCCCGGAGTCATCGGGCTGATTGCGACCGCCGAGGCGCTCGGGTTCCTGGTGGGCTGTCTGCAAGCGCATCGAATCATCGCTCCCGTGGGTTTGGAGCGGGCCTACGCGGCGTTCGCGGGCATGAAAGCCGTGGCGATCCTGAGCCTGTATTTCGCGGAAGGCGTTCCGGCGCTTGCCTTCTTTCGCTTCCTCATCGGCTTGAACGCTGCCGGGCTCGCCATCATCGTCGAGAGCTGGCTGAACGCGCTGGTCCCGAACGCGCAGCGGGGCCGGGTGCTCACCATCTACGTTCTGGTGTACGGGCTCTTCTACGGGGCGGGTCAGCTCGTGGGTCAGAACCTCAACGTCAGCGGCCCCGAATTCCTGCTCATCGCCGGTATCTCGACCACCCTCGCGCTGGTGCCGATGGTGGGCATCAACGTGCGCGCACCGGTGTTGCCGCATCGGGTGAAGCTCGAGATCCTGAAGGCGCTGCGTACCTCGCCGGCCAGCGTCATGGCCTGCATGCTCAACGGCCTGATCCTCACCGGCTTCTTCACGGTCGGGCCGCTGTTCGGGGTGAAGATCGGCTTCGACCAGCAGCACGTGGTGATCCTGATGGCGTGCGTATCGCTGGGCGGCCTGGTACTGCAATGGCCGATCGGCTATTTCTCCGACAAGGTCGACCGGCTGCATGCCCTGATCGGGCTCGGCCTGGGCGTGCTCGCCGTCGCGGCGACCTTGATCACCGTCGATCACCGCACCCCTTTCGCGGTGATCGGCATCCTGTTCGCGATCTTCGGCGGTCTCGCCGAGAGCCTCTATGCGGTGGGCGTTGCGCATGCCAATGACCGCGCCGACAAGACCGACTACGTCGCCCTGTCCTCGACCTTGCTGTTCGTCTGGGCGCTCGGCGCCGCCATCGGCCCGACCACGGGCACCTACGCCATTCAGCTCATCTCCCCGAGTGCCTTCTTCGGGTACGTGGTGGCGCTCACGCTGGTGTTCACCGCGTTCGCGATCTGGCGCCTGAATCGGCGCAAGGTCGAGCGCCTGTCCGAGGAACGCGAAGGGTTCTTGACGTACCCGCAGACTTCGCCCGAGATTTACGCCTGGTTGCCCTATCATCGCGAGCCGCCGGGCAGCGAGCGTGCTGCTGACGGGCACGTGCCGGACTCGCCCGTGCCGGCCTCGCACGTGCCGCCCTCGCCCGCCCCAGCCTCGCCCGCCCCAGCCTCGCCCGTGCCAGCCTCGCCCGTGCCAGCCTCCCCCGTGCCAGCCTCCCCCCTGCCAGCCTCGCACATCCCGGGAGAGGCCCATGACTGAGCATCCGCTCGATACGAGCCTCGGCCGCGTGATGACCACCCGGCTGGTCACCGTCGAACTCGATGATCCGCTCGAGGTCGTGAAACAGATCTTCGATTCCGTGAAATTCCACCATCTCCTGGTGGTCGATGCGGGGAAAAAGCTCTGCGGCGTGATTTCCGACCGCGATCTGTTGCGCGCCTTGAGTCCCTACATCGGCACGGCATCGGAGAATGCGCGCGACACTGCGACCTTGAAGAAGCGGGTGCATCAAATCATGACGCGCGAGCCGGTGACCTTGCCGCCGGAGGCGACCGTCGCGGATGCCGCGCGGCTTTTTCTCGAGCACCGGGTGTCCTGCATTCCGGTGGTCGGGCCCGGTTTCAAGGCCGTGGGCATCGTGAGCTGGCGCGACCTGCTGAAGTCGCTGACCTTCGCTTAGAATGGTCCCGCTGGGCATGCGGCCCCGCTGGGCAGGGGGAGTCTCGTGCAACACATTGTCGAGCAGCTGAAAGCCGAGGGCTACGCCATCATTCGCGGCTTCCTGCCGCCGGATGAGATGGCGGCCATTTCCGCCGAGGTGGACCGGCTCTACGCGGAAGGCCTCAAGCATCACGCCACCTACCGCGATCGGAATCTGCTGTTCGAGGTGCTGAACGATCCGCGGGCGAAGCGGCGCGTGGTGCTGCAGGCGCACTGGACCGCCTGGATCAGCTCCAAGATGGAAGAGATGCGTCGCAGCGCCCAGTACTATTCGGTGCTCGAGCCGTTTCTCGGTCCGGACATCAAGCAGATCACGCATCAGCTGCACTGGAAGCCGCCCGGCGCGAAATACACTTCCTACCGGTTTCATCAGGACGCGCGCTTTCGCGAGGGCTCCATCAAGGCATTCGATTATCTGTTCAGCAGCGTCACCACGGGCCTCGCCATCGATCGGCAGACCGTGGAGAACGGGGCGTTGCGCATCATCCCGCGCAGCCACCGACTCGGCTATCTGGGGCTGTCCGACGACGGCCCCATCATGGTCGGACAGACCCAGGACGAGGAGCTGCAGCGCGCGGGGCTCGACCCCAAGAGCATGGTCACCTGCGAGATGGAGCCCGGGGATCTATTGCTGTGGACGCTCTATACCGTGCACGGCTCGGCGCCCAACGTCTCGAGCTACGACCGTCGCTTCATGATCAACAGCTACGTGCGCGCGGCCGACAGCGATCGCGGCGAATGGGCGTTCCGCGGCGAGGTGTCGACGCCGCTGGGCGCCGAGCCCGAAATCTGCAAATACGAGCAGCTGCGCGAGCGCCCCGGGCCGTACTACATCGAGTCGGACTGGACCGAAGAGGCGGCGGGCAAGACGGCGCCCGCTTGAACCGGACGTTTCCGCGGAAACGTCAGTATCCCGGGGGCTAATAAAATCAATGACTTGGAACGAGGCCACGCCGGCGGGCGGCCTCGTTCAGGGGTTGAATCCGTGGCTAGCGCGAGTTCGCCATGCAGCGTCGCTGCGATGTCCTTGAGGGCGCTTTCGGTCCCCTTGCAGGTGTCATTGGCGAGCAGCGCGAAACCCTCGCGGTCATCGGGGTAGAGGACTACCTGGCTGGTCATGCCGAACGTCCCGCCGCCGTGCCACAACATTCGGCGCCCGCCGGCGTCGGCGCCCAGGTTCCAGATCAGGCCCTTGCCGTCCGTCGTGTCGCCCAGCAGCGGCTGGTGGGAGAGTCGCACCACCGGATTGGTTTCATTCAGCTGCCAGCGCAGATATTTCGCCATGTCGCGGGCGGTCGAGTAGAGACCGTAGGCCGCGCCTGCATTACGCAAGCGGTACGGCATACGCCGGCCGCCACGACTGAAGCCGACGACCAGGCGCGATTCATCGCGCGCGTCGACAACGAATCCCGTCGAGGTCATCGCGAGGGGCCGAAGCAGGTTCCGACGCATCAGCGCTTCGAAGGAGGTCCCTGTGACCTTCTCGAGCCCGAATCCGATCACCTTCACCCCGAGGTTGGAATAGAGCTCCTGTGAGCCCGGCGCGCTCAAGAGCTGCACGTGGCGCAGCTCGCGCAGGTAGCGCGCATGGTCGTAAGGGGCGTCGCGCGCGATGAGTTGGAACGGCAGCGTTTCGAAATCCGGATGTGCATACAGATCATCGGTATCGGGTAAATCGCGGGGAAGTCCCGAGCGATGGGTGGCGAGGGTGCGCAGCGTGATCGGCCGGCCGCGCCAGGCAAGGTTGGGATAGGGCTCGGGCAGGTATTGCCGGAAATCCGTATCCAGGGCCATGAGGTGTCGAACGACCGCTTCGGCGGCCAGCGCACCGGTGAACGACTTGGTGACCGACCCGATCTCGTAGATGCTATCGGGCGTCGGCAGTCGGCTCTCATCGCGCGCGACTGAGCCGTAATCGTAGAAGGCGGTTCGCTCGCGATCGACCACCGCGATGGATAAGCCCACGTGACAGTGGTTCGCGAAAAGCGGCTGCAACGCCCGGTCAACGTCACGGTCCAGCGGGGAGGCCCGTGGATTGTCCGCCGCGATCGGCGCAGCCGCTCGGGTCGCGCCGCCGGAGAATTGCGTGGCGAAGGCGAACCCGATGCTTGCCAGGATGACGCGGCGAAATATTCGCGGTAGCCTCATAGGGCGTGGGACTGCATTCGATCGAAGTCGAGCGTGCATGCGGAGTGATCTGTAGCCTCATAATACTATCAGGCGATCACCTGCCGACGGGCTACAGTGCGCGCCGGGTGAGCGATTTCCCGATCCCGGCGGCGGCCAGGAAGTAATGCCAGACTGCCCAGGCGAAGAACCCGACCGTGACCAATAGCCCACGCTGGCTCGCGAGCGCGAGTGCGGACTGACAGGCCCCTTGCATCGACAAGGCCGCACCCGCGGGCGCGGCACCCCCCGGGCAGCTCTGCCTGAAAGAGCCGCTCCCCGTGGCCGCGAAGGCCGCCTGCGCGAAACTCGCCTCCGCGAAGCGGTCGATGATCCAGCCGACGAACAGCGGCCCGAGGCCGAGCGCGAGCATGCTGAGACAGATATAGAGAAGCGCCGTTGCGGTCGCGCGACGTCGCGGGCCGATGACGTTTTGCACCACCCCGAACGTGGGACCGAGCGAGGCGTACCAGAAGAATCCGGCGAGCGATAACATCGCCGTCGCGCTTTTCCAATCGGTCGCGAACAACGCGAGCGCGTACAGCGGCAAGGAGATCGCCCCGCCGATCGCGGGCACCAGGGCATACCAGCGCGGGCTCGAGCGGGCCAGGCCGTCCGATAGCCAGCCGCCGGCCAGAATCCCGATGCCCACCGCGACGCCGCCCGAGGCGGCACTGACCAGTCCGACGGCCGCGGTGTCGAGCTGGAACTCGCGGCGAAAATAGGCGGGAATGAAATAATAAAATCCGTAGGCTGCGAAGGCGCCGAGCGTCAGCCCGAGGACCATGTGCAGCACCGGGCGGTCGAACAGCAGTGCCGCGGCGACGGCCTTGAGCTCGGCGAGCTCGGTGCGCACCGAGAACGGCGGCAGCTCGCGCCCGGCAGACGCCCTATCCGATCCTCCGCGCAGCGGCTCCCGGATCACGGCTTTGATGAGGAATGCCGTCACGATGCCGGGCAGGCCGACCGCTGCGCAGGCCGCCCGCCAACCGGCATGCTGAGCGATGTATCCGCCCGCGGCCGCCGCCAGGATGTAGCCAAGCGAGATGCCGCCGGTATAAGCCGACAAGGCGGAGGCGCGCCGCGACGGCTCGAAGTAGTCCGAGATCAAGGAATGGGCCGGGGGCGAGCACCCGGCCTCCGCCACGCCGACCCCCACTCTGATCAGTAGCAGCTGACCGAAGCTCGCCGCCGTGGCGCACAGTGCGGTGAGGCCGGACCAGGCAATGAGCGCGACGGTCATGATGTTGACGCGGCTCACGCGCTCGGCCAGGCGCGCAATCGGCAGTCCGCCCAGGCCGTAAAGCATTGCGAAGGCGGTGCCGCCCAGTAGGCCCAGCTCGGTGTCGGTGAGCTTGAGATCCGCTTTGATCGAAGGCCCGAGAATCGAGATGATGCTTCGGTCCATGGAATTGAAGGTGTATGCAGCCGTGAGCAGCAGCACCACGACTCGTTGATAGGCGGCCGAATAGGGACTCATCAGTCGTGGACCATCCTTCTTTTGCCGACGCTCTTTCGCGGACACGCTTTGAGGGCACTCTTCTCCCGGCAGCATACCGCCATTGTCGCGCTGCAGCGGATATTCAGGCCGTGTCAACCGTCGAGGATCGGAATAAGCTACGGAGCGAAGATTCGGTGCGGCGTGTCTTTGATCATCGGAGGATAGAGCCATGGGTACCACTCTCGTCGCCCGCGACGATCGAGCTTTCCACGTCGATGTGCAGCACGCCTCGCTCCTCAAACCCTTCGTCTGGATCGGCCGCGGCTGGCTCGACATGCGGCGCCACTGGGGCGCCAGCCTCGGCTACGGAGCGTTGATCGTCGCGATCGGATGGACCCTGCTGGTGTTCTGCGCGACGCATCCTTACTTCGTGGCGGCGGCGATCACGGGATTTCTGCTGGTCGGCCCCGCCGTATCCGCGGGCTTGTGTGAGATGTCGCGGCGCTACTCGGCCGGTCAGAGTGCGAACTTCGACGAATCGCTCGAAGGGTTCAAGCGCAACGTCCAGGGACTGTCGGAGTTCGGCCTGATCCTCGCGATCTGCGCCGCGATCTGGTTCGCCCTGTCGGCCGTGCTGCTCGACAGCGTGTTCCACATCCCCGCGCCCTCCGTGAGCGAGACGCTGTACCGCGGCTTCGTCGATACGGCCAACCGTTCGCAGGTGATCAGCTATGTGGCGGTGGGCGGTTTGCTGGCGGCGGGCGTATTCGCGGTGTCGGTGGTGTCGATCCCGCTGTTGATCGATCGGCACGCGACCGCCGGCCAGGCGATGCGGGCGAGCGTCCGGGTCGCGATCGCCAACATTCCGGCGATGATCGTCTGGAGCGCACTGATCACGCTGCTCACCATCATCGGCTACGCACCGCTTCTCGCCGGGCTGTTGATCATCGCGCCGCTCCTCGGGCATGCCACCTGGCACGCCTACCGCGATCTGGTTCGCTAGCGCTCGAGGACCCGCCGCCGCACGACTCGAGCGGACGCGATTCCGCCGGGCGGGGCCACCGTAGTAAGGTATCGCTCATGGATCCTGATCGGACAACGAGCGGCACGCGCGCGATCATCGCGGCCTCGCTCGGCAACCTGCTCGAGTGGTACGACTTCGCGGTCTACGCACTGTTCGCCATCTACATCGGCGCGAATTTCTTTCCGCCGGGCGCTTCCGGCGCCGGCCTGGTGAGCGCCTTCCTGGTGTTCGGCCTGGGATTCGTGATCCGGCCGCTCGGTGCGGTTGTGATCGGGATCTATGGTGACCGGGCCGGCCGCAAGGCGGCGCTGACGGCGACGATTCTCATCATGGCGTGCGGTACGCTGATCATTGCGATCGCGCCCACGTACGCGGCGATCGGAATCGGCGCAGCCTGGGTGCTGCTCGCAGGCCGTGTATTGCAAGGATTTTCGGCCGGTGGCGAGATCGGCAGCGCGACGGCATTTCTGGTGGAGCATGCGCCCGCCGAGCGCAAGGCTCTGTTCGCCGCGTGGCTGCAGGCGAGCATGGGCATGTCGAATATTCTCGGGGCGCTGACCGCGTTCATCATCACCTCGCTCCTGCCGCACGGCGACATGGTCCGCTTCGGCTGGCGCATCCCGTTCTTCATCGGGCTCGCCATCGTGCCGATGGGCCTGTATCTGCGGCGCACTTTGGCCGAGACTCCGGCCTTTCGCGCGGAAATGTCTGTCGAGCGCCTCGCGCGACAGCCGTTGAGGCGCGTGTTCCGCGAGCATCCCGGAGAGCTCGCGGCCGGATTCGGGATCTCGATTCTGTGGGCGATCGAGGTCTACGTGCTGCTGATCTTCATGCCGGTGTTCCTGCAAAGGACGCTCGGGTTCATGCCGGCGCAGGCCTTCGGCAGCTCCTTGGCCGAGAACGTGGTATTCGTCATCGGCTGCTTCGCATTCGGCGCGCTGGCCGACCGGGTGGGCCAGCGCAGAGTCCAGGTATACGGCGCCGTCGCGCTGCTCGTCAGCATCCTGCCGCTGTTCACCTGGCTGGATCACTCACGCTCGATGGGCGTGCTGATCTGCGTGCTCTGTGCCTGCGGGATCATGACCTCGAGCTTCTCGGGCGTCGCCCCCATGGCGCTGTCGAGCCTGTTTCCCACGGCGGTGCGGGCGACCGGCGTATCGCTCGCCTACAATGCGGGCTTCACGCTCTTCGGCGGCTTCGCTCCGGCGATTCTGGCCGCGCTCACCGCCACTGGCGCGGGCATTTACGCACCGGCCTGGTTCGTGATGCTGGCGGCGCTGCCGGCACTGCTGGCGTTGCGATTCCAGGGCGGGCAGAGCCCCCCGGCCCTGCGGCCGGTCGCTCTCGAGGAAAGATGAAGATGATGTCCGAAGAACTCGACCGGGACACTTTGCAGCGCCTGTCGCAGCGCTCCGACGCGCATGGACTCCGGCAACTCGTGCTGCACATGGCCCTGCTCGGCGCCACGGCCTCGCTGGTATTCGCGAGCCGCGGCCGGCTCTGGCTCCTGCCGGCGATGCTGATCCACGGCATCGCGCTCGATTTTCTGTTCTGCGCGCTTCACGAAAGCGTCCACCGGACCGCCTTCGCAAGCCGTGCGCTCAACGATGCCGTTGCCTGGGTTGCCGGCGCGCTCCTGCTCCTGCCGCCCCAATTCTTTCGCGCCTTTCACTTCGCCCATCACCGCTTCACCCAGGATCCTGCCCGGGATCCCGAGCTCGGCCGGCCGCCGCCCGCGACGCTCACATCCTATCTCTGGCACCTCTCGGGTATGCCGAACTGGGCCCGGCGCATCACGGTGACGGTGCGGCATGCCTGGACCGGCCGGGTCCGCGAGCCGTTCGTGGCCGACGGCAAGCAAGGCGCCATCATCCGCGAGGCACGCATACTCTGGGCCGTCTACGCTGCAGTGATCGCGGTCTCGCTCGTGTTCCGCTCCGACGCCGCGCTCCTCTACTGGATCATTCCGGCGATCTTGGGACAGCCGTTTCTACGCGCGTATTTGCTGGCCGAGCATACCGGTTGCGCGCTCGGCGACGACACGTATGCCAACACGCGCACGACCTACACGAACGCCGCGGTGCGCGCGCTGACCTGGCAAATGCCCTATCACGTCGAGCACCACGCGTTCCCCGCGGTGCCGTTCTACGCGTTGCGCCGGCTCAACCAGCTGCTCCGCCCACGCATCCAAGTGAGTGCGCCGGGCTACCTCGCCGTCCAGGCCGGACTGATTCGCCGGATGCGCAGGCCGCGCGCAGCCGGGCGTTCGGAGGCGCTCTGATGTGCGGCCGGTATGTGTCGCCGGATGAGGCGGCGATCGAGCGCGAATTCAATCTCCTGCACACCGAGTGGCACTTTCCGCCAGCCTTCAACGTCGCGCCCACCCAGGAGGTGCCGATCGTCCGGGTGCAGGATGGCCGGCGCCAGGGCGTGCGGCTGCGCTGGGGGCTGATCCCGTATTTCGCCCGAGGCGTCGCGCCCAAGTTTTCGACCATCAATGCGCGCATCGAGACGGTGACTACCGCCGCTTCCTATCGCGGTCCGTGGAGCCGCGCGCAGCGCTGCCTGGTGGTGGCGCAGGGCTTCTACGAATGGCAGACGCAGGCCGACGGCAAGACGCGGGCGCCCTACTACATCCATCTCAATGACCAGGACATCTTCGCGTTCGCCGGACTATGGGATGCTTCCTACGACGATCAGGGCAGGAAGATCGAGTCTTGCACGCATCTGACCTTGCCGGCGAACCGGCTGCTGAGCGAGATTCACAATACGCAGCAGCGGATGCCGGCCATCCTGGCGAAGGAAGATCGAAAGGCCTGGCTCGAGGGCAAGCCCGAGGAGGCCTGGGCGGCGTTGAGGCCCTATCCGGACGAGCACATGGTGGCGTGGCCCGTCAGCAGCCGCGTCAACAAGCCCGCGAACGACGATGCCGCGCTGATTGAGCCGCTGAGCGTCGCGGCGGCTCCGTGAAGGGGGGCGCGCGCGCCCTCGAGGCAAATGCCGGTGCGACCCGCCGCGGCTCTACTTCCGCGCGCCGGGCTCCAGAAAATAGTTCGTGGGCGTGGTCCCCAGCGATTTTCTGAACGTGAATATGAATGAGCTTGGCGTGCTGTAGCCCGCCTCCAGGGCGGCATGCGTAACCTTCGCGCCTTCGGCCAATAGGCGCATGGCGTGCATGAGGCGAAGTTGTTGCCGCCACTTGCCGAATGTCGTGCCCACCTGGTCTTGGAATAGTCGCTCCGCCGTGCGCTTGCTCACGCCCGCGAATCCGCACAACCGCGAAAGCGGCCGGCGGTCCCCGGGGGCGGCGAGCAGTATTTCGGCGATACGCAGGGCTCTTGGATCGGACGGACTGGAAAGCTGCAGCGGAACGGTCTGAATGCTGGTCAGATTATCGACGATGATGTCGATCAAGTGACGTTGCGAGCGTATGCGCTTATCGAGCGTCTCGAAGGTGCATGCACGAAGAATCAGTTCCTTCAGCAGGGGAGACACGTTCAGCACGCAGCAGGTGCGGGGCAACACTCGTGTCAGCCGCGCCTTGAGGTACAGCGTCCGCATGGCCACCGCCCCCGACATCCTGATCGTGTGTGCCGTCGTCGCCGGAATCCATACCGCGCGATAAGTCGGTACAACCCAGGTGCCGTCGCTCGTCAGCACCGTCATGACTCCACGAACGGCGTAGACCAATTGATCGCGATCGTGAAAATGCGCCGGGACTTCGTGACCCGCCGGGTAATCGCGCGCGAGTGTGGCGATCTGGGAACGGCTGTGCCCGAGGCTCTCGAAAACACCGTGCTGACGCTTTCTAGACATTAGTTGGCACAATAGCGGAAGCGCGCAGCGGCAACAACGACTACGGTTTGGACGTCCCTGGACTCGGTAGCCGGAGGAGGCCCATGAACCGGGATCAACTCGAGAGCGTTAGTCGGAGGAGCCTGTGAACCGGTATCAACTCGAGGGCGCCCATTGATGCGCGACTGTAGCCAATGGCTGCTGGCCGGATTTCTGACCTGGGGGGTTGTCGGCCAAGCCGGGGCATCGGCCGCCGCCCCGCCGCCCACCGCCCCCAGGCCGCCGGCGCCCACCCCGCCGGCGCCCACTGTGACACTGGAAGCGGGTGTGCTCGAAGGCATTCATTTCGGCCGGATGCCGGATGAAGTGGCATTTCTGGGTGTGCCGTATGCCGCGCCGCCCGTGGCGGATCTGCGCTGGAAACCGCCACGCCCGGCGGGGCACTGGACGGGGATACGCGATGCCACTCGATTCGCCGCGGTCTGTCCGCAACCTCCAGCGGGCTGGCTCCCACACCTTGCCGGGAACGAAGACTGTCTTTACTTGAATGTCTGGACCGCGCAAAAGTCCTCGGGTGCCAGGCAGCCGGTCATCGTATATTTTCACGGTGGATCCAACCGGGTCGGCTACAGCCAATTGAACCCGCTCGGTCCCGCGCTTGCTCCGCTCGGCGTGGTGTTCGTCAGCGCCAACTACCGCCTGGGCGCGTTGGGCTTTCTCGCGCATCCCGCGTTATCCGCCGAATCCGAACATCATTCTTCGGGGAATTATGGTCTGCTGGACCAGCTGCAGGCTCTCAAGTGGGTACGCGACAACATATCGCGCTTTGGAGGCGATCCCGGCCGGATCACGGTCATGGGTCAGTCGGCGGGCGCCGTGGACATCTGTCTGCTGATGACCTCGCCGATGGCTTCGGGGTTATTCGAGCGAGCCATCATGGAAAGCGGCGATTGCCTGAGCAGCTTCAACAAGGACATCCGCAGACCCATCCGATACAACTCGATCGTCGGCACCGGAGAAGATGCCGGCCGGCATCTCGCGAAGCGTCTCGGAGTTGCCGACGATGCCGCTGCGCTCGGCAAGCTCCGTGGCTTTTCCGCCGACGAGATCCTGAAGGCGGGAGAGAGCCCGGCAATTGCATTCGACGCCATCGTTGACGGCTGGGTAGTCCCCGAGCAGCCGGCAAAGGTGTTTGCGGAGGGCCGCCAGATGCATATTCCCGTACTGGTCGGCAGCAACGCCAACGAGGCGACGGTTTTTGGTCCCGGCCCGACCACGGTCGATGAATACAAGAAATTTCTTCGTGGCGATACCGGCGAACACTGGGGCGAGGAGCTTCGTGCCTACCCGGTGGAATCGGATGTCGACGTCCCGGCGCAGTCTGTGCGACTTCGAAGTGACGCCTTTGCCTTCGGCGCCTATGAAACCGTGAAGGCCATGAGGCACGCGGGTCAAAAGACTTATTTGTACTATTTCACCTTCACCGAATCGGGGAAAAGGGCGGCTCTCGGCGCCTACCACGGGGAAGAGCTCATGTTTCTGTGTGATTCATTCCCCGCGGATTGGCAGCGTGGCCCCGACGAAGACGCCCTTGGCCAGGCGATGCGCACTTACTGGACGCGGTTTGCGACCGCCGGTAACCCGAATATCTCAGGCCTTCCCGAATGGTCTGCCTTTGATTTGAAGGACCCTCAATTCTTCGAGCTTGGCCGCCGTGCGATGCGGCCCCGCCCTGTTCTTCCGCAGATGGATGCCCTGAACCGCATCATGCACCGGATATTCGCGGATGCTGGATTCGTGGCCAGCAACTGACTTCGTCATCCGAGCCCGGGCACTGACGCTTGCCGGATCAGGCAGCCGCTGTTGCTGTCGGGAAGGCTACTGTGTGCTGCGCTCGTCGACGCCGAGCTCGCGCTGGTACTGGCGGATGCGCTCGATGTAATGCTGCGCGATGGACTCGATCATCTGCCGATCCCGGTCGTTGACCTTGCGCACGATCTGCCCGGGGGAGCCCATGACCACCGATCCGTCGGGGATGATCTTGCCGGGCGGGACCAGCGTGCCCGCCGCGATGATGCAATGAGCACCGATCCTGGCCCGATCGAGCACCATGGCCCCGCTGGCAATCAGGGTCGACTCGCCGACGCTGCAGCCGTGCAGCATCGCGCGGTGCCCGACCGACACCCTGCGGCCCAGGGTCAACGGCTCCCCCTCGTCGGTATGCATGATGGTACCGTCCTGGACGTTGACGCCGTCGCCGAGCTCGATCCAGTCGCTGTCCCCGCGCAGCACGCAGTTGAACCAGACGCTCGCGCCCACGCCGAAGCGCACCGTGCCGATCACGCTCGCGTCGGGCGCGACATAGTAGTCCTCGCTTGCGGTCTCGATCCGCCGATCTCCCAGCGTGTAGATCATGCATTGCTCCCGGACTCGGCGCGAACCAGCCGCCGGCCCTTGAGCGCCAGCACGCCGTAATACGCGGCACCGACCGCGATCCAGGCGGCGCCGAGAATCTTCGCCGCACGGTCCATTTCGTAGAGCACGTAGAGGATGATCGCGAGCCCGACGAGCGGAAACACCAGATGCCTGAGCCAGTCCCCGGTGCGTTCGCGCACGAAGTAATGGTTGATGACCGACGCATGCAGCAGCACGAAGCCGCTGAGCGCGCCGAAATTCACCACCCGGGTCAGATCGTCGATCCTCCGGAAGAACGACAAACCCACCAGCATCGAGATCGCCGCGACCGCGAGGGTGCTGACGTAGGGTGTCTTGAAGCGCGGGTGGACCTTCGCCAGCACGGCGGGCAGCTTGCCGTCCCGGGCCATCGCGAACAGGATGCGCGCGACCGCTGCCTGCGCGGCCATGGCATTCGCGATCGCCGAGGCGATCACCACCGCCACGATGGTGACGAGCCTCAACCAGGTGCCGCCGGCGCGCTCCGCGATCTCGAAGAACGCCGTCTCGGGCGCCGCGAAATGCATGCCTCTGGCAAGATCGGTGGCGACCCAGGTTTGCAGCATGAACAAGCTCCCGACCAGGAGCAATGCCAGCACCGTGGCGCGCCCGATCGCACTCGCGCTGCCGCGGTTCTCCTCGGCGAGCGTCGATATGCCGTCGAAGCCCAGAAAGGACAGCGCCGCGATCGAAGTGGCGCCGATCACCGTCGTCCAGGAGAAAACGCCTGCGTCGTAAATCGGCGTCAAGGTCAACGCGCCTGCCCCTTCGCCCCGGCCGTACAGGGCGAACAGCCCCATCGCCAGAAAAGCCGCGAGCGTCGCGAGCTCCATGATCAGCAAGTAGCGGTTCACGCGGGCGGTGAATTCGATCCCGATCGTATTGGCGACGGCGTTGAACGCGATGAATCCGCCGAGCCAGACCCAGGCCGGGACGGCCGGCAGCAGCGGATGCAGCGCCACCGCGCTGAACAGGTAGAGAAGGGAGGGCACCAGCATGTAATCAAGCAGGATCAGCCAGCCCGAAAAGAAGCCGGCGGTCTCGTGCAATCCACGCTGCGCATAGGTGTAGACCGAGCCGGCCAGGGGAAACGCACGCGACATCGCCGCGTAGCTCAGCGCGGTGAAAATCATGGCGGTCAGTCCCACCAGATAGGCGAGCGGCACCATGCCCTTGGCGTCGTCCCACACGAACCCGTACACGGAGAACGGCGCGATCGGCACCATGAAGATCATGCCGTAAATCACCAGGTCCTTGGTGGTCAGCGCGCGGCGCAGCTGGTCTCGGTAGCCGAAATCTTGGAGAGACATGGGATCCTTGGTAGACCGGTCGATCTCGCCCTAGCTTATCGCAAGCTCTGAACTGGCGGCGCATCCTTCAGCGCCTGCGCGAGCGCCTTGCGCGCCTCCGGCTGGGTCACGCGCAAGCGGCATTCGGACAAGGCCTTGAGATCTTCCCACCGGACGCTCGCCCTTGTAGACCGCGCGTTCGATGCCGTCCTGCCAGCCGCATTTGTCCGCCAGATACTTGAGGAAGGCAGTCGATCGCGCCCCGAGCGCGGCCTCCTCCCGCTCGCTGAGCCAGTACACATCCGTGGGCGGACGCTTGAACATCTCCTCGATGAGGTCCGGCGGTACGCCGTTGTCGCTCAGGAACGCCCGCACCGGCCCCTGCATGGCGTCTTCGAGCAGCGCAGCCTTGGCGGCCGGCAGCCCAGTCCACTCCGACTCGGCGAGCCCGGGGCGGCTCACGCCGAGCAAGTTCTCGCCGTCCGTGCCGCGCCGGGCGGCCGCGGCGTAGATCAGGAAGCACGCCCCCGCGCACCGGCCGGTCAACGGACCCACGCTCACCTCGGTGTACATCGACTTCACCAGAGTCGCGATCTTGATCGCCTCGGCCGCGTCGCCCTGGCTCGAGGCCAGGATGAGCTCGTTCCGGGTCAAGAACCGATTCGAGTCCTCGGCGATCTTCGCGAGCAGGTGCGCATAATCGCCGGGGACGATTTCACCCGCGATCACCAGCGGACCCACCGGCCCGGTGTATTGATTGGTGAAAGTATCACGGTCCATGTAGAAGAACTCGGCCGCGCGGCTCTGCGGCAGCAGGAACGCGCTCAGCAGAGCGATCGACAGCGATGCGGCGCGCCGGACCATGGGCGCGATTGTGCCGCAATTCTCGACGACAAGCTCAATCGGTGCGCGCGATCCGCCGAAGCGTGAGGTTGCGCACACGCTCGAACCCCAGTTCGCCGTAGAGATCGATGGCACGCGTATTGGGGGCGCCCACGTGCAGCCACGAGGTGAGCCCTCGGCGGCGATGCTCCGCGGCCAGATGCCCGATGAGAGCGCTCGCATACCCTTGGCCGCGATGCTCCGGATGCGTACAGATTCCGCTGAGCTCGGGAAAGCCCTCGAGCCGCAGCCGCTCGCCCGCCATGGCGACCAGACGGCCGTCCACCCGGATTCCGCAGTACTGGCCCATCCGGTGGGTCGCCGCGCGGAAAAAGCCCGGAAATGCCACGTCGGTGAGCGCCACCATCTCGGCCGCATCCGCCCCTGTCAACGACACGATGCCGTCGGTGGCCGGCGGGAGCGGCGCCTTGGGCGACAACACCATCTGCACGCAGTCGAGTTCCTGCTCGATCGTGAGTCCCGGATGGCTCGGCCGGCCTGCGATCCACAGCGATTCGCCGGGCGCCAGCAGCGCGTGCAGCTGCCGCTGCGCTTCGGCGCCCCGCGCGGCACCGCCCGGCTCGGCACCGCCGCCAGGCTCGGCGCTGCCGCCAGGCTCCGCGCCGCCGCCAGGCTCCGCGCCGCCGCCAGGCTGCGCGGCGTCACCGGACTCCGCGACGGACGCGAACGGCGCCACGTCGGCGGGATAGCGGCGAGCGGATCCGGCACCGATCGCGAGATGACGATGGGGTCCGTTGAGGGCGTGCCACACGGGGTTCTGGAACAGCGAGGCGGGTAGTAAATCGGCCATGCCCAGCGATTCTAGCCCGCAGTGTCCGGGGTGAACACAGCAGCTCGACAGTTCCCTCCTCGCTCAGGTCGACGGCGTCTTCAGGTCGACGGCGTCTTGAGGACGCCGCGGCGGATCTGATCGCGCTCCATGCTGACGAACAGGGCGCGGAAATTGCCCTGCCCGAAGCCGTCGTCACCGCGCCGCTCGATGATCTCGAAAAAGATCGGGCCGATCAGGGTCTCGGTGAAGATTTGCAACAGGTAACGCCCGTTCGCCCCGTCGAGCAGGATGCCGCGGCGTTGGATCGCCTCCACCTCGACCCCGTGGCCGGGAACGCGCTCCTCGAGCATCTCGTAGTAGGTGTCGGGCGGCGGGGTCATGAACTTGACCTGGTTCGCGCGCAGGCGGTCCCAGGTCGCGAGGATGTCGTTGGTGCGCAGCGCCACGTGCTGGATGCCCTCGCCGCGGTACTGGAGTATGAACTCCTGGATCTGGTCGATCTGATCGCTCCCGCCCTCGTATTTGGACTCATTGATGGGGATGCGGATTTTTCCGCAGGGCGAGGCCAGGGCGCGGCTGGTGAGCCCGGTGTATTCGCCCTTGATGTCGAAGTACTGATGCTCGTGAAAGCCGAATACGCGATGGTAGAAGTCCTGGAAGTAATCCATGCGCCCCTTGCCCACGTTGTGCGTGAGATGATCGATTTCCTCGAGCCCGGCGCCGGTGACGGCCGGCTCGGCGCCCGGCTCCATGACGAAATCGATGTCGTAGATGCTCGGGCCGGTCTGACGGTCGACGAGATAAATCAGGCTCCCGCCCACCCCCTCGATCGCCGGAATGTTGAGCTCCATCGGGCCGACGGCGCCCTTGACCTCCTTGGCTCCGGCCGCCAACGCGTGCTCGAGTGCGCGTGCCGCGTCCTTGACGCGAAACGCCATCGCGCAAGCGCTCGGTCCGTGCTCGCGTGCGAAGCGCTGCGCCAGGCTGTTCGGCTCGGCGTTGACGATGAAATTGATGCCGCCCTGGCGGTAGAGCGACACGTCCTTGGAGCGGTGCCGGGCAATGCGCTTGAAGCCCATCGCCTCGAACAGCCGGCCGAGGTGTGCGGTATCGGGTGCGGTGTACTCGACGAATTCAAAGCCGTCGGTGCCGACCGGATCCGTCGGCTGCATCTCAGGGATGGTCGCGTTCATGATCGATGTCTCCTTCAGCTGTTCCAGGTCACAGTCAGGCGCCGCGGTTGTCTGAATTCGTAGCCGCGCGGCGTCTCGCTCGACTCCCGGTCGATCCGCAGGCCCGGGAGCCTGGCGAGCAAGGTGCGCAGCCCGATGCGCACCTCGGCCTTGGCGAGCTGCGCGCCCAGGCAGGAATGAGTTCCGCTCGCGAAGCCGAGGTGCCGACGGCTGTTGGTGCGGTCGAGGTCGAAGCGGTCGGGATCGGCGAAGATCGCCGGATCCCGGTTGGCCGCGCCCAGCATGCAATTCACGGTGTCGTGCCGCCCGATCTCGATGCCTTGCCACGAAAAGCTCTCCGACGCGTGCCGGGTGGCCGACTGCACCGGGCTCAGCCAGCGCATGGTCTCCTCGATGACCTGCGGGATCTGCGCCTCGTCGGCCTGGACTCGGTCGAGGGCGCCGGGCGTCTCGAGCAAGGCCCACAGGCAGTTGAGCAGCAGCGCCTCGACCGTCGATATCCCGCCGAAGAAGATGATCGAGAGATTGCGCTTGATGGCCTCCTCGTCGAGCCGGTAGGGCGGCGGCGCGTCGAGCAGATGGGCGACGAGCGAGCGCCCGCCGGCGTCGCGCGAACGGCGAATCTCGCCATCGAGCAGGGCATGGAACTCGGTGACGCTTCGGCGTGCAGCGAGGCGGACTTGCGGATCGCCGGAAAAATTCGCCAGTGCCCCCTCGAAGTCGTCGTACCAGGCACGCAGGCGCGGCTCCGCCGCCGCCGGCAATCCGCACAGCGATAACATCACTTGAACCGGCAGGCGCGCCGCGAACTCGGAGCGAAGCTCCGCCCGTCCGCGCTGTTCGAAGCCATCCATCAGCGATTCGACGCGCTCACCGATCAGCGGTTCCCATTGCGCACGGATACGGGCGGGAGAGAAGAATTGCTGGGCGGCGCCCCGGTAGCGCTCGTGCGCGTCTCCCTCGCTGGTGAGCATGTGCTCGCCGAAGGTATCGTAGATGGTCGAACGCTCCGAGACCGTGGTCAGGCGCGGATCGGCGAGCGCGGTGCGCACGTTCTCGTACCCGACCACGTACCACATGTCGAGCGCCGGGATCCACGAGATCGGCTCGTGGGCGGCCAACCGGGCGAATACC
This sequence comes from Steroidobacteraceae bacterium, assembly GCA_036272515.1. Lineage (GTDB taxonomy): Bacteria > Pseudomonadota > Gammaproteobacteria > Steroidobacterales > Steroidobacteraceae > Bog-1198. Next base: position 16,034 of record DATAYO010000049.1, on the reverse strand, counting down.
GCGTAAGGATCCCGATCGAGCGCCTCCGCGGTCACCGACCGCCCGACGGGAAATCGCTGCTCTCTCGATGGGACGGTCATAGGCTGTCGGCATTCCGGCGAGTATTCCGGCAAAGATACGGCGAAACGGCCGGCAGTAGTTGCCCCATTGGTCCGATTGCTGTCACGATACTGACGGAATATGCCAAAAATCGACCGAATCGCGGAGAAGCGTGCCACAGTCGACGGAGCCACACGGCTGCTCGACGGCGCCATGCCGCTGCGTGCGCCGGATCTGCGCATCCTGCGCGAGCTGAGTCGTGACGGCCGGCTCTCGAACGTGGAGCTGGCGCGCCGGGTCCGCATGTCCGAGTCGGCGTGTCTGCGGCGGGTGCGGGCGCTCGAGGAGATGGGAGCGATCGCCGGCTATCGGGCGGTGATCAATCCGCTCGCCTTCGGCAAGGTGCTGGCGGCCTACATGCTGGTGAATCTCGATCAGCGTGTCGCCGCCGATGCGAAGGCGTTCCTGGACGTGATCCGCGCGGACGAGCGGATCGTCACCTGCGCCGCGGTCACCGGAGAGTACGACCTGATCCTCGAAGTCGCGGTCAAGGACGTGGCCGACCTCACGGACCTCACTCTCGACACGCTGCTGAAGCTGCCGACGGTGCGCGACGTGGTGACCTGTCTGTCCCTGCGGAACTACAAGACGGCCGGCGACGGCGCGGCGAGCTTTTGAGACGAACGCCTCGATTTGAGACGAACGCCTCGACGTTCGGTCCGATCGCTTCAGCGTCGGATCGCCACGCGGCGCACGCTAGACTGACTCATGGACTCTCCGCAAGATCGAACGCGGCGCGCCGGCCGCCGCCGAAGTGCCCAGCCCGCCACGGAGCAGACGCAGCGCAGCGCCGCCGCCGGGTATCGCCATTGGCAGAATCCGTTCGAGCCGCTGCGCGTGCTGTCGGACGATGAGGTCGCCCGCATCCATGAATCGGCGCTGTCGATCCTCGAGAACGTCGGCATGCGGGTGCTGTTGCCCGAGGCGCGGGCGCGATATGCCGCCGCGGGCGCGATGGTGGACGAGGCGTCCGAGATGGTGCGGCTCGACCGCTCGCTGATCGCGTCCGCGCTGTCCACGGCACCGTCGAGCATCGAGCTCAGGGCACCGAATCCCGAGCGCAACGCGGTCATCGGCGGGCGCGGCGTCGCGGTCGTGCCGGTGTCCGGGCCGCCGAATGCCAGCGACCTGGATCGGGGCCGCAGGCCGGGCTCGCTCAGGGACCTGCACGAGCTCGTGAAGCTGTCGCAATCCTTCGACGTGATTCATCTGCTCGGGCCCTCGATCGAGCCCCAGGACGTGGCGCCTCCCTTTCGCCATCTGGAATCGACGCTCGCGCAGCTGACCTTGAGCGACAAGGTGCCCTTCGTCTACAGCCGCGGCGCGGCGCAGGTGGCCGATTGCTTCGCGATGATTCGCACGGCGCACGGCTTGTCGGAAGACGCGTTTCGAGGCGGAGTCTTCACCTACACCAACATCAATACCAATTCCCCGCGCCAGATCGACATCCCCATGGCGCAGGGCATCGTGGATTTTGCGACCGCGGGGCAGCTCCTGATCATCACGCCCTTCACGCTCGCGGGGGCGATGGCGCCGATCACCGTGGTCGGCGCCATCGCGCTGGCGCATGCCGAGGCGCTCGCCGGCATCGCGCTGGCGCAGATCGTGCGTCCGGGCACACCGGTGGTCTACGGCGGCTTCACCTCGAACGTGGACATGAAGTCGGGGTCGCCCGCGTTCGGCACGCCGGAATACGTCAAGGCGAGCTTTGCCACCGGACAGCTCGCGCGCCACGTCGGACTGCCCTGGCGCTCATCCAATGCCACCGCCTCCAACATCGCCGACGGTCAGGCGGTCTACGAGTCGCAGATGAGCCTGTGGGGGGCGCTGATGGGCGGTTGCAATCTGCTGATTCACGGCGCCGGTTGGCTCGAGGGCGGGTTATGCGCCTCGTACGAAAAATTCATCATCGACGTCGAGATGCTGCAGATGTTCGCGGAGATTTTCCGGCCTCTGGTCGCGAGCGCCGACGAGATCGGTCTCGACGCGATCGCGGACGTGCCGCCAGGCGGTCATTTCTTCTCGACCGCACACACCATGCAGCGTTACAAGTCGGCCTTCTATGCCCCGCTGGTCTCGGACTGGCGCAACTACGGCCAGTGGCGCGAGGACGGAGAGCTGACCGTGACGCAGCGGGCGAACCGCCTGTGGCACCAGACCCTGGAGCGTTTCGCGCCGCCGCCGCACGATCCGGCGGTGACGGAGGCGCTCGAAGCCTTCGTGGCACGCAGAAAGGCCGACGGAGGCGCGGCGCCGGTGTCGTGAGGTGCAGCGGGCTCGTCGCGCAGGACACATCCTGTCAGCGCCACACCGCCTCCGCGACGCGAAGCCAGTTCCCGCCCATGATCATTCCGACATCTCTGGGGCTGTAGCCTCGGCTGAGCATGTGCTCGGTGAGCTTCGGCAAAAGGGTGGGTGCCGCGAAATTTATTTCGGTCTCGTAGCCCTGATCCTCGGGATATTTGCTTGCGCTGGCCTTCACCAGCGCAATCAGCACCTCGGGCTCGGAGACGTAATCCAGACCTATGCCGACATGGTCCGGGCCCACACGCTGGACGATGTAATCGATATGGCGAAAAAAAGTCTCCGGCGTGACATCTGCGCCGAGAAAGATATTCACTCCGTTGATGCCGATCACCCCTCCGCTGCGGGCGCAGGCGTCGATCAGATCATCGGGGATATTGCGTTCATGATCGGCCAGTGCACGAGGATTGGAATGAGAGAAGATGACCGGGGCGCTCGAGACCTCGAATACATCCCGTGCCGTGCGATATCCGGTATGTGAGCAATCGACGAGCATGCCCACGCGATTCATTTCGCGCACGAGCTCGATGCCAAAGCGGCTCAATCCGCCGTCGCCACGCTCATGACATCCCTCCCCGACGTGGTTCTTCTGGTTATAAGCCATCAAGGCCTGGCGAACTCCCAGCCTGTAAAATACCTCGACCAGGGACACCGATCTCTCGAACGGGGTGGTTCCTTGGAAGGAAAATACAACGCTGATCCGGCCTTGCTTTCGTGCTTCCCGGATGTCCGAGATCGAGTGCGCCTGCCTGCACCATTCGGATTCAGCTCTCAACAACGCGGTGTCGTTGGCAATCTTTCGCACCGTAGCGGTCATGTCTTCCTGGTCGCTGGCCGTCGTTATCAACACCACGTCGCAACCTTGGGAACGCATGAGTTGCAGGGAATTCACGTGAGCTTGCGGACTGCCGCATGACGCCCCGAAGGGAAATGTGGCATCCCAAACAATTGCGTCGGCGTGGACCCTCGCAGCCTCGGCGGTTACACCCCAAATCTGCGCAAGCCGGCCATGATTCGCCGGAACGTCTTTGGATGACAAACGTTTCTCCCCGTCAGCTTCGTTTCGCGTCGCACTCAAAATTTGTAATCCATGCTGAGACCGATCGTCCGCGGTTGCACGGGCACGAACTGCGGCAGCTTCGGATTCGTCAAATAAAACAAACCGGTATAGGATTGATTGTCGAAGACATTCTTTACGTACAGCCGAAACGTGGCTTGCTGCCATACCACTCCGGCATAGACGTCGACGATGTCTTGCGGGCCCATCGGTTCCGGATTTTCGGTACCTGCAAACTGACTGACCACCTTGTCTCTATAGCGATAGCCGCCCCCGGCGATGAATGAGCTGTTATCGAAGAGATCATGGGTGTAATCGGCCATCAGGGAGCCGCTCCAGCGTGGAGAATTCGGGAGCTGATCGCCGGTGTGGCCGCCGGCTCCGGGTGCATCCTCGGTGAGGTGAGCATCCGTATGGTCGAGCGTTGCAGTGAGGCGCAGGTCCTGCGTCAACTTGTAGGAAGTCGTCAGCTCGATGCCGCTGCTGCTCGCCGTACCGCCGTTGCCCGTGTACAGAATGCCCAGGTTGGTAAGCTGTTGGAGCTGGATATTGGTCCAGTCGATGTAAAATATCGACGTGTCGATTTGCAGCCGGTGATCGAATGCTTCGCTCTTGAAGCCGACCTCGTAGTTGGTGGTCCGGTCAGGGTAGAAAAAGTCCGGTGTGCCCAATTTCGGGTTTCCGCAGCTGTCGCAGCCGCCGCCGGGTCGGTAGCCGGTGGCCACCCGGGCATAGAACATCGTATCCGGGTCCAGATGAAAGCGGGCGTTCGTCATCCAGGTGGAAACGTCCTGAGAGGGTCTGCCGGAGCACGACCCGGGGGTGCCGCCAAACAAGCCGGTGGTCTGGGCCGTACACCCGGACTGCTTGTTTATCGAGTAACGATCTCCTGCACTGACATCGAAACGCTCGGTGAATTTGTAGGTGAGGTTGGCGAACGCCGCCATCTCTTGATAAATGTAGCTTGCGTTGTCGTAGAGGAGATTGTCCTCCGTGGGAAGAGGCACGTACTGCGGGGTGAACGTCGGAACGTTTTCGATTTGATCACCGTCCTCGTGGGTATAGTAGCCGCCGACAATCCACTGAATTCCCCGACTCTTGTCGGGCGATGACAGGCGGATTTCTTGTGTGAACTTGGAAAAATCATCACTGAGCTGTTCATCCGCGAGAGCGCCGGCTACGGGAATGTACTTTCCGAAGTTCGGCGTAAGATCGTACCTCGCTTGGTTATTGAACTGCTGCCAGCTCGAATTGCTGTTGAGCGTCGCGAAACCGAGATCCCAGTCGATATTCAGGCCGTAATCGCGCAGTTCCTGTGTATAGGGCTCCGGAAGGAGGGTCAGTCGTGAGTCGGCGCCGTAGACCGGCCGAAGCGTGGCCTCGTTCAAGGTCACGGCGGTCGGCCCGGCCGAGTCGATGTCCTGACCCAGGATCGTCAGCTGAACGGAGAGATCGTCCGTGGGCTTCCAGAGCAGCGTTGCCCGACCGCCGGTTTCCTTCGAGTGATTCGAATCCTTCACTCCGATTCCGACATTGTCGATATAGCCTGCGGTGTCTTTGTAGAATCCGCTCAAGCGAAGGCCGAGTACATCCGTCACGATCGGCATATTGACCGCTGCGCGCCCTCCCCAGCCGGGCTTGCCGCTACCCGTGATGTCCTCGACATCGGTCCCGACCTGCGCCTCGAATTGCGTCAGATCCGGCTTGCGCAGCTCATATTTCACCAACCCCGCCATCGCATCGCCGCCGTAAAGCGTGCCCTGCGGCCCTCGAAGTACCTCGATCTGAGCGACGTCGTAAGGCATCAAATCGAGTCCAAACACGGCGCCGCGGGTGCCTGCCGTCGAGGAGCCTATTTGCATACCGTCGATATAGGTGCCGACCAAGGCCGGAGAACTGACGTTGTTATACCCCGTCGACAGGCCGCGAATCACCAGCATATTCTCGCCCGGCGCGCCGCCGTTTTGAACGGTCAGCCCGGGGACATAGCTCGCCATATCGGCAAGCGAGTTCGACTGCAGCAACGTAAGGTGGTCTCCGCTCATCACCCCCACGGAGGCGGGCACGTCGATCAATTTCTCCGAACGTTTTTGAGCCGTCACCACGATTTCTTCGAGCGATGAATTCACGCCGCCGGAGTTCGTCGACGAGGTCTGCGGCGCTCCGGCGGAGCCGCCGGTATTTTGCGCTTGATCGCCGTACGTCGGCGTCCCTGCGAGGGCGGCTGCGCCCAGGATCGTACCTGCAAAAAATATCCGGATTATCGAGCCGCGCATTGAATTACCCCGCGTGGATTTGTATGTATCAGGCAACGCACTTCTTTCCCCATGAAACGGCTTCCCCATGAAACGATCGCCGCACGCCTAGGCGCGCAAGAGCGCGGCCAGCGATCGGGCGCGGACGGACCAGCAAAAGGCCGCAGCGATGCATGCCAGGAGCAGCGTGACAGTCATCGAATAGCGGATGCCGGCGTGCACCCCGAAGACGTGATCGTTGAGAAACCCCACGGCGACGGGGCCCAGGAACGCTCCGCCATAGCTGACGATCAGCACGAAGGTGATGAAGCGGCCGCGGATCTCGTTCGGCACCACGCCCTGGATGATGTCGATCTGCGGCCCACCGTGCATATTGAACAGCAGGAATGCGCCGCCCAGCACGACGGCGGCGATACCGGCCGTTCCGAGCAGCGGCAGCAACAGAAGAAGCGCCAGCGGCGCGGTATAGGAGGCGATGACGACCACGAGGTTGGCGCTTTCCAGACCCCGCCGCTTCAACCAATGGGCCAGCACACCGCCGGCGCCGATGCCCAGGCCGGAGCCGAGCATGAGGATGGCGCCGGAAACCGCGGCCGCTTCGGCAGGTTTCTCTGAAAAGACGCGAATGAAGTATTCGGGCAGCCAGGACCGCGTGGCGTAGATCAGACCGTTGGCCACGGCGGTGCCGAGCGCGATGGCGGCGCAGACCTGCCAGTGGCGGCGAAGATAAGGAGCAAGCTTGAGGTCGCGGCGATCGGCGCCCCGGGACAGATGACGCCGCGGCTCCCGAATCGTCAACAGCAGCGCCGCACCCAACGGAGCGGGCGCGCTGACGAGAATGAAGGCCCACTGCCACCACGCGATAGGACCCACCAGAGGGATGACGACCGTCGAGAGCCGATGAGCGAGCGCGATCGCGCCTCCGCTCATCAGCACCGCGAGCCCCACGCCGCTCGTCCCGCAGAGCTGGAGCATGGTAAAAGCAGTCGTGCGGTGACGTGGTGCGAAGAAATCCGACAACAGCGATACGACGGTCGGGTAATACCAGACACCGCCGATGGCGACACCGACCTTCAGCGCGAAGAGTACCTCGAAGCTGGGCGCGAACGCGCACAGCACATTCATGGCCGTCCATACAAGAATGGCCGCCACCAGGAGATTGCGCCGGTTCCAGCGGTCGACCAGCGCGGCCATGGGCAGACCGACCGCCAAAATAGCGATGACCGGAGGGCCGGCGGCCAGCAGGCTGAAGCTCGTGTCGTTGATCCGGTAAGCCTGCTTGATCGGCCCCACCAGCAGCGTGATGATCTGTACGTCGGAGAAGTAGAGGAAGTAGGAGAAGATGAAGATTGCGAGCGCGTAGCACGCGCGGCCGACACCGGGGAAGTCTCCGGGCTGCGCAGCCGCCTCGCCGGGGGCGAGCGCAGGAGCGGACACTGCGGCCGCGACCTGTTCAGCCACGCGAATCCGCCAGCTCGCGCAGTGTGGGGCCGAGCGGAGCAATGCGCACATCGGGCCGTAGCTTCCGATACCCGAATTTCCGGTGGTCCGTGACGTTGACCCCCGCGGAGTCGACGATCAGTACGGCTCGCGCGAGCTCCTGGAAATCGTTGCGGAAGTGCACGCTGCTTTTCAGAACGAGCATGCGCTGAGCGGCCGGATCGAGGCCCAAATGGCGGAAGACCTCCTGGTCGTAGGGCTGGATTCGGGCGCTCGCGACGACGATCCGGATTCCACCCGCGCGCAACAGTGCCGTGGATCCCAGCCTCATCGTCTGGCCCCGCAGCATCGGACCTTTGCAGAGCAGGTCGCCATCGCTGAGCGCTTCGATCACGAAGTGCCCGTGAAACCCAGTCCCGCCCGGCTGCGTCGGCGTGGCGCCCAAGGCCAGATCCAATTCCATCCCGACGCCTGCCGCATGCGCCGCGGCAGCCGCCTTGGGATCGTAGAAGATGCCCAGCGCGGCGCTCTCCACGCGGGCATCCGCCAGCGCTTGCAGAATGCCGACGGTATCGCCGGTGCCGCCGGCGCCCGGGTTATCCTGCGTGTCCGCCAGGACAACCGGCCTTCCGTCATAAAGCCGCATCGCTTCGGCGATCGCCTCCTCGGGTGTGAAGGTGCGGCCCGCGAATTCGGCCTCGCGCCGTTCGATGAGCGCGCGAAGATCGTCCACCGTGCGCTCCGCACAGGTTTGATCTTCGGCGTAGGCGAGCACCGCCGGCCCGCAATCGTGAATATCGGAGCCGGGAAATCCTTGGGCAAAAGACAGACTGACGACCGGGGCGATCTGGCGTGCGGCAAGCTGCGCATAGATCGACTTCGCCGGCTCGATGGTCGTGCACTGCCAGACCGGGGGAATGAGGAACGGAAGCTTGCGGAGCGCCTTCGCCGGCATGCGCCGCGTGTGCAAGATCGTTTCGAGCAGCTGCGCCGCCGAGCGCCCGCAGTCGGCCATGTCGATGTGCGGGTAGGTGCGGTAGACGATGAGCGCCGTGGCCAAATCGACCATTCGAGGGGTGACATTGGCATGCAGATCCAGTGTCGCGACGACGGGAATGGCGCCGACCACGGCGCGCACCCGGCGCAGAATCTCGCTTTCGGCGTCCTCGAAGCTTTCCGAGACCATCGCGCCGTGCAGGCACAGAAACACGGCATCGAGGGGTTGTGCCGCCGCGATACCCGCCACGAGATCGCCGCAAATCGCGTCGAAGGCCTCGTCGGTCACTTCCGCCGCCGGTTGAGCGATGGCCCAGGTCGTCGGGATCAGCTCATGGCCGCGCTTGGCCGCTTCGGCGCAAAATCCGTTGATTCCCCAATGGTTGCCGCGGAGAACGGCCTCCATCAGCGGCGTGTCGCGCAGTGCGTAAGGCCGGCCGGCAATATCGCGAAAATCCGCGTAGCTGGTTTTTGCCGCAGAGAAGGAATTGATCTCGGCCTGGAAGCCGCCGACTGCGATACGTGCCATTGCCGTCCTGTCGTCCTGCCGTCCGGATCTTGGAGCGCACACGGTGCGCGTGTGCACTACATTAAAGTATTAATGTATGTTTGTGTCAACCCTGCAGACCGGCCTGAGGCACATGACCGCCTTATCCCGGGGCGCTTGCCGCATTTACGTTACATATATATTGTAATATCGGTGCCGCGACGGACGGCGGTCGCCTCGGGCGCGATATGCTTCGATTCGGGGCGTTGGAGGTCAATCAGGTGGACGCGAAAGAATTAAAAAAAGCGGGCCTTCGCGCAGTGAAGGATGCGCACCGCGCGCGACGGCCGCGCCGCACGCAGGAGGAGCGCAGCGCGCAGACACGGCGCCAGCTGGTGAATGCCGCGATTCGTGTGTTGCAGGAATCGGGTTACGCCAACCTGACGATCTCCAAGGTCGCCGACCGTGCGGGGCTGACCAACGGCGCCATGCAGCACCACTTCTCATCGCGTGAAGATCTGGTCATCGCGGTGCTGGACGCCCTGTACCCCGCGCTCGAGATGTCGTTCGTGGACGTTGCGTCGCGGAAATCAACCGTCAAGGATCGCGTCGGCGCATTCATCGATCTTCTATGGCAGATATACAGCCGGCCGGAATATCTCGTCATCTGGGATATCGCGTTCGGCACGCGCGCCGACGCACCGTTCAGCGCGAAATTGCAGGTTTACCAGCGCGACATCTCCGCGCACATGCGCAAGCAGCTCGCGGCGTCGTTCGCCGACCTGGAGGTGACCGCGGAAGGTACCGAACAGATATTCTCCCTCGTAGCCAGCTGTCTGCGCGGCTTCGCCCTGCAGACCGTGTTCGGCGTCGATCGCCGCCGCTTCGACCTCGATCAAGTCAAGGAAATCGCGTGCGAACGCATCGCCAAGTATTCTTCGCGCAAGAAATAGCGGCGCGCAAGCAATTGCTGCGTGCAAGCACAGCGGCGTGCAAGCACTAGCGGCGCGATAGCGATAGCGATAGCGATAGCGATAGCGATAGCGGAGAGACTTCCAGACGGAGCGGCGAATGCGAGCGGGCGTCGCAGGGGAGGTCCACGTTCAGCGCAGGCGAGGCAAATCACGATGCCTGAGAGAGACGTAGCGCGCGCGCCCGTCGGTGGCATCGAAATGATGGAACACGAGGATGTCCTGAACGCGCTGTTCCGGGTCCCCGATCAGGCAGGCGTCATCGCAAATCGGCGCGAGCGGCCAGATCTGATCCGCGATCACGCCTGCGAATTGAGGCGTGGCGATCTTTACTTTGAGCTGCCCGCCATCGACGAAGACTCGAGCTTGCGTCAGCGCATTGGCATAGGCGCCGGTCGCGCGGTGCACATTGAACGAGGCATCACCCGGCGCCTTCGGCGCGCCTGGAAGCTTGACTCCCGCCCATTGGCCGAATATGTCGTCATACAGGGCGTGGTAGAGATTCTTGGCCGGTCCGCCATTGGTCAGGAGCGCCACGACGAGGTTTGCATCCGGCATCACCCGTAAATAGGAGGCCTGGCCGAAGGTCGCGCCATCATGTCCGAAGACCATCCGGCCGTCCCAGGAATGGAGCTGCCATCCCAACCCCATCCGCACCTGGGTCCACCGGGTCGTCGGCCAGTCCGCCTGCGGAACGAGGGAATTCGAGATGCTCTGGGCTTCGAGGAGGGGCGCACCGCACGGCGCACAGCCGCCGTTGACGAATGATCGGCCGAACTCCGCCAGATCCGCGGCAGAGGCGTGCAGCGTGGCGCCCGTCGGGCCCATCCCCCGCGGCAGATGCAGCCGCTTGGATACCGCGAACCGCTCCGTATTTTGATCGAGAACATGGCCCACGGCCACCCTGAACCGCGGCAGCTCGGCATAGTCGGTCGTGGTGCGCCGCAGCCCCAGGGGGGACAGGATTCGTTCGCGCAGCAGCGAGTCCCAGGATTGGCCTGTGACTTGCTCGAGCAGCGCGCCCAGCACGACGAAGGCGGCATTGCAGTAGGAGGTCGATTCCCCCGGCGCGTGAACCTGTCCGAGGCCGCTGCAGGCGCGCACATATTTCTGGATGCAATCGAAATCCGTTCCGGTATCCGCAAAGAACTCCCCGTCGATGCCGTTCGTGTGGGTCAGCAGATGGCGAAGCGTGAGGCACTCGGAGACCTGCTCCGATGCCACGGAGAAGTAAGGCAGGTGCTTGCGAACCGGATCGTCAATTCCGAGCCGCCCTTGCTCGGCCAGCTGTAGCACGAGCGTCGTGGTGAAGGTCTTGCTGATCGAGCCGATCTGGAACAGCGAGTCGCTCGTCGCCGCAACGCTGCTCGAGAGGTTGAGCGATCCGGTCGCGGCCTCCGCCATCGCCCCGTCGTGCAGGATGGCCGCAGAGGCGCCGACCACGCCGAACTGCGTTGCGTAGTCCGTCAGACGGCTGGACAGCCATGCACAGAGCGCGTCTGATCTGCGGATCATCGTTGACATGGTCTCGCATTATATATTTAATGTAAATGCTCGATGACTACGAGCATGCATCCAGATCCTGCCGAGGGCTCGCAGTGAGCAGCGTATGTCTTCCCCCCGCCGTCGAGCGCTCGCTGACTCGCAAGGAGCCGTCGTTGTGGCTCAACCCGGCATGGCGGTCAATCGAGGCGGTGCAATCCACATCCTCGCTCAGCTTGGAAGACGTGCGCGGCGCGAAACGGCGCCTGGAGCTGTTTGCGGGTCCTTTGATGAGACTCTTCCCGGAGCTGATTCCGAGCAAAGGCATCATCGAGTCGGATCTGCGCCCTGCCAAAGCTCTTCAGGAAGCCTTGATGGGCGGGGCTGGTTCACCGGGGCGCTGGTTCATCAAAGGCGATCACGCGCTGCCCGTTGCCGGATCGATCAAAGCGCGGGGCGGTATCTACGAAGTGCTCGTGCATGCGGAGACGCTTGCCCTGCGGTCTGGTCTCCTGACGGCGCAGGGTGATCGACACGCCCTTGTTTCGCCGGAAGCACGCGCGCTGTTCGCCCGACATCAGGTCGCCGTAGGCTCGACGGGCAATCTGGGATTGAGCATCGGGATCATGGCGGCCGCGTTGGGCTTCGAGGCGGTCGTGCACATGTCGGCCGACGCCAAGCCTTGGAAAAAGACACGCCTCAGATCGCGCGGAGTGAAAGTCATCGAGCATGAGGGCGACTATGGATCGGCGGTCTCTGCGGGACGGGATCTCGCGCGCCGAGGCTCGAATACCTACTTCGTCGACGACGAGAACTCGAAGCACCTGTTCCTGGGGTACGGCGTCGCGGCCCTGCGTCTCTGTCGACAGCTCGAGGAAGAGGGAATCGAGGTCGATGCACGGCATCCGCTGTTCGTGTACCTACCCTGCGGCGTCGGCGGAGCTCCCGGAGGTATCGCCTTCGCGCTACGGCACCTGTTGGGCGATGATGTGCATTGCTTCTTCGCGCAGCCCGTAGCCTCACCATGCATGTTGATCCGCCTGGCATCCGGCGACGGCGGGCCTGTCTCGGTGAAAGACATCGGGCTCGACGGGCGCACCGAGGCCGACGGCTTGGCGGTTGGCCAGGCGTCGGAATGGGTGGCACAGACGGTTCGGCCGTTGGTGTCGGGCGTTTTCACGGTGGCCGATGAGGAACTATTCCGCAATTTGTATTTGCTCCACGAGACCGAATCGCTGCGCGTCGAACCCTCGGCCGCGGCCGGATTCAGAGGTCCACGCTGGATTCTCGAGTCGGAGCAAGGCCGCCGGTACCTCGCCGACCACGCTCTCGTCGATGGAATGGATGCGGCGACGCATATTCTTTGGACGACCGGCGGTGCGTTTGTGCCGGACGAAGAGTATCAGCGGTTTCGAGAGCGCGGCCGGCAGTAAGCCCCGTCCGCGGGCTGTCCCCCTCAAATCTGCCGTGCTCTGTGTCTTTTGCCGGGCCGGTGCTGCGTCCATGATGCGGGTATGAGAATAGCCAAGCCGCTTCTCCTCACGACGACGCCCATCGGGCTCATCGACGGCTTCTACGAGTGTTACAAGCTCGCGGGTGGCCTCGTCTTCCTGATGGCCGCGATGGTGGGCGTGCTCGCCGTCGGAGCGGGAACCGTGGTGTACACCATTCGGCGCGAGGAGCGCGCGGCGAGAGCGGCGTCCGGGGGAAGGAGAGGGTAATGCAAGTTGCGGTCATCCTGTTGCTGATCGCCATCGTCGCAAGTCTGGGCCGGGCGCTGGCGGCAATGGCCTCCGGCCCCGCTCACTCCGCGGAGATGGCGCGCGCGCTCACGTGGCGCATCAGCCTATCGGTCGGCTTGTTCGTGCTCCTCTTCGTGGGCTACCACTTCGGTTGGATCGAGCCGCACCGCTTCTAGTCGAGAGACGCCGGGGATGCCCTGGCTGGACGGACACGCTTTACGTATCGTAGCGGGATGAAGCGCTATGAAGCGTTGGTGCATGACCTCGGGCAGATGATCCGGAGCGGCGAGCTCAAGCCGGGCGATCGGGTACCGTCGGTTCGAACGCTTCGACGCGCGCGCACCGTCAGCCGATCGACCGTGCTGCGCGCCTATGAAAGTCTCGAGGTCGACGGTCTCATCGAATCCAGACCGCGGTCCGGTTTCTATGTGGCGCCACCTCGGGCTGCCAGGCGCTTATCACCCCCCAAGCTTCGCTCGACGAGCGTGTCGGTGAGCGACCTCGTGTTCGAAACCCTGGAGGCCTCGCGAAACCGGGAGGTGGTCCCCTTCGGCTCGGCATTTCCCGGACCGACGCTTTTTCCGTGGGCGAAGCTTGCCCGCCATCTCGGCAGCGCCGCGCGGCACCTCGATCCGTGGAGCACCGTGGAGAGCCTGCCGCCGGGCAACCTCGATCTGCGCCGCCAGATCGCGCGCCGCTATCTTCGATTCGGCATGAGCGTCGGCGTCGAACAGATCGTCGTGACGTCGGGCGCGCTCGAGGCGCTCAACCTATCGCTTCAGACGGTGGCGCGGCCCGGCGCGATGATCGCGATCGGGTCTCCCGCGTTCTACGGTTGTCTGCAGGCCGTCGAGCATCTCGGCCTGAAGGTCGTCGAGATCCCCGTCCACCCTCGCCTGGGCCTCGATATCGAGGCGCTCTCGAAGGCGATCGCCAGGCATCCGATCCGGGCATTCTGGTCCATGCCCACCCTGCACAATCCGACCGGCGCCACGCTGCCCGTGGAGCGCAAGCGCGAGCTCGTGTCGCTGCTCGCGCGGCACGAGATCCCGCTGATCGAGGACGATGCGTACGCGGAGCTTCAGTCCGCGCCCGCCACGCCGCCGGCGAAGGCTTTCGATGAGAAGGGGCTGGTGCTGCACTGTGGCTCCTTCAGCAAATGCCTGGCCCCGGGATATCGTCTCGGCTGGGTAGCCGCCGGCCGTTTCATGAACGAGGTGGCGCGGCGAAAAATCGAGTCATCGCTCGCGACGAGCCTTCCGGTGCAGCTCGCCATCGCGCAGATGATGAAGCACGGGGGCTACGACTCGCACCTCGCGAAGCTCCGTCAAGCACTCGCCGCGCAGCAACTCTGTGCCATCCGGTGCTTGCGCCGGCATTTACCGGCCGAGTTTCGATTCGACCGGCCGAGCGGCGGCTACTTCCTGTGGATCGAGTGCCCACCCCACGTCGATGCCCTGAAGGTGCACCGGCTGGCACTCGAGTTCGGCATTACCGTCGCGCCGGGGCCGGTCTTCTCCGCGCGCCGCGAATTCGGGCATTGCATTCGCCTGAACACGGGCCACCCCTGGACGGCGGCCTCGGAGAAGGCGATTGAACGGCTGGCGTCGCTCCTCACCCGATCCTTGTCCTGAATCAGAAGTTGGCCGGCATTCGAGCGCGGCGGCCCCCGCCCGCTATCAGAGCCGACGGCGCCGACGGCGTCAGACGAGCCGGCGCGGGATCTTCCGCTCCCAGGTGCGCGAAAAGATCTTCTCCTCGCCGTCGTAGGCCACGAGCTCCCCGGTGAGCCAGAACTCCGATTTGAGCGTGGTGATCTTCGAGGATCCGGTGACGCGAGGCCGCCATCGATCCCGCTGCCAGCCGATCAGGTACTGTGTGGCGATCGAGCCCGTCGTGTCGTCCTCGCCGATCTCGCTGCGTACCGTTGCCTTGCCGATCAACTGCGTGTTGACCGCGGTGAGCAGCACCACCCCATCGCCGACTTCGTGCCGGATCACTTGCCGCTTCTCGACGGCATCCCATTCGACCCGATGCAGTCCCGGATTGCCGCTCACCGGCTGCACGCCGAGCGGCGGCACGAACGGAGGGCCGAAAGGCCGCAGCTGCGCATCGGCCGCACGCAGCGGACGCACCGGCACGCTCAAGCGGCTCGCACCCGTGAACACCCGGAGCTTCACGGCCTCGGGGGCCGGCAGAATCAGCGGCCAGTAAGTCGTGGAAATGGCCACGCGCAGCCGGCTTCCCGCATGGAACCGCCGCGCGGCATTGTCGAGAGGAATGCGGACCGTGTAACGCTGATTCGGCACCAGCGGCGTCGGCTCCGCATCGCTGTCCCGGTGGCAGAGATTCAAAATGCCGTAGGTCACCCGGCGCGACTCGCCGCCCGGCGCGACCTCATTGAGGCGCACCGCGAGGAAGGCCACGGGTTTGTCCACCGCCACTTCCAAGGTCACGGCGCATGCACCCAGGATCTCGAAGTCGCGCGCCAGCGGCTCCGAGTCGAACACCATCGATCTGGCATCGTCGACGCGTTGATCGAAGGGCAGTTCGGTGTTCAAGTCGTCCGCGGCGCCGGCCCCGGAGGGACACCACGCGCCGCTGGCTATGCCGACGGTCTGCACGGGGTCGAGATGAATCTCGGCCGCCGCGCCGGCGGACTCCTGTAGCCGTCCATCGGCGGTCAGAAACAAGCTCTGCTCGGTCAGACGTTTGGACGGCCACACCTCCTCCGCGGCCCAGTACCCCGGTACGCTCGGTTCTCCCGGCATCGCCGATTGGTCCTGCATCCATACCCGCAGCATCGGCTCATCCATGATTCCCGTGTCGGCGCCCTTCAACCAGTGATCCCACCAGCGCAGCGCCTCGTCGAGGTAATCGATGGCCGGTCCCGGCACGCCCTGGTGCGGATAGATGTGAGTCCACGGCCCGACGAGGCCTTTGCGCGGAACCTTCAAGCCGCCGAGCAATCGGAAAATGGAGTTCTTGTATGCGTCGACCCACCCGCCGATGGCGTACACCGGACACGCGATCTGACCGTAGTCCTCGATGACCGAGCCGTGCTTCCAGAAAGCGTCGCGATGCGGGTGGTCGAACCAGCGGTCGAGATTGAATTCGACCGCATTCAATCGTTTCAACCAATCCTCCCGCCATCGCTGCGTGCCGGTGATGTCGGGATCCGATGGTTGCCCTTGGATCGCG
>DATAYO010000048.1:0-45966 GCA_036272515.1 Steroidobacteraceae bacterium | reverse complement strand
GCGCCCGATCGAAGTCCACCAGGTCCATCTTGTTGACCGCGAGCACGAAGTGCTCGACGCCGATGAGATGTGCGAGATAGGAATGGCGGCGCGTCTGCGTCAGCACTCCCTTGCGCGCATCGATCAGGATCACCGCCAGGTCCGCGGTCGAGGCGCCCGTGATCATGTTGCGGGTGTACTGCTCGTGGCCCGGCGTATCCGCGACGATGAATTTGCGCTTCTCGGTCGAGAAGAAGCGGTAGGCCACATCGATGGTGATTCCCTGCTCCCGCTCGGCGGCAAGACCATCGAGGAGCAGCGCGAAATCGAGCCCCTCGCCCTGTGTGCCGATGCGCCTGGAGTCCGCCTCGAGCGCCGCCAGCTGGTCCTCGAATATGGCCTTGGAGTCGAACAGCAGCCGGCCGATCAGCGTGGACTTGCCGTCGTCCACGCTGCCGCAGGTAATGAACCGCAACAGCGTCTTGCGCTGATGGAGATCGAGGTAGGCCTCGATGTCGGTCGAGACGAGCGCGTCGGCTTCGTAGGCGTTGTCGCGGGCCGTGCTCATCAGAAATAGCCTTCCTGCTTCTTTTTTTCCATGCTCGCCGCCTGGTCGTGGTCGATGGCACGGCCGCGGCGTTCAGACGTGGTCGTGAGCAGCATTTCCCGGATGATCTCGGGGAGGGTTGCCGCACGGCTCTCGACGGCACCCGTCAAGGGATAGCACCCGAGCGTGCGGAATCGGATCGAGCGCTCCGTGGGCACCTCGCCCTCCCGCAGCGGAAAGCGCTCATCGTCCACCATGATGATCAGTCCGTCCCGGACGACGGTCGGCCGCGGCGCGGAAAAATACAGCGGCACGATCGGTATGTGCTCACGATGGATGTACTGCCAGACATCGAGCTCGGTCCAATTCGACAGCGGAAATACGCGGATGCTCTCGCCCGGCCTCATCTTCGCGTTGTACAGATGCCAGAGTTCCGGACGCTGATTCTTGGGATCCCAGCGGTGGCTCGAGGTTCGGAAGGAGAACACCCGCTCTTTCGCGCGGCTCGCCTCCTCGTCGCGTCTCGCGCCGCCGAAGGCCGCATCGAAGCCGTACAGGCCGAGCGCCTGCTTCAAGCCTTCGGTCTTCCAGAGGTCGGTGTGGAGCGTCGCGCCGTGGTCGAAGGGGTTGATGCCGCGTGCCTTGGCATCGGGGTTCTGATACACCAGCAACGCCATGCCGGACTCTCGGGCCATGCGATCGCGAAATTCGTACATCGCCCGGAACTTCCAGGTGGTGTCGACGTGCAACAGCGGAAACGGCGGGGGCGCCGGATGGAACGCCTTGCGCGCCAGGTGCAGCATGACGGCGGAGTCCTTGCCGACGGAGTACAGCATGACGGGCTTGCGCGTTTCGGCCACCACCTCGCGCAGGATGTGGATGGACTCCGCCTCCAGCCGCTCGAGATGCGTCAAGGTCGGCGGCGCCCTCTCGCTCCGGGAAATTTGGCTGGAAATTTGGCTGGTGGAAATAGCAGGTCTCCTCGATTGCTGCGCAACGGCGGCTCGCCGGCAAGGTACCGGTTAGGTACCGGCGCCGCAATGGGCGGCGCATATTAATTGGTCGAGCTTAATATCGTAATCGATTGATTGTTATAAGTATATAACCCTGGCATCCGCCGCTCATCGCGGCCAAGGCGCAAGGCTCGCCCGCAAATCCTCGAGCGCCGCGCACAGGACCTGCACGTCGGACTCGTCGTTGTAGAAGTGAAAGGCCGCCCGCACATTGTCGTCGCGCGAGGAGGTGACGATGCCGCGATCCTTGAGCTCGCGAACCAGGCGGGTGGCGTCGCGCGACGGAATGGCGACGGTGGCGCCGCGACGCTCATCCTGCGGGGGCGTAACGCTGCTCCAGCCGATCTGCTCCAGCCGCCGCAGGCAATGGGCGGTGAGCGCGCGAACGCGCCGCTCCACCGGCTCGATACCGATCCGCAACAACAGGTTGAGGCCGGCCTCGGACGCGTAGCAATTCACCACCGCAGGGGTGCCGGCCTCGAAGCGCCTCGCGCTCGCCGCGGGCAGATTGGCGCCGATCTGCATGGCCCCGATGTTCTCCTGCGCAAACCAGCCGCTGTCGGTGGGTACCAGGGAGGGCACCAGGGCCTCTCGCACATACAGAAAGCCGATGCCCGCGGTGCCGAGCAGATACTTGAGCATTCCCCCGACGGCGAAGTCGACTCCCAGCGCCTTCACGTCGACGCTCATGGAGCCCACGGATTGGTAGCAATCGAGCAGCACCCGCGCGCCCCTGGCGTGCGCGATCTCGACGATGCCGGGAACGTCGAGTCTCGCGCCGTTTCGAAAGCAGACGTGAGTGATCGAGACCAGCTGCGTGTGCTCGTCGATCGCTGCGGCGAAGGCGGCCGCCGGAATGTAGCCATCCGCCGCACGCGCCACGTGCACGATGCGCGCACCGCGCCGCTCCTGCGCATGCCAGATCTGCGCGACGGTGGGAAACTCGAAATCGCTGATCACCACCTTGTTGCGAGGTCCGGAGAAATCCAGCGCGCTCGCGAGCGAATTGAGGCCCGCCGATACGGAAGCCGTGACCGCGATCTCCTCCGGCGAGGCGCCGAGCAGCTCGCCGACCCGGGAGCGCACGGCTTCGTGCTTCCCGACCCATAAATCCCAATCCGCGCCGACCCGCGAGCGATCCTCGAGGTAAGCCTCGAACGCCGCCTTCACCTCGTTCGCGAGAACGCCATAGGAGCCGCTGTTCAAGTAGGTCTTGCGCGCGAGCAGCGGAAATTCCCGGCGCAACGCCGTGAAATCGGCGGCCGGTACGCGGTGTGCTCCGCTCGAGGGTTGACTCACGGCGATCCTCGCTGTGCCTTTCGGCTTTGCGCTAAACTAGCATTGCCGGCATCCGATTCGTGAGTATTCACCCGTCGAGCATCCATCAATAAGGCGTCGGTGACGCCCCGAGAGCACCATGAGCCAAACCATCTACGGCGTTCCTGCGACTTTCTCCAAGGACGCCCGATTCAAGCACGCCGATTACGAGCGCCTGTATGCCGAATCGGTCTCCGATCCCGAGCACTTCTGGGCCGAGATCGGCCGTCGCTTCGACTGGATCAAGCCGTTCTCCAAGGTCAAGGACTCGAGCTTCGCGGAGGGCGATTTTCATATTCGCTGGTTCCATGACGGTACTTTGAACGTATCGGCCAATTGCCTGGACCGGCATCTCGCGCGCCGTGGCGACAAGACCGCCATTCTCTGGGAGGGGGACGACCCGAGCAAATCCGAGCACATCAGCTATCGTCAGCTCCATGAGAGGGTATGCCAGTGCGCCAATGCGCTGAAGGCGCTCGGCGTCAAGAAGGGCGACCGGGTCACGATCTACCTGCCCATGATCCCGGAAATTGCAGTGGCGCTGCTGGCCTGTGCGCGCATCGGCGCGATCCACTCGGTGGTGTTCGCGGGCTTTTCCTCGGAGGCGCTGGGCGGGCGCATCGCGGATTGCCAGTCGAGCTTGGTGATCACGGCCGACGAGGGCGTGCGCGGCGGCAAGCACATCCCGCTCAAGCAATATGTCGATGGGGCGCTCGCCCTCGAGGGCACCGAGTGCGTCCGTGACGTGCTGGTCGTGCGCCGCACCGGCGCAGACGTTCCGATGCGCGCGCCGCGCGATCGCTGGTACGAGGACCTGGTCGCGGCGCAACCGAAGTCCTGCGCTCCCGAAGAGATGAATGCGGAGGATCCGCTGTTCATCCTGTATACATCCGGATCCACCGGCAAGCCCAAGGGCGTATTGCATACCACGGGCGGATATCTGGTGTATGCCGCCTTCACCCACCAGTCGGTGTTCGATCTGCGCGAGGAGGACATCTACTGGACCACTGCCGATATCGGCTGGGTGACCGGCCACAGCTACGTCGTGTATGGCCCGCTCGCGAACGGAGCCACCACCGTGATGTTCGAGGGCGTGCCCAACTACCCGGACTTCGGCCGGTTCTGGCAAGTCGTCGACAAGCACCGGGTGACGATCCTGTATTCCTCACCCACCGCGATCCGCTCGCTGATGCGCGAGGGCGAGGCGCCGGTCAAAGCCTGGTCGAGAAAATCCCTGCGCCTGCTGGGCTCGGTCGGCGAGCCCATCAATCCCGAAGCCTGGGAGTGGTATCACCGGGTGGTGGGCGACGGCCGCTGTCCCGTGGTCGACACCTGGTGGCAGACGGAGACGGGTGGAATCATGATCACGCCGCTGCCGGGCGCCATCGACTTGAAGCCCGGATCCGCGACGCTGCCTTTTTTCGGTGTGCAACCGGCCATCGTCGACAACGAGGGGCGCATCCTGGACGGCGCCTGCGAGGGCAATCTGGTGCTGCTCGACAGCTGGCCGGGTCAGATGCGCACCGTGTACGGCGATCATCAGCGCTTCATCGACACCTATTTCAAAAGTTTCCCCGGACGGTACTTCACCGGCGACGGCGCGCGCCGGGATGCGGACGGTTATTACTGGATCACCGGACGCGTCGATGACGTGATCAACGTCGCGGGTCATCGATTGGGCACGGCGGAGATCGAAAGCGCCCTGGTCGCTCATCCGCAAGTGGCCGAGGCGGCGGTGGTCGGCTTTCCGCACGATATCAAGGGCCAGGGTATCTACGTTTACGTGACTCTGATCGCAGGTTTCGAGCCGAGCGATCCGTTGCGGGGGGAGCTCAGAGACTGGGTACGCAAGGAGATCAGCCCGATCGCCACGCCGGACGTGATTCAGTGGGCACCGGGATTGCCCAAGACCCGCTCCGGAAAGATCATGCGCCGGATCCTGCGCAAGATCGCCGCGGATCAGCCGGACCAGCTCGGCGACATCTCCACGCTCGCCGATCCCGCCGTGGTGAAACAGCTGGTGGAGGAGCACGCGCGCTCGGTGTCCGCCAAGCGCTGAAAGCCAGCCGACAAGCCACTCCATCGGCAGGCCAGCCGATCGACAAAGCCAGCCGGTCGGGCAAAGCCAGCCGGTCGGGCAAAGCCAGCCGATCGACAAAGGCTCAAGGTCGGCGTTCGACCGCGAAGGCCACCCCGCGACCGGGCCGGTCAATATCCCAAGCAGGCCAGGGCCACAACGGCAATCAGCGCGCCGAAAGCCAGTATCGACTTCACGCCAAATCTGCCTTGAATGATGGGGTTGAACATCGGAATCTCCTCGAATCACTCGACTTGACACCCGGCCGCAGCACGGCGATCTCAGGTCAAGTACGTTACCGGTCAGTCACAACGCATAAGTTAATGACCGGTCACTCATAAGTCAAGCGAAGATTTGTCATGACGCGCTCGTCAACGTGCGTGACATGACCGTCCAACCCGCCAGGAATCCGGCGGCCACGAGTTTTGTGAGCAACGATTTCGACACGTGAGGCTTCTTCATTCGTCCTTCAGGCGTTGGTGCCACCGTCAACCGTCAGGTTGGCGCCCGTGATGTAGCTCGCTTCAGGGCCGGCGACGAAGGCCACCATCGCTGCGATGTCTTCGACGTGACCGTAGCGCTTCAACGCCGTGTTGGCGATCTGCGGCGTCGCCCAGTCGCCTTCGGCGGGGTTCAGGTCGGTGTCGATGGGGCCGGGCTGGATATTGTTGACCGTAATGCCGCGGGGGCCGACCTCACGCGACAGGCCCTGCGTGAACATCTTCACCGCACCCTTCGTCGCGGAGTAAGCCGCCAAGCCGGGCGTCATATTGCGCTCGCCCACGCAGGAGCCGATGCTGATGATGCGACCGCCACGCGGCAGATGCTTGAGCGCCGCGTGCGTGGCGATCATCACGCCGCGCAGGTTGATGTCGATCACCGTATCCAGCTCTTCCAGGGTGGCTTCTTCGAAGGGCTTGGGGATGGCGGTGCCCGCATTGTTCACCAGAATGTCGAGCCGGCCGAAAGTCTTGACGATCTTTTCCACTGCGGCGGCGACCGCCTTGGCGTCGGTCGCATCCGCCTGGATCGCGATTGCCTTGCCGCCGGCGCCTTCGATGGCCTTCACCACCTGGGCGGCGGCATCGGCGCCCTTGCTGTAGGTGATCGCCACGGCGGCACCGTCTGCGGCCAGCCGCTTGGCGATGGCCGCACCGATGCCACGGGAGGCCCCGGTGACGAGAGCTGTCTTGTTGATCAGGTTTGCCATGGGATATGTCCTTTCGGGGTCACGCCGGAAAGCGTTCACCGAACATGGGCCTGCCGCTCTTCGATTCGGCTTCGGTGGCTTCGTCCTGAAGCACGTCCCAATGCTCGGCCAGTAGACCGTCCTCGATCCGAACTACGTCCGCCGCAATCCAGGCGACGGGGCGGTCATCGCTCGAGAATCTGCCGTTACCCGTGAATCGGCCATGGCAGATGACGTAATTGCCCTCGGCAACGATCAGCTGGTGCTGGTATCGAAGCGTGGGCGGCGCAGCACGGACCAAATCAAACAGCCCCTTGCGACCAGGCGCGATGTGCGCGCTGTGCTGAATGTAATCCGGCGACCAGAATCGCTCGGCTGTGCTGTAATCGCGCTGGTTGAAAAGCGTGTCGAATGCCTTGAGCACCAGCGTCTTGTTCTGCTCCGGTGTGGTCTTGGTCATATGAATTCTCCTGATTTCCTGTATGCGATAGTCTCGTGAACGCGATCAAATCGGATTGGAGCGAGCCGCGACATCCCCATCGCAAGCAGCAGGCAGAGCCCGCCCGCGGCTCCGATCCACTCGAGCGACAGGAGCGTGATCACGACGGATCCGAGCGCGGCGCCGAGGGAGAAGCCGAGGTACATGAAGGACGCGTTGAGCGAGAGAATCACCGGCGTATGAGCGGCGCCGGTCACGGTGATCAGCCGCGCCTGTTGCGGCGGAAAGAAGCTCCACGCGGAGAGGCCCCAGAGGATCACCAGTGGCACGATTGCCGGAAGTGCATGCGGGCTGAAGAGCAGCGCCACGACGGTTAGCCCCATGAAGGTGGTGGCGAGGGCCGGCAGGACCACGGCGTGAACGCGGCGTGCTCCAAAACGATCGTTTGCAAGGCCCCCCAGCGTGATGCCCGCCACCGCGGATATCCCAAGCAGCGTCAGCACGAAACCAACGGAGGCCGGGGACACGCCGGAAGTGATCACCAGAAAGGGCGAGACATAGGTGTAGACGGTATAGGCGCCGGTGGCCCACAGTGTTGTCGTGACCAGTGTCGGGAGCACACCGGGCGCGGCGATGACCGCAAGGCGCGACTTGAATCCCGCGGGCGTTGCGCCGTCGATGTGAGATGGAAGGCGCGCAGCCAGTACCGCAAGAGCGATGGTCGAGAGTGCCGCGACACCGATGAAGGTGCTGCGCCAACCGAAATGCGCGCCGACGAACGCACCCGCAGGGACGCCGATGGCCACCGCGACCGTGATGCCGCCGTTGATGATGGCCAGCGCGCGCCCGCGATACGCCGCCGGTGCCAGCGCGCCTGCAACCGCGTTGGCGTTCGGGACATAGAGCCCCGCCGTGACGGCGAGCAGGATACGGGCGCCTGCCAACCACCAGTATCCGGGCGCCGCGGCGGCAAGTAGATTGGCGCCGGCAAATGCCGCCAACGACAGCAGCAAAAGCCGGCGCCTGGACACGGCGGCGGTGAGCGCCGTCAGGATCGG
Organism: Steroidobacteraceae bacterium; assembly: GCA_036272515.1. GTDB lineage: Bacteria > Pseudomonadota > Gammaproteobacteria > Steroidobacterales > Steroidobacteraceae > Bog-1198. Next base: position 38,347 of record DATAYO010000048.1, on the reverse strand, counting down.
CGTGCTGAGCGCGTAAGTGAGCGCGAAGATCGTCACCAGTTGACCCACCGCCTGGACGCTTCGATCGAGCGAATGCGCGATGGACGGCAGGATGGCTGCAATCATGAAGCCCTCTGTTCCGACCGCGAATGTCCCCAGCGCCAAGGTATAAAGCGCATCGCGCCGATATCCGCCCGCCACCGTGGAAGCGGCTACATCCGGCGTCATCGAGGCCGGAACGGAAAGGCAAGCAGTGGAATCGCTCATGTCGGTCGGTCTCCTTCTCGAACCGATTGTCGGCTACCGGGACCGACTTAACTAGCCATCCGCCCGTGCTATGACCTATGCATGGATGACATCAATACTTCGGGGCGGCGGCGCGGCGATCAATTGAACTTCGCGCTGGCCGCCAGGCTCACCGTGCGCGGTCGTTCCGCGGCGTTAGTATCCTCACTCGTCGTCGCGCCAGGGAATCGTCCATTCCTCGCCGCGCGCCGTCGTCACGTACTCGGGCCATCGGTATCGATGCGGGACCTTGAAGTCCGCCGGAAGGAGCGGAGCCTGCCAGCCCGAGCCGCCGATGCCGCCGCCGGTTCGGTGCTCGAATTCGCGCTTCGCTTCCGCCAGCAGCGACGGCTGCGTGAGGCAGTCGATCAAGGTCGCGGCGATAGTCTTGGCGGCGATGCGGATCATCGGATCGATGGTCGCGCGGATCCCGCCGAGCGCATTGGCCACCCACGCCGGATAGACGTAGCCCGCGGGACCGGCGAGCGCTGGACGCGCGACGAACAGTCGCACCGTCGGGCAATGCCAGCAGTATTCCGTGTAGTCGTCGGAGGTGAGATATCGCTGCCAGGCCGGCATCATGGCGCGCAGCTGCCGCTCGCACTCCTTGGGGTCCAGCAGCCGTTCCGTGTGGGGCGAGAACGGCCGCTCGAGGGGATCGAGCCCCAGATTCGCTTGAATTTCCCGCGCCACGCGGATCGCCTCCCCTTCCCATAGCGGCGCTCCGATCGCCTCGAGATTGCGGTAGGTGGCCCGCGCAAGCACGTGATTGGCGAGCCCGCCGCGCGACTTCGCCACCCAGGTCTTGTGCCAGCGGCAAAAGGTCGCTTTGGCGGCGGCCTCGGCATTGTTGTCCATGACGGCGCTGACGATGTCCGCCTGAGCGACCGAGTCGGTCCGCACCATGTAGTCGATCTGAGAGACGTGGGGAACGAGATTATCGGCCGTCGCCTGACCCGCGCACAGAATCGCTTCGTTGAAGCTCCACAGGCCGGTCGCCGGCAGCATCGAGCGTCGCAGCGACTCGTTCAAGTGGTAGAACAGCATCAGCGCATCGCTCGCGCCGGGAGCGCGCGCGCTCAAATGATTCTGCGGAATGGGGTTGACCCGATCGGCGGCGATCCACCCTTCCGGTTCGTCGCAGGTGAAGGTGTAGATGTAGTTGTAACCCACGCCGCAATGGGTATCCCAGGACACGGTATTGCACATGGGCGGCAAGTAGTGAGGATGAAAGCTCACCGCGGCATCGAGGCCGTCGTAGTAGCCCTTCGCGGCGTGAATCGGCTTGGATGCCCTCACCTTCTCCGCCGGCTCGCCGAACAGTTTGAGCGTGCCGCCGATGCCGAACTTCTGCATGGCCGCCTTCGCGGCGAGGGCCCCGCCCAGGGCGCTGATGCCGAGCGCGGAGTGAGGATCGGTGTGCCCCGGCGCATATTTCGACAGGCCCTCGCGAGGCTTGCGCACCGTCGAGGCAGCCTGACAGTTGCCGGGCACGGCATCGTACTCGGCGTACGCGGCGACGGTGGATCCCGCGCCGTTCGCGAACGTCGCGACGAACGCCGTCGGCATGCCGGCCGATCCGACCTCGACCGAGAAGCCCTCGGCGCGCAGCTTCTCGACGTACCAAGCGCTCGATTTATATTCGCGAAACGCGGGTTCTGCGTAGTGCCAGATCAGCTGATGCCAATCGGACAGATCCTCGAGATGCGCGTCGACCCAGGCCAGTGACGCTCGCTTGATCGAATCGCTTTCCGGCGCGCTCATGTGTCCTCCGTCACTGTCTGCGTGCAGGAAGGCACTATATCCCCGGTCGGCCGGTTCACAAATTCCGCGCGTGGTGCCGCGGCGCCCGAGCGCCCTACCTAGCGCGCCCGCGCCACGCGCGTGCCCGCGGCATCATGCGAGCCGTCATCGAGACGCTGCCCCACTCCGCCCAGCGCCTTGTAGATCGCCACCACCGACACGTTGACCGCGGTCTGCGCCTGCGCGACCGCATCCTCCGCATCGAGCTGCGTGCGCTGCGCGTCGAGGAGCACGAGAAAATCCGCCGCGCCGTCCCGATACCGGATGTCGGCGAGCTCCGCCGCACGGCGCGACGCCGTGGCCTGCTCGAGCAGGCTCTTGAGCTGCGTCTGACCGGTATTGTAGACAACGAAGCTGTTCTCGGTATCCTCGAGTGCCGTCAGCACCACCTTCTCGTAGTTCGCCGCCGCCGCGTCCGATTGCGCCCGGCTGGCGCGCAGTCGAGCCCGCACCGAGCCCAGGTCGAATGCCGCCCAGCTCAAGGTCGGAGACACCGACCAGGCGCGCGCATCCGTACCGGACGAGGTGTTGAACAGGCGACCCAGGTCCCCCGAGAGAAACCCGACGAACCCCGTGACGTTGAGCCGAGGGAAGAGATCGGCCTTGGCAACTCCCACACGCGCCGTCGCAGCGGCCAGTTGCCGCTCGGCCGCCCTGACGTCGGGCCTGCGCTGCAAGAGAGCAGCCACGTCCCCGATGGGCAACGACTTCACGTAGGTTACCATCGGCGCGGGTTTCAGCTCCCCGTCGAGCGCGCCGGGGCGCTGCCCCAGGAGCACTGCCAGCCGATAGCCTGCTTGCCGTTCCGTCGCTTGCAGGGGTGGAATGGCCGCCTCGGTGGCTTTGAACCGGGCGCGGCTGCGCTGCACGTCGAGCTCCGAGCCGCGACCGGTCTGATCGAGCAGCTCGGTGAGGTCCAGTGTCTGGCGTTCGCTGTCGAGATTGCTGCGCGCCACCTCGAGGCGCTGCTGAGCGCCGCGAAGCTCGAAGTAGTTCCTCGCCACTTCCGCGGCGACCGTCACCTGAGCGTCCTCGTAATTGGCGCGCTCGGCTCCGAGGTCGGCCCGGGCTGCCTCGACGGACCGGCGCACCCGCCCGAAGAGATCGATTTCCCAGGTCGCATCGAAGCCCAGACTGTCGCTCGGTTCCCTGTAGCGCTGCGTGCCGAAGCCCGGTACCTGCTCGTCGCTGTTGGAATATCCGGCATCCATCTGCACATGCGGCGCGTAATCGAAATTTCTCTCCACGAACACCGCTCGCGCCGCCTTCACCCGATCGTAGGCCATCTCGAGATCCAGATTCGCCGCCAAGGCTCGCCGCTCGAGTGCGTCGAGCTCGGGGTCGGCGAATTCCTGCCACCATTGCGCCTCGGGGGTTTGCGCGAGGAATGCGGGACTGTTGGCATTCTTCACCACCGCCGGCGGCGTATTCGGCGCCCGATAGTCCGGGCCGACGGCACATGCCGCGAGAGCGAACGACCCGGCGATGAGCAGAAGAGCGAGCTTGTTCATGTCGACACCTCGGTGGACGGCGGCGGAAGGATCGGCGTATCGACTTCCGGCTCCACGGCCGTTTTCGGGCGCACCAGCGCCCGCCGCGAGAGCTTGCGGACCAGCACGTAGAAGAGCGGGGTCAGCAAGAGCCCGAAGAAGGTCACTCCGAGCATGCCGGAGAACACCGCGATGCCCATGGCGTGCCGCATCTCCGCACCCGCTCCCGTCGAGGTGACGAGCGGCACGACGCCCATGATGAAGGCGAGCGAGGTCATGAGAATCGGTCGCAGCCTCAGCCGCGCGGCGTCCAACGCCGCCTCGAGCGGCGTGCTCGCCCCCTCGAGCTCCCGATCGCGGGCGAACTCGACGATCAGGATCGCGTTCTTGCCCGCGAGACCGACCAGCACGATCAAGCCGATTTGCGTGAAGATATTGTTGTCGCCATGGGTGATCTGCACGCCCGTGATGGCGGACAGCAGCACCATGGGCATGATCAGGATGATCGCCAGCGGCAAGGTCAGGCTCTCGTACTGGGCCGCAAGCACCAGGAACACCAGCAGCACCACCAGCGGAAACACGAGCAACGCCGTATTCCCGGCGAGAAACTGCTGATAGGTGAGCTCCGTCCACTCGAAGCTCATGCCGTTCGGCAGTTCCTGGCGCGCGAGCCGCTCCATCGCCGCCTGCGCCTGCCCGGAGCTGTATCCGATGCCCGGGCCGCCGTTGATCTCCGCCGTCGGATAGGAGTTGTAATGCATGACGCGATCGGGGCCGGACGAGCGCTTGACGGTGATGAACGAGCCCAGCGGAATCATGTCGCCCGCGGCATTGCGTGTCTTGAGCCGCACGATGTCCTCGGGCTGCAGCCGGAATTCGGGCTCCGCCTGAGCGGTCACCGGATAGGTGCGCCCGAAGACATTGAAGTCGTTGACGTAGAGCGACGCCAGATACACCTGCATCGTGTCGAACAGCTCCTGAATGGGCACGCCTTGCGACTCGGCCTTCTCGCGATCCACTTCGGCGTCCACCTGCGGCACGTTGACCTGATAACTGGAAAACAGTCCCTGGAGCGCAGGATCCTGGTTGCCCTTGGCGATCAGATTTTGGGTCTGCTTGTAGAGCTCCTCGAATCCGAGCCCGCTGCGGTCCTCGATTTGCATGCGGAATCCGCCGATCGTCCCCAGGCCCATCACCGGCGGCGGGGGAAACACCGCGATGAACGCCTCCTGGATCTTGGAGTACTGCCCGTTGAGCGAGGCCGCGATGGCTCCCGCGGACAGATCCTTCGACTTGCGGTCCTCGAAGGGCTTGAGGGTCACGAACACGATTCCCGAATTGGGGCTGTTGGTGAATCCATTGATGCTCAACCCGGGAAAGGCCACCGCATGCTCGACGCCGGGCTGCTTCAGGGCGATATCGCTCATCCGGCGGATTACGGCCTCGGTGCGATCGAGCGTGGCGGCGTCGGGGAGCTGCGCGAAGCTCACCAGGTACTGCTTGTCCTGGGGCGGCACGAATCCGGTCGGCGTATGGGTGAAACCCAAGTAGCCGAGCACGACCAAGCCGCCGTAGACGAAGAGCGCGACACCAGCCGCACGAACCACCCGCCCGACCACGCCCACGTAGCGGGTCGAGAAGCGGGCGAAGAATCGATTGAAGGGCCGGAAGAATCCGCCGAGCACGCGATTGAGGATCCGTGTGAGCCTATCCGGCGCGGCGCCGTGCTCCTTGAGCAGGAGTGCCGACAGCGCAGGCGACAAGGTCAACGAATTGAACGCGGAGATCACCGTGCTGATCGCGATGGTGAGCGCGAATTGCTTGTAGAACTGGCCCGTGAGACCTGAGATGAACGCGGTGGGCACGAATACCGCACAAAGCACCAGCGCCGTCGCGACGATCGGGCCCGTCACCTCGCGCATCGCCTTGCGGGTCGCCTCGACGGACGCGAGCCCGCCCTCGATATTGCGCTCGACATTCTCTACGACCACGATGGCGTCGTCGACCACGATGCCGATCGCAAGCACCAGCCCGAACAGCGACAACGCGTTCAGGCTGAAACCGAATACGTGCATGACCGCGAAAGTGCCGACCAGCGACACCGGCACGGCGATCAGCGGAATCACCGATGCGCGCCAGGTTTGCAGAAATACGATGACCACGAGGACCACGAGCAGAATGGCCTCGAGCAAGGTATGCACCACGGCATGAATCGAGCCGCGCACGAACACGGTCGGGTCGTACACGATCTGATAGTCGACCCCTTGCGGAAAGTCGCGTTTCAGCTCCTGCATCTTCGCGCGCACGCTTTCGGAGATTGCGATCGCGTTGCTGCCCGGACGCTGGAAGATAGGCATTGCGGCCGCCGCCTGGTTGTCCAGCAGAGCGCGCAGCGCATAGGTATCGGCGCCGAGCTCCACCCGGGCCACGTCCTTGAGACGCGTAACCTGTCCGTCCGCGCCCGTCCGCACCACGATGTTGCGGAAGTCCTCCTCGGTGGTGAGGCGCCCTTTGGCGTTGATCGCCACCTGAAATTCCGTCGCGGACGGCAGAGGGGGCGCACCCAGCTGGCCCGCCGCCACCTGGATGTTCTGCTCGCGAATGGACTTGATGATGTCGTCCGCGGTCAATCCCCGGCTGGCAACCTTCTCGGGATCGAGCCAGATACGCATCGAGAACTGACCGGCGCCGAATACCTGAACGTCGCCCACTCCATCGAGGCGGGCGAGCTCGTCCTTGACGCGAAGGAGCGCGTAGTTGGACAGATAAAGCGTGTCGTAGCGATTGTCCGGAGAGACCAGATGCACGACCATGGTGAGATCGGGGGACGCCTTATTGGTGACCACCCCCAACCGCTGTACCACGTCCGGAAGCTTCGGAAGCGCCTGAGAGACCCGGTTCTGCACCTGCACTTGGGCCTTGTCGACGTCCGTCCCGAGCGCGAACGTGATGGTCAGGGTCATCACCCCGTCGGCCGTCGCCTGCGAGGATTGATACAGCATGCCCTCGACGCCGTTGATGGATTGCTCCAGCGGGCTTGCGACCGTCTCGGCGATGACCTTGGGATTGGCGCCCGGATAAGTGGCCTTCACCACCACCGTCGGCGGCACCACTTCGGGATACTCGCTGATCGGAAGCTTGGGCAAGGCGATCAGACCGGCGAGAAAGATCAGCGCCGAGAGCACGCCCGCGAAGATCGGGCGGCTGATGAAGAATTGAGAGAGTTTCATCGGCGTTCCTCAGTGCGTCGCCGCGGAGGCGAGCCGGGCCTGAGCCTGGGTCCTCGGCGGCCGGGATCGACCGGCCACCTGCGAAAGTCCGGCACCGTCCTCGCTCATCGACACGAGCGTCGGCGCGGCGACCTGGCCAGGACGCACGTGCTGCATACCGTTGACGACGATGACGTCTCCCGGCTTGAGGCCGTGCTCCACGACGCGCAGTCCGTCGATCTCGGGGCCGAGATCGACCAGGCGGTATTCGACACGATTGTCCGCCGTGAGGGTGAGCACGAATTTCTTCGACAGATCCGTGCCCACGGCCCGATCCTCGATGAGGACGCTGTCCCGGTCCTCGCCGCCGACCAGGCGCACGCGGGCGAACAACCCGGGCGTGTACCGGCCGTCCGGATTCGCGAGCGCCGCGCGCGCGCGAATGGTGCCGCTCGCGGGATCGACGTGGTTGTCGATGAAGTCGAGCGCGCCGCGATGCGGATAGCCCTGCTCGTCGATCAAGCCGACGTAGACCGACGGCGCCGCGGCGCCCGGCGCGGCGCCCGGTCGGGCCGAGTCGCGCTCGGCCTTGGCGTATCGCAGATAGGTCTGTTCGTCCGCGTCGAAATAGACATACACCGGGTCATCGGACACCAGCGTGGTGAGCAGGCTGGTGCTCGTCACCAGATTGCCCGCGGTCACGATCGCGCGCGAGACGTGCCCGTCGATGGGGGCCCGCACTTCGGTGAATTCGCGGTTGAGACGGGCCTCCTGCAACGATGCATCGATCGATCCCAGGGCGCCTTGCGCGGACGATACGGCCGCGACCAGGCGCTCGTACTCTTCGCGCGAAATTGCGTGCGCGCCGATCAGCCGTTCGGCTCGCGCCCGGTTCGCTTGCGCGAGCTCCAGGTCGGAGACGCTGCGGCTCCGCTCCGCGACCAGGCGGTTGACTTCGGCCTGGAACGGCCGCGGATCGATCTGGAACAGGAGCTGTCCCTTCTTCACACGCGCTCCATCCTCGAACGCGACCCGGTCGATGTAGCCGCTCACGCGGGGTCGTATCTCGACGGTGTCCACGGCCTGCAGGCGTCCGCTGAATTCCTGCCACTCGCGCAGCGGCCGATGAAGGACTTGCGCGACCGTGATTTCCGGCGGCGCGGCAGCCGCGGTGGTGGCCTTCGTCTTGGAATGGCCGAGACTGTGTGAGCCGAATCCGGACAGCAGCAGGGGCCCCAGCACGGCCAGAATGGCCAACACTGACAGCGCGCCGACTCTGCGACGAACGAGTTGATTGAACATCGAGAACTCCAAACGAAAAGTCCACTCACCGCCGGAATGGCTCCGGACGGCACCCCGCGCCTCCCTCACCGCATCCAAGTTCCTGGCGGGACTTGACATGCGACAGCAACACGACGATTCTAAGAGCCGTAGGTTACCGGTCAGTCACGTTTGCGTACGTTAGTGACCGGTCACTCCCCTGTCAAGCGGAGATTGTCATGGCTCGGCTTAAGAAGTTGCAAGGCTCTGAAGATATTGGAGTTATTCCTGTCGCCCCGAAGACTCGGGTGCGCGACCGGATCATGCGCACGGCGACCGACCTGTTCTATCAGCGCGGAATTCGGGCGGTGGGCGTCGACACCATCGCCACCGAAGCCGGTACCAACAAGATGAGCTTCTATCGCAGCTTCGCCTCCAAAGATGAACTCGTGGCCGAATATCTACGCGAGGAGGAACGAGACGCGTGGCTGTGCTGGGACGAGACCGCCGCCGCTCACGCGGGTGATCCGCGTGCCCAGGTCGAGGCACTGTTCGACATGCTGGTCAGCGCTACCTGCAAGGACGACTCGCGCGGCTGCGCGCTCGCCAACGCGGCCGTGGAGATCACCGAGGCCGGCCATCCCGCGAGACCGGTGATCGAGAAGTACAAAGCGGAGATGCGCCGGCGCTTTCGAGAGCTGGCGCGCGAGATGAAGGCGCTCGATCCGGGGGCGCTCGGTGATGCGTTGATGTTGCTTTGGGAGGGAAGCTACCTGTCCCGGCTCACGCTCGGACGCGAGGGACCGGTACGAGGGGCTGCGAAGGCAGCGCGAGCGCTCATCGCCGCACACACCGACTGACGACCGCGCGAGCGAGCGCTGCGTCGGGGCTGCCGGTTACCTATTCTTGCGCGGCGCCGGCGTCGATTGGGCGAAGGCTGCGGCGGGCGCCAACGGCGTCACGCTCGCGATGTGAGCACGCTTCTCGCGGATGTGCATCTCGCCCGTGATTTCGATGACTGCGTGTCTGCCGGTGGCTCCGATGTCCTTGCGGGCTTCCACTCGCTGGTCGCGAAACCGCTCGCGTTCGGCGACGCTGATGCGCTTCACCGCGGGCTTGTCGTAGAAGGCCCCCAGATAGCCCGCCACCGCCGCGGCCGCGCCCTCCTCCGCGAAAAATCCGAGCCGCAGCGAGTGGACGACGTGTCCCTGATCCAGTCCTGCCACCGAGTACAGGCGATATTCGTTGAAGATGTCCAGATTCGGGAGGCTGTCGGGATCGAAGCCCTCTTTGGACAGCGAAAGCTGGATGATGTACCAGCGCGCCGTCGAATCCTGCAGCTCCGAGGCCGTCAGGGGGCGCAGCGTCTGCGTGGATTCCAGATTCGGCACTGATCCCGGCGCATCCGGGCGTTTCGCCGCCGCCGGCTGCGAGGCGACGGTCCTTGTTGCAGCGCGTTCGACGGTGGCCGGAGGACCCAGAGTGGCGCGCGCCGGCACGGCTGCGCGCGTCGCCACCGCGGCGGGCCGGACGCGGTCCGACAGCACGGGAATCGACGACCCGGGAAGCGGAGCCGGCGGCCTGAGTTGGGCCGCGAGCGGCGGCGCAGCGGCGCGGCGCGGGGCGAGCGGTGGCGCGGCGGCGAGCCGCGGCGCGACGGCCAGGGAGGGGGCGACGGCGAGCGGCGGCTCGGCGGCGGCCGGTGGCACCACGGCGGCTCGCGGAGCGGCGGCAGGTGCCACTGCGATGGGCCGCGGCGCGGCCGCGGGTGACGGAGCCGCGGTTGGCACGGTCGCGGGTGGGGGGGTGGCCGCAGGGGTGGCGGCCGCCGCAGGGGTGGCGGTGGCTGGCGGCACGATGGCAGCTGGCAGCGCCGGTGTCGTGGTTCCGCCCGACTTGGGCCTGAATGCGGCCAGCGCGCGCAGGTCATCGGAGTCCGCGGTGGCGGTGAGGGCCCCCGGGTAGACGTCGCGAACGATCGCGAGCACCACCTCGGCCTCGAGCTCGGTGATGAACGGGCCAACCCTCAGCCGATAGCGTGGACGATGGTCTTCGGTGCGTTGAATTTGATATACGTGCACCCCCGCGGCCATGCCGAGATCCTTGGCCGGCGGCCCGAGCGGCGCGCTCGATGCGATCAGATTGATCACGAAGGGTCCCGGGCCTCCGAGGCGCGGCGTTTCCAGAATGGGCTCCAGTAGATCGTCGACGCTCAGATGCCCGAAATCGCTGGTCAGCGGGGCATTGATCGGTGTGGCCATCAGTTCGTTTTCCGTGAAGTAGCTTCGGTTGTTGGGACGATATTGGCGAACCACGTCAAAGGAAACTGTGACGAGCGTCTCCCGTCCGCGACAAAAAGGTTGAATTGGTTTTATGTCAACGAGCCGCAAGTCGGATAGCACTTACAGCACACGCCTCGGGCGGCGACTCGAAAAAATGCCACGTCGGTCCACACTGGGTTATGTACAACGCCGGCAAATCGGAGCGCCCGGCTTCGAGGAGTGCGGCGCTGACTCAACCACTCGAGGAGGGCACGATGGAAAGATCACCGGTCAACCACGGCGAAGGCAATCCGGAGGCAGCCGAGGAATTCAACGAAGCGGAGCGTGATTTCGTGGCGTCGGAAAGAGGACGGAAAAAGATTCAGGAAGGGCCCCAAGTCGGCGCGGGAGAGGAGGCCTCTCTCACGGAGGCCGAGCAACGCGGCAAATCCCGCGCCAAGAACGATGACTCCGACACGGAGGCGATGAAGCCGAACCGCTAGGCAGCAACGGCTGATGCATACTCGAGGGCGTGGACCGCGCATCGCCTCTGCCCGTCACTCTCACCTTGGACGATGAGGTCCGAGTGTCCGGCTTGCTGGAGCGCCCCGCGAAAGCGTGGGCGCTTTTCGTCATGGGCCACGGGGCTGGCGCGGGCATGCGGCACACCTTCATGACGCAAGTATCCGCGGCAATCGCCGACCTTGGGATTGCGAGCCTGCGCTATCAATATCCCTACATGGAACGGAACGGCAGGCGCCCCGACCCGCCGGCGTTGTGCCACGCAACCATCCGAGCGGCGGTGATGCGTGCCGCCGAGCTCGAGCCCGAATTGCCGCTGATCGCGGGCGGCAAGTCTTTCGGCGGCCGAATGACCTCGCAGGCGCAATCGATCGACCCGCTTCCCGGCGTTCGAGGCCTGGCCTTCGTGGGGTTTCCGTTGCACCCGCCGAAGCAGCCCTCGCTCGCGCGGGCCGAGCATCTATCACGCGTCCAAGTTCCCATGCTGTTCCTGCAGGGTACCCGCGATGCCTTGGCGGATGCCGCCCTGATTCGCCGCGCGCTGGAGCCCCTGGCGGATCGAGCGCGCCTGATCCCGATCGAAGCGGCCGATCATGCGTTTCACGTTCCCGCGCGCTCGGGCAGAAGCGACGGGGACGTCATTCGCGAGATCGCCGAGGCGCTCGCCACGTGGACCCGGGCGATCGCCGGCTAGGAGCGCCGTGACGCGCCGGCGCGGTTTCCGCCGGCAAGCGCCGCGGCCGTGACCTGCCGGGTTATTCGATCCGCGAGGCGCGGCTAGTCGAACAAGGGCTGGACGCGGTGGTACAGCGGCATCAGAACGGCGGGTCCCACGATCCTGCCGGCATCGACGATGGGCTCCGCATCGATCCGCAGCGACTGATCGAGCACCACCCCATCCGGATGATTCTCACCGCCCCCCTCCTCCCACCAGGGAAGTCCCATCCCGATCGCGTTGGCCCCGAGAGCGCGGATGTCCTCGATGAAGTGGCGCCCGGTGAGCCTCGCCGACGGATGGAAGCCGACCGTGAAATGAATCATGAATCCGAAATCGGATCCGCCGGCGGCGCGCCGCAACGCGCGTTCAAAAGCGGGGCCATCCTCTGCCGCTTCGCAGCTCACCGACCGGATCGCTCCATCCACCACGACGCCGATGGGCCGGCGCAGCCGTCGATAATGCTCGTCGAACACGGCGCCGAGCACGACCCGGCCGCGAACCGACCCCTTTTTCGGATACAGGCTCTGCGCGCCGGGCACGGTATGCATCCCCGGAGAGCGCGCCACCCGCTCGCGCTTCAGCTGGACCGTGTCCAGGATGAATTCCATCCGGCTCCCCGCGGGGCAGCTGAAGCTCACAGGTGCGCCCGCTTGCCGGTCCAGGTACTCCACCAGGGCCATCTGGAAGTCCATCAGCGCGGTAAAATCGACGGCGCCGTAGAGTCTTGCAAAGCTGGCCGCTCCGGCGGTCGCGAGCAAGGCGTAGCGGGTTCTGCCGCTCTTCATGGCCGCATCGTGCATCGCCGAGCCGGCGAGATAGGGGAAGCAGCAATCGATCCAGACATCCGAGGCGGCTGCCGCGGCCGCCAGCGTATCGGGAATATACGGATCGGCGAGGCCTCCCTGGAACGGCAGCTGCGGAATGACGGCGATCACGGGCCTTGCCTGCCGGTCGATCACGGCGGCGGCCAGCGCCCGGCGCAGCGACGGCGCGGTGCGGGTGTCGACCGTGATGAGCACGCCCTGTCCCGGCTGCACGTCGAATTGATCGGCCATCAAGGTGCGCGCACCCCGCAGGAGCAACGGATCTGCGCTCACCGCTGCACTCCCGGACGGGTCATTTTGAAGACCTGTTCCACCGCCGCGAACTCGCGATATCCGAGGCGCGCGATCGGATGGAGCCTGGCAATCGAGACGCGTCCATCCACCACGACGTCGTCGTCGATGTGGATGCCGAGCACGCGGCCCATCACCATCCATCCGGATTCCTGAGATTCATCCAGGGGCAACGGGTAGATATCGCTCACCACGCACTCGAGGCTCACGGGCGATTCCGCCACGCGGGCGGGTCGCACCCGCAGCGAAGGCGCGGCCGTCAGTCCCGCGAGGTCGAATTCGTCGATCTCTCGGCCGACCTCGGCGCTCGACCGGTTCACCGCCTCGCGCAGCTTCCAGGTGGCGAGGTTGACCACGAACTCGCCGGTCTCGCGCGCATTGCGCACCGAGTCTTTCTCGCCGCCCTCGATGTGCTCCCCGTTCGCGCAGAACATGACCATGGGGGGTGCCTCGCCGATCGCATTGAAGAAGCTGAACGGCGCGAGGTTCGGCACACCCGCTGCGCTCAAGGTCGATATCCAGCCGATCGGGCGCGGTACGACGCATGCCTTGAACGGACTCGGCGACACGCGCGGATCGGGACGGTCGAATCGGTAAAACATCGTCAGGCTGCCCCCTCCGCTTCCATCCCATTCAAGATCTCCGCACCCTCGACCTCGCCCGCGGGTAACGGCTCGCCGCGAAAATGGCGCGACAGCGCCCATCCGACCGCCGAAGGGCGTTCGAGATGCGGCACGTGACGGGTACGTTCCAGCGCGAACAGCGTGCACCGCGGAAGGCGCCGCAGCGCCTCGACCGCTCCGGAATACGCCACGGTCGCGTCCTCCTTGCCCCAGATCAGCAGCAGGCGGCGGCCCAGGCCGGACCCGGCCAGCGCTTCGAGCTGCAGATCGTCATTGATCCGCTCGAGATAATAACGGCCGAGCCGGGCGAAGGACTCAGCCGCGCCCGCGGAGTTGTTCATGCGACAGGTTTCCTCGATGAATGACGGCTCGATGACCCCGGGGTCCGCAACTGCCCGGCGCAGGCGGTCGGCGATCGAGCTCGAGTCCATCCGGCCAAGGTAGTCCGCGGTCCACCGCCGCCGCTCCGGCGTCAGCGGAGTGAGTCCGACGGCCCCCACCAGGGTGAGACTGGCGATTTTGCGCGGGAATCGGGCCGCGAAGGCCGCCGCCCACAGGCCGCCCAGGGAAGAGGCCACCAGATGCAGACGATCCTCGCCGAGCGTCGCGGCGACTGCCTCGAGCCAGGCCGTGTGTCCGTCGAGATCATAGGAAAATCCGTCGCCCTTGCTCGACAGGCCGTGCCCGGGCGAGTCGATCGCCAGACAGCGCCGCCCTTCTGCCGCCAGCGCCGGCGCCACCGCCGACCATACTTGCGCATGGGATCCGAGCCCGTGAATGAAAAGCACCGCCGGTCCCGATTCGCCCCACTGCAGAATTCGAGCCGTGACGCCCGCCGCATGCAAATGGATCGCAGCCGCCATGACTCAGTCCGGTTCGCCGCTCGCGCGCACCGCCGGCGGCCCTCGGACCGCCCAAGCCGGAGCGCCGAACAAGCGCTCGACGCTGTGCTTCACGAAATGCTGAACGCCGCGCTCGAGCCGCGACATGCGGCCCGGCGCAAATCCCGGCACCCGCGGTGTTCTGCAGCGATTCCACCATCGAGAAGTCCTCGGCCAGCACCTTGTCGAGCATGACCTTGAATTCCGCGACCACGTTGTCCCGGTCCGGCCCCTCCATGGTCTCGCGCGCCCAGAGGATCATGCCGCTCATGCGCATGGTGTCCACCGTCAGAGGCCAGCTCGTATACAGGGACACATAGTCCGGGCGCACGAAGAAATTGAGGTTGGGAGGGAGCAGCGCCGCTTGAGAGAAGCGTGGCGACTTCCCCTCGAGAGCCGCTATGCGCTTGGCCGTCAATTCGCCGCTCTTCGACAAGGTACCGGTATCGTACTCATCCACGTAGACCTGGCCGTTCGCCCTGAGGTCGTAGGTCAGATCGACCGTCTTCATGAAGCGGGCGATGGAATCCCGATGCAGCACGTTGACGTGATAAAAGTCGACGAAATTCTCGACCATCAATTTCCAGTTGCACTTGAGCGTCACGTCGACGCGCAGGCCCACCTTCAGCGTCTCGAGCTCGAGATAGCCGAATTTGCCGGAGAAGTCCGCGAGGTACTCGCCGAACGGCACCGGATGGGGATTGAGCGTGACGAAGATCCATCCACCCCAGGAGCCGACGTGCAATTCGGGCAGTCGGCACTCGCGCCGATCGAAGGCCGCCGAATCGCTCATATGGCCCGCGCCCTTGAGGCGCCCGTCCAGATCATAGGTCCAACCGTGGTACGGACACACGAACTGGACCGCGCGGCCCTTGCCGGAGGCGATCTCGACGCCGCGATGACGGCACATGTTGGAGAAGGCGCGCACCTGTCCGGCGCGATCGCGGCACAGGAGCACCGACTCCTTCACGATCCGCAGAGCGAAGTAATCGCCGGGCTCGGGAAGCTCTTCGGTGCGTGCCACGCAGAACCAGTCCTTGCGGAATATCTCGCGGATCTCGAGATCGAGCACGCGCGGATCGCTGTAGAGGTACCCGGGTGCATGGGTCGCCTCGGTGACGTCGCGGAACACTCGTCCCAGGCGCCGCGCGCCGGCGCATCATCGATGCTCATCCGCCACTCCACTCGCGCGAACGGCGCGTTGAATGATTGGTCTCGAACCCCAGCAGGAATGCCGCCAGATTCCGGCCGAGATCAGGACAGAAGTATCCTCCTTCCTGTACCAGCACGGTCGGCAGTCCGAGCGCGGCCACCGCCGAGCCGATGCGCCGAAAGCCGTCCGTGGTGATCTTGAGCCAGCTCAGGGGGTCGCGCTCGTAGGCATCGAATCCCAGGGATACCACGAGCGCCGAGGCGCCCGATGCGCGGATGCTCTGCAGAGCCGCCTCGAGGCGCTCGAGATATTCCTCATCGCCGAGCCCGCGCGGCAGAGGCATATTGAGGTTCGACCCCAACCCCTCGCCGGCGCCGGTCTCGCCGGCATAGCCCCAGAAAAACGGATAGAAATCCGCCGGGTCCCCGTGCAGCGAGACCACGACGACATCCGCACGGTCATAGAAGATCTCCTGCGTGCCGTTGCAATGATGCACGTCGACATCGAGCACCGCGACGCGCGCGAATTCACGCCGCAGGATCGACGCGGCGATCGCCGCGTTGTTCAGGTAACAGAAGCCTCCGGCATAGTCCGGGCCGGCGTGATGCCCCGGTGGCCGGCACATGGCGTAGGCACTCGCGGCGGTGCCCTGCGCGACCCGGAGTGCCGCCTCGGATGCGGAATGCGAGTTCCACAGCACCGCCCGCCACGTCGGCTCCCCGATCGGGCAGGACATGTCGTACAGATGATAGCCGGCCCGCCCCACGATCGAGCTCGGATAGTTATCGCCGGCCGCACGTCTCGGATGCACGTTGGGCGCCACTGCCGTCGAGGCAGCGGGCAGCTGCCGCCAGGCGGCATGCGCACCGCTCAGAAACTCGAGGTAGCGCTCCGAATGCACCAGGGCCACGTAGCTCAGGCCATGGTCGCGAGGCTCGACGATGTCGTGCGCGCTTCCCTCGACGCCCGACAGCAGGGCATCGAGCCGCTCCGGCACGTCGGGGTGGGCGCGCGGCGCGCCGCCGGCCAGGAAAGTGTCCGGGCGGTGTTCCCGCTGATGCGGCGAATAGAAGATGAGCATGGAGAGGCGAGCTTAGCGCTCCGCCGCCAGTTCGACGAGCTTGGACTGCGCCCGGTGGGTCGCGAGCCAGGAACCGAGCAGGATCAGACCGAAGGCCGTCACCCCCATCGGCCCGAGGCGCTCATCGAGCAGCGTGACTCCGAGCAAAGAGGCGACCGCGGGATTCAAATAGGTGATCAAGCTCGCACGCGACGCACCCGCGTGGTTGACGAGGTAGAACATCAGCATCATCGCAACGGCCGTGCACACGACGCCGAGCGACGCAATGGCGGCGATCGCGGTCGCCGACGGCCAATGCCGCGGCGCTTCGAGGAGAGCCGGAACGAGCAGACAGGCGCTCGCAATGGCCAGAGAGGCCGACAGCGGGCCGATCGCATCGAGATGCTTCATGTGCCGCTGGATGATCAGCGGGCCCACCCCGTATCCCAGCGCGGAAACCAGCAGGCAGCCGACGCCCACCCAGCCCTTGGCTCCGGAAATTCCCCCGAATCCCAGCAAAGTCACCACGCCGGCGAAGCCGAGCGCCAGTCCCGCCAGCCGGCGCGCTCCCAGCCTCTCGTGCACGCCGAAGGAACGCGACAGCAGCACCACCCACATCGGCACCGTCGCGATGAGGATTCCGGCCATGGAGGAGCTGATCCATTGCTCGCCGATCGATATGGCGGCGAACGGAATCACGAATTCCGCGAGCGCAAACGCCACGAGCGCGCCGAAATGGCCGCGCGCGAACAGCGGAGCGCCGCGCATCGAGGCGAGCGGCAGGAGGATGCCGGCGGCCAGGGTCACGCGTGCCCAGGCGACCATCAGTGGAGGCACCTCCCCCACAGCCAGCTTGATCAGCAGATACGGGAACCCCCAGATGATGCTCAGGGCGACAAATGCCATCCACGCTTTAAAGCTCAAGAGAAACCTCGGCCGCCCGACACGGACGGAGTATAAACTCGATGCATCCCGCATCAACCCATCGAACGCCTGACATCGAACGCATGGCCCGACACTCGAGCGAACATCCGGCTTCAGGACATGCCCAGGCGCCGCGCCGCAAGCGGACGAGGCCGCCGTCACTGCGGCGCTCCAAGCTCGGCCTGCGCGACGTCGTCGCCGAAGGGCTCTCGAACCGGGTGCTGCAGGACCTCTATCATCATTTCATGACCGTGAGCTGGCCGCGCCTGTTCGTCACGATCGCCGCATTTTTCCTGGTGTTCGATCTGCTGTTCGGCTGTCTTTACTACCTCGTTCCCGGCTGCGTCGCCAATTTGAGCCCGCCGGGCTTCCCCGGCGCCTTTTTCTTCAGCGTAGAGACACTGGCGACGGTGGGATACGGGGACATGCATCCGCAGACCCTCTACGGCCATCTGGTCGCCATGGTCGAGATCTTCGTCGGTCTGATGATGCTGGCGCTGATCACCGGCATCATGTTCGCGCGCTTCTCGCGGCCCAGGGCGCGCTTTCTGTTCGCGAACGTGGGCGTCGTGCGACCCATCGACGGCAAGCTCACTTTGATGTTTCGCGCCGCCAATGCCCGCCAAAATGTCGTCCAGGAAGCCTCCGCCAAGCTTCGCATGCTGCGCGACGAGGTGACGCCGGAGGGATACAGGATCCGTCGCATCGTCGACCTGCCGCTGGTGCGCTCTCAGCACCCGGTATTCTCGCTCGGCTGGACCCTGATGCACGTCGTCGACGAGGCGAGCCCGCTGCGCTTGGAGAGCCCCGAATCGCTCGCCCTGGCCCAGACGATCTTCATTCTCAGCTTGAGCGGCACCGACGAGACCACCGGTCAGGTGCTGATGGCCCGTGCCGAGTACCGGGGCGAATCGCTTCGGTGGAACCATAGCTTTCAGGACGTTGCGGACGTGCGGCCCGATGGGACGCTGCACATCGACTACAGCAAATTCGACCTGGTGGAGCCTCTGCGCGCCGCCGGCGAAGAGCGGGCGCCCGGCCCCTGACCGGCCGTCCATGACGGGTTGCCCGACTTCCCGTACAATTTCGCGCCGGCTTGACGTCGCAGACAATCGTGGGTAGCGGCGTCACGACCTACAACACCAACAATCAAGGGGGCCAACTACCATGCATCCTATCAATACCATCAAGGGCGCCATCACGACAGGTGTGGTGCTCGCGATCATCATCGGAGCGTGCCTCTCGCTCTGGGCAGGAAACTCCGTCGCGCTTTACCCGGTACGCGTCGATCGATGGCTGCACATCCTCGGCGGCATCACCTGGATCGGACTGCTGTACTACTTCAACTTCGTCCAGACACCCGCTCTCGCGGCGGCGGTCGCCGACAAGGGCGGTCCCGGCGGCGCGGGGATCACCAAATACATCGCGGCACGCGCGCTGCTATGGTTCCGGTGGGCCGCTGTGGTGACCTGGCTCTCCGGCGCCTTTTACTTGATGACCGGCTACGGCAGGAACAATCCCGGCGCGATTTTGAACGCCTTCACGCTGCAGCCGGGCTACCGGACGATCGGCGTGGGTGCATGGCTCGGCACGATCATGCTCTTCAACGTGTGGGTATTGATCTGGCCCAACCAGAAGAAGATCCTCGGCATCGTGACCGCCACCGACGAGGAAAAGGCGGCGGCGCGAAAGACCGCCGGCATGGCCTCGCGCATCAACGTCATCCTGTCGATTCCCATGATCATGTGCATGGGCGGGCAGGCGCACGGGTTGCCGTTCTAGCGGTTGCGCGGCGGCGCCGGGCGCGGACGCGGAGCGGCCATCATGCGTTCCGCGTCCGGCCGCCATCGCGCATGAATTGATCGAGCCGCTCGATGACCTCTTCCGGCCGGATCAGATCCATCACCCCGGGCTGTTCGATCTTGGTCCACCACGGCAACGAATCGGGGTCTCCTTTCCTGAAGATGCGCGCCGCGTCGGCAAATCGATCCACGCACCATTGGCGGCTGAGATAAGGGCCGCTGCGGGCCGGATTCGTGGGCGCATACAGGCCGATCACCGGTGTACCCACCACGGCCGCCATGTGCGCAGGTCCCGAATCGGGGCTCAAAAGGACGGTCGATGCGCCGAGCAGCGCCAGCATTTGCGGCAGCGTGTCGCGACCGATCTGGTTCAAGGACGGGTGCTTGGCGTGTGCGAGAATGCTCTCACCCATGTCACGCTCGATCGCGCTGGGCCCTCCGCACAGGACCACACGCATTCCCCAGCGGCTCGCGGCGTGATCCGCCACCCGCGCGTAGAATTCCGCTCGCCAGTTTCGCGGCGTGTGGCTCGAGCAGGGACTGATCAACAGCGTCGGCCGCTCATCCGATATGATCCGCGCCGCGTACTCGAGCGCGTCGGGAGGCAACGGCAGCTTCCATTCGAGACGCCGCTCGTCGATCCCAAGCGCCTCCGTGAATCCCCAGAAGCTGTCCAGCACGTGCTCGCGCCTGCGGGGCGCGATTTTCCGGTTGGTGAAAGCCCACTGCAGCTCGCGTGCCCTCGCCCGGTCGAATCCGATCTTGACCGGGGCACGAACCAGGGTGCTCAGCAGGCTCGCACGCAGGCTCACCTGCATGTGAAGCAGCACGTCGAAGCGACGCCCGCGAAGCTCTCTGCGCAAGCGCAGGTATTCGGGCAATGTGCGGCGCTTGTCGACGGCCAGGAATTCGACCTCCGGCAACAGCGAGATGAGCTTTGCCTCGATGCGGCCGATGATCCAGGTGATGCGGCAATCGGGCCAGGTGCGCTGCAGAGCCCGCACCATCGGCACGGCATGACAGGTATCGCCGATCGCCGAAAGACGAATCAGGCAGATGGCGCGCGGCGCCCCGTCACGGGAGCCTCGCGGCTCTCCGTCAATGTTGAGCGCTCGGCGTATAGCTGAATTTCTGTCCGGCGATGGCGGCCGCATACATGAGCCCACCCTTGGCGATGGTGAACACCAGCATCCCTTTCTGGTAACCGTCGCTGTTGGTGGTCGCATCCTTCTCGCCGCCGCTCGCTCCCGAGGTCGCCCCCGTCGTGCCGGCACTCGCGTTGGCGCTCGCGGTCACGGCGATCGCGCTCGCCCCGGCGGAGAACTCGAAGTCGCCCGACTCGAACTCGTCGAGCGCGCGCTTGTCCTCGAAGAATATGATCTGGCTGTAAGCCTTGCCGCCGGCCTGAAATCCCGCGCTCAACTGAGTCATCGCGGTATTGCCGACGTATTGGCCATTCACGTACACCCGGCCCTTGCCGTGGGCGGCTCCCAGGATGAATCCGCCCTCGCCGATCGTGGGGAACAAGGCATAGGCGTAGCTATGGGAGAAGTACCCCGCGCTGTCGCCCGCATTCTTGAAGAGCGCGATGGTGTCGCTGTACGAGTCGGCTCGCGCCGCGACGGCGGCGGCCAACAAGAACGGCACCCACAGGGCACAGCGTGCGAAGCTTCTCATGGCGTATCTCCCTTCAGTCCGGATCCACTCGGTTATACTGGACGCAGGATATAACCAACGCAATCCTTAAACCATCACCGCCTCGAAGCGAGATCGGGAACATGGGGAGTCGCGCAGCGTTTTTCGCCTGGTTCGCCGCATGCTCTTTCATGCTTGCCGTCGTACCTCCCGCCCACGCATCCGCTGCCGAGCCGCTCGAGGTCATCGTGCTGGGATCGGGCGGCCCGGGCGCGACGGGCCGCGCGTCTGCGAGCTACGCGGTGCTCATCGACGGCACCCCACGGATTCTGGTCGACGCCGGCTCCGGCGCCTTCGTCCGGATCGGCGAGTCGAAGGTCGATCTCGATGCGCTCGATGTCGTGCTGCTGACGCATTTGCACGTGGACCATGCGGCCGAGCTCCCGGGCATCATGAAGGCGCGCGCGGTGTCGAGCTCCGGTCCCATCGTATTCAAGATCTATGGGCCTGCGGGCTCGCCGGGCTCGAGAGACGGTGCTTATTTTCCCTCGACCCGCCGCTTCTTGGATTTGCTGTTCGGGTCCCGCGGTGCGTTTGCCTATCTTCGCGACTTCGCGGCGCCGATCACCATCGAGCCTCACGACCTGCCGCCCACCGCGCGCAGCATGTCCTTCGGAAGCTTCACCGTCTCCTCGGTCGCCGGCCACCACGGCGATGCACCCGCGGTGATCTATCGCGTGAATCATGACGGCAAGAGCGTCACCTTCTCGGGCGACATCGACGCCGCCGGACTGCCGGCGCTGCGCCGCATCGCCGATCGCACCGATCTGCTGATCTTCGACGCTCCCGTGCTCGATCCGCCGGATTCCCCCGCGGTGCTCTACACCCTGCATTCCCCGCCGCAGGCCATCGGACAGGTGGCCCGCGCCGCGGGCGCCCGAGCGCTGCTGCTCAGCCACTTGTCGCCCGCCACCGACGCCGGGCGCGACCCGGTCCTGCGCTCGATCCGCCAAAATTACGCGGGGCCGGTGAGCTTCGCGACGGATGGAATGCGGGTGCACCCCTGAGCCGTCGTTCGACCCTCATCGCAACCACCGGGCCGAAACTCAGGCGACGAACAGCAGACCGGCGACGGATACGGTGACCGCCGTGAGCGTGACGGCCAGAAGGAACTGCGCGAGCTTGACGACGATTTGGATGGCGTTCATGACGGCTACTCCGGTAAGGTTTGTCGAACGAGGTACAGCGTGCATCGCCCGAGTCCCACCAACAAACGCAATGTCTGATCGTCCGTTAAGGAAAACTTAATGGCCGCCGCATACGACCGTCTGCCGCTCGGCGCGCTGCGCGTGTTCGAGGCCGTGGCGACGCACCTGAATTTTTCGGCCGCCGCCGAGGCGCTCAACGTCACGCCCGCCGCGGTCAGTCAGCAGATCAAGAGCCTGGAGGGCTACATCCAGGTGCCGCTTTTTCGACGCAACGGCCGCGGGGTGCAGCTCACCGAGGAAGGCGTGCAGCTGCTGCCGTCGGTGCGCAGCGGACTCGACCAGCTGCAATCGGCGGTGAACTCGATCAAGCAGCACGGCCGATCCGGGCCGCTGCAGATCACTTTGTTGTCGTCGTTTCTGCAGATCTGGCTGATGCCGCGCATACGCTCCTTCCGGCGCAAGCACCCCGAGATCGAGCTGCGCTTCCACACCTCGTCGGAGCTCGTGGATTTCTCGCGCACGGCCGTGCACGTCGGCATTCGATTCGGCCGTGGCAGCTACCCGAACCTGCACAGCGAGAAGCTGCTCGACGACTGGGTCGTGCCGGTCGGTACGCCGCCGCTCATCAAGCAGTACGGAATGATCGAGCGCGGCATGGACTTGAGCCGTTATCCGCTGCTCGAAGGCGACGAGCCGTCCTGGAGCCTATGGCGGCGCGCCGGAGAGGAAATCGCATGGCGATCGCGCCCGCCGGCCATCGACGACACCGTCGGCTTGCTGGTGGCGGCGGAGGAAGGGCTGGGCTTTGCCCTCGCGCGCTGGACGATGGTGACCCGGGCGTTGAGCAAGGGCACGTTGAAACTGGCGAGCCGGGAGGCCCTGCCCTATGGGTCGGCCTATTACTTCGTCTGCCCGCGAAACTACCTGACCTTGCCGAAAGTCGCGCGGTTTCGCGAATGGCTGTTCGCCGCAGCGCGCGATTTTCCCGCGCCCTCCCCGCGTTGAGCGGCGCAGGTGCGCGACCCTCCGGCGCCGCTAGCCGCGGGAAACATCGAAGCGAAAGGTCTCGTGTGCGGTCTCCCCGCCCGTCTTGTCCCAGGTCCACTCGTCGAACTGCGCCTCGCCGTCACGGTCGATGCGCAAGAGCGTGGTACAGCGCGTGCCGTACTCCTCGGCGCGAATGAAGGCGCTCGACAGCAGCCGCTCCCATTCCAGACGGACGCCCGTTCGAGGCAGTTCATGGTCGGGTGCGGGACGTTCGTCGCGCAACAAGCGCAAGATGGCGTTCTCGTCGCTCAAGTCGGTGAGCGCCGACGAGAGCCGCATCTTGGCGTTCCTGACTTTCGGCCACGGCGTGTCGAGCAGATGATTCGAGAGCCCATACACCCCCGGCCCCAGCTCGCGCCCCTGCCCCGTCACGCTTTCATAGACGCCGAGGCGCTGCCCATCGCTCAAGAGCATGTTGAACGGGTTGTAGCGCGGTCCGGCGGACCGCAGCCGATCCAGGCTGTCCGCCACCGAAGCGCCGGACTCGAGCACCTCGGTCACCAGCTTCCCGCGACTCGGCGCGTCGGAGCGCGCGGGGGCGCCGTTCCTGAAATTGGTCAGCGCAGCGAAGCGCCCGTCGCGGCCCACGCCGAGCCACGTGCCGCCGGCCTGCAGATCCTTCCCCGCAAGGATCCCCGGGCTCTCGGTCCACCAGTGGGCGCCTGCGCTCGGGCGCGCATGGAACTCGTCGCGGTTCGCCGCGAGCACGCACGGATACTCGGGACGCGCTCGCCATAGAACCAGGATCAGGCACATGAATTCCGCACTCCTCTGTTCAACTTGGCATCGCCTGCTATGATCATCGCATGGCGCTCTGCAGGAATCTGGAGGCGAGCTACTACGTCGACCCTCAAATTTTCGAGGGGGAACGCCGATCCATTTTTCGCCGCACCTGGCAGATGCTGGGACCGGCGTCCCGGGTCGAGCAGCCGGGCGATTATGTGGCGGTCGATGTCGCCGGATGGAAGCTGTTCGCGATGCGCGGGCGCGATGGTGCCTTGAGAGCGTTCCACAACGTGTGCCGGCATCGCGGCGCGCGGCTTCTGCCCGAGGGCCGCGGCCAGACGCAGCTGCTGCGATGTCCATACCACCAGTGGGTATACGAACAGAACGGCGCATTGCGCCAGGCGCCCTGGTTCGGTGAGGACGCCTGTTTCGACGTCGCGGACTGGCCGCTCGAGAAGGCCCAGCTGGCGCAGTGGCGTGGACTGCTGTTCATCGCCATCGAGCCCCAGGTCGACTTGATCGATCAGCTCGGCGATCTGCCCGGCGAGGTCGCCGACTATCCGATCGAGACCTTCGTCGCGACCGAAGAGCGGCGCTTCACCATGCAGTGCAACTGGAAGACCTACACGGACAATTTCGTGGAGGGCTACCACATCCCCGGCATTCATCCGGGCTTCATGAAGGTCATCGACTTCGCGAATTTCGAGACGGTTGCGCTCGAGGGCATGGTGCGCATGACGTCCCCGCAAAAGGACGGCTCCATCTATGGAGGCAAATGGCTTTGGATGTGGCCGAACTGGACGCTTTCGGTATTTCCCGGCGGGATGAACACGAGCCGCATCAATCCCAGGTCCACCGGCACGACCGACCTCGTCTACGATTTTTACTTCGCCGAGCTGTCCGCCGGGAGCGAGGCATCGCGCCGCAATACGGTCGAGGTCAATTGCGGCATCGTGCGCGAGGATTTCGCGATCTGCGAGCACACCCAGAACAATTATGCCTCGGGAGCCTACACACCGGGGCCGCTCAGCCCGCGGCACGAGCAATCCGTCGCTTATTTCCAAGGTCTGGTCAAGAGCGCGGTCACCATCTCCCGTTGAGCCCGGGTGGCCGCGGCTACGACGCCGGCTTCCTCATCGCCGCCCTGGTTTTCGCGCCGAACTCCTTGGCGGTGTCCCTCACCTCGTGAGCGCCTTTCACGCTGGCGTCGGCCACCTCGTGCCCCATTTTTTTGGCGACCGCGCCGACCTGCCGCGCGCCTTTCTTGACCGCCGCACCGATGACCTTGGATTGCCGCACGACTCTCGCATCGGCAGCGCGAATCCGGTCCGAAGTGCTCGGTGCGGCCTCGTCGGCACGCGCAGCGGCGCCACCCGCGGCGACGACGCCCATCGCAACGGCTACGAGCACGTATCGGCGGCTTCGCATGATGCAGTTTCCACGGTTCCGGCCCATGGGGGCACATCTTACCGCACCGTTGCGACCCGCTTCAGCGACCCCGTTGCGCTTCCAGCGCCTGGAACACCCGCCTCGCCTGCTCGACACGCGCCAGATACTCGTGCGCATCGTGGTCTCCGCAGCGCTGGCCGGGAGCCAGGCGCATTCCATGCCGCACGTAGGCATCCGCCGCCCCGGCTCCACAGAGATGAATCAAGGCCGCAAGCTCCTGCTCCCGCTCGAGCGTGGCGAATCGGCCGGGATGGCGCGCGAGGATGTCCGTCACGCTCCGATCGAGGTAGGCCGCGGTGAGCTCGACCGCGTGCGACGGGATGACTCGGGTGTAAAGACCGTTGAACCAGCAGGAATGCCATTCATTCCAGGGCCCGTCCTCGACGACGGTATGTCGCCGGATGCAGTAGCGCCTGGCCTGCGCGAACGTACCGTCCGTGATCTGGTACATCCCCACCGAGCTCGATGCCGGGCGGTACACCTCGAAGGGCCTCGCCGTCAACGACCAGCGCCAGTAAGTTCGCGCCACGGGGTTGCCCGAGCCTTCGATCTGCGCGAGCCCGGCCAGCAGCTCCGCGGTCACGATCTGCGTCGAATACCGGCGGAACAAGGGTCCGTAATCGCGCCAGGTCTCGGACGGCGTCTTGTTGAGCGTGCCGCTCACCGGAAAAAACAGCTCCGAAGGCTTTCGGATCACCTGGTAGAGACCGTTTACGGTGAACCAGAGCAGCGCCGCGAGACCGAAGATCACCGCGCCTTGCACGAACCCGGGTGCATGCGCGAACGCGCGGCGCAATCCCTTGGGGATCCGCCATCGGCGCAGTGCCGATACCAGGCGAGACAGGCGGCCGATCTGTCGGCGCGGCTTGGACCGTCGCGCGCGGCGGTAGTTTTTGCGCATGATGGCGCGGGATTTTACCGGCTATCGCGGATCGCTTGTTCTCGCTCGTGTGGGACGCCACCCCGCTGCGGCACCGGCGCCTAGGACGGAACTGCGCCGCGTTCCATCATGCCCTGCGGCCGCCCCCAGAAGCGCTGCACCAGATGATCGAGCGAAAACGGCCCGGCTCCGGCAATGGCGAGCCACAGGAACAGCGCCAGATACTCGAACTCGTCGAAACCGAGCAGCGTTTCCAAGGAGTCGACATCGCCCCATTTGGCACTCTTGATGGCGACGATCATGGTGATGCCCAAAGCCCCCGCCGAAATGCGCGTGAACAATCCGAGCAGCAGGAAAAGGCCGCCGAAGAACTCCACGCCCGACACGAACGGCGTAAGCAGGTGGGGAAATGGAATGCCCCAGCCGATGAAGTTCTCGGTAACCTGCGGCAGATCGTTGAGCTTCCCCCATCCGCTCCAGAGAAAGACCCATCCCACGGTGATCCGCGCGAACAGCGGCGCAAGCCACGCCAGATGGCGCGCCACGCCTTGCGGCCAGTCGATCAGCCAGCGAACCAGAGATTTCATACATGCTCCTTTGTCCGTGTGCCCCACGAATCCAGTGCTTTCAGTGACAACGAGGGATAGGACCGGGCCAACCGCCGACCGATTGCAACCCGGCGCGGATAATCGCATCCATTGTTGCGCTTTGCGCGGTCCGCCGCGAATTGAGGCCATCGGCGCCCAATTGCGCTACCATCGCCGGGCTGAGATGAGGTCTAGCTCGTGCGCTGCGACACTTCGTGAAGGAGAGGAAGATGCAACACGCGGTCCGCAAGTATCTCAAGGCTCTCGAGGCGGGCGACGCCGAAAAGGCCGCCGCCCTGTTCACATCCGACGGTTGGGTGCAATCGCCCTTCCTCGGGCGCATCCCGGTGCGCGACTACGTCACCAAGGTCGCCGCGGCATCCGGTCGCAGCGAGCTGACGGTGCACGATGTGCTCGTGAGCGCCGAAGGGCACATGCGCGCGGTGGCTTACTACCTGTACGACTGGCGGCTGAAAGACGATTCACGCGTATCCTTCGAGTGCGCGGACGTGTTCAACTTCGACCTGGACACCGGTCGGATCGCCTCGATCGTGCTAGTGTACGACACGCATCTGGTGCGGGACGCGGTGCAGAACAAATACCCGTAGCGCCACGCGCCGGCTATTGCATCCCGCCCAGACTGGTGAGCGCGAGCGCCCCGCTCCACTCGAGATAGGTGAGCAACGGCAATAGAGCGAGCGACAGCAGTGCGCACGCACGCACCAACCGGCGTCCGAGGACGGTCTTGCAATTACGCGCGCACTGATAGGTGGCCACGGTCACGTACAGGCTCAGCAGCAATCCGCCGATCGTGTAGAGCCGCATCCCGACTTGCCCGGCCGAATCGAACAGCACCTCGAGAAGGCCGTAGGCCAGAGATCCCAGGATGCCATACAGCCACACCACCCTGCCGATGGACGTGCGCCCCTGGAGCGGATCGATCAGAAAGCGCCAGCGATTCATGCGGCCGTTGAGGTCAGCTCGATCTCGATGAGACGAGAACATTAGCACGGCGGTGCGCAGGGGTCTCGACTCACTTGCGGCGATACGCGGCGAGCTTGCTGTGCGTTCGCAGCGCATCCTCCTGGGTCAGCGGCCGTGAGCTCGCGGCGTTTTCGCGCACCAGCCGTTCGAATTCACTCGCCGGCAGCGGACGGCTGAAATGATACCCCTGATATTCGTCGCATCCGATGGCCTTGAGGAACTCGAGTTGCTCCCTGGTCTCGACGCCCTCGGCGACGACTTTCAGCCGCAGACTGTGGGCCAGCGAGACGATGGCGCGTACGATGGAGGCATCCTCGGGCCGGCTGGCGATCTCGCTGATGAACACGCGGTCGATCTTGAGCTTGTCGATGGGAAACCGCCGCAGATAGCTCATGCTCGAGTAGCCGGTGCCGAAATCGTCCACCGACACCAGGATCCCCATGGCGCTCAGCTGCTCGAGGATCGCGATGGACTCCTCGGGATCGCTCATCACGGCACTTTCGGTCAGCTCGACCTCGAAGTACTGCGGGTCGAGCCTCGCCTCCTCGAGGGCGCCGCGGATGGAGTCGGCGAGTCCGCTGCCGCGAAATTGCGACGGCGACAGGTTGACCGACACGCGCAGCGGCGCAAGACCCCGGTCTTGCCACACGCGTGCCTGCCTGCACGCTTCGCGCGCGACCCACTCGCCGATCGCATCGATCAGACCGCACTCCTCCGCCAGCGGGATGAAGGCGTCCGGAGAAATCAGCCCGCGCTGCGGATGAATCCAGCGAATCAGAGCTTCGGCGCTGCGCACCGAGCCCGTCGCCGTGTGCACCTTGGGCTGGTAATACAGCTGGAACTGCCCCTGCGCCAGGGCGCCGTGCAGATCGCTTTCGAGACGCACGCGTTCCTCGACGCTGGCGCTCATACCGCGCTCGAAGCGTTGAACGCCGCCACGCCCGCGCTGCTTCGCGCGATGCATCGCCGCCTCGGCGTGCGCGGCGAGCGCCTCCGCGGTCGCCGCATCTGCGGGGTACAACGCAATGCCGATGCTGGCGGAGGTGCGCACATCGACTCCGCCGATGCACACCGGCTCCTGTACCGCATCGACTGCGCGAGCGGCGACCTCGAGCGCATCATCGGGTTGGTTCAGCGAGTTGATCAACAGGATGAATTCGTCGCCGCCGAAGCGCGCCACGGTGTCGACGGGGCCGGCCAGCTTCGCCAGGCGCCGGCCGATCTCCTGCAGCAGCTTGTCGCCCGCACTGTGCCCGAGCGATTCGTTCACCAGCTTGAATCGATCGAGGCTGCAGACCATCAACGCAAAAGGACGCGAGCCGCGGTCGGCATGCGCCACAGCCTGCTCGAGACGATCGTGCAGCAGGAGCCGATTAGGAAGGCTGGTGAGCGCGTCGTGCGTCGCCAGGTGCCGCAGCTGCCGGTTGGCAGCCTCCAGGCCGTGCGTCCGCAGCTTGATCACCTGCTCGAGGCTGTCCATCCGATGACGCGCGAGGCGCTCGTTCTGCCACTTGCGGCTGAGCGCGGTCGCGGATTGCAGGATCTCGACGGGCTCGGCGGGCTTTCTGAGCACGAGGAGCTTGTCCGAGTAATTCAAGCCGTCGACCACTTCCGACCAGTCGTAGTTGGAATGCGCCGAGCAAATGACCACCTGGATGTCCGGATCGGCTTTCCACAGCTGCTCGATCGTCTTCAGCCCGTCCCAGCCGGGAGGCATGCGCATGTCGACGAAGCTCACGGCATAGGGCTCGCCGCGCGCGTGCGCGGCCCGCGCCATCTCCACCCCTTCGCGACCCTGATAGGCCGAGTGAATCTCGAATCTCGGCCGCACCGTCTCCTGCGGAAGGTCACCGAACAAATCCGCTTCGAGCATGGCCAGCGCGGCCCGCCCGGCATCCTGCACCTCGCCGCCCAGAACCTTGCGAAAATCCCCGTGGATCGACGCGTTGTCGTCGATCAGCAGGATGCGGTGAACGCAACGCGGGGGATTTCGCTCAGGCACGGATTGTCCCTAGGACTTCAATTCCTGCGGAGCATATCGGCGCGCGGGCCGCAAAACTAAAGCCCGCTTCACAATTACTCCGCCCGCCCTGGCGCCGCGGACTAGTGCTTTCCCCCAGGAGGCCGGGTCAATTCCCCTTGCCGCTACGCCGTTACGGGCCCGATATCGCCGTTACGGGCGAGTATCCTTGGCTTCCCGCTCCGCTTCTTCCTGTCTGGCGTCGTCCTTCAAATTCTCCTTGGCATCGCCGAAACCGGCCTGCGCCGATCCGACGGTCTTCTTGACCTTGCCCTTGAGCTCCTGCGACGGGCTGCCGACTGCCCGGCCCGCAACCTCCTGAACCTTGCCTGCCGCTTCCTTCATGCGGCCGTCTACCTGGTCTTTGTTGATGCCCATATCTGCTCTCCATTATCGTCATCGTCGGCATGCGACCGACCCGCACACTTCGGAATCCCCGGATTCTCGAAGATGCGGATCACTATCGCATCCGGCAGCGGCGGCCGGTGTAGGCGGGCCTACCGTGGGGCTGTCGGACCCGCGATCGGGCGCGTGCGAGCGAACGCCGCGCGCCGCGGGCGCCGCAGCCTCAGGGCTCGACCCCGAGGTTTCGCGCGATGATGGCATCGGCGGCGGCGTTCGCGTGGTCGAGATCCTGCGCGTACACCTGCGTATCGCCGACGGGCTTGTCGGCCGATTTGCCCGCGAGCACCGGCCCGCTGCGGTCCCCCGTGTCCACCGTGACCGTCGCCGAGAGACCGACCCGCAGCGGCGCCTCGGACAGATCCTGCGGATCGAGCTCGATTCTCACCGGCACGCGCTGCACGACCTTGATCCAGTTTCCGGATGCGTTTTGCGCGGGCAGCAAGGCAAACGCCGCCCCCGTTCCGGCCGACATCCCCGTGACCCGGCCGTGGAAAAGATGGGCGCCGCCGTACAGGTCGCTCCTGACCTCGGCGGGTTGGCCGATGCGCACGCTGCGCAGCTGCACTTCCTTGAAATTTGCATCCACCCAGAGCTCATTGAGCGGGATCACGGTCAGCAGCGCCTGGCCTGCCTGAATGCGCTGGCCCAGTTGCACGCTGCGATCGGCGACATAGCCGGTGACCGGCGCGAGCACGGCGTTGCGCCGCTCGGCGATCCAGGCGTCCCGGAAGGCGGTCTTCGCCTGCAGCACCGCCGGGTTGTCCCGCACCTCGACGCCCTCCACCAGCGCACGGGCCGCGTTCGCTTCGCGCACCGCCTGCTCCAGCGCCGCGCCGGCGAGCCCCACGGCCTCGCGCGCGTGCCGCACCTCTTCCGGCGCGATCGCATCGGCTGCCAGCAGCGGCTCGCGCTTGCGCAGATCCTCGCGCGCGCGCGCGAGCTCGATCTTTCGGGCCGTGATCACGGCATCGTATTGACGGGCGGTCGAGCGCTCCTGCCGGACCTGCCGGACCGTCTCCGCCAGTGCGCTCGCGGCGCGCGTGAGATTGATTTCGGCGTCGGTCGGATCGAGCTTCACCAGCACCTGGCCGGCGTGCACGCGCTGGGTGTCGTCCGTGAGCACCGCGATCACGGTGCCGGGCACCTGCGAGGACACCACGACCTTGTTGCCGTTGACGTAGGCATCGTCGGTGAGCTCGCGCTTGGACAGCACCAGCACCCAATAAACCGCCCAGAGCGCGCCGATGCCGATGAAGGCTGCCGCCATCAGCCAGAGGATCCGGCGCCGGCGGCCGTTCTCGGGAGCCGGCGCGGTGGGTTCTACGATCGCATTCAAGGTGCCGCCTTCATTTCATAGCCGCCGCCCAGCGCGCGCTTCAAGCCGATGTCGGCGGACACGGCCGCCGCATCGAGCTCGACCAGGGCCTCGCGCTGTTCGATCAATGTCTCCGCCGCACCGAGCTCCACTCTTGGATCGACCACGCCCTGCCGCACGCGCGCCGCGGCGCTCCTTTCGAGCGTCTGGGCGGCATCGAGACCGCGCTGGCGCTGCGCCCGTTGCGCAGCGATCTGCTCGAGGCTCGACGCTTGCGTCGCCACGTCCCGCGCCGCGCCCACCACGGTGTCCCGATAGCTCGCCACCGCGGATTCCACGGCGGCCTGCGCCGCTCCGTAACGCGCCTTGAGGCGCCCGGCGTCGAATATCGGCAGATGAATCGCCGCGGCGGCGGCGGGCACGCGGCTGCCGTAGTGGAGCAGCGTGCCCACGTCCATGCTCTGAAATCCGACCAGCGCATTGATGCTGATGTCGGGGAAAAATTCGGCACGCGCGGATTCGCGGCCGTGCTCGGCCGCTTCCACCCGCCAGCGGCTGGCGACGATGTCCGCGCGTCGCGAGACGAGATCGATG
This sequence comes from Steroidobacteraceae bacterium, assembly GCA_036272515.1. GTDB lineage: Bacteria > Pseudomonadota > Gammaproteobacteria > Steroidobacterales > Steroidobacteraceae > Bog-1198. Next base: position 6,412 of record DATAYO010000048.1, on the reverse strand, counting down.
CGCACGTCGTCGGGAATTGCCGCCGCGACGCTCGGCAGCGGACGCACCGTCAACCGCGGCAACTGCGCCGGAGCACGGTCCGCGAGCGCCGCCAGAGCAATCACTCGAAGCTCGGCGGAGCCCTCGAGCGCGGCGATTTGCTCGCGTACCTGCGCAAGCGCGGCGTCGGCGCGCTGCTCATCGTCCTTCGGATCGAGATCCGCCCGAATGCGGGCTTCGCTGATCGCACGTTCATGCTCGAGCGTCGCCTCGTGCTGCCGGGCGAGCTGGAGACGAGCCTGGTCCGCCTGCCATCCGAAGTAGCTGTCGGCGATCGAGCTCGTCAGCACCAGCGCCGCGGCGCTGCGTTCCGCCTGGCTCGCGTGCGCCTCGTCCATGGCCGCTTCGACGGTCTGCCGCTGCTTGCCCCACCAGTCGAAGGTGTAGCTCGCCTGCAGACCGAGGTCCGCCTGGTCATACCAGTCGAATCCCAGCAAAGAGGGCGCGAACAAGCCATTGTCGCTGAGCCGCTGCCGCGAAAAATCACTGCTCGCCTCCAGGTGCGCGCCGCTCGCGGCGCTCGCGATCCGCACCGACTGGCGCGCGGATTCGAAGCGGGCGTGGGCAGAGGCGAGCGTCGGCGAGGATTCGATCGCCAGGCCGATCAAGGCATCGAGCGCCGGGTCTCGATATTGCTTCCACCAGTCTTCCGCGGGCCACGCTGCGGCGCCGCCGCTCGGCGGTTCGGACAGGGGCGCCTCCTCGCTCAAGGTCGCCGGCGCGGGCTTGGGTGGCAATCCCGCGCACCCGGCGCAAAGCAGCAGACCCCCGCAGAGCGCCGGGGCGACCAGCGCGAACTTCTCGAGGCCACGGCCAAGGCTCAGGGGACGGCATCGCCCCGGTCGTGCATTGCGGTTGAAATTCATTCGTGTGCTAATTATTAACTATTGAATATATTAGTGCTAGAATGGCCCCGGCTGCAAATATTGCAGATACCGGTTGCTTCGGAAAACGACACATGTCATTTTCCTGCCGATGGAAAATGGCAAAGGCCCCCCAGCATCCGGCCCGACAGTGCCGTCGTCGCGGGTGGGACGGCCGCGACGCGGCACCGAGACAACCCGTGTCGAAACGTTGATCGGCGCAGCCACGCGCGTCTTTTTGAGGGATGGTTATGGTTCCGCCAGCATTGACAAGGTCGCCCACGAGGCCGGGGTCTCGACGCGAACCATCTACGAGCGCTTCAAGAACAAGGCGGACCTGTTGACGGCCGTGATCACCCGGCTGGTGGACCGCGACATGGTCACCCGGGTCGCGACACAGGAGCTCGAGCGCATGAGCACGCGGCAAGCGTTGCTCACCATCGGCGAGGCCGTCACGGGCCGCGCTTGTGCACCCGAAGCCGCCGCGCTGTTTCGCATCGTCGCCACCGAGGCGCAACGCTTCCCGGAGCTCGCCGCCAAGATGCGTGCGTGCACCAAGACGCCCGTAGTGAACGCCATCGCCAATTATTTTCGCGGCCAGGTGCTGCGCGGCAAGCTCTCGCTCGCCGATCCCGACCGTGCGGCTGCACTGTTCATGCAGATGGTCTGCGCTGAGCTGCACGAATGCGTGCTGTTCGGAACGCCGGACGAAATAGCCAAGCTGAACCTGCACGCCAATTTGCAACAGGCGGTGGATATATTCCTGGACGGCGCCGCGCCTCGCGGCGATCCTGAAGTCATGGACGCGGGCTGAGCTTATGGCCGACAAATCGAACGAACCCGGCGTCCGGCGGAAATCCCGGCGTGCACTTCGTGTCCTCGCCCTCGGAGCGCTGACGCTCGGCGTCCCGGCGGCCTGTATGGTGGGACCGAACTTCAAGCCGCCCGCGGCACCGGCGAATGCGGGCTACTCGCCACCGGAAGCGCCGCGCCCCGCCGCCACCTCCTCCGCGCCGATCACCGGCGGCGAAGCGCAGCGCTTCGTCGACGGCCTGGACATCCCCGGGCAATGGTGGACCTTGTTCCGGTCCCCCGACCTCAATGCACTGATCGAGCGGGCGCTCAAGCAAAATCCGACGCTCGAAGCGGCGCAGGCGGCGCTGCGCCAGGCCAACGAAAGCGTGGCCGCCCAGCGCGGAGCGCTGTTCCCCAGCCTGTCCGGAACGTTCGAAAGCCAGCGCAATCGGGCTACTCTCGCGGAGTTCGGCCTGCCGGGGACCGGCGGTTACTACTACACCCTCAACAACGCCGCGGTGAATGTTTCCTATACGCTGGATGCGTTCGGCGGCATCCGTCGGCAGATCGAGGCGCTGCAGGCGCAGGCAGAATACGAGCGCTTCTCCCTGGAGGCGAGCTACCTCGCGCTCACCGCCAACGTGGTCACCGCGGCCGTCACGGAGGCCTCGCTCCGGGCGCAGCTCGCGGCGCAGGAAGACATCGCCCGCGCACAGCAAGCCGAGCTCGACATCACCCAGCGCCGGGTCACCGCCGGCGGCGCCTCGCGCACCGATGTGCTGCAACAGCAAGCCACGCTTCAGGCGACTCTTGCGGCATTGCCGACGCTGCGCACGCAGCTCGCCCAGGAGCGCAATCTCCTGGCGACCTACGTGGGTTCCCTGCCCAACGAGTACAGCGGCTCGCAATTTCGCCTCGAGACCCTGCAGCTGCCGGTCGAGCTGCCGGTCAGCCTGCCGTCGAAGCTGGTCGAACAGCGGCCCGATATCCGGCAGTATTCAGCGCTGCTGCACCAAGCCACCGCGCAGGTCGGGGTGGCGACCGCGAACATGCTCCCGCAGCTCACCCTCACCGGGAGCTACGGCGGCATTGCGGAGTCGCATTTTGCGGACCTGTTCTCGCCTTCCTCGGTGGTGTGGAGCCTCGCCGGCAAAGTCACGCAGCCGCTGTTCGAGGGCGGCCAGCTGTTGCATCAGCGCCGCGCCGCAGTGGCCGCCGCGCAGGAAGCCGCGGCCAATTACAAGGCCACGGTGCTCACCGCGTTCCAGAACGTGGCCGACTCGCTGCTCGCGCTGTCCGGCGACGCCGACGCGCTCGCGGCCCAGACCTCGGCCGAGCGCTCCGCCGCCGGCAGCCTCCAGCTGATTCAGGCGCAGTACAAGGTCGGAGGCGCGAGCTATCTGCAGGTGCTCACCGCCGAGCAGACCTATCAGAATGCAGCCGTCGCGCTGGTCAAGGCGCGCGCGCAACGATTCACCGATACCGCCGCGCTCTTCCAAGCGCTCGGCGGCGGCTGGTGGAACCGCAACGACGTGGCCGATAACGCGCCGTCAAGGACTCGAGGAGCCCCGTGAGCACAGTACTGACCCCACCCCCCCGGGACGGCGAACCCGTCAGATTCCGATCGATGCTGAAGCCGCTCATCATCATGGTGCTGCTGGTGGCGCTGGTGATCGGCGGCGTGTTCGGCTGGCAAGCCTTCGCCGGCAGCATGTTCAAGAAATTCATGGCCCAGACCGCGAGCGCGCCGCAGACGGTGTCGACGGTGGTCGCGAAGAAATCGACCTGGCAGGCGCATATCAGCGCCATTGGCAGCCTGCGTGCCGTGCGCGGCGCGGATCTGTCCGCGCAGGCCTCGGGCGTGGTCGACGACATCGAATTCGATTCCGGCAACGACGTACCTCAAGACAAGGTGCTGCTCAAGCTCAGACCGAACGACGACTATGCCAAGCTCGCGCAGCTCGAGGCCGCCGCCGAGCTTGCCGATCAGACCCTGAAGCGCGATCGCGAGCAATTCGCGGCACAGGCCATCAGCCAGGCGACCATCGACACCGACGTGTCTACGCTCAAATCAGCGAACGCCCAGGTGGTGGCGCAGCGCGCGCTGATCGAGGAGAAGATCGTCAAGGCGCCCTTCGCCGGCCGCCTCGGCATCCGTCAGATCGATCTCGGCCAGTATCTGGCCGCGGGCACCACGATCGTGACTCTGCAAGCGCTCGATCCCATCCTGATCGACTTCTACGTGCCGCAACAGGCGCTCGAGCACTTGAGGGTGGGCCAGACCGCCCTCGCGACGGTGGATACCTACCCGGGCACGACCTTCCAGGGAACCATCGAGTCGATCAATTCCAAGGTCGACAACGCCAGCCGCAACGTCCAGGTGCGCGCCTCGTTCAAGAACGCCGATCGGCGGCTCGTTCCCGGCATGTTCGCCGCCGTGGCGGTCGACGCCGGTGAATCGAACGTCGAGATCACCCTCCCGCAGGCCTGCATCACCTACAACCCCTATGGCGATACGGTCTTCGTCCTGGTGCACGGCCAGGGCGGCAACGGCAAGGCGCAAGGCACGGTCGAGCAGCACTTCGTCAAGCTGGGCCCGACGCGCGGCGATCAGGTCGCGATTCTTTCGGGCATCAACGAGGGCGATGCCGTCGTTTCCGCCGGACAGATCAAGCTGCGCAACGGCTCGGCGGTCGTGGTGAACAACGCGGTGCAGCCCACCGACGACGCCCATCCGGCGCCGCCCAACGAATAATCGCGGACCTGACCGCATGAAATTCACCGATATCTTCATCCGCCGCCCGGTGCTCGCCTCGGTGGTGAGCCTGGTGATCCTGGTCATCGGGCTGCGCTCGTTTGCATCGCTCCAGGTGCTCCAGTATCCGAAGACCGAAAACGGCGTGGTCACCGTCACCACGAGTTTCCCGGGCGCCGACCCCGACTCGATCGCCGGCTTCATCACCACGCCGATGGAACAGGCGATCGCGCAGGCGAACGGCATCGATTACATGGAGTCCATCAGCCAGGGCAGCACCAGCACCATCACGGTGTATCTGCGCCAGAACTACGACACCTCGAAGGCCGCCGCCGACATCAACATCAAGGTAAGCTCGGTGCTGAACCAGCTGCCGGCGGGCACCTTGCAGCCGGTCATCACCGTGAAGGTGGGGCAGACCATCGATGCCATGTACCTGGGCTTCACCAGCGATGAACTCGCGCCCAACCAGATCACCGACTACCTGACGCGGGTGGTGCAGCCCAAGCTCCAGACGCTCGAGGGCGTGCAGATAGCGGAGATCCTCGGCGGCCAGACGTTTTCGCTGCGCGCCTGGCTCGACCCCAAGAAGCTCCAGGCCTACGGCATGACGGCGACCGACGTGTACAACGCGTTGGCGGCCAACGATTACATCTCAGCGGTCGGCAATACCAAGGGCCAGATGATCCAGGTGACGCTCACCTCGAGCACCAACCTGCATTCGCTCGAGGAATTTCGCGCCCTCGTGGTGAAGTCGGTCAACGGCGCGAACGTGCGCCTGAGCGACGTGGCGCAGGTGATCCTCGGCGCCGACAGCTACGAGGCGAGCGTAGCGCGCAACGGCCAGACCGCCGTCTTCATCGGCGTGCAAATCACCCCCACGGCGAATCTCCTGAGCGTGATCAAGGAAGTGCGCAATGCGCTTCCCGAGATCTTTGCGCAGCTGCCGCGCGGCCTCGAGGGCCGCATCATGTACGACTCGACCGCCTTCGTGAACGCCTCGATCCACGAGGTCGTCATGACCTTGATCGAGGCGCTGATCATCGTGATGCTGGTGATCTTCGCCTTCCTCGGTTCACCCCGCTCGGTGCTGATTCCGGTCATCGCCATTCCGCTGTCCCTGGTGGGCACGGCCGGCATCATGCTGGCGCTCGGGTTCTCGGTCAATCTGCTCACCTTGCTTGCGCTGGTGCTCGCCATCGGCCTGGTCGTGGACGATGCCATCATCGTGGTCGAGAACGTCAACCGGCATCTCGAGGAAGGCATGGCGCCGGTGGCCGCCGCCATGCAGGCCGCGCGCGAGCTCGGCACCGCCATCATCGCCATGACCGTGGTGCTGCTCGCCGTCTTCGTCCCGATCGGATTCCAGGGCGGACTCACCGGGGCGCTGTTCACCGAATTCGTATTCACCCTGGCCGGCTCGGTGACGGTCTCGGCGATCATCGCGTTGACGCTCTCGCCGATGATGTGCTCGAAGCTCCTCAAGCCGCACCGTCCGGAGGATCGCAACTGGGAGACCCGGGTCGTCGAATTCATCGACGAGCGCTTCGAGCGTTTGCGCGCCTGGTACCAGCGCAAGCTCGAGCGCAGCCTGCACTACACCCCGGTCACGGCCATTTTCGTCGTGCTCGTGCTGGTGAGCATCGCCCTTCTGTATCGCAGCGCCAAGAGCGAGCTCGCTCCCCAGGAAGATCAGGGCTTCGTCGGCGGGCAGCCGACCTCGGCGCCCGATGCGACCTTGCAGAGGAAGCTGCTGTATGCGCACCAGGCCTACAAGATTTTCAAGGCCCAGCCGGGCGTCGACACCATTTTTCAGATCGAGTCGCCGGGGCAATCCTTCGACGGCCTGATCCTGGGTCCGCTCAAGGAGCGACCGAGCGCGACCCAGATCCAGCAGACGCTGCAGGGAAAGCTGAATGCGACCATCGCCGGCCAGAAGATCGTGATGTTCCAGTTTCCG
>DATAYO010000047.1:0-2177 GCA_036272515.1 Steroidobacteraceae bacterium | reverse complement strand
GCGCGAAGCGGCGGGCAAACTGATCGCGGCTTGGCGCCGCGATGGCTGCGAACTGGGTTTCGGCGCCGGCATCGCACAGGGTTACGCCACCTTGGGCCAGATCGGGTTTTCCGAACGCTCCGGCTACACTGCCATCGGCACGGTGTGCAATCTCGCCGCACGGTTGTGTGCCGAGGCGAAGGACGGGCAGATCCTGATCAGCAGCCGTGTCGCTCGCGCGGTGGACGCGGTTGCGATTCTGGAGGACCTCGGAAACCTGGAGCTGAGGGGCTTCCGCCGTCCGGTCGCGGCATTCAACGTCATGCAGAGCACCAGCGCGGCCAACGCTCGTCCAATTTGACCGTCGTCGCGAGGGGCCGGGGGCCTGATGTTTAGACAACGCGAGGTCTCAAGGCCACCCAACTGAGCCGATTCCCGAGCCGACCGCGAAGGTCTCTTAAGGACAGGAAGAGCCATTCCTGGCGCGAAGGCTGAGTGTCCGAGAAGGGGGCGGGAGCGGGAATTGCGCCACAGGGCTCGGCCCTCGATTTGGCCATGTCACCACTCACCACCAGGGGAAGCGAGACCTTGCAGATAGCGGCGCAGATAGCGGCGCCGGATCGGCCGGCTGTGGACGGGGAAGCTCTTCGGCGAGCGCCTTGTAATACTGGTAGAAGCCGCCGGGCTCGCGGGCGGCGCCCTTGAACCAGTCGAGCAGCTGGGCGGTCGAGTCGACCTGGTCGTCGTGCTTGGCGTTGGGGAAGGCGGTGAGCTCGGCGAGGTATGGGGCGAGCCACGGGGCGCGTTCGGGCAGGTGCACAAAGCCGTTCTCGATCATTGCGGTCTGCGCATGCAGGCGCATGACCTTGTCCGATTGCGGCCGGTAGCGGGTGACGGCGTGGAGGCCGTCGGCGATCAATTCCTGGATCAATTGGGTGCCCGAGGCCTTGTCCTCGATCAATATGACGGCGGGGTCGAAGCGCTCGCATTGCTCGCGCACCGCGCGCTTCAATTCGGGGTATTCCATGCGCCGGCGCAAGACGTCGAGCAAGTATAGGTTCTTGCCCGCCGCACCCCAGCTCGTGCACACGCTGAAATCGCTCAATTCGCTGGCCTTGTTGGCGGTGTCCCAGCTCTGCACGATGCGCTCGAAACGCGGCGGCACTTCATCGGGACCGTAGCGCCGGAACCAGGCCGCCTTGACGAGGCCGCCGCCCAAGGGTGCCGGCGCCTGCTGGTATTGCCCGGCGAAATTGTATTCGCCGATCGTGCGGCGGATGTGCTCGAGCACCGCGACGGGCTCCCGCTCCGGATGCAACGCCGCGCCGCGCCGCCGCGTGAAATATTGCGGCCCCAGCACCGTCGAGACTTGGCTCTCCTCGTCCGCCTCGGCGAGTGCCGGGAAGCGCACGACCTCCCATGCCTCCTGTGCGAGCACATGAGCGGTCAGATCATCCTCGTGCAATCGGTGCATGATCAGCACGATCGCACCCGTGCGCTTGTCGTTGAGGCGGCTGTAGAGCGTGTGGTCGTACCATTCGTTGGCGGCCTGGCGCTGCGCCTGCGACAGCGCCTCCTCGGGCTTCAACGGATCGTCGATGATGATGAGGTCGGCGCCGCGCCCGGTCAGCACGCCGCCGACCGAGGTGGCGAGCCGGCAGCCCTGCGCCGTCGTGTCGAATTCGGGCATCGCGGCGCGCTGTGGCGAGAGGCGCGTCGCCGGAAAGATCCGCCGGTACCAGTCGCTGGCGACGATTTGCCGGCAATCGCGCGACAATTTGTCGGCGAGGTCCTGTGCATAGCTGACGCTGAGGAGTTGCGCCGAAGGGTCGTGCCCGAGGCACCAGGCCGGAAAGGCGACCGACGCCAAGAGCGACTTCAGGTGGCGCGGCGGCAGGTTGATGACGAGCCGCCGAATCTTGCCCTCGCGCACTGCCATGAGCTTCGCGGCGATGATCTCGATATGCCAGCCCATCGCAAAACGGGTACGCGGGTTCAGCTCGCAAAAACAGCGCTGCGCAAAGCTGACGAAATCGCGCCGGAGCACCGCGCGGTATTCCTCGAAGGTCAGCCTCTGGGGTATCACCACAGAGGCACGGAGGACACGGAGGAGAGCACCGAGATCTCTCTTTGCTTCTCCGTGTCCTCCGTGTCTCCGTGGTGGATCTTCGCCAATTCCGCGCGGCGCAATCGAGCCA
>DATAYO010000046.1:0-65900 GCA_036272515.1 Steroidobacteraceae bacterium | reverse complement strand
CTGATCAAGATCCTGGGATTTGCGCTCGGGGTGGCCGTGTTCCTGGACGCGACCGTGATCCGGCTGGCGGTGGGCCCGGCGCTGATCCGGCTCGCCGGCCGCTGGAATTGGTGGCCCGGGCGCTGATCAATCAGCCGCGCGTGCTCGCCCGCCGCGCCTGCGGCGGCACAGGATCCGCGGCGGCACGATCCGCGGCGACACACGACAAGCGGCGCGCCTCGAGCCGGCACCGGCGCAGCACCGTGCCCTCGGCCGAATGCACGGTGATCTTCCAATCCTGGCCGTCGCCGATCCGGTCCATCACCACATAGCCGAAGCCCGGCAGCGACATTCCGTCCACGACGGCAGCGCCGCCGGTCGTCAGGCCATCGAGGCGCGGCGGCACGCCCGAATCGAGCTGTGCGCCGCCTTCGCCGATCACCAGCTGCGGCGTGGTGCTGCCGGCGAAGTTCAAGGTCTGGAAATTATGGATGTGACCGGCAAGCATGAGCGTGAGCGGCGCCTCGTCGGTGCCGTCGAGGGCGGAGAGCAAGGTGGCGTTGGCGCCTTCCCAGGCGTTCCCGCCCAGGCGCTTGTCGGGCTTCGAGATGCCGCGGAACGGGTGATGAGTCACCAGCCAATCGGCCTTGGCCTCGATCGCCGTGGCAATGTCGCGCTTCAAGGGCTCGGCCACGCCCGGATCCAGATCCTTGAGCAGATCCGCCGCGGCATTGTCGTCGAGCAAGGCCAGCTTCACGCCGCCGAGGTCGACCAGCAGCGGGCTGTCGTGCGGATGGCAGGGCTCGTGGATCGGATCGTGCCCGATCAGCGTGGTCCAGCCGATGCCGTTGCGGCGGCAGTCCTCGTGATTGCCGCGGCCCATCAGCCACACGGTCTCGTGCAGCAAGGGCGCGGCGGGGACGAAGAAATCCGCCTTCCAGGTCGGCCAGTTGTCGCCCCAGGGCGTGCCGGCGCAGCGCGGATCGCCCGGCCGGCAGGGTGACTCGCGATAGACGTAATCACCCAGATGCAGCATGAGATCGGGATGCTCTTGCGCGGCATGCGCGGCCACGTCGCGGAACGGCCACGCGGCTTCCTCGCTGCAATCCTGCACGACCGGGCCCTTCACCCGGCAGCCGGTATCGCCGAACACCACGATGTGCCGCGGACGAGCGACCGGCACCGGCAGCCGCAGGCCCTCGGCCCGCAAGTGCCGGGTGCCGGGCGGAATCGGCGCAACGCAGATGCGCACCGGAAAGGCCTCGCTCGGGGCCGCGCGCTCGCGCATCGCCAGCGGTCTGCCGTCGGCAATCATGGCCGGGCACGAGGACTCATCCGTGACCACTTTCGCGTCGACCTCGCCGTTCGTCCCATACTGGCTCCAGCCGGCGAGCACCGCGGCGCCGGCCGAAGCGGCGCCGAGCAGCGAGAGAGAAGCTGCGAGAAAACTCGCGTTGCAGGCGGTACGCGGCATGATCCGGATCCTTGTCAGCGTGGCTTGACCGCCCGCACATCCCGCGGCCTGATGCCGAAGTGGCGGCGGAACGCGGTCGCGAACGAGGTCTGGTGCGAGTAGCCGACGCTCTCGGCGATCTGCGCCACCGGCACGCAGCGCTCTCGCAGCAAGGTCAAGGCATGCTGCATGCGACAGCGCACCGAGAATTCGAACAGCGTGTCGCCGAACACTGCCTTGAATCCGTGCTTCAAGGCGGTCTCGTTCATGCCGGCGGCGCGCGACACCTGGCGGATGGTGGGGGCGGGGGTCAGTTGCCGCATCAGCAGCTCACGCGCGATGTGCAGGCAGCGCAGGTCGCGGTCGCTGTACTCCTCGTTCGGCGTCGCCGGAAGCGAGGAAAATCCATGCACCGCCGCGCAAAGCAGCTCCAGGGTGACCGCCTCGGTGTGCACCAGGCGCAGCGACCCCTCGTAGGGATTGTCGACCAGCCGCGAGGCGAGCTCGTACATGCGTGCGGTGAGCGGCCGGCGCAGGTACTTGAATTGCCCGGCGTCGCGGTCGGCGAGCGCCAGCTCCGGAAGCGCTCCGGTGCGCGAGCTCAAGAAATTTTCTATCAGATATTCCGGTGAAAACGTGATCGCCACGCAGCGCTCGAGCACGCTCGGCGCCGTCCATTCCTGCAGATCGAACCCGGCGTGCTGCTTGTAGATCAGCAAGCTCGGCCGGTTGAGGCGCAGCGGCTCGGTGCGGCTCACGCCGAGCGTGAGATCGCCGCTCAGCTTGAAGTAGAACTGGATGCGCCCGTCGCCCGGGATGAGCTCGATGCGCGGGTGCCTGTAGGCGAAATTGCCGACGATCACGAACACATGCTCGCCGACCCGGGTGAGATCGTAGTAGCCGGAGCCGTCCTTCGGATCGAGATGAAAGCGCGCACCGCGTAGATTGCGCACCGGATGGCGCATCACCGGCACCTCGCCGGTCTCTTTCTCGAGCACGGCAAAGGCATCGGAGAGCGTGGCGTCCGGTCCCACCCGGCCCCGGATGATGCCGCGGGTGGCGGAGGTCGGTACGCGGGAGGCACCCTTCGACGTTCGTGATTTGCTCAAGCGGGGACCGCGGGCGGGCGGCTCTGTTCTCGTCATGGCCCCCAATGTAGAGTTCCGCGCTTTTCGGCGCAATGGCCGCGGCGCCGCGCGGCCGAGCAGCGGCCGACTTTCGAGGTCGGTGGTTTAAGGGAAACCCCGCCGATCTGGCCTACCGCCACACCTGCCTGGCCACGCGCAACAGATTCTGCCCCATGACTTGACGTACCTCGGTGCCGCTCCAGCCGCGGGCCAGCAAGAGCCCGGCGATCCGCGGGAAGCATTCAGGCGGCACCATCTCGAGACCGTTCGGGTATTTCTCCGGCGGATAGATCTCGGGATGGGCCTTGAGGAAGGTGCGCACCTCCTCGTCGTCGAAGGCGTAGTCGAGGCCGATCGCGACATGCTCGGGGCCGACCAGATTCAGCGCGTAGTCGACGTGCTCGACCAGGGTCTCGACGCGCGCGTCGTTCTCGCCCAGGAATATACCGATGCCGTTGATCCCGATCACCCCGCCGGTGCGCGCGCAGGCACGCATGGCCTGATCCGAGATATTGCGTGCATGCGGCCACTTGCCGAGCGGATTGGAATGCGAGTAGATCACCGGCCGGGTCGCGAGCTCCATGATCTCGAGCGCGCTGCGCTCGCCGATGTGCGAGCAGCACACCATCATGCCCACCCGCTCCATTTCCTTGAGCACCTCGCGGCCGAAGTCGGTGAGGCCGTTGTCGATGTCCTGGCATCCGCCCGCCAGCGCATTGGTGCGGTTGTACGCGAACAGCATCCAGCGGACGCCGAGCTCGTAGTACAGCGACACCATGCTGGCATGACCGTGCAGCGCGTTGCCGCCCTCGAGATTGAAGAACACCCCGAGCTTGCCCGCGCGCTTCGCCCCCTCGATGTCCGCAACGCTCCCCACCAGCGCATACTCCTGCGGGTGATTGCGCAGCCAGCGGCGAAAGTCGGCGAGCAGCACGATGGCATCGCTCGCCGGCACGGCATCGAAGCCGACGTTGAGCCCGACCACGTCGACACCGGCGCGGCGGTGACGCTCCAGGTCGGCGAGCGAATGCGCATGTCCGGGACGGATGGTGGTGCAGGTGTGGTTGTCCCAGACGAGCGCATCGGCGAACATGGCGCGAACCTCGGACGGGATCGGGGGATGGTCGAGCACAATATGACCCATGAGTGTCTCCGCAGGCCTTTGGCCGTGAACGCCGCGCATCGGCGAAGTTCGTATGCTAACCGCTGCGGCGCCCCGCCAGTAGTGTGAGCCCGCAACCCCTGTCGGCCGGAGCGCGCTGGTGGCTCGTCGGCGTGCTGTTCGTGACCGCGATCGTCTCGTACTCCGATCGCCTCATCCTGAGCATGCTGGTCGATCCGCTGCGCGGCGACCTGGGACTCAGCGACAGCCAGGTGGGGCTGTTGCAGGGGCCCGTGTTCACGCTCGTGTATGTGTTCACGGCGCTGCCGTTCGGGCGTCTGGCCGACCGGCACAGCCGGCGGCGGCTGCTGCTGGCGGGTGCGACGCTCTGGTGCGCGGCAACCGTCGTGTGCGGTCTCGCGCCCACCGCGGGCGTGTTCCTGGCCGGCCGCGCGCTGCTCGGCGTGGGTGAGGCCGCGCTCATTCCGACCGGGCTCTCCCTGCTCGGCGATGCTTTCCCGCCCGAGCGCCGCGGGCTTGCCCTCGGCGTATTCCTCTTGGGCTCGGTGGTCGGCGGCCCATTCGGCATCACCGTCGGCGGCGTGCTTTTGTCCCTGGCGCAGGGCGGGGCGCTCGTCGCCTGGCCGGGAATCGGCGCGCTCGCGCCCTGGCGCGCCGTGCTGGTCACCACCGGCGTGGTCGGGCTGATCGCACCGCTGCTGATTCTCACCATCGCCGACCCGCCGCGCGGCCGGGTCGAGGGCACCGACCTCACCGCGACGCTGCGTCATTTCCTGTTGGATCGGCGGCGGCTCCTGCCACTTTACGGCGGCCTGGCGCTGCTCTCGATCGGCGACTATGGCCTGGTCTCCTGGGCTCCCACGGCGCTCACGCGCGTGTTCCGCTGGAATCCGGACCGGGTCGGCATCGCCTTCGGCGTGATCACGGCGGGTGCCGGCATCGCGGGCTCGGTGCTCGGCGGTTGGGTCGCGGACCTCGCCGCACGCCAGGGCGGGGACCGCGCCCGCCTCTCCGTCGCCATGACGGGCGCCGTACTCGCGGCGGCCGCCGCCGCCGTCATCTCGGGGGGGCACGCGAACTTCGTGCTCTTCGGCCTCGGCTCCTGGATCTTCATCGCGACCCTGGGCGAGCTGAGCGCGGTGGCCGTGATCCAGGACGTGGTCCCCACTCAATTCCGCGGCACCGCCTTCGCGGTGCTCACGTTCACCAACACCCTGGTGGGGCTCGGTGGGGGACCGACGCTCATCGGCGCGGCGATCGGCTACGTCTATCGCACGCCGGCGGCGGTGGATCGCGCGATCAGTCTGGTCGGCGTGATTGCCGGTGCCCTCGCTTGCCTGCTGTTCTTCTCCGCCCGGCTCACCTGGAAGCGCTCCGAGGCGCGCTATCGGGCAGAGGCACCGTCCGCAGCGAGCTCGCTCAGATAGCGCTGCACCAGCCGGGACGGCATGCTCTCGAGCTCGCTATACGGTCCGGGCAGGTAGGAACGCGAGCGAATGCCCTCGGCGTTGCGCTCGATCAGCTGCTGGTCCTGGATCGTGGTCACGTCCCAGAGCCAGATCATGCGCTCGACGTCGATCTCGGCATCGCCCGCCGCACCCTCGACCAGCCAGCTGATGGTCACCTGGGTCAGATCGACCGAGACCGGCAGGAACTGAAACATCACCGCATGATCGTTCAGCGCCCCGAAATAGATGAACGGCTCGCACCGGAAGATGCTCACACCGCCGTCGAAACGCGCTTGCCGCCCCATCAGCGGCGCGACCGGCTGACCGTCCTCCGATTGGGTCTTGCGGCCGCCGCCGATCGGCGCCCGGCTGGTGCCGCAGAGCGGGAGCGTGAGCGGCGCCGGCCTCCCACCGAGCGGGGACTCGCGGTTCGCCTCGCGCTCGAGCCACGCATCCACCCGCTGCTGCCAGGCCTGCCCGGCGGGATTGGGCTCGCGCGCCACCGCGTCGACGTGCTTCATCACGCGGCAGTACTCGGGGTGGGCCGGTAGACAGTGGTAGCACTCGATGAAGTTCTCGATGACGAGCTTCCAGTTGCCCCGCGTGGGGTAGCTGCGCCGTGCGGCGACGCGCGCGCCGGCGATACCGTGATGGCGCAGGCCGTCGGCGAACGTGCGCTCCAGGGTGCGGGCGGTCTCGACCTCGCCGGTCAGGCTCGCCACGATCAGACCCTCGCATTCCGAGACGGCGATCGAGCGCAGGCCGAGCGCGGCCCTGTCGGTACCCGCGGGGAGCGCCGCGGCCGAGCGCAGCGAGCCGTCGAGCCGGTATCCCCAGGCGTGGTAAGGACAGACCAAGTGCGTGCCGCGCCCGTCCTCGGTGTAGAGCCGCGAGCCGCGATGCCGGCACACGTTGTAGTACGCGTGCACACGGCCGCTCTCGTCGCGCAGCACGATCAGCGATTCGCCGAGGAGCTCGCGCACCATGTAGCAGCCTGCCTCCGGGATCTCGCTGCCGTGACCAAGCACGAACCACTGGCGTGCGAGCCAGCCGCGCCGCTCGACCTCGAAGATCTCGGGCGCAGTGTAGAACGGCTGCTCCAGCGAGTGGCCGGGGCGCTGGCGGGCGATGAGCGCCTGCAGGTCGACGCTTCCGGGTGGCACGGGGACGGTGCTCATGAGCAACTCGCGGCTGGTAGTCCGATCTCGAAGTTTAAGTCCAATCTCGAAGTTTAAAGAACGCGACCGTCCCGAGTGAGGCTTTCAGGCGTGAATTGAAGGAAGACGGGAGAAAAGCGGCTGACCGGCGTCCTCATCGCGCCGCACTGCGCTAACATCGCCGCCTGCAATGACCCGCAATAACGAGCCCGCGTTCACGGCCCGCGATATTCGATCGACGCCGATCTATCGGCAGATCGAGCGCTTCTACGAGTCGCTGTATGGCCCGGGCACCGGGCACGTGACCGACGCCGGCGATCTGTCGGTGTCGCCCGACGGGCGCACCGTGAGCTTTACCGGCACCCTGTACCCGAGCACCGCCGAGCCGCCGGTCACGCGCGTCGCAGCGCTCGAACGCGCATCCGGGCGTCTCACGATCCGCGAGCCTACCGGCACCAACGATCGCCTGCCGCGCTGGTCGCCCGACGGCGAGTCGCTCGCATATCTGTCGGACCCCGAGTCGCGGGGCGATTTTCAAGTGTTCGTCGAGCGGCGCGGCCAACCCGTGCGCGCGTTGCCGCCGCTCGAAGGGACCATCGAGTCGATGGAATGGTCGCCCGAGGGCACCCGCCTGCTGCTCGGGGTCGCCGGGCGCGGCGCGGATCTCGCCGGATGCCAGGGCGGCGCCACCACCGTGCGCGCCCAAGAGAGCCTGCCGGACTGGGCGCCGCAGGTCGAGAGCGGCGATGCCGCCAATCTCTGGCGCCACACCTGGATCCTCGACGTGACCTCAGGGCGCGCGCGCCGCGTCGGACCCGAGCGGCTCAATGTGTGGGAAAGCTGCTGGCTCGGTCCCTCGATGCTCGCGTGCGTGGTCTCGGACTCGCACAGCGAAGGTTCCTGGTACCAGGCGCGGCTCGTGAGCATCGACATCGCCGGCGGAGCGGTCGCGGATCTCTATCGAAGCGCCGATCAGCTCGGCGTTCCCGCGGCCTGTCCCGCGGGCGACCGGATCGCCGTGATCGAGGCCGTCTGCAGCGATCGACTGATCGTCGCGGGCGCGCTCGTGCTGATCGACACCGCCGCGGGGACGGCACGGCGCATCGACACCCGCGGCACCGACGTGACGCACGCCGCGTGGCGGGGCGGTGACGCGTTGCTGTACATCGGCATTCGCGGCCTCGAGACCGTGGCCGGGGAGATCGATCCGCGGACCCTCGCGGTGCGCGAATGGTGGGGCGATCGAGAGCGCACCTGCGCGGGCTGGTATCCGCAACTCGCTCCGTTGCCCACGGGCGGGGCAGTCATCGTCGGCGAGTCGTTCGCGATCGCCCCCGAGATCGCCGAGATCGGAGCGGGCGGCTATCGCATGCAGAAGTCGCTCGCCGCGCCGCCCAGCGATCCGCTCCCAGGTGCCGAGTCGCCGAGCGCCGAGTCGCCCGACTCATCGAGCGTTCCGTCGAGCGGCTCCTCGAGCGCCCCCTCGAGCGGCCATGCGATCACGGTCGAGTGCTGTGCGTGGAGCGCGCGCGACGGCCTGAAGATCGAGGGCCTTCTGGTCCGCCCCGCGGGCCGCGGGCCATGGCCGCTGGTGATGGACATTCACGGCGGGCCTGTGTGGGCCTGCCGCAACCGCTGGCAAGGGCGGTTGCGCGGAGCCCGCGTGCTCGCCGATCACGGCGTCGCCTCGTTCTACCCGAACCCGCGCGGCAGCAGCGGCCGCGGCGCCGAGTTCGCCCGGCGGGTGAAGGGCGACATGGGCGGCGAGGACACCCACGATTATCTGCGCGGCATCGATGCCCTGATCGAGCGCGGCATCGCCGACCCGGCGAGGCTCGGCGTCACCGGCATCAGCTACGGCGGATTCATGTCGGCGTGGCTCGTGACCCAGGACGACCGCTTCGCCGCCGCCGTGCCGATCTCGCCCGTCACCGACTGGTTCAGCCAGCACCGCACCTCGCAAATCCCTTATTTCGACAGCTTGTTCCTGGACGGCGCGCCCGCCGCTCCCGATGGGCTGTTCTTCCGGCGCAGCCCCGCCCTGTACGCCGAGCGCGTGCGCACGCCGGTGCTGCAGCTCACCGGTGCGCTCGATCAGAACACACCGCCCACGCAGGCGCTCGAGTTCCATCGCTCGCTGCTCGAGCATGGCAAGCCCTCGGTGCTCGCGACCTACCCGACCTCGGGTCACGGCATTCGCAGCTTCCCGCAGGTGATCGATGCGACCGCGCGCTATGTATCGTGGTTTCTTCGGTATTTTTCCGAAGGGGTGGCCTGAAGGCCGTGCCGCTCAGCCGCCGCCGCGGGTCGAGGACACCACCAGCGAGGCCGCCAGCGCCGTTTCCACCGACGTCTCGGTCGGATAGGCATCCGGCGCGAACCGTCCCGGGTGCATGCGCCCGGGATCGACGAAGGGCGTGCGCTCGAGCGCCAGCTCGGCGACCAGTCGTCCGAGCCCGGGACCGTGGGTCACGCCGGTCTCATTGTCTGCGCCCATGACGAACAGCAAGGGATGATCGGGAATGCGCCCGCAGATCAGCTGCTGATCGGGCGTATAGCAAGGAACCCCCTGGGTCCAGGTGGCGATGGAGGCCCCGCGAAGCGGCGGGAAGATGCGCTCGAGGGCGCTCTGTTGCTGGACCAGCGCCTCGAACAGCTCGGGACGGTGCAGCTGCCCGGGCTCGAGCGATTCGCCGGGTGCGAGCCACCGATGCAACGGCGCGTAGCCCGCGACCGTGCCATAGGTGACCGCGCCGAAGCTCTCGCGCAACCAGAGCCTGAGCTCACGGCATTGCACGGTCGGGAAGTGCGAGGCCAATCCGCGATCGTCCGTCACGATGCGGGTCGCCAGCATGCGATACAGCGGCATCTGCCAGCCGATCGTGGTGAGTAATTCGTTGCTCCAGGCACCGGCCGCGATGACCACCAGATCCGCAACGAAGCGTGCCGCCTGGGTGTCGATCTGCACCTCGGAGCCGCGCTCCTCGATGCCGATCACCCGGGCGCCGAAGTGCAACGAGCCGCCGAGCGCGCGCACCTGCTCCGCGAGGACGGTGGTGGCGAGACCGGTCTCCACCTGAATGCCGTGCGGATTGAGCACGGCCGCATGCACCGCGCGGGCGTCGACCAGACCGGCCATCGTGCCCGCCACCTCGTCCGCCGACAGCCGCCGCACGCCGGCCGGCGCGAGCGGCGAGTCGAGCACCGGCCGCACGAAGCGCTCATAGCCGTCCGCGGTCAGCGCGAGCTGTAGCGTGCCTTTCTGGCGGTAGCCGATCTCGGTCCCGGCGCCGGCCAGCATTCGATAGAACTCGAGCCCGTATTGCTGAAGCGCAATGCCCTCGCTGCCGAAATGCTCGAGAAAGCCGGCGGACCAGTGCGACACGAAGCCCGCACCCGCACCACTGGTGCCGCCGCCGGCGCGCACCGCATCGATCAGGCTCACGTTGCCCACGCCGGCCTTGAGCAGATGATAAGCGGCGCTGCAGCCGAAAATTCCGGCGCCGATGACGGCGACGCGCAGTGATGCGGCGGAGCGGGACGGAGATGCGGTCATGATGGCTCGCTGATGGTGCGGGCACTTTAGGTGGACGGTGCGAGCACCGGTACGTGAACCGCGCACGCTCCTCGCCGATAAACCTGTCCTCCTTCAAATTGCTTCCGATCGCCTCCAACGCCGGCGCTGCGGCGCCAAGACCCGCAACGGTGCGACCCGCGAGACGTTGAGCACCTTCGCGAACTCAGTGACCGAAATCCCGCCGTCCTTGCGCAGCACCGTGTCGGCGAGTGCCGATGTCCTCTCAGGGTGTGCTAGTGTACGAGGTCGTGAACAGCGCATTAGAACGCATGGCCTACTGCCGCAGGCAGTCTCCCAATTTCGGCTCACTCATAATTCCGCCGGCACCCGGTTCTTACAGACAGGGAGTCCGGTGCGTGACATTAGTCCTTTCACCCAAGCCCGCGTCGCGGGTTTCTGACACGAGGGGATTCGCAAGCATATTATGGACAACGCCGCCGAGAGAAAAATAACGCAATCTCCCGTGTTTACCGGCGCTGCCAGCGAATCGCTCGACGGAGAGTTGAGCTCCATGGAGCGAAGAGTTCGATTCGGCTTCCTTTTGGCGCTCGCTTGCTTGCTAATCGTCGGGGCGATCTCCTATTTGAGTGTGGTGCGCCTGAACGAGAAGGCGGCATGGGTTGATCACACTCACGAGGTTCTCAACCGGCTGCAGTCATTGGTGGCGGCAGTAACTGATTCGGAGACCGCCGAACGCGGGTATGTGATCACCGGCGATGAGAGCTACCTCGAACCCTACGGACGGTCTGCACAGCTCGTCGAGGTCGAAGCGACGCAGCTCCATCGGTTGATGGCGGACAGACCCGACCAGCTGCAGCGGCTCGGCTCCGTGGTGGCGCTGGCGACGGCGCGCTTGGCCAACTTGCGTTCGGTCCTGGATCTGCGGCGAGACATGGGTTTCGAAGCGGCGAAGAATGAGATTCTCAAGGGAAAGGGCGAGCGGTTCCACGATCAGATCCGCGGCCTGATCGATGAGATGCAGGGAACGGAGACATCCTTGCTCGCTGAGCGTGAACGCTCCGCTCATCGCAGCTCCACCCTGGCTCAATTGATCATTCTGGGCGGCGGCCTCCTCGCCTGCGGCATCGTGGTAATGGCGCTATGGGCGATCCGCCGGGAGTTTGCCGGCCGATCTCGGGCCGAGCGGGCATTGCGCGAGGCGAACAATCAACTCGAGGGGCGCGTTCATCAACGCACTCTACAGCTCGCCCGCCAGGCCTCCATCATTGAGTTCTCCGACGATGCGATCGTCAGCAAGGATCTCAACGGCATCATCACCAGTTGGAACCCGGGCGCTGAAAAGCTCTTCGGTTATTCCGCGGCGGAGGTATTGGGTAAGCCGATGATGCTGCTGATTCCGCCCGAGCGTTCAAGCGAGGAGCCCGCCATTCTGGCGCGAATCGCGCGCGGTGAGATCACCGATCATTTCGAGACGGAACGGATTGGAAAGGATGGACGAAAAATCGATGTCTCCGTCACGATCTCGCCCATTCGCGACAGCGAAGGCATTATCACCGGCGCATCCAAAATCGCCCGTGACATCACCGACCGCAAACTGGCAGAGGAGAAGCTGCAGGCCCAGCTGGCGCGGTTGAATCTGCTGCACCAGGTTACCCGGGCCATCGGCGAGCGTCAGGACATCCAAAGCATTTTTCAGGTCGTGATCCGAACGCTCGAGCAACATCTGCCGGTGGACTTCTGCTGTATCTGTCTCTATGAGCCGGCCGACAACGTCCTGACGGTCACAAGCGTGGGCGTTCGTAGTCAAACGCTGGCAATGCAGCTTGCGATGACGCAAGACTCTCGTGTCGAGATCGATCAGAACGGATTGTCGCAATGCGTGCGCGGCCGGTTGATTTACGAGCCGGATATCGCGCAAGTGGCGTTCCCGTTTCCCCAGCGTCTGGCGGGAGGCGGGTTACGGTCGATGGTCGCCGCTCCGCTCCTGGTCGAAAGCAAAGTGTTCGGCGTCCTGATCGCCGCCCGCCAGCAGTCGCGCAGCTTCAGCAGCGGCGAATGCGAGTTCTTGAGGCAATCGAGCGAGCACGTCGCGCTGGCAGCCCACCAGGCGCAACTTTATGGCGCCCTGCAACAGGCCTACGATGACCTGCGCCAAACCCAAAAGGCCGTCATGCAGCAGGAACGTCTGCTCGCCTTGGGCCAGATGGCAAGCGGCATCGCGCACGATATCAACAATGCAATCTCTCCCGTGGCGCTCTACACCGAGTCGCTGCTGGAGAAGGAACCCGATCTGAGTCCTCGAACACGCGGCTATCTCGAGACGATCCAGCGCGCCATCGATGACGTGGCACGCACCGTGTCTCGCATGCGCGAGTTTTATCGGCAGCGCGAACCACAGCTGTCTCTTCTGCCCGTGGACATGAACAGCCTCGTGCGGCAGGTCGTGGAGCTGACGCGTGCCCGGTGGAGCGACATGGCGCAGCGGCGTGGCATTTCCATCGAGATGCGCACCGAGCTGGGAGCGGACCTGCCCATGATCATGGGCGCCGACAATGAAATCCGTGAGGCACTCACCAATCTGATCTTCAACGCGGTCGATGCCATGCCTGCCGGCGGTCCGCTGATATTGCGGACGAGCGTCGCGCGCGCCGCAGCGTCCGACTCCGGGACTCCCCAATTCATGCAGCTCGAAGTAGTGGATGCCGGAATCGGCATGGACGAGGACACGCGGCGCAGATGTCTGGAGCCCTTTTTTACCACCAAAGGTGAGCGGGGCACCGGTCTCGGACTTGCAATGGTATACGGCACCATGCAGCGTCATAGCGCCGACATTGACATCGAGAGTGAACTAGGCAAGGGCGCCACAGTACGCCTCAGGTTCCCGATACCCGCGGCACCTCCACTCGGCGGCGCACGGTTCATTCCGATCGCTGCGATCCCACCGCAGCGCATACTGATCGTGGACGATGATCCTCTGGTCCTCAAGTCGTTGCGCGATGCTCTGGAAGCGGACGGTCACACTGTGACGTCCACGGATGGCGGCCAGGCGGGCATCGATGCCTTCCTCGATGCGCGGAAGCGGGGCGTGCCGTTTCCTATCGTTATTACCGACCTCGGCATGCCCTACGTGGACGGCCGCAAGGTGTCGAGCGCCGTCAAGACGGCGGCCCCGGACACGATTGTCCTGATGCTGACCGGGTGGGGGCAGCGACTCGTGGCAGATGGGGACATTCCGTCGCATGTGGATCGAGTGCTCGGCAAGCCCCCGAAGATGCGCGAACTGCGTGAGGCAATGGCGCGATGCCTGGAGGCTCGCGCTCCTACCCTATAAGTAAGACCACGTCCGTGATCAAGCGTGCATCCGGGCGCCCTTGGTGATCTTGTCGACTAGCTTCCTGTCCTCACGCAGGGCGAGACCCACGACGTTCATCGAGGCAGGCTCATACTGTTTGACGGCGGCCCGGTTCGCGGCGTCGTGCCCGGTAGAGAACATCTCCTCGATATAAAGCGAGAGGCGAGCACCAAATTCCATCGCACGACCGTAAATCGCCTGGATCGTCTCGGCGTCGGCACTCAGTACGATGATCGGTTGGATCACCAGTGAGTTATAGGTGTTGCCGGCTGCATCTTCGTACCGTTCGCCCAGAAGCCCAGGGGTCGCACCGACCACGCCGCTGGTCAGGAAGGCCGTCACGTTCAACTTTTGCCACGTCGCCAAGTCCTCGCGAACGACGATGGCGATCTTCGTGTTGAACATGATGACCTCAACCCCTATTTTCGCCGAGTCGGCGGAGCGCATGCCAAAAAACCTCTCCTTGCTCACCCAAGTTCCGCGTCACTTCATCGTTCAGCTGATCCATCGCGGCATCCATGGGCTTTTGGAGCAACCTTCCCTGCTCGGTAACGAACAGGCGCTGAATGCGTCTGTCATCGGCATCTGCCTGCCTTTCCAGCAAGCCCGACGCCTGGAGGCGATCGATGACTCCCGTCATTGTCGCGCTGTCCATCACCAGCCGAGCTCCCAGCTCCGCCCCGCTCTGGCCGTCCTGCTGCCCGAGCACCTTGAGGATCGCGTACTGGATAGGCGTCACACCATGCACGGCAAGCTTCTCCCTGGCACGCCGGGCAATCTGCTGGGCCGCCTTGCCGATCACGAACGAAATGCAGTCTTCAATCCGCTCCATGGCTTGCCTATAAGTGGTCTACCTACGAGTGACTTATATACGTGTAGCTTATATCCATATATCTTGTATACGAGTCATTAGTCAAGGCCATGCGGCATGCCGGGCCGCGAGGATGGCGGATGTTCTATTTCTAGTCCGCGGCCGCCGCCACCGCGCCGTTCACGGACGGGCGCCGCACCAGGAAGCACAGCGGGATCAGCAGCACGCTCAGCCATCCGGACAGATAGAAGAGATCGAGCGAGGACAGCAGATAGCTCTGGCCCACCAGGGCCTGCGTCATCGCGCCCGCGGCGCCCTGATCGGTGAGACCGAACTGGTGCAGTTGCGCGAGCGACTGCTGATAGGCGGGCGAGTAGACGCTGATCGTGTCCGCGAGGTGGGTCTGATGCAAGGTCGCGCGCCGTTCCCAGAAGGTCGTGGTCAGCGACGTGGCGAAGCTGGCCGCCGTGATGCGCATGAAGTTCGTCAGGCCCGAGGCGGCGGGGATCTTCTCCGGCGGCAGCCCGTCGAAGATCACCGCGAGCAACGCCACGAAGAACAAGCCCATCGCGAAGCCTTGCACCAGCTGGGGTGCCACGAACGCGAAGAAGTTTGCGTCCACCGTGAGCCCGGCGCGCATGAAGTAGGAGACCGCGTAGAAGCCGAAGGCCGAGGCCACGAGCACGCGCGGATCGTAGCGGCGCATCAGCCGCCCGACGAACATCGAGGTGATCACCGCGGTCACGCCGCTCGGTGCCGAGACCAGGCCCGCCCAGGTGGCGGTGTATCCGAGGTAGCTCTGCAGCCACAGCGGCATCAGCACGATGTTGCCGAAGAACACCGCATACCCGAGGCACATCGCCACCGTGCCGAGGGTGAAGCTGCGCCCCTTGAGCAGGCTCAGATCGACGACCGGATGCTTTTCGGTGAGAGTCCAGATGAGCCAGGCGGCGAACGCGATCACGGTCACCAGCAACAGCGCCACGATGACCGGCGAATTGAACCAGTCGAGATCCTTGCCCTTGTCGAGCATGATCTGCAGCGCGCCCACCCACACGAACAGCAGCAACAGACCGACGCGATCGATCGGGAGCTTGCGCGTCGGCGTCTCCTGCGACTTGAGATTGGTCCAGCACACGAACGTGCAGACGATCCCCACCGGCACGTTGATCAGGAAGATCCACGGCCACACGTAGTTGTCCGAGATATAGCCGCCGAGCACGGGACCCGCGATCGGCGCGATCAGCGTGGTCAGCGACCAGATGGTGAGCGCCGTGTGGCGCTTCGCCGATCCGAACACGTTGATGAGCAGCGCCTGGCTGCCGGGAATCATCGGTCCCGACACCGCGCCCTGCAGCACGCGAAACGCGATCAGCGAGGGCAGGCTCCAGGCGAGACCGCAGAGGAGCGATGCGATCGTGAACAGGGCGACGGAGAGCACGAAGGTGCGCACCACACCGAACCGCTGCATCAGCCAGCCGGTCAACGGCACCGAGACGCCGTTCGCCACCGCGAACGAGGTGATCACCCAGGTTCCCTGATCCGAGCTCACCCCGAGATCCCCGCTGATGGTCGGGATGGACACGTTCGCGATGGAGGTGTCGAGCACCTGCATGAACGTGCCCAGCGCCAGGGCCACGGCCGTCAAGGCCTTGGTGGCGCCGGCGAGCTCCGGCGCCGGAACGGCGCTCGAGGCGGTCGCGCTCACGGGCTTTCGGCCGCCAATGCGCCGGCGCCGTGGCGCCTGACGTCGAGATCGCCGCCGCCCTCGATGTCGCTCTGGGCATCCGCCGGCGCATCCCCGCGAGTGGCATCCGCGCGGGTGGCGTCCGCGCGGGCCTGATCGAGCTCGCGAGCGCTCGCGTCCTCGTCCCGGTTGCGGGTGTTGCCGTGGCGGGCGTTGCGGCTCAGGTGAGCCGGCTCATTCGCCTTCGGACCGGCGTTCTCCGCGATGATGGCGTCGATGCGCGCAGTGACCGCCGGATCATCGCCGGCGCTCCGCTCCTTGGGCAACGCCACGTTGCGTACCGCCGTGCTCATCAGCGGACCCGACGTGTCGTGCAGGTCGACGCGCACCGAGGTCGACAGACCGACCCTCAAGGGATGCGCCTCGAGCTCGGCCGGATCCAGCAGAATCCGCACCGGCACGCGCTGCACGATCTTGATCCAGTTGCCCGAGGCATTCTGCGCCGGCAGCAGTGCAAACGCGCTGCCGCTGCCGGCCGCAATGCCGACCACGTGGCCGTGGTAGGTGACGCTGTGCCCGTACAGGTCGGTGCTCACGGTCACCGGCTGACCGGCGCGCATGCGCTTCAGCTGCACTTCCTTGAAGTTCGCATCGATCCAGACATCGTCGAGCGGCACCACGGCGAGTAGCGGCGTGCCCGCCGCGACGCGCTGTCCGACTTCCACCGATCGCTTGGCGATCTCACCGGTGACCGGCGAGATGAGCTCGGTGCGATGCAACGCGAGCTCGGCGTTGCGCACAGCCGCCGCGGCTGCGAGCACCTGCGGATGATCCGCGATGGTCGTGCCGTCGATCTGGGCCACCGTCTGGTCCAGCTGCTGCTGGGCGGCTGCGACGTTCGCGCGCGTGGTGGTAACGGCATCGCGCGCGTGCGAGAGCTCCTCCGCCGAGATGGCACCGTCCTTGAGAAGTCCGCCACGGCGCGTCAGGTCCTCATCGGCGGTGCGCTCCGCCTGTTCGCGCTGCTCGATCTGCGCGCGCAATTCGCGGCTTTGCGCGAACAGGCCGCGCACCTGGCGAACGGCGCGGGCGAGATCCGCCTCGGCATTGGCCACGGCGATTTTTGCATCCGCGGGATCGAGCTCGAGCAACGGCTGCCCGGCGTGCACCCGCTGGGTATCATCGACGTTCAGGGACAGCACCGTCCCGGGAACCTCACTGGTGACTTGCACCACATCGCCGTCGACGTAGGCATCGTCGGTGGACTCGTAATAGCGTCCATCGAAGAACCAGTAGGCCCCGTAGCCCACGGCGCCGAGCACCACCGCGGCGCCGACTGCGAGGAGTCCGGCGCGCCGGGCGCGGTTCGGCGAGGCGGCCGCCCGAGGTCCGGCGGTCGGCGCGGCGGCCGGCGTGTTCGCCGGCGAGTTCGCCGGTGTCTTCGAGGATTCCGGTGAGTTCGAGGATTCTGGCGTGTTCATGGCTTGGCTCGCGTCAAAAGATCTTGAGAAGAAATGTCAGGGTGATGCCGCCCGGCAACCGTGCCGGTGGGGCGGGGATCGAAGCTGCCGCCGACGGCCACGAGCAGCGTGACCCGCGCGACCGCCTGGCTCGCGACGATGTCCACCATCGTTTGGCGCGCGGCGAGCACTTGCGTCTCGGCATTGAGCACCGACAGATAGCTCGCGAGGCCGGCCCGGTAACGCTCCTCGGCGAGCTTGTAGGCGGCCTCGGTCGCATCGAGCGTCTGCTGCTGATCGATGCGCTCGCGCGCCAGCGCGTCGATGCGCGTGATCTGGTCGGCGGTCTGCTCGACCGCGTGCAGCACCGTGTCGTTGTAGCCGTCGATGGCCGAGTCGAGTTGCGCCTCGCTGCCGCGGTACTCGGCGCGCAGGCGTCCGCCGTCGAACAGCGGCAGCGAGATGAAAGGACCGGCGCCGAAGCCGCGGGCGCTCCACTGCACCAGATTGCTCATGCCGAACGCGCCGATGCCCGCGAGCCCCTTGAGGTTCACGTCCGGATAGAAGGCTGCCTTCGAGGCCAGGCGCTGCGCGTCGGCGGCCGCCACCTGCGATCGCGCCGACAGCACGTCCGGGCGCCGCGCGAGCAGGTTGATGGGCAGATCGCTCGGCACCGGCAGGGCCGCGTCCACCTTGAGCGCCGGCCGCACGATCGACGGGTAGCTTTCGGCGCCCTGGCCGCTCAGGGTGGCGAGCTCGTGCACCGCGAGCTGCGCGGCCGCCTGCGCCTGGGTGCGCGCCACGCGGGCCTGCGGCAGCTCGCCTTCCGCCTCGCGGATCTCGAGCTGCGTGTCGAGTCCCGCGGCCACCCGGCGGCGGGTGATGTCGACGATGTTCTGGCGCTGCAGCTCCGAACGGTGGGCGATGTCGGCGAGCGCGTTCTCACGATAGAGCTCGATGTAAGCCTGCGTGATCGCGCTGGCGAGCATCAGCCGCGCATCCTCCACGTCGAGGCGCGCAGACTGGGCGAGGTCCTGCGCGCGATGTACCGCCTGCGCCTGCCGGCCGAAGAAATCCAGATCCCAGCCGAGGGTTGCGCCCGCCTGTCCCATCCAGAAGGTGTGACCGGCGAGCGGCGGCGGAATCAGGTAGTCGTTCGGCGCGCGCTGATAGAGGGCGCTGGCGTCGAAGTTGGCGTTCGGCCGCAGCGCCGCGCGCGCGGACTCGGTCTGCGCGAGCGCCGCGCTGACCCGCGTCTGGGCCTGCGCCAGCGTCGGGCTGTCCTTCAGCCCCAACCGGATCAGCCGGTCGAGCTGCTGGTCATTGAACGACTCCCACCAGCCGTCCGCCGCGGGCTCGGCCGCCGCACCGGTCAATCCGACCTCCTCGCTCGCGAGCTCGCGCGGATGCGGCGACTCTTTCGGCGGCAGCACACAGCCCGCCAGGCTCACCGCGCCGAGCAGCACCAGGGTCTTGAGCATCGAGCCAGCCTTGCCGCGCATGGGGCCTAGTTCTCCGTGCCGGTAGCCGCTTTGGCATCGCCGGTGCCGGGTTTGGCATCGAGCGTCGACTCCATCCGGGCATTGAGCTTGAGCAGCAGGCGCAGGAATTCCTGCACCTCCTCGCTGGAGAAGTCCACGAGCGCGAGGTTGAGCTTCTCGACCACCAGCGGGATCAGGCTCTCGACCTTCGCGCGGCCGGGCTCGGTGAGCTGCAGCTCGACCTTGCGCCGATCCCGGTCACGCCGCACCCGCTCGAGCAGGCCGCGCTCCTCGAGCTGGTCGATGACCCGGGTCAGCGCGCCGCTGTCGTGGCGGAACTGGCGGCAGATGTCCGTCGGGTTGACGGCGATGCCATCCCTGAGCCCCGCCAGGATCACGTATTGGATGTACGTGAAGCCCTGCTCGGCGAATACCTGCTCAAGCACATCGAGCATCATCGAATGGGCGCGCTTGATGAGATAGCCGACGCTGCTCTGCGCCCGGTAGGTCGATGCGTGATAATGCTGCTTGGACATTTAGTGCCTCGGCATTTACTGCCTAAACATTTATTGTTAATACAGTTACTGCTTTGGCAGCTATTATCCACGCAACGGCCCCTTTGTCAAGGGCAGGCGCGGGCTATGGGAGGCCCGCCGGCTGGGCGCGCGCACGGAATCGCTCCCCGGCGTCCAGGGAGCATGGGCAAAGGGGTTTGGGAGTGTCCGGCCTTACCGGGCTTTGGCGGCGAGCTGTGCCAGCACGCGGATCAGCCGGTCCGGATCGACCGGCTTCGGCAAATGATCGTCAAACCCTGCCTTCAGGCTGCGTTCCCGATCTTCGGCTCGGGCAAAGGCGGTGACCGCGACTGCCGGTACGCGGGAAGAACCCTGTTCCTGTTCGATTTGGCGCAACCATTTCAGAAACGCATTGCCATCCTCTCCGGGCATGCCGATATCCGCCACGATCAGATTGGGAGGGCGAATTTCGAAGGCCTCGCGGGCCCGCGAGGCCGAGTTCACGGCGCGCACTTGAGCACCACATTGTTCGAGGAGCCGCTGCGTCGCCTCGCGCGTCAACGTGTCATCCTCGACCAGCAGCACCTCGAGGCCACGCAAATCATTCCCATTCTTGATCTCTCGTGTCGCCGCTTCGGGTTCAATCGCGGGGTAGCGCCTCTGGAGGGGTAGATCGATGATGAAGGTCGCGCCCTGTCCCTCGGCGGCGGAGTGCGCACTGATGGCGCCCCCGTGCAGCTCCACGAGCTGATGGGCGATGGCAAGACCCAGTCCCAAGCCGTTATAGCGGCGATCCGCACCGGCCTCCGCCTGGCGAAAGCGATCGAACACATGCGGCAGGAAGTCGGCACGGATGCCCATTCCGTAATCCTTCACGCCGATTTCCACTCTCTGCTCGTTCAAACGCCGCAGGGAAACCTCGATCCGTCCGCCCGTCGAGCTGAATTTCACCGCGTTCGCGAGCAGGTTCAAGATCACTTGCTGCAGGCGGTCGGGATCCGCGTGCACGATGCCGACCTCCGGGCTCAAATCGGCTTCCAGGCTGATATCGCGAGAGTGGGCGAGTGGGCGCACGGTCTCGATGGCCGCTTCGACCATGCTGATGAGAAAGGTATCGCGCATCGCCAAGCGCAAGTGCCCGGTGGCCATGCGCGAGACATCGAGGAGGTCATCGATCAATTGTTGCTGCGACAAGGCGGCACGATCGATTGTCTCGCCCCCCTTGATGATATCGGCTCCCTCGATCTTCCCGCTCATGAGCAAACGTGACCACACTCGGATGGTATTCAAGGGCGTGCGCAGCTCATGACTCACGGTCGAGATGAATTCATCCTTGGCGCGATTGGCGCTTTCCGCGGCGTTTCGATGCTGCTGCGCCCAGGCGAGCGCTTCCTGCAGACGCTCCTCGGTCGCTTTGCGCTCGGTGTTGTCACGCATGATTTTCACGAACCCCTTCGGGTTCCCATCTGCAGCACGGGCCGCGGTCATGACCCCGCTCGCCCAAAAGCGGCTGCCGTCCTTGCGCAGGTGCCAGCGCTCATCGAGCGCGCTTCCGGTGTCCGCCGCCCGCTCGATCTCCTGCTCGGGAATGCGGGCGGCGCGATCCTCGGCCGTGAACAGCACCGCGATGGATTGCCCGAGGATGTCCTCCTCGCGATATCCCGTGACCTGCTCGGCGCCGCTGTTCCAGCTGGTGATGCGAGCCTGCGCGTCGAGCATGAAAATCGCATAGTCGTGGGCGCTCGCGATCAGCAGGCGCAGACGTTCCTCGCTTTCTCTCAAGACCGCCTGCGCGCGTTTGCGCTCGGTGATGTCCCAAAAGGCGGCGACCACGGCAATCAATGCGCCGGCGGCATTTCGGGTCGGCGAGGTGCTCATCGACAACGTGCCCGGCGAGCCATCGGGGCGAACAAACCCCATTTCCTCATCGATCACCACTTCACCCGCAGCCAGTGCCCGCGCGAGGGGCCATTCGGCGGGCTCATAGGGGCGGCCGTCGGCGTGAAATCCGCGAAACGCAGAATAGGTCGCCACCCAGTTCTGGCCCAGATAGGGCGGCGGAAAGGGCTGGTTGAACAACGCGGCGGCCTGGCGATTGGCGAGCACGAGCTTTCCGGACGGGGCTTCGACCATCAGTACCGCGGCGGGCATCTGCTCGATCGCCGCCTGCAGGCGCTCCTGGACCGTAAGAATTGCCTGCTCGGCCTGTTTGCGTGCGGTGATGTCGATGAAGGTGATCACGACGCCCGCGATGCGATTGTCCTCGGTGCGATAGGGCAGCGTGCGACGCAGGTACCAGCGTCTACTGTGGCTGAGGACCTCGGATTCGCGCGGCACGAGCTTCGCCAGTACCTGCGCCGCATCGGCGATCAAATCGCCGTCGGTAAACTTTTGCGCCAGATGCGCGAGCGGCCGGCCGACGTCGGCGGGGATCAGCGTCAGCAGATCGTTGATCGACGGCGTGAAACGGCGCACGTTCAACTGGGTGTCGAGAAAGACCACGGCGATATCGGTGCTGCTCAAGAGGTTATCCAGGTCGTTGGTCAACGCCTCCAGCTCGAAGAGCTTGTTCTGCAGCTGCGTGTTGACGGTGGTCAGTTCCTCATTGAGCGACTGCAATTCCTCCTTGCCGGTCTCGAGCTCCTCGTTCGTGCTCCGCAATTCCTCATTGATCGACATCACTTCTTCGTTGGAGGCCTTGAGCTCCTCGTTCGTCGCCTCGAAGGCCTCGACGTGGGTCTGAAGATCCCGCTTCAAGCCGCGAACCTCTTCTTCCAGTGCCTCGTCGGCGACGGCGGACGAAGGGCGGTGCACGGTGACCACGTCGACCGGTTGCTCCGTCATCGGCTCGAAGCTCACGCGATAGTGCGATACGGCGCCGGTCGGTCGAAGCGGCGCCGCCGTGATGCGGATGAGACCGCCGCTCTCGCCAACGAGCGCTTGTTCGATCCGGACCGCGCGCTTCTCCGCGATGGCTTGACGCAAGGCAGTCCTCACCACCGGCCGCAACGATGCTCGCACCGAGTCGAGCAGGCTCATGCTGATCTCCCCGGAAGGATGCGTGAGGTAGGGTTCGGCCGATCCCTGGAAATACACGAGGCGCTCGTTGCCATCGACGAGGGCGGTCGCCGGCGCGGTCGCCTCCAGCAGCGCCAGCTGCAGAGCGACCGTTGCGGCCGGGCGTGGCGAAGCGACGGGCTCGGGAACACCTGGAAGCGCCCGAAATGCCGGGACGCGGAGCGCTGCCAGGTCCACGACGCGATGTTGAGCGGGGCCGGTGCGCCGGTAGATGCGCCAGCGCTTGCTCACTACCTCGAAGAGATCTTCCGCCTGACCCAACGTTTCGGCATTGCCCAGGAAGAGATAGCCGCCATCCAGGAGAGCGAAATGCATCAGGGTGAGAGCGCGGCGCTGCGCGCCGGCCTCCAGGTAAATGAGCAAGTTTCGGCACGTCACCACATCGACGCGGGAGAAGGGCGGATCGCGCAGCACATCCTGAGGTGCGAACACCACCTGCTCGCGGATCTCCTTCTTGATCCGGTAGGTGTGCTCGTCCTTGTCGAAGAATCGCGCAAGGCGCTCCGGCGTGAAGTCCGCTTCGATGCCGCCGGGATAGATGCCGGCGCGCGCAAAGCCGAGAGCCTTGTCGGCCGTATCGGTCGCAAAAATCTTCACTTCGAGTTTCTTGTGCAGCCGTGCCGCTTCTTCCGAAATCACCATGGCAAGCGTGTAGGCCTCCTCACCGCTCGCGCACGCGGCGACCCAGGCGCGAATCGGCTCGTTCGTCCCCCGGCTTTCAACCATCGGGCGGATGACTGCGGTCCGCAACGCCTCCCACGCATCCGCGTCGCGAAAAAATCCGGTCACGTTGATCATCAAATCGTTGGCGAGGGCCTCGGCTTCGGCGCCATGAGACTTGAGGAATTCCAGGTAGGACTTGATCTCCTTCGATCCCGTCACCCCCATGCGACGCTGAATTCGCCGCACCACCGTGGGAGTCTTGTAAGGAGCGAAGTCATGTCCCGTGCGAATGCGCACCAGGGCCAAGACCTCCTGCAGCCGCTCGCGATGAAACTCGAGCTCTTGCGCCGCCTGCCGCCCGCCGATCCGATCGAGTTGCAGATAGGGATGATGCACGAAGCGCTGCAGGAACGCGGGGATCTGCTCGATGTCGAGGACCTTATCGGCATAGCCTGCATGGATGAGGCTTCGCGCCATGCTGGGAAATTCCGCTTCCTCCGGATTTTGGGCCACGCACAAGCCCCCCGCGGCCTTGATCGCCTGTGCACCGGCGGTGCCGTTGGTGCCCATCCCGGACAGGACGACCGCGATGGCCTTCTCTTGCTGCACCTTGGCGAGCGACCTGAAGAAATCGTCCACCGGGCGGCGGTGGCCCCGCTGCTGCAAAGGCACGCCCAAGAAGAGCCGATCGCCTTCCAAGGTGACGGTATGTCCCGGGCGGATGACGTACGCGTGGTTGGGCTCGATGCGCGTGCCGTCCTCGATCTGATGCACCGGCATCGGGGCGCTGCGCCCTAAAATCTCCGCCATCAAGCTTTCGTGATCGGGCGATAGATGCAGGATGACGACATACGCCATACCGCTCGTGGCGGAGGCCTTCGAGAAAAAGCGCCGCAAGGCCTCGATGCCGCCGGCCGAGGCGCCGATCCCCACGACCGGAAAAGGCAGCGTCGCGCGCGAGCTAAAATCGGCCGGGGCTGAAATATCCTTCGCATCGCCCGCTGGGGTTGGGGCGGTGGCGTCCCCCAGCTCCGACTCGCTCATCGAGATCTCCGTGCGACTCGGGCTCGCGGTTGGTTCTGAAATGCAGGGGACGCGAAGTTTGAGCGCAGGTGCCTGGATTCCCCCTTCTGCTGCACAGAGCATCCATATCAACACAATGTGAAATGGCGGGCAATCGGATCCTACAGGGCATTGCCTCGCCTTTAACGGCAACGCAGCCCGTTAACGGCAACGCAGCCCGTTAACGGCAACGCAGCCCGTTAACGGCAACGCAGCATCGGCTGGGCAGCTTAAGATGCCGAATGCTCGACGCCGCCCGCCGCCGCTTCCTGCTCGGGATATTCGTGGTCTCCGGGTTCACCGGTCTCATCTACGAGTCGATCTGGTCGCACTACCTCAAGCTGTTCCTGGGCCACGCGGCCTATGCGCAATCGCTGGTGCTGGCGATTTTCATGGGCGGGATGGCGCTCGGTTCCTGGGTGATCGCGCGCCGCTCCGCTCGCATCCGCGGACTGCTGCGCGCCTACGTCCTGGTCGAGGCGATGATCGGCGTGCTGGGACTGCTCTTTCACCGGGCTTTCGTCGGGGCCTACGACTTCTCGTTCGCCGCCGTCATCCCGGCATTGCCCTCGGCGTTCTGGATACACGCCTACAAGTGGACCCTGGGGTCGCTGCTGATCTTTCCGCAGTCGGTGCTGCTCGGCATGACCTTTCCGCTGATCAGCGGCGGACTCATCCGGCGCTGGCCGCAGCGGCCGGGTGAAACGCTCGCCACGCTGTACTTCACCAACAGCCTGGGCGCCGCGAGCGGCGTCCTGGTGAGCGGCTTCGTGCTGATCGAGGCGGTCGGCTTGCCGGGCACCATTCGCGTGGCCGGGACGCTGAACCTCGTCCTGGCCCTGGCCGTCGGAGTGGCGATGCGCGGCCGGAGCGAGCCCGCGCCCGCGCCGCCGCCGGTACCCGGCGCCGTGGCGGCCCGCGACGGGACGGCCGGCGACGGCGCGAGCCGGTGGCTGATCACCGCCGCTTTACTCACCGGCGCCGCCTCCTTCATGTACGAGCTCGGCTGGATCCGGATGCTGAGCCTGGTGCTCGGCAGCTCGACTCACTCGTTCGAGCTGATGCTGAGTGCGTTCATCTTCGGCCTGGCCTGCGGCGGGCTCGCCGTACGCCGCCGCATCGAGCGGCTCAAGGATCCGGTGGCGCACGTCGCCGGCGTGATGGTTGCGATGGGCACGTTGGCGGCCCTGACCTTGCCGGCCTACAACATCACCTTCGACTCCATGGCCTGGTTTTTGAGGACCCATGCGCGCACCGTCGACGGCTACGTGGGCTTCAACCTCGTCAGCCAGCTGATCGCCGCCTCGATCATGGTTCCTGCGACATTCTGCGCGGGCATGACCTTGCCGCTGTTGACGCATGCGCTCATGCGCCGTGGGGCCGGCGAGCCCGCCATCGGCACGATCTACGCCGCCAATACCTTGGGCGCCATCGCCGGCGTGCTGCTGACGATTCATCTGCTGATGCCGCGCATCGGTCTCAAGGGCGTGATTCTGGCAGGCGCCGCCATTCACATTGCCCTGGGACTGTCTCGGCTCCTGACCTCGCGTCCCCGGGTCGCGCCGGCGGCGCGGATCGCCATGGCGCTCTGTCTCGGCGTGGTCGGCCTGGTGGCGGTGGGCGTGAATCTCGATCCGCTGCGGATGACCTCGGGCGTGTACCGCACCGGATCGGCGACGCTTCCCGAAGGAGCGACGGTCGCGTATCTCAAGGACGGCGAGACCGCCACCATCAGTCTGGTGGAGAAGGGCGGCACGGTGACCATTGCCACCAACGGCAAGCCCGACGCGGGCATCCAGATGGGTCCGGGAGAGCCGACCCTCGATGAAAGCACCATGGTCCTGGCCGCGGCCATTCCGCTCAGCATGCTCCCGGCTCCGACGCGGGTGGCCAACATCGGTTTCGGCTCGGGACTGACGACTCATACGCTCCTGACCAGCGCACGGGTCAAGAGCCTGGATTCGATCGAGATCGAGCCGTTCATGGTGGAGGCGGCGCGCCGCGGCTTCGGCGCCCGCATCCACAATGTGTTCGAGGACCCCCGCAGCCACATCATCTACGAGGATGCGAAGACCTTTTTCGCGACCACGCGGCAGCCCTACGATCTCATCGTCTCCGAGCCTTCCAATCCCTGGGTGAGCGGGGTCGCGACCTTGTTCTCGGACGAGTTCTATGGCCGGATCACCCATTACCTCACCCCGGACGGCTACTTCGTGCAGTGGATGCAGCTGTACGAGACCAACCTCGGCATCCTGGCCTCGGTCGTCAAGGCCCTCGGTCCTCACTTCGGTGCCTACGCGCTCTACAACGTCGATGATCTGGACGTGCTGATCGTGGCGACGCGGGGCCACGAATTGCGCACGCCGGATGCAAGCCTGCTGCAATCACCCGCGCTTCAGGCGGAGCTCGAGCGCATCGGCGTGCAGTCGCTCGCCGACTTGTCGTCGCGCAAGATCGGCGACAACCGCACCATCGGCCCGCTGCTGAATGCGATCGCGGTGCCGCCGAACTCCGATTTCTATCCCTTCGTCGATCTGAATGCCCCGCGCCTGCGCTACCTCGAGGCCAACGCCAAGGAGCTGCCCGCGCTCACCGTGCTGCCCATCCCCTTCCTGGAACTGCTCGGGCATGGGCCGCCGCGCGGCGCGACGCTCGAGCCCTCGGCGGCGAGCGCAGTGATCCGCGATCACCGGGTGCAGCGCGCGCTCGACATCCGCCGGGCGCTGATGAGCGGCAGACTCGAGGAGCTGGATCCGGCGACCGCGCGATCGGTCTGGCTCGTCGGCACGGCCGGGGATGCCTGCGCCGGCGCGTCACCGGCGCGCGGCGAATGGCAGGACGCCGTTCGGAGCTTGAGCGACGACACCGCGCCCTACTTGAGTCCCGCCGAGCTTCAGCCCCTCTGGAGCCGCGTGCAGGCGAGCGGCTGTTATCGCAACGCCACCGGTGCCGACAAGGCGTGGCTCGATCTTTGGGCGGCGATCGCACGGCGCGACTCGCCGGCCATCGCGGGACTCGGCCAGGACCTGCTCGCGCCGCGCTGGGCCGATTCGCCCGCCGATCTGACCTATCTCACCACCGTCACGGCGGCGGCCGACGTGAACATGGGGCAGCGCGTTCAGGCGCAGCGGCTCCTGCAGACCGAGTGGGGGCAAATCGACCACACCGGCGAGTTCGAGTTCGCGCTTCGCGAGCTCAAGGCCCTGACCCGGTAGGCGGCGCCGAATCCCCGCCGGCGGCGCGATCCCGGTCAGCGCCGCGATCCCGGTCAGCGCCGCACCATGGTGGCCATCAAATGCTCGAGCGCTCCTTCGAGATCGGCGCACCGGCCGGTGTGCACCGGCGATGTCTGCACGATGGTGCTCTTGGGCGAGACCAGCCAGTGGAAGCGCTCGCGCTCCGACATCGCGCCGAGGGGTCCGGCCTGTGGGCCGCCTGCGCACAGTGCCGGAATGATCGCCAGCGCATCCCGGATGAGAGCGAGATCGGCATGCGGCTCGAGCGCGAGCAGCCGGCGCTCGTCGAGCTCGATTCGCGCCCGCAGGATCCGCTCCACGTCGCAGGACAGGATGATGCCGGCATTGACGAATTCTCCACGCTCGACGCGCGGCACCACCCGCACGATCGCGTAATCGTAAGTGCAGAGCGCGCTCATGATTGCGCCGCGCGCGCGCGGATCGCCTCTCGCACGAACACCTCCGATTCCTCGAGACGCCGGTAGAAGAAGCTCAGGTAAGCAGCCCTCTGCTCGGCGGCGTGCGAAAAGCCGCTGTCCTCCTCGAGCCAGGTGCCGGGAATCCGCTCGACGAGGTCCGCGAGCTTGTCCGGCGGCAGGCGCGACTTCAACTGGGCGTCGGCGCACAGGAGCGAGGCGGCGAGGCCCAGCAGCACATGGTCCTTGATCATCGGGAAGGGCGTCGCCGCGGGGCGGCTCTCGCGGGTCCAGCCGTGATGAAAGTAGAGCGCGGCGCCGTGGTCGATCAGCCACGGACGCCGGTGCCACAGCAGCATGTTGACGTTTCGAGCCGTCCGATCGACGTTGCACACGAACGCGTCGAACCAGACGATGGCCGAGGCCAGCTCGGCATCCGGTACGTAGACCAGCGGATCGAAGGTGATGGACCCCGGCAGATAGTCGAGCGCGATGTTCAGACCGCCGCTCGCCCGGATCAGGCTTTGGATCTCGGCATCCGGCTCGGTGCGCGCCAGCTCCACCGGCAGCTCCATGAACACGATTTCCGGCACCGGCAATTCCAGCAGGCGGGCGATCTCGCCGGCGAGCAGCTCCGCGATCAGCGCCTTTGGACCCTGACCGGCGCCGCGAAACTTCAGCACGTACAGCCCCTCATCATCGGCCTCGACGATGGCGGGCAACGAGCCCCCCTCGCGCAGCGGCGTGACGTAGCGAACGGCGGTGACGGTCCTCACGGACCCGGAGTCTACTCCGTCGGCGACAAGGTCTCCTGCAGGGCGCTGATCCGGTCGTCGATGTCGCGGATATAGTCGGAGGTCGCCGGCGCCGCCGCGATCTGGTGGTCGGTGCTCATGGAGGTATGGATCTCGGCTCCATAAGCGAGGGTCTGGTCCACCGGACAGTGGTCGGCGATATCGAGCAGACGTTGCCTTTGCTCATCGCTGAGTTCGTCGCCCTCCAGGATGATCCTGCGCTCGAACACGGCTTTGCTCTGTTCTCCGCTCGGGTGGTGGGAGACGCTCACCTGGACTCGAACCAGCGGCAGCTCCATGCGATCCGCATAGCGGCGCACCGTCATGGCCGTCGATGAACCGAGCGCAGCTCCCATGAGCTCGTACGGGTTCAGGCTCTCGGGCGAGAAATTGCGGCGCGATCCGGAAATCACGAACGAGGTGCTGCCGACGCGACCCAGCAGCTGCAGATCTTCCATGCGGGTCTCGGTGACGAGGACACTCTCTCCGGCCAGGGCGGCGTCGAATGCGTTGACGGACATGGGCAGGCCTCACGGGGGTCGGAACCTGATGGGGTAATACTATCCGTGGCGGCACGGATCGATGCACCGGCCCCATTACACCACGCCCGGAGTTTCGCGGAAGGCGAATTATGTTCACCGATGCCGCGGTGCCGGATAGGAATCCTCCTACAGGGCGGGGTGCCCGGTCGTGGCGCAGGGCTGCCCCGTCATGCGCGGGGCTGCCCCGTCATGCGCAGGGCTGCCCCGTCATGCGCAGGGCTGTGCGGTCATGGCGTCCAGCGATACACCGCTCCCGGGAACGGTGCCTTCCACGGGTCGAACGCGCCCGTGATGAACACATCAGGCGATCCTTTCTGCCCGAAGCCCACGTTGGTCACGTAGCGGGTCCCCACCTCGATGGCGCGGACCAGCTTTTTCTCCTCGGTGACCACGAGCACGCGGCCCGAGCCGTTCTGCGCGATGTAGTAGTTGCCGTCGGGCCCCAATTTGATGCCGTCCGGGCCGTTGTACGCATCCTCGTTCGGTGTCGGCGGCGCCAGGTCTTGGAGGCGCGCCCACACGGTCCGAGGGCCCAGCGTGTCGTTGGCTTCGATGGGGAAGGACAAGACTCTGCCGGCGAGCATCTCGGCGACGAGCAGATGCGTGCCGTCCTTCGACAGGGTCAGGCCGTTCGAATAATGAATGGTGTCGGCTACCACCCGGATGTCCCGCCCGTCCCCCGACAGGTGGAGCACGGCACCGGTGATGGGTGCCTTGATGTCGAATACCCCGGACGCCGAAAAGTACACGCCGCCGTGGCCGTCGCTCGAGAAGTCATTCGGGCCCACGAACGGCTTGCCCGCGCTGTCCTTGTCGAAGGTGCGCAAGGTCCTGCCCTTCGCATCGAGCTCGACCAGGTAATTTCCGTCGTAGCAGGCGACGAGGAGATGATCATCGCGAAAATGGATCAGCGCATCCGCCCCGCAATGCTCTCGGCGCCACCAGACTTTCGTGCCCTTGCCGTCCCAGACCTTGATGCCCGGACCCGCGTATTCGACGAATAGCAGGCGGCCCCGGTCCCAGAGCGGGCCCTCGGGGTAGAGCGCGTGCGGATCGATGACCTCCACGCCGGCGTGGCTCGAGCCGGCCTGGACCAGGCCGAGCAGGGCCAGACCGAGCGAGAAGACAGCGACGAGCGAGGATCGGGACGAGCGCATGGAATCAGCGCGCCGCGCGCCGCGGGGCCTGCCCGGAGACCGCCGGCTGCGGCCGGACGCCGTTCGCCAGAAAGACCTCGAACCGTTCGGCGGGGACCGCCTCGCTGAACAGAAATCCCTGGAATTCGTCGCACTGGAAGCGCCGCAAGATCTCGAGCTGCGTCGCCGATTCGACTCCTTCGGCGACGATCTTCAAGTTCAATGAATGTCCCAACGCGATGATCGCCTTGATGATCGCGACATCGTCGGGATCCACCGCCATGTCGCGCACGAAGGTGTAGTCGATCTTCACGCTGTCGACCGGGAAGCGTTTCAAGTAGGCGAGCGAGGAGTGCCCGGTCCCGAAATCATCGATCGCCAGGGTGATGCCGTGGATCTTGATCTGCTCGAGCAGCTGCAGCGCTTTGCCGGGATTGGTCATCACCACGCTCTCGGTGATCTCGAACTCCAGCAGCCGCGGATCGCACCCCGTGCGCTGCAGGACCTGATGAAGGTTGTCGAGCAGGCGCGAATCGGCAAACTGCTGGGCCGACAGGTTCATGGCCACACGCGGCGCCGGATAGCCGCCCTCGCGCCAGCGGACGATGTCCGTGCACACGGTTTCCAGCACGAAGCTGCCGATGGAGCCGATCAGCCCGACTTCCTCGGCCACGCCGATGAATTCAGCCGGCAGCAGCAGTCCCCTTTGCGGATGCCGCCACCGCACCAGCGCTTCGGCGCCTGCGATGCCGCCGGTCGGAATATCCACTTTGGGCTGGTAGTGGATCTCGAACTCGCGCCGCGCCACCGCCTGCCGCAATTGATTCTCCAGGGTGAGCCGCTCCACGCTGTGCTCGTTGATCTCGCTCGAGTAGAACTGAAAATTGTTCCTGCCCGACGACTTGGCCCGATACATGGCGATGTCGGCGTTCTTCAGGAGCGAGGCGCCGTCGGCGCCGTCCTTCGGATACACGGCGATGCCGATGCTTCCGGACAGCTGATAGACATTGCCGTTGATCGTGAGCGGACTGGACATGGCAACGAGCAATTTTTGAGCAATGGCGCCGAGATCGTGCATCTCGGCGGGGTGCTCCACCAGCAGCGTGAACTCGTCGCCGCCGACGCGTGCCAGGGTGTCCGTGCCGCGCACGCAGGCGCGCAGGTGGCTTGCTATCTGCCGCAGCACCGTGTCGCCCGCATCGTGACCGAGCGTGTCGTTGATGATCTTGAATCGGTCCAGATCCAGAAACAGGACCGCCGCCGCGGTGCCGGCGCGTTCCGCTCGAGCGAGCGCCATGTGGAGCTGGTAATTGAACAGCAGGCGGTTCGGCAGCCCGGTGAGGTCATCATGGTGGGCCAGATGCCGGATGCGATCCGCCGCCTGGCAGCTCTCGATCGCGATGCCGGCCAGATTCACGCAGATGCCGACGAGCTGGGCATTCGGCCGCGGCGCCTCCGCGCCGCGCCGCGCGTACAGCGACAGGGTGCCGAGCAGCTGATCCTTGCTGCCGAAGATCGGTCGTGCGCTGATCCGCTGCACCTCGCCCGCCTCGAGCACGGCCTCTCCCGCGACCGCGTCGAAGTTCGCAGGCATCGAGGGTGACACGCCCGCGCAGACGCCGGTTCCGACCGGGTTCTGCGCGACCAGCGAGCAGAGGGTTCCGTCGCACTGGCTCTCCACGAACTCCGCCAGCGTCTTCAGGATGACCTGCAACTCCGCTCCGGAAGCGATCAGGTTGAGAATGCGGTTCTGGTCCGCCATCACCGATGCCTGCTGGCGGCGCTCGGCGTCCCGATACAGGCTGTCGAGCGCGAAGGACGCCTCCATCGCGAGCTGCTCCAGGAGCTCGACGATGTCTTTCCGAAAGTAATGCTCCTCGCGCGAAAAGACGCAGAGCACCCCGACGACCTCGTTCTGACACATCAAGGGGAAGGACGCATCCGAGGGAAATTCCCGGCGCGCCTGGTCCGCGCCGTTGAGCACCCGGGATCGGCGCGTGTAGAGCGGCGTATGCAGCGCCTCGGGCTCTCCCATCGCGCCCGCGAAATCCGTCCTTACGGTCGTGAGGTGGGACTGCCGCTCGCCGTGCGCGGCCACGAATTCAATGCTGGACAGCTCGCGCCTCCACAGGCCCACGGCCGCGAGCATCAGGCCGCTCGGACCGACGCAGATCCGGCAAAGCTCCTCGAACAGCTGCTGACGGTCACGCACCCGGGAGATGAGCTGACTGGTCTGGCTCAAGGCCGCATACAGCTCCGTCAAGCGCGCGAGCCCCCGCTCCTTGGCGTCGCGCTCGCGCACGCGCGCCCGCGTCACCTCGATGCACAAGAACCCGGTGATTCCCGTGCCGATGGCGAGCGCCAGTATCAGCAGCGTGCGGGTGGTGCGCGCCAGATTGCCGAGGGTGGCCGAGAAGCGGGCCGCGAGCGGCGTCAACTCGCCGTTGATCAGGTGCAGCTCCGCTCGAATGCGCGCCAGCTCCGCCGGCGGTACCTCGACCCCGTCCGCCGGGTGCGCCTGCGCCGCGAGCGCGCAGATGCGCAGCGTGTAGCTGTCGCCCTCGGTCCAGATGTCGATCGCATGCCGCACCGGGCCCAGAGCGCCGAACAGCCGGAAAACCATGATGATGCTTTCGATGTCGGCGCGATCGCTGCCGCCCTCGAGAAATCCGGCGCGTACGGCCTCCATGTCGATGGGGGGGTGTTGCAGCGCGAGCCGCGCCTTCCAATCTCCGAGCGGGAAGGTGATGGCCGACTGATAGAGCCGATAATCCTCTTCGGAATGCGACTGCGTGTACTGCGACAGGTAATAGGTCGCGTTCTTCTGGCCCTTGGAATACAGGCTTTCGCCGCCCACCCAGGCCCGAATGGTGGAGAGCAGCTCGATGCTGCAAACGGCTGCCACCAGCATCACCGTCAACGAGAGGAGCACGGGCGCGACGAAGCGAATCGCCAATCGCGATATCCCGTTCGAATCGTTGGGGCTGCCGTGCAGTTGCTTCATCCCGGAGGGCCTCGGAGCTTTGACTTTCCTCCCCTTCATCGGGATGCGGAAACTACCTGTAAGCCTAGCTATCCGGACCGGCTCATACCGAGAGAGATATCACGCCTCGCGCCGCTCCTGGCTATTGCCGGGGGTGCCCATGAGCCGGCTGGCGCGCGGTGTAGGTGAGTCCCCTAACGCCGTTCCGGCCGGCAACGCGGTTGCACATGTCATCTTCCCGGCTTTAGACTCACCATAATACGAACTGAAGCGCGGACTGCTTCTCAATAATCGCGACGAGGGATGCTCAAGCTGTGAAAAAGGTGAACTGCATCACGGTAACCGCACGTGGGTCCGGTCGGGCGGCGCGCTGTATTTTCGACCTCTCCCGGATTTTGTCAAATTCAAAGTAGGAGTATTTGGTGGACGCCCCGCACGAGCTAGCAACCGAGAATCCCTGGATCAATACGCTCAAACTCTACGTCCAGCCGGACTGGAATGAGCTCGTGGCGGGTGAATGGGCCACCAGACTCGCCAACGGCAGCTGGTCCACGGATGCCATCCGCGGCTGGTGCCTGCAGCTGTACCCCTTCGTACACGCCTTTCCCAAGTTCCTGGCCGAGGCACTCATCAAGGTCGAGGACGAGTACTCGCGCTCCTTCCTGATCGACAACATCCGGGTGGAAAAGGCGCATGCCGAGCACTGGCTGTGGATGGGCGAGGGCTTCGGCCTGTCGCGCGCCGAGATGATGGCCGTGGCGGAGGGCGACCGGCCGATGCTGCGCGACGTTCAGTCGCTGAGCGACTGGATCTGGTTCATCAACGCCAAAGGGTCGCTCGCCGAGGCGATCGCCGCCACCAGCTTCGCCATCGAGGGTGCGACCGGTGATCTCACCCGCGGACTGATCAGCGCCTTCGAGGCCTACGGTTCACGGGAGGGCGTAACCATGAATCCGCGAACCACGAAGTGGTTCCGCAATCACGCGAAATACGACGACGACCATCCGCGCATCGCCCTCGAGGTCGTGGCACGCTACGCACAGACGGATCGCGCCCGCATGAAGGTCATGGTGGCGGCCCGCCGGAGCCTGCAGCTGATGAATCTGGCGCTGCTCACCGCCAGCCGCGAGTATTCCCATGAGGGGCAGAGGCGACCGGCACTCGCGAACGCGGCGGAGCCGCGCATGATCGATCGCCGCCATGCGCGGCAACCGATCGCCTTTCCCGATCGTCGCATCGTCCGTCGTCATCCGCAGGCGGCGGAAGAGGCCCCTTTGGCGGTCGCGAGCTGAGCGCGCTTGCGATCATCGCCATTGGGGTCGGCGCCGCCGTCGGTGCGTGGCTTCGCTGGATACTCGGCCTCGGACTGAACGCGGCGTTCCCATCCATTCCACCCGGCACCTTGGCCGCGAATCTCATCGGCGCCTATGTCATAGGCGCCGCCATCGCGTTCTTTGCGAGGACACCGGCGCTCGCCCCTGAATGGCGCCTGTTGATCACGACGGGTTTTTGCGGCGGCCTGACCACGTTCTCGACTTTCTCCGCCGAGATCACCACCCTGTTCGAGCAACAGCGTTACGGGCTGTTCGCGAGCGCGATCGTGCTGCATGTCGGTGGTTCGCTGGCCATGACATTGCTCGGCATGGCGACCACGAGACTGCTTGCGGGCCCCGCCGCGGGTTAGACGCACGCGAGGCGGCTCCGGCCGGCAAGACGGCCCCGGGCCGCCGTTGCCTCAGTGGCGCGCGGCGGGCCCGAGCTCGAAGTTCAGGCGCCCGCGGGCAACCCGCACCTTGAGCCCCCGATGCTTCGCAAGGTACCGCCAGGCGACCAGGACCGCGCCGAATCCCGAGGCGGCGCCGACCGCCAGCGCCCAGCGCGGGCCGAGCGTATCGGCCACCCAGCCGACCAGCGGCGCCCCGATCGGCGTGGCGCCGACGGCAATGGCGAGGAACAACGCGATCACCCGCCCGCGCATCTCGGGCTCGGTCGAGAGTTGCAGCGTCACGTTCGCCGAGGTGGTGAACGTTTGCGCCGACAGGCCGATGATGACCAGCGCTCCGCCGAACAGCCCGTAGCTCGGCATCAGCGCCGCGACACAGAAGCCGAACCCGAAGATCCCCGCCGCGGCCGTGATCACCGGCAGTCCGGGGTTCTCACGGCGGGCGGAGAGCAGTGCCCCCGCGACTGATCCGATCGCGAGCATGGACGACAGCAAGCCGAATTCGCTCGCGCCGGCGTGAAATACGCCGACCGACATGGTCGAGATGAAGATCGGGAAGTTGATGCCGAAGGTGCCGATCAGAAACAGCATCACCAGGACCGCCCGGATGTCGGGCC
Source organism: Steroidobacteraceae bacterium (assembly GCA_036272515.1). Taxonomy (GTDB): domain Bacteria; phylum Pseudomonadota; class Gammaproteobacteria; order Steroidobacterales; family Steroidobacteraceae; genus Bog-1198. The sequence goes on along the minus strand of DATAYO010000046.1, from coordinate 30,519 downwards.
GCCGCCAGACATAGCGCAGCCCCTCGAGCAGGGCACTGCCGCCGCCGCCGGTGGCCCGGACGCTGCGATGCAGCCGATCGACCCGCAGCGCATAGAGCGAAGACAGCACGCCGAGAAACGACATCGCATTGATGAGGAAGACCCAGCCCGTCCCCACCGCGGCAATCATGAAGCCGGCGATTGCCGGACCGATCGTGCGCGCGACGTTGAAGGAAGTGGAGTTCAGGCCCACCGCGTTCGACAGGTCCTCCTCGCCCACCAGCTCCGAGACGAAGGTCTGCCGCGCCGTCGAATCGAAGGCGCTCACGCATCCCAGCAGAAACGCGAACAGGTACACCTGCCACAGCCGGACGAGGCCGGACAGGGTGAGGAGGGCGAGGCCCAAGGACAGCAGGCCCATCGTCGCCTGGGTGGCGATCAGGAGCTTGCGGCGATCGAAGTGATCGGCGGCGAATCCCGACAGCGGCAGCATCAGCGCGAGCGGGCCGAATTGCAGCGCCATGACGATGCCGAGCGCGGTGGCGTTCCTGTGGGTGAGCTCGGCGAGCACCAGCCAGTCCTGCGCCGTGCGCTGCATCCAGGTGCCGACATTCGATACCAGCGCGCCGGCCGCCCAGATGCGGTAGTTGTAGTTGCGCAGCGAGCGGAAGGCGCCTCTCACCGCTACTCGAGCCTTTTCTTCAGAAGCTCGAGAATCTCGTGCGTCGTGCCGTTCTCGCCGAGCCTCGGGAAGATGCGCGTCACCGAATGGTTGTGCGCATCGAGGCTGAGATCGGTCATCGCATCGACGGCGAGGGCGACATGGAAGCCGAGCTCGTGCGCATGGCGCGCGGTCGACTCGACGCCGATGCTGGTCGCGACCCCGGCGAGCACGATCTGCGTGACGCCGAGCCGCTGCAGGTGCGCCTCGAGATTGGTATTGGTGAAAGCGCCCCAGGTGCGCTTGGTGACCACGTGGTCTTGCGGCTGACGGTTGAGCGCCGGGACCAGCTCGGTCCAATCCGCCGGTGGTTCGGCGACGGCCGCCGGTTGCTGCGTGCGGCCCGGGGCTCCTCCCGCCACGTTGACGAGCACCACCGGCAAGTGATGCCGGCGGAAGGCGGCCGCCAGCTCGCCGGCCTGCCGCACCACCTCGCCGATGGGATGTGCGGTCGGGTAGGAGACGATGCCCTTCTGCAGGTCGATGATCACCAGTGCGGTTTTGGCGTCCAAGGGGCTTATGGCCATGGTCGATGTCCTTTGATCGGTGTTCGATCGTGACTGAGGTGTGGCGGTGTTCAATCGACGATCCGGCGCAGCAGCCCCACCGCGCAAGCGAGCTCTTCCTGCTCCGTCGCGCTGAGATGCGAACGAATTGCCTGGGACAGCCAGTCTTCGCGCGCGTCGCGGCTGGCCTTGATCCAGCTGCGCGCTTTGTCGGTGAGGGACAGCATCACCTGCCTGCCGTCGCCGGGATCGGGCATTCCGCTCACCAGGCCCGCTTCTTCCAGAGCGGCGATGGTGGCGCCCATCGATTGCGGGCGCACTCCTTCGGCGCGCGCGAGCGTGGTGACGGTGGCGGGGCCCTCGCGATCGAGGGTGCCGAGCACCGCGAGCTGGGACAGGGACAGATCTCCCTTGTTCGCGTGCTCCCGCAACCGGCGCCTGAGCTTGCCGAGGACCACTCGCAGCTCGGCCGCCATGACAGACGCACGGTCGGATGCTCTTTTCACCCGCGTAGCATAGCAGATATGAAGGTAAACTACAAAGGTCACCTTAGTACATGGACGTCGGCGTACATGGACATCGGCGCATCTATTCCGGATCGCCGACATTTATTGTCGTCATTCACCAGCGCCCGGGCGGGTGCCACGCCGACGGCGCACGCCATGGTGCTGCTGCATCGTCATGCTTGTACTTCTATACGGAGGCAGTCGTCATGGCCAGAGGTTTGGGCGGGCATTCACCGGCGAATGTGCAGCTGTATTTGAAAGGTATCGAGTATCCGGCGAGCAAGGACGAGCTCTTGCGCGCCGCGAGAAGCAACGATGCACCGGATGAGGTTATCGACGTCATCAAGAGTTTGTCCGTGCAGCAATTTGGCGGACCGCAGGACGTGATGAAGGCGTATGGACACCAACATTGAGCAGCTGATCCCGCCGGCCACGCGATAGAGCGCAACGGCACCATCAGCATCCTCACCCACGAATCGGAGCCTCGATGAGCGCCGCGCGCGCGCCGGCCATCGAGACGGACGTTCCGGCGCGCATGGATCGGCTGCCGTGGTCGGGCTGGCACGCACGCATCATCATCGCACTCGGCACCTCCTGGATATTGGACGGCCTCGAAGTCACGCTGGTCGGCTCGCTCTCCGGCATTCTCCAGAGCAGGAATGGCCTGTCGCTGTCGGATCAGGAAGTCGCCGCGGCCGCCACCACCTACCTCGCCGGCGCGGTCAGCGGCGCTTTGCTGTTCGGGCATCTGACCGACCGGCTTGGGCGCAGGAAGCTCTTTCTGGTGACGCTCGCGACCTACTCGCTTGCGACCCTCGGCACCGGCCTCTCGGTCGATGCGGCGATGTTCTTCATCTGCCGCTTCTTCACCGGGCTCGGTATCGGCGGGGAATATGCCGCCATCAACTCCGCCGTCGATGAGCTGATTCCGGGCAAGGTGCGCGGCACGGTGGATCTCATGGTCAATGCGACCTTTTGGGTGGGCGCGACCGTGGGCTCGTTGGCGGCGCTCTACCTCCTGGGCGGGCATGCGATTTCACCCCATTGGGGCTGGCGGCTCGGCTTTGCGGTGGGAGGCTCCCTGGGACTGGGCGTGCTGTTGCTGCGGCTGTCCGTCCCCGAGAGCCCACGCTGGCTGATGCTGCGCGGTAAGGAACAGGAGGCCGAGCGCATCGTCGGCGGCATCGAGAACCAGGTGGCCGCAACGCACGGCAAGCTGCCGCACGTCGAAGGCACGAAGCTCAAGATCAGGCCGCGCGATCACACGCCGTGGGGTGAGATCTTCAAGAACATGCTGGGCGAGAATCGCCGCCGCTCCTTGCTCGGGCTGATCCTCATGGTCGGACAGGCGTTCTTCTTCAACGCGGTTTTCTTCACCTTCGGCCTGGTGGCGAAGAAATTCTTCGGTGTGCCGGATGCGAAAATCCCGCTGCAGCTGCTGCCGTTCGCGGTGTCGAGCTTCCTCGGGCCGCTGGTGCTCGGCCCGCTGTTCGACAAGATCGGCCGCAAGCCGATGATCACGGCCGCGTACGGCAGCGCCGCAGGATTGCTTGCCGCGACCGCCGTTTTGTTCGCGACCGGCACGCTCGGCCTGAAGGCTCTGATCATCTGTTTTGCCCTCATATTCTTCACCGCCTCCTCCGCGGCGAGCGCCGCGTATCTGACGGTGAGCGAAATCTTTCCGCTCGAGATCCGCGCCTTTGCCATCGCCGTGTTCTATGCCCTGGGCACGCTCATCGGCGGAGTCGGGGCGCCCGCGCTGTTCGGTGCGCTCATTGCGAGCGGCTCGAGAGATCGAGTGATGTCCGGCTACTTGCTGGGCGCAGCGCTGATGCTGGCAGGCGCCATCGCCGAATGGCTCATCGGGATCGAGGCCGCCGGCAAATCGCTCGAATCGATATCGAAGCCGCTGCAAAGCAGCGACTGATTGGAGCGACTGATGGGCCAGGGCCCGATTGACCGGCCATGGGTTGGCCGGCGCGACGGTCGACTCAGCGCCACCACACTCCCGCACTGGCCGCGATCGCGGCCACCAGGGCACGATACAGATCTTCCGGCGGGACCTGGATCGCCGCGGCGTGCGCTCTGGCGCGGCGCCGGGCCCGGCGCGCACGCGCCAAGCTCCAGTCGGCCGCAGGTCGGCGAGCCGGTACGCTGTCGGGTTGGCTGTCTGGTTGGCTCATGGGCGCGCCTCGATGAATGTGAACCGACGAATGCTCATTCCCAAGCGCGGATGCGACTCCGCGGACGCCCCGAGACTCACCGGCTCGGGACCGTCCGCGGGTAGCGTGGGCGCAATCAGTGCCGGGAGCGCTGCCGCGCCGCTTCGGCGTGACCTTCCGGATCGCCGCGCCAGCCCCGGCCCTGTCCCGACGAGCGGCCGTTGTCGTCCTCGTCGCGGTCGCTGCGCGAGGAATAGCCGCGCCGCGAACCGCCGCCGCGATGCTCCCAGCCTTCCTCGGACGCGCGGGAATGGCCCTCGGAGTCGCCGAACCAGCCGCCATGGCCTCGGCCCGACGAACGGCCGTTGTCGTCGTCATCGCGATCGCTGCGCGAGGAATAGCCGCGTCGTGAGCCGCCGCCGCGACTCTCCCAGCCCTCTTCGGATGCCCGTGAATGACCCTCGGAGTCGCCGAACCAGCCGCCATGGCCACGTCCCGACGAGCGCCGGTCGTCGTCCTCGTCCCGCTCGCTGCGTGAGGAGTAGCCGCGTCGTGAGCCGCCGCCGCGATGCTCCCAGCCTTCCTCGGAAGCCCGGGAATGGCCCTCGGAGTCGCCGAACCAGCCGCCATGGCCTCGGCCCGACGAGCGCCGATCGTCATCCTCGTCCCGCTCGCTGCGGGACGAATAGCCGCGCCGCGAGCCGCCGCCACGACCCTCCCAGCCCTCCTCGGACGCGCGGGAATGGCCCCCGGAATCGCCGTACCAGCCGCCATGGCCTCGCCCCGATGAGCGCCGGTCGTCGTCCTCGTCCCGCTCGCTGCGCGAGGAATAGCCGCGCCGGTAGCCGCCGCCTCGGTGCTCCCAACCCTCTTCGGAGGCACGGGCATGACCCTCGGGGTCGCCGTACCAGCCGCGACCGCTGCCCGATCGGCTCTCCTCATAATCGTCATCGTCGCGGCCTCGCGAGTAGCTCCGGCTACGCGAGCGGTCGCCGCGGTCATCGCTCTCGAATCTGCCTTGGTCGTCTCGAGGCCGTTCATACTGTCTATTCATATGTCTTTCCTCCGGTTTGATTTCGCGCTGTGAGACATCATTGATATCGAATGAGCGGATCCGGGGTGGCGCGGGGTTTGATCCCTGCGCAGTCAACGCCTGCTTTCTGGTGCGTATGCGGTCCCCCAGCTGCTTCAAGTCGATGGCCGCCTCCTGCGCCTTCGAGAAAATGCCGTCGTCCTTTTCCTCTTCCGCGACATGGTGTTTGACGTACTCGGAGAGCACCGTCACCTTGGCGTCATAAAAGTCCTCGCCCGGAGACGCCGCCTCGATCCCCGCGATCATGACCTTGACGCTGTCGTGCTCGACTTGCGCCTCATCGAGGGCTTCGCTCTCGACCTGGGCTTCCCGGCATGCCGGATAGAAGATCTCTTCCTCCAGGATCGTGTGGACCGTCAGCTCGGTGCAGGCCTGCTCCGCGAGCTTTTGTTTCTCATCCGCCGAGCTCGCCGCTTTGAAGCTCCGAAAAATCTCTTCCACCTTCCTGTGGTCGGCCTTGAGCAAAGCGATGGCATCTTCCGCAGAGCTTTGCGACGATGTTCGGGCGTTGCTTTGCGCGGCTGACTGCGCTGCCGCGGCTGCCTGCGCTGTCGCGCCTGACTGCGCTGTCGCGGCTGACTGCGGTGTGGCGCTCGGCGACTCTGACGAGCCGGTCGATTGCTCGCGCTTCTTTGCTTGTTTCGCCATGGGAACCTCCGTAACACCATATCGGGGGGACACACACTAGTCCCCCGCTCATCGCTGTAAAGTCCGCATGAGCGGCAAAGTGCGCGTGGGATTACTCTGTCGGAGCAGGAGCGTCGGTCGCAGCGGGAGCATCGACCGAAGGGGCGTGGTCGCCCCACTCTGCTACGGCTTCAGCCCGTAGATGTCGAGCTCGCCGGGAATGCTGGTCGAGTTCTCTGCACCGCCGATGTTGTTTCCGCGCGTCCCTATGTACACGCGGCCGTTGGCGACGGTCGGAACGGTGAATTTCACGGCGTAGCCGGCGGTATCCGCGGCGTTCATGGAGCTGTTCCAGAGTTCCGTCGCGAGATCGGTCGCATCGTACGCGTGCAGCACGGCGGGGCCGCATGCATGCGATTGGCTCGTGCAGTAGCCGCTGGTATCGAGTGCCCAGACAAGACCGCTCTGCGTTCCCGAGGCGGACACGGAGGGTGTCGCGCCCGGAAAGCCGTAGGTATGGGCGGAACTGGAGTTGAAATTGAACTGCACGGTCGGCGGGGTCATTTGGTAGGCCAGCAGTACACTGCCGACGGGTGCAACGAATAAATGGTTATTCCAGAGTGCTGCCGTCGAAAATAAACCGTGACCCAGAACGATCTGCTGTACATAGAGACTTGCTGCACCGCCAAGCATGTCGCGATTCAAGACATAGAGATTCCCGTCCTTTCCTCCGCAGACCAGCGCATGAGTCACGGTGCTGCCGTTCAGGTCCGCCAGTAGCGCAGCGCCCCCTGATCCGAAGTCTTTATCATTCTCGTAGAGCGTCACCTCGTCCGAGGGCGTGAAGTACTGCTTGACGCCGAGCGATGGGCTCAACTGCAACAGAGAATCGCCGTAGTCATTGTTGGGCGGTGTGACGCTGTCGGCGTCGAACGCGCCGTTGCCGGTCGAGAGGTACAGATTTCCGTCCGCGTCCACCGCCGGCGCCTCTCCCGCCATCCAGATACCGCCGTCCTGCAGGTTCGGCTCGGTGTTGAATGCCGAAGTTTGGGTAAAGGAGGTACCGTCGTATCTATACGCCATCATCCACCCGTACCACGGCACGCTGTCCTCGTGGGACCCCCAGGGTATGTACACATTGCCGTTGGCAAGCACCAGGCCCCCTCGCTGATTTTCCTGCTTGACGTTGAAGGTCACCGTGTTGCCGCCGTCGCCCGTGCCTGGGACGGTGGCCGTGACCATGATCGGAGATCCGCTCCTCTCGTTTCCCGTGGCGATGTCGATGGCGTGCAGCCGCTGATAGAACGTCGTTTGCGCCGAATTCACCGACTTGGACACGACATAGAGGTTGCCGGTAGTGGGGTCGATGACCGGTGTTCCGGTGACGCCGATCTCCGGCTGGATGTCGTGGGTGCCGACTCCAACCAGCGTGGTGGGTACGGGAGTTTCACCGGACGTCCCACCGTGCGTCGTGTCGATCAGGCTGATCCGCCAGAGCGAGGTGCACGGAACGGAGTCGGCATCGAATGCATACAGGCTGTCGTGCGCGGTCGCCACGAATACGACGTTGTGCTTGGCACCATTCACCTGCACGTTGGCTGCCCAGAGCGGCTGCGCATAAATCGCCCCGTCAACCGGACAGGAGGTGAGTTTGCCGAATGCGCTCGACACGTTGGTGGTGGTCAGCGCGTACTCCTGGCTGTTCACGCCGTCCCGCGACAGGTCATTGTGGTAGGTGTAGACGCCGGCGAGGTCGGTGACCGCCACCGTCGCCGTCGCCGACTGCGTCGGGTTCGCCACGCTGGTCGCCACCACGGAATGCGCGCCGGCGTGACCTGCGGTGTACAGACCGGCGGAGCTGATGGTGCCGACCGTGCTGTCACCGTTGGCAATTCCGTCGACCGTCCAGGTGGCGGCTCCGCCTCCCGGTACGGTGGCGGTGAACTGCTGCGTGCCAGTGAGAGTGATCGCCGCGTGGGTCGGCGAGATGCTCATCGTGACGTTCGATACCGTGAGCGTGGCCGAGACCGCCGGGCTGTTGCCCCCGGGGCCGCTGCAGGTCAAGGAGTAGGCCGTGGTCGCATTGACCGCGCCGGTGCTGCGGGTGCCGCTCGGCGCCAGCGCGCCGCTCCATCCCCCGGATGCCGTACAGGCCGTGGCGTTGGTCGAGCTCCAGCTCAAAGTGGCCGCGCCACCCGGCGCCACCACCGTGGGGGAAACCGACAGCACGGCAGTCGGTGCAGGCAGGGTGCTGACCGTAACCGTCGAGGGGCTGCTCGTGCCACCGATGCCGGTACACACCAGCGAATAGCTGGCGGCTGTGCTCAATGGCCCGGTGCTTTGGCTGCCGCTCGGCGCCAGCGCGCCGCTCCAGTTGCCGGATGCCGTACAGGCCGTCGCGTTGGTCGAGCTCCACGTCAAGGTCGATGCGGCGCCGCTCGCGACCGCGGTCGGAGCGGCGCTGAGCGTAACGGTCGGTGCCGGAACGACGGTGACCGCCGTGGATGCCGGAGCGCTCGTGCCACTGGCGCCGGTGCACACCAGCGAATAGCCGGTGGTTGCCGTCAGGGGTCCGGTGCTGCGGCTGCCGCTCGGCGCCAGCGCGCCGCTCCATCCCCCGGATGCCGTACAGGCGGTGGCATTGGTCGAGCTCCACGTCAAGGTCGATGCGGCGCCGCTCGCGACCGCGGTCGGAGCGGCGCTGAGCATGACGGTCGGTACCGAAATGACCGTAACCGTTGTGGCAGCCGGAGCGCTCGTGCCGCCGGCGCCCGTGCACACCAGCGAGTAGCCGGTGGTTGCCGTCAGGGGTCCGGTGCTGCGGCTGCCGCTCGGCGCCAGCGCGCCGCTCCATCCTCCGGACGCCGTACAGGCCGTCGCGTTGCTCGAGCTCCACGTCAAGGTCGACGCGGCACCGGTGGCGAGCGCGGACGGTGCCGCGCTGAGCGTGGCGGCGGGGACGGGTTGCGCCTGCACCGGCGTGACCGTGACCACGGCGGTGACCGGAGCGCTGGTGCCGCCGCTTCCACTGCAGGTCAACGAGTAAGTGGAAGTGGCGGTCAGCGCCCCGGTGCCCTGGGTACCGCTGGTGGCCAGCGCTCCACTCCAGGCCCCGGAGGCGGAGCATGAGGTGGCGTTCGTCGACGTCCAGCTGAGCGTCGATGCGCTGCCCGCGGTAATGGAAGTTGGATTGGCCGTCAGCGTCCCCGTGGGAGCATCGGGCGTCGCGATGACGATCTTCACCGTCGCGGGCTGGCTGCTGCCCCCGGCGCCGGTGCACGTCAAGGTATAGGTGGTGTCGCTGCTGAGCGGTCCGGTGCTGCGGCTGCCGCTCGTCGCGAGCGTTCCCGTCCATCCGCCCGAGGCGCTGCAGGAGCTGGCGTTGCTCGACGACCACGAGAGCGTTACCGACCCGTTCATCGCGACCGTGGTGCTCGACGCATCGAGTGCTGCGGCCGTCAGGGCAGTGACCGGTGTTGTTCCCCCGCACGCCGATACCAGGCCGGCGGCAGCGACTACGCAGAAACACGGAAGGATTTTCATTTCATCCCTGAACAGTTGTTCTTGGATATTATTTTTTGATCCTAGTGCATCTCCCGTCCGCGCGCTGCAGGAATTCGCCTACATTTGTCCTACCTGCTCCCTTGTACCATTCCCCAGGCCGGCTTCTGTCATGTCGCCGGCTCGTGATGCCGATCACACGTTGACATAACGCTCCTGAGACTTGTTGCCGCGCCGCACCGGGAGCGGTTCTGCAAGATGGCAACGCTTCGTAATGGATGACACGAGAGGCGCCGACCATGTGGTTCCTGGCACTGGCCGTTCTGACGGCCGACATCAAGCCCAAGTCCTGGTTGCTCGACGAGCCGGGAAGCCTGGTTACACGTTTCTTCGACGGCGGCTCCGGTGTATGGCCGGCCTGCTTCGGCCTCCTGATCCTATGCGCCGGATTTTTCGGACTCGTCGTCCTCGGTGATTTCGAGAATTGCGACTGGCTTTATTACAGCGTCGAGGGCGGCCTCGGCTCGTACCTCTTGAAGCGGACCTTCACTCTGAACTGAAGCACGCGAGAATCAGAGCACGCGCTCGATCACCGTGTTGACCACGGCGCCGCCGACGATCAGCCACGCGAACAGCAGCGCGCCCAGAGCGATGGGTTTCACGCCCGCCTTGCCGACGGCAGACATATGGGTGGTGACGCCGAGCGCCGCCATGGCCATCGCGAGGATCAGCGTATCGGCATTCACCGCCGCGCCGACCCACGCTGCCGGCAGAGGCACCAGGGAGTGCAGGGCCGCCACCGCCACGAACCACAACGCGAACCAGGGAATCGTGATCTTCGAGCGGACCGATGACGTGCGAACCGGCGGAGCGCCGGCGTCCGCAGATCGCTCATCGGACGAGGAGCGCGCCAGGTACGCCGACAGCAGGAGGAGAAATGGTGCGAGCAGCATCACCCGCACCATCTTGGTGATGACGGCGGTATCGGCGGCTCCGGTGCCCACGGCTCGGCCCGCCGCGACCACCTGCGCCACTTCATGGATGGTTGATCCGGCGAATATGCCGTAAGCACGCGAGTCCATCGCCACCAGCGGGTGCGCGAGGTTGAGATGATAGAGGAAGGGATATAGAAAAATCGCCGCCGTGCCGAAGACCACGACCGTCGAAACGGCCACGGCAACCTGCTCCGCCCGGCCGCGCACGACGGGGTCGGTGGCCATCACCGCGGCCGCGCCGCAGATCGCGCTGCCTGCCCCGATCAGCATGGCCGTGCTGCGATCGAGATGGAACCAGCGCGTACCGGCCCACCAGGCGAGCAGGAACGTGCAGCTCAGCATGACCAGGTCGATCACAAGTCCCGCCGCACCGACGTGCGCAATATCCTGGAAGGTGAGCCGCAGCCCGTACAGCACGATGCCGAAGCGCAGCAGCGCCTGCTTGCCGAAGTCGACGCCCGCCGAGAAGCGCGATTCGCCGGCCCCCAGCAGGGCGTTGCCGACCAGCATCCCCAGCAGGATGGCGAGGGTGAGCGCGCTCAGGCCGCCGGCTTGAACCAGCCGGAGCCGGGCGAGCCCGAGCGCCGCGAGCGCGAGCGCGCCGACCAATGCGATGCCGGCGGCCTTGGAGCGGATCGATTCGATAGCCATGACAAACACTCCTCAAAAAGTTGCCGAAGCGATTCCGCGTGAACAACCCCGCGTGAACACTCCCGGGCGAACGACCCCGGGCGAACGAGCCCGGGCGAACGACCCCGGGCGAAGCGACTATGCGCTCCGCCAATCGATCGTCAAAACGCATAATCTGTCTATAATCAATCGAACAAATCGCTTGATTGGAGCCGTCCATGTACCGGATCACGCTGCGTCAACTCGAGATCTTTCGCGCCGTCGCCGGCGAGGGCAGCACCGCGGCGGCGGCGCAGACCCTGCCGCTGTCGCAATCCGCGGCCAGCGCGGGACTCAATCAGCTCGAGCGGGCACTCGGGGTGCGCCTGTTCGACCGCATCGGCAAGCGGCTGGCGCTCAATGCCGACGGCAGGGCGATGCTGCCGAAGGCGCTCGGCATCCTCGACAACGCGCGCCAGCTGGAATCCGGCGCGAGCCGCTCCAGCGTCTTCGAGCTGAGCATCCATGCGAGCACCACGATCGGTAACTACCTGGTCCCGAAACTGCTTGCCGGCTTTCGACGCTCATGTCCGCAGGGCCGGGTGGAGGCGCGCATCGGCAACACGCTCGAGGTGGTGCGCGCCGTCGAGGATTTCTCGGCGGAGCTCGGGCTGATCGAGGGGCCGTGCCACGACGCCGGGATCGTGGTGACGCCCTGGATCCGCGACCAGCTGGTCGTGGTGGCGGCGCCGGAGCATCCGCTCGCCCGCGCCGCGCGGCGCCGGCCGCTGACGGTCGCTCAGCTCGCCACGGGGCCCTGGCTGCTGCGCGAGCGGGGCTCCGGCACCCGGGACGCGGTGGACCAGGCGCTGCTTTCGCATATCGAGTCGTTCGGCGAGGCGCGCATCCTCGGCAGCTCCGAGGCCATCAAGAATGCCGCCGCCTTCGGGCTCGGCGTGAGCTGTCTGTCGCGCTGGGTGGTGAGCGATCTGGTGCGCGCCAAGCGGCTCGCCGTCCTCGATACGCGGCTACCGCCTCTCGAGCGGCGGCTGTCGCTCATCTGGCATCGAGAGAAAACCCTGTCGGCCGGCCTGCACCGCTTCATCGAGCACTGCCGGGCGCTGAAACCCGAGGTCCCGCGAAGGGCAATTGCCCCATGATATAGAATTGTTGCGGCGCCCCTATTGGCGCCTCGTGTTCCGGGGGAAAGAGGATGACGACATGCGGCTTCGCCGCGTTGGCCTCGCTGGCCGGCGCCATGCTCGCGATCGCCGGCGGTTGCGCTCAGCATGCCGGGCCCGCGCCCGCACCGCCCGTCGCGACCGGCGCGCCCGCACCGCAGGTCAAGGCGGCGGATGTGACCGCCGCGCGCCTGGCAGCGCCCGATGCCGACGACTGGGTGACCCCGGGGCGGGACGCCGACGGCACCTATTTCTCGCCGCTCAAAGACATCGACGCAGGCAATGTCGGCAAGCTCGGCTTTGCCTGGGACTATCGGCTCGGGACCAACCGCGGCCAGGAATCGACGCCGCTGGTCATCGACGGCGTGATGTATGCGACCAGCAATTTCGGCCGCACCTATGCGCTCGACGCCGCCTCGGGCAAAGAGATCTGGACCTACGATCCGCACATCGACGGCCGCTGGGCGCGCTATGCCTGCTGCGACGCCGTCAACCGCGGGCTCGCCGCGTTCGACGGTCGTCTGTACGTGGGTGCGCTCGACGGCTGGCTGCATGCGCTCGATGCACGCACCGGCCGGCTGCTGTGGAAGGTCGACACCTTGATCGGGCGCGATGAGCGCAGGCCCTACACCATCACCGGCGCACCGCAGCTCGCGGGAAACCTGGTCATCATCGGCAACGGCGGCGGGGATTTCGCGGGCGCGCGCGGCTACGTATCCGCGTACGATCGAGAGAGCGGCGTATTGCGCTGGCGATTCTTCACGGTGCCGCGCGACCCGGCCTTGGGGCCGCAGGACCAGCCGCACCTGGCGGCGGCGGTCAAGACCTGGGATCCGCAGCACCCGTGGAACGCCGGTATCGGCGGCAACGTCTGGGACGGCATGGCCTACGACCCGGCGCTCAATCTGGTCTACATCGGCACCGGCAATGCGGCACCGTACGACATGAAGCTCGGCGGCCGCCGCGGCGGTGACGAGCTCTACGCGGCATCGATCATCGCCATCCATGCGCGCGATGGGTCCATGGCCTGGTACTACCAGACCACGCCCGGCGATCGCTGGGATTTCGACGGCACCCAGAAGTTCGTGCTTGCCGACGTGGAGCTCGCCGGACAGCGCCGACCCGTGATCATGCAGGCGGGCAAGAACGGCTTCTATTACGTGCTCGACCGCGCAAGCGGTGCGCTCCTGTCCGCGGACAAGTTCGCCTACGTGAGCTGGGCGCGTGGCATCGATCCGAAGAGCGGACGGCCGATCGTCGACCCGAGCGCCGATTACGGCCGCGGTCCTGTGCTCGTGTTTCCCTCGGAGGCGGGGGCGCACACCTGGCAGCCGATGGCGTACGACGCCGCTCGGGGGCTCACCTACATTTCGGTGCAGGAGGCGGGCAACGTCCTGATCGAGACCGGCGGCCGGCGGGCCGGGCTCGTGGAAGGTCAATTCACGACACCGGCGTTTCCGCCGGAAGTCTACGACCCGGTTTCCATGCGCTCCTTATATGGTCTGCTGCCGCCGCTCGCCGACCTCGAGCGGCCGATCAAGACCAATCCCGCCTCGCGCGGCTTTCTGCGCGCCTACCGCGTCAAGGACCACCGCGTGCAGTGGGAGACGCAAACCGCCACCGCCTTCGACGGCGGCGTGCTCGCGACCGCCGGCGGGCTGGTGTTTCAGGGCGACGCCAACGGCAATCTCAATGCCTACGCCTCGGACAGCGGCCGGCGGCTGGCGTCGATTTCGCTCGGGACCTCGATCATGGCGGCGCCCATGACCTATCGGGTGAAGGGTGTGCAGTATGTTGCCGTCGTGGCCGGTTACGGCGGCGGCGGGGTCATCAACGGCTACCCTCTCGATCCGGCGTCGGCCGCGTACCGGTATGGCAACGATGGCCGCATCATCGCCCTGAAGCTCGGCGGCGCGACGCCACCGCTTCCGCCGCTGCGCACCGACCCGCCGTTTCCGGAGCTGCCTGCGCGGCCGATGGACCGGCGGCAGATCGCGGCCGGGGAGGTGCTCTACAACCGCTACTGCTCACGCTGCCATGTGATGGGCCGCGGAAATCTGCCGGACCTCCGGCGCCTTGAACCGGGTACGCAGCTGCTGTTCGACGGCATTGTGCTCGGCGGCGCCTATGCGCCGAAGGGCATGGGCCGCTTCGACGACGTGCTGTCGGCCGCGGACGCGCAGGCGATTCATGCCTATCTCATCGATGGCGGCTGGAAGCTGAAGGAGCAGGAGGAAGCGGCCGCACGCCCGCATCCCCCTTGATGCTTGTCGCCGCCGCCCGACAGTTCAATATCGGTCGGGCCACTCCGACGACTGCTCGTACTTCAGCTTGACCAACAGGTCGCCCGTTTCGTCGCGCAGGAACTTCATGTCGTCTCGAGTCAACTGCTCCTGCCAGGGAGGGATCCTGGCGCGGGCATGGGCGAGAATGGCGGTGCTCTGCGGGCGCACCTGGGTGAGGCGCTGAATCAGGCTTCCGCGCGGCGAACGGGTTTGCGCGGGCTGCGAGATCGTGCTTGCCAGCCGCAGTCGCAGGCGTTCGGCGACCTGTGCGATGGTCAGCGCGGGCATTCGGACGAGACTCTCCATTCTGACGCAATAGACGTCGGGCCGCAGCGACCACTGGCGGACGTGCTCGGCCCATGCGCGCGGACGGCTCATGCCGTGCACTTCCTGCCGGATGAACTCACCCAGGCTCACGTGGGCGGTCGGATCGAAATCCCGCATGAAGGTGTGCAGCGAGCGCATCACCTCGCGGCCGTCACGGTAAATGTACAGCTGCGCGGCGCTGCGTTCGAGCCAGTCAAAGAACACCGCGGGGTGACGGGTGTCGTCGCCCTGAAACATCGTGCGCTGGAACCCGGGCCAGGCGTGTGTTTTGATGATCGGGCGGGTGGGACGTAACATAATGCGCCGTACCGCGCCGGCCGCCAGCGGCGGCGTCCCCCCGACGTGATCGACGTTCAGGTACAGCCGGTCCTGTCGCTCCCCCAGCCACTTGTAGCTTTGGCACTCCGGGCAGTTCAGCCGAAGCGAATCGATGAGAAGATGCGTTCCGGAGCGGGGATGGCTGGCGACGACGACGGGTTGGACATTGCGTGATTCGAGCTCAGCCGCAAGTCCCGCGAAGGCGCGGCCACGGGGCGTGGAGTCGTCGCCGCCGTCGATGGCACCGCCATCGCGACCGGAAAGGATGCTGGTCAATGCTCGGATCCCGGAAAAGTAAGTTGGCGAACCTCTTGCCGCAGCACGCTACCTGAGCCCGATGTTCGCACAAGTCGGAGCTTTGTTCACGCCCCCCTTATTCCAAAGGCTCGAGCAACGCATAGCCGCCGAATCGGCGGAATTCCCCGCGCCGTCGCTCCGTCATCCACAACCTAGACACCGCAAGCAGCAACCGCGCCATCGCCGCGAGCGGCATGGGGCGAGAATACCGCACCCCCTCCTCGGGATAATAGCGGATCTCTTTGACCTGCCAGCCATGCTCCCGAAAGAACGCAAACCAGTCGCCCGGCGCGAACTTGAACGGTGCGTTCTGCATCGCGCGGCTGACGCGCCGGCGGCGGCGAAATTCGACCGCCTGCGGGGACAGATAGTCGACGATCCAGAAGCGCGCGCGGCGCATCGAGCGCAAGGCCCCGGCCAGCGAGGCGGCCTCGTCATTGTCGAGATACGGAATCACGCCCTCGGTCAGGATGAGAATCGCCTCCGAGGACGCATCGATACGCTCGAGCAGCGCCTGCCGGTCGGCCTCGACGGCAAGATCGATTTTGACGCGCTCGAGGCGGCAGCGCGGTGTCTCGTGCCGCAGGACCGCTTCCTTGTACTCGATGACGTGCGGATAGTCGGCCTCGATCCAGCGCAGGCCGGGTGGCAGCGCCATCCGATAGGGACGCGCGTCCAGCCCGGCGCCCAGGCACAGCACGGTGTCGATTCCCGCTCGAACGGCAAGCGTGATGTAATCGTCGATGATGCGGGTACGCAATGCCACCATCCATCCGACGATTCGCGAGGTGGGCATGGCCTCGGAGATGCGCCGGCCTCGCTCGCCCGCAAGCCGGGCGGCGAACGGATCGTGAAACAGCGCATCGGGCCGTTCGCTCTCCAGGGCGCGGTGATAGGCGATCCAGAAGGCGGTGTCCGAGACGTCGTGGAGCGGGGGGCTCAAGCCGCGGGCCTCAACCACAGCCGCAGGATCAGACGGACGACACCGAGCGTCGCAAGGCGTCGCAAGCGCAGATCATGGGCCGGCCGGAGCGTCGCGCAGCTCCACCCACGTCGGTGCGTGGTCGCTCGGCTTGTCCCAGCCGCGCACCTCGCGTTCGACCCCCGCAGCCGACAGACGCGCGGCGGCCGGCGCGTTCAGCAGCAGATGGTCGATGCGCAACCCGGCATCCCGCCCATAGGCATTGCGAAAGAAATCCCAGAACGTGTAAATCGTCTTGTCGGGGTGCAGACGTCGAATCGCGTCCGTCCATCCCTGCCGGAGCAGCTCACCGAACGACTGACGCACCTCCACGCGGAACAGCGCGTCATCGACCCATCGCTCGGGCTTGTAGACGTCGCGCTCGGTCGGAATCACGTTGTAGTCGCCGGCGAGAATCACCGGCGATGCGCTCGATACCAGGGTGGCCGCGTGCGTGAGGAGCCGCGCGAGCCACCCGAGTTTGTAATCGAACTTCGGTCCGGGCGCCGGGTTGCCGTTCGGCAGATACAGGCATCCGACCGTCAGGCCGTTGACCAGGGCCTCGATGTAGCGGCTATGCTCGTCCTCGGGGTCGCCGGGCAGCACCCGCCGTAACTCGACCGGCTCGGCGTTGCGGGCGAGGATGGCGACGCCGTTCCAGCTCTTCTGCCCGTGCCAGATGACGCCATAACCGAGATTTCGTATCTCGGCCTCCGGAAATTTGTCCTGCGGCGTTTTGAGCTCCTGCAGGCAAACGATGTCGGGGGCGGTTTGCTCGAGCCAGCGCAGGAAATTCGCGAGCCGGGCACCGATACCGTTGACGTTGTACGTGACGAGGCGCATGCCTCACATGGTAACGGATAGCCCCGGATCAATGCTTGCCGTCGGCCGCGACCTCGGCGGCGACGAGCGGGGCTGGCTGCGAGCCGGCTTGCTGCGAGCCGGCTTGCTGCCCCGCCACCTGAGCCTTGCAGGCCTTGAAGGCATGGTTGTAAGAAATGGAGCGGTCGTCGGCCATGCGCTTCTTCATGCAGCTCCAGACCTCGACTACGAATTGACGTCTGACCGAGTAGTCATGCGGCTGGCCCGCTAGACAGACCATCGAGTTTGCCAGCACGCTGCCCGCAATCACCACCGCGGCGGGTAATCGATTGATGCTTGTTCTCGCGATCATCGGTGTCAGCGCCCCCTTCACGGCCAGTATGTCGGGTTCAATCGGCCACGCCAGAGCCGCGGTCCGCGACTCCCTGTACGTCTTTGCTGACAGACGGGCCTTGCGGAAAGCCGGGCCCGGGGGTTAGGGTCGCGAGCATCAGGGTGCGTTGCGGGAACAAATCATGACTCGAGCCCGGCATGTGCTCGCCATCGATCAGGGCACGACCTCCACACGCAGCATCGTGTTCAGCGACGAGGCCAGGAAAGTGGCGGTCGCCCAGCGGGAATTCCCGCAGCACTATCCCGCGGCCGGCTGGGTCGAGCACGACGCCGAGGACATCTGGCGCGATACGCTGGCGACGGCGCGGGAGGCTCTGGCGCAGTCGGGTCTCGGAGCCGGCGGAGTCGCCGCGATCGGCATCACCAACCAGCGCGAGACCGCGGTCATCTGGGACCGGCGCACCGGAGTTCCGATCCATCGGGCCATCGTCTGGCAGGACCGCCGTACCGCGCAGATGTGTGCGGAGCTCGAGCGCGACGGCGCGGAGCAGCTGGTGCGGCACAGGACCGGCCTGCTCATCGATCCCTATTTCTCGGGCACCAAGGTCGCCTGGCTCCTTGACAACGTTCCCGGCGCGCGCGCGCGTGCGGAGCGGGGCGAGCTCGCCTTCGGCACGATCGACAGCTTTCTGCTCTGGCGTCTCACCGCGGGTCGTACGCACGCGACCGATGTCACCAACGCCTCGCGCACGCTGCTGTTCGACATTCACCGGCAGCAATGGGACGACGAGCTGCTGCGGCTGATTCGTGTGCCGCGTGCGCTGCTGCCTGAGGTGCGGGACAGCAGCGAGATCTACGCCGAAACCGCCGATGGCCTGTTCGAGCGTCCCATCCCCATCGCCGGGATCGCCGGCGATCAACAAGCCGCGCTCGTGGGTCAGGCCTGCTTCGAGCCGGGCATGGTCAAGTCCACCTACGGCACCGGATGCTTCATGCTGCTCAATACCGGCGGCGTGCCGGTGGAGTCGCGCAATCGCCTCCTGACCACCCCGGCGTATCGTATCAAGGGCCGCATCACCTACGCGATGGAGGGCTCGATCTTCGTCGCGGGCGCTGCTATCAAGTGGCTGCGCGACGGGCTGCGCCTGGTCGATAAGGCCTCGGACACCGCCTCGCTCGCGGTGCAGGTGCCGGAGAATCACGGCGTCTACCTCGTTCCCGCCTTCGTCGGACTCGGCGCACCGCACTGGGATCCCAACGCCCGAGGGCTCATCTGCGGGCTGACCTTGGACTCGACCCGCGCACACCTCGCGCGCGCCGCGCTCGAATCGGTGGCCTATCAGACCCTGGATCTGGCATCGGCCATGGTACGCGACGGTGCCGCGCACGCGGCCACGATCCGGGTCGACGGCGGCATGGCCTCCAACGACTGGTTCTGCCAGTTCCTCTCCGACGTGCTCGACGCCCGCGTGGAGCGGCCCACCGAGCTCGAGACCACCGCGCTGGGCGCGGCATTCCTCGCCGGTCTTGCGACCGGCGTATGGAAAGATCTCGACGCCGTGGCCGCCACCTGGGCGAGAGGCGCCGGGTTCGCACCGCAGATGCCCCCTTCGCGCCGCACCGAGGCGATTGCCGGCTGGCAGGTCGCCTTGCGTCGCGCGCTGACGCAGTGAGCAGCGGCGCCATGAGCGTGGCGCAGTGAGCGCCGACGCCATGAGCGGCGCCCCGGAGCCCGGCTTATCCGCCTGCCTCCGCGAGGCTCGCACCTCGTTCCGCGAGCAACTCGCGCAGCAGGCGTCGATGGCAGCGGGTCTCGTCGAGACAGTAGCAGCCCACCGCGAAGTTCGCCGTATGCGACATCGCCGCGAGCAGATCGAGCGTGCGCGAAGCATCGGGCCGCTTCATCTCGGCCCGGTATTTGCGCGCGAACCGGCGCCACTCGACCTCGTTGCGGGCGGAGAGCGCCTCGTCCACCAGCGCGCTGCTTGGCGAGAGAATCGGCAGCCAGACGTCGTAGAAGTCGCGCCGCGAAAAATCCCGCTTCGGCACGCCGCGCGGCGGCCGCCGCACGGTGCCGAGCCGTAACCCCTCGCCCGCGGAACGGGGCGATCCCAGGCGCACGATGTGAACGGACACGAGCGCGATCTCCTGCAACCTCGACATCAGCCACCCTAGGATGCGGCGGCCGAATGTCAAGAGTCAGCGCGGCAGCAATCCCAAGAGTCAGCGCGGCAGCGTGGCGAATTCCACGAAGGAGGCGTGCTGCGCATCGTGCAATATCCGCGTCCGGGCGATGCGCGGCACGGACTCGTCGACGTTGCGTCCGCCGGTGTTGAGGTTGCGCTCGGAGTTCGGAAAATTGGTGCTCGCCACCTCGATGCGCAGGCGGTGACCGGGCAAGAAATCGCTGGCGGTGACCATGCCGGTGATCTTCACCGGATAAACCTCTCCCGGCCGCATGGGCGGCGCAGCCGCGATGCCGTTCCGATAGCGCATCCGCACGGCGCTGTCGCTCAGATTGTACGCATGACCCTCTGCATCGACGTCGAGCAGCTTCACCATCACGTCGGTATCGGGCGCCGTGGAGCCGACATACAAGGTCACGCTCACGTCGCCGACGATGCGCGTGGACTCGGTGAAGGCATCGCTCGAGTACACGAGAACATCCTGTCGAGCTTCGATCCCCGACTGGTCGCGCGCCACCCGGTCAGAGCAGCAGCTGCCCCCGAGCGAGGGGACCGGATGCGCCGGGTCATCGACGAACTCATCGGCGCCGGCCCCGGAGGAGGCTGTCGAGGACACCAGCCTGCCGTCGCCCGAGGCGCTGTTGGCGTGCCCGCCGCTCGACAGGAACAGCTTCGTCGCACGGCTCCCGGGAGGCGGCCAGGCATCGGCGCTCTTCCATTCGCTGGAATTCAACACGTAGTACTGCACCTTGGGGATTTCCGCGACCGACGCATCGTCCTTCAGCCAGCGGTCGAACCAGCGAGTCACCAGGGTCACGTAGTCGAAGCGGCCGTCGCCCACCGTGCGGTCGCCGACCGAGGTCGCCGCCGTTTCCATGCCCATCTCGCAATGCGCCGTCGGGCCCATGACCAGGTGCTGGTTGGGCGAGTTGCCCGAGAGATACTGGTACATCTTGACGGTGGGGTAGGCCTCGATCTCGTCGTACCAGCTGTCGATGTGCAGCCCGGGGACTTTCGTCTTGTCGCCGTCGCGGATGAAGTCGTACTCCTTCCATTCCGGGCTTGCCGGGGTGAGCTGGATGAGCCGGTCCCATTCCGTCGCCGGGACGCCGCTCGCACGCAAGATGTCCTCGGACGGCAAATGGCTCGCGAGCGCGAGGAAGTCGACGTTGCCGAAGTCGGGCTCGGGCGAGAAGCTCCCGGCGATGCGTACCCGGGTGTCCTGCCCGGCGCCCGCCGGCATCAGCGGACGCTCCCTGAGCCCGAAACGGTGGTACCACCAGGTCCACGCCAGATCCGGCACTCCGCCATGATAAAAAATTCCCTGGTCGCGATACCCGGGAATGCTGCCGGCGGCGGTTGCGCCGGCCATCTCCACCATCGCCTTGTGCGCCGGATGATTGAGGGTGGCGAGCGGCGGCTGGCTCTCGCCGCTCGAGGAGCATCCGAAGGTGCCCACTTTGCCGTTGGACCAGGGCTGCCGGATGATCCAGTCCAGGGTGTCGCTGCCGTCCTGGTTCGCTCCTTTCAGCCACTGATAGCTTCCCTGAGACCACTGCGTGCCGCGATCGTTGACGATCACCACGGCGTAGCCGTTGCGCACCAGATTCGGCAGGAGCTTCGAGG
Organism: Steroidobacteraceae bacterium; assembly: GCA_036272515.1. Classification (GTDB taxonomy): domain Bacteria; phylum Pseudomonadota; class Gammaproteobacteria; order Steroidobacterales; family Steroidobacteraceae; genus Bog-1198. The sequence continues at coordinate 9,484 of DATAYO010000046.1, read as the reverse complement.
CGAGCGGCTCGGACACCTCGCTGGCCGGCCTGTACGGCGAGCGGATCAGGATGACCGGCAATCGCTGCCGTGCCTTGTCCTTCGGCAGGATGATGTTCGCCGACAGCATCACGCCGTCGCGCATCCGGACCGGCACCACCGGCTCGAATACCGCGGCGTCCTCGAGACCCAGCACCTCGAGCGGCGTCCTCGGACGGGCATCCGCGAGCTTGTCGCGCAGGTCGAGCGCAGCATCGCGCGGCAGGGTGAGGGCCACGTCGTCGGATTCGGCGGCGGCCCGCGAGAGTGCGGGCGCCGTCAGCAGTGCAGGCGCAATCAGCGCGCCGGCGAGCAACGGCGCCACTGCCGTCGCGAGAAGCGTTTTTTTATTCATGGGTGTCGCCCGGCGGCTCGTATGGTTCTTAGGATGCGTTCAATTATGGGCGCTGCGCAGAGCATGGAAGTTAGGATTTCGGCGCGGTCGATGAGGACATCCGGCAGTGCTGTCGGGTCCGCCGCCGCTGCGGGCGCATCGCTGCCGAGTCGCCGCCGACGCCTTATTGCGTGACCAGCCCGCTGCGGCGTGTTCTTGCCTCGCTGGGGAGAAATCCGAAATGATCGCGGAATGCCGCGGTGAAGCTCGTCTGATGCTGGTAGCCCACGGCTTCGGCCACCTGGCAGATGCTCACCGTGTCGGCCTGGAGCAGCTCGAGCGCATGGCGCATGCGGCATTGGAGGCCATACTCGAAGACGGTCACCCCGAAATGTTCCTTGAACGCGCGCTTCAACTTCGACTCGCTCACGCCCACCCGGCGCGCCAGATCGTGAATGTGCGGGATCGGGGTGAACTGACTGCTCAGGATCCGGCGCGCCGCATCGATCTGCCGCACCAGCGTCGAAGTCGAGAGCGCCGGCTCGCCCGCCATCGCATGCGGCGCAGGACTGAGCACCTGACAGAGGATCTCGAGCGCCTTGGCCTCCGAGTGCAGCAGACGAAATCCCTGTTGATACGGGCTTTGTAGAAGACCCATGGCGATGTAGTGCAGGGCCGCCGACAGCGGCAGCGTTTCGTGCCACACCGTGCGCTGATCGATCGCTTCGATCGTCCGCAGCAACGCGCACTCGGCGATGCCGTTTCGATGCAGGAGTTGCGCGAGGTAACTCGGCCTGCAGTACAGCGACAATCCGGTGTAGCGCATGCCCGCCTCCAAGCGCTCGGCCACGTCGGCACCGGCGGGTTGATACAGCAGCAACAGGCAGGGACCCTGTGCGACGATCGGCTGCCGGCTGCGGGGTACCTGGATGGTCAGCCGTCCGCGCAGGCAGATGTGCACTTCGAGAAGCGCTTCACCCGGGACGATTTCCTCGCGAACGCTGTCGAACAGGCAATCGATGGTCAGGATGAACAGGTCCCGGTCCAGCCGGTAGAGCTCGTAGCTTCCGTGACCGTCGGTGCGGTCGACCCGCAAGCGGCTGGCCTCAACGTTCCGCTCCGGATCCTCGCCGATGATTTCCCCCCGCGTGAGTTCGTGCAGGTTCCCGAACAGATGGCGGAGCGTGCCCGCGGGTTTCAACCCGACGAGTGCCGAGCGCAGCAGCCCCGGCGAGGGCACCGCGCCGAACGTTCCATCCCGACCGCTCCGTGTCTGCATGCCTCAAGTGTAGGCGGTCCCGCGCGGTTCTGGCCACTTTCCTCATCGACAGGCCGCAGCGACTAAGCCGGCGGCGGCCTCCGGTGCTACGGTCCCGCTGCTACGGCTTTCTAAGAATTAATAGAATACGGGAGAAGCAATGCATGCGTGAGCGCCGTCCGGTATCCATCTTGATCGTGGCGCTGGCGGCCGTTCCGCTCTGGTCCGGCGCCGCCGGCGCGGACGCACCGGCCCAGGGCGAGAACAAGGGCGACAACCTCGCCCTGCAGGAGATCGTGGTGAGTGCCAGCCGCGTCGGCGAGGAGTCGGTGCAGAAGGTTCCGATGGCGATCTCCGTCGTTTCGCCCGCGGCGCTCGACAGCAAGGGTCTGAGCGGCGTGTCGGATTTCGTCGGCGAGCTGCCATCCGTGAATCTGCAATCGGTATCGCCGGGAGAGAACGTAATCGACATGCGCGGCCTCGTCACCAGCGAGGTCAATCCGACCAATACGCAGCAACGCTCGCTGGTCGCGCTCTACCTGGACGACGCCTCGATCGGGCAGGAGGGATTCAATCCCGATTTGCATGTGTACGATCTGGACCGGGTCGAGGTCATTCGCGGTCCGCAGGGCACCTTGTACGGCGCCGGCTCCATGGCCGGCACCATCCGCCTGATCACCAAGAAACCCGATCCGAACGCCTTTCTCGGGGACGCGGACCTCTCGGTTTCGCAGACCAGGCACGGCGGCACGAATACCAGCATTCGCGGCATGGTCAATTTGCCGCTCATCGATGACAAGCTCGCCGCCCGCCTGGTGCTGTACCGCAGCGACGACTCGGGCTACATCGACAATGTGGAGCTGGGCGAGCGGGACTCCAATCCCGCGTATGCGACCCAGGGACGCCTGGCGGTGCGCTGGCTGCCCTCCGACACCTTCACGCTCGATGTCAGCGCCCTGTTCGCGCGCCTCGACGCCCAGGGGCGAGACGCCGTCTACCCGCAGCTCGGTGCCTACACCTACGCCTCGCTGACCCCCGAGCAGCTCAGCGACTACTTCAAGCTCTACAACGTCACCGCGGACTGGGACCTGTCCTTCGCGCATCTGATCTCCTCGACCTCGTACACCCAGCGGCACCTCGCCCAGGACGAGAGCTTCGAGTCGATCGACGAGTACTTGATCACGCCCGGAGACCGGCTCCCGGCGAGCAACACGAATGCCAACGACATCCATAAATTCCAGGAGGAATTGCGGCTGGTGTCGCGCCCCGACCAGCCCCTGCGCTGGATCACCGGCGCCTATTTCGAGCGCGATTCGCAGTTCTATCCGCAGAACCTGGTCTCGCCCGGCTTCGATTCGGCCTTCGGAGCGGAAATCGGCGACCCCACGTTCAGTTCGCAGACCGCGTACGGCACGCCGGCGCCCGATACGCCGTTCTACGGCACCATCAATCTCGTGGAGCGGCAGTTCGCGCTGTTCGGCGAGGCGACCTATTCGATTCTGCCGCGGCTCGATCTGACCCTCGGCGCGCGCTACTTCGATTTCAAGGACGACTTCGATCTGTACTTCACCGGCGTGGCGGGCGCCATCGCGCCGGGTCAGCCCGACACGGGCGGAGGCGAGCAGAAATCGCGCGGCGTGAATCCGCGCGCCGTGGTGACCTTCAAGGCGGACGATCACGTCATCGTGTACGGCGAGGCGGCCCGCGGCTTCCGCTACGGCGGTGTGAACGAGCCGGCGCCGACGGTATTCTGCGCGAGCGACCTGGAGGCGATAGGACTCAAGCAATCGCCGCTGTCGTTCGGCCCGGACCACCTCTGGAGCTATACCTTGGGCGAGAAGGGCACCTATGCCGAAGGCCGCTGGACCATGAACGTCGACGGGTTCTACATCGACTGGGACGACGTGCAGACCCTGCACCTTCTGAACTGCGGATACAACTTCGCGCAAAATGCCGGCAAGATCACCAGCCAGGGCCTCGAATGGGAATCGAAGCTGCGGGCGACGAGCGACCTGACGCTCGGGCTCAGCGGGTCCTACACCGACGCCACGGCGAACGGCCCCATCCCGAATCTCGGAGCGACCAGCGGAGACCGCGCGCCGTTCTTCCCGCGCAACATCGTCAGCGCCTCGGGCGACTACGACATCCCATTGCCGCAGGGAAAAATCGACATCTCCGCCGATTGGACCTATCGCAGCCGGGCATTCACGGATTTCAGCCCGACGGCGTTCGATTACGCCGTGATACCATCGTCGGTGCTGCTGAACGGCTCAATCGGATACGTGACCGATCGATGGTCGCTCAGCCTGTTCGGCACCAATCTCACGAACAATCACCTGGTCAGCCTCGTCGACGTGAACCTCTACGGTATGTACCAGCCGGGAAACTTGCAGTACTGGGGACGGCCCCGAACCATCGGTGTACACGCGCACGTGAGTTTTTGAGCCGACACCGCCCGCCCCGTGAACGACGCCGCCGCTGAAGTCGATCGGGGCGTCGTGCGCCGCTGGTACGTGCTCCTGATGCTCACGCTGGTCTATGCGCTCAGCATCGCCGACCGGTTCGTCATGTCGACCTTGATAGAGCCCATCAAGGCCGACCTCGGCCTGTCGGACTCCAAGATCGGCTTCCTGACCGGCTCCGCCCTCGCGTTCTTCTACGTGACCGCGGGATTGCCGTTGGCGACGCTCGCCGATCGCACCAACCGCCGCAACATGATCGCGCTCGCCCTGGGCGCCTGGTCGTTCATGACCACCGTGTGCGGATTCACGCGGAATTTCTGGCAATTGATGCTGGCGCGCATCGGCGTCGGGGTCGGCGAGGCGGGCGGGACCCCGCCGTCGGCCTCGCTCCTCTCGGACTATTTTTCACCGCGGCGCCGGGCGCTGGCACTGTCGGTGTATTCGGTCGGCGCCTCGCTCGGATCGATGATCGGGTCGAGCGCAGGCTACGCGAGCGACGCCTGGGGGTGGCGGGCGGCCTTCTACGTGCTCGGCCTGCCCGGAGTTCTGGTCGCCCTGCTGGTCGGCTTCACCATCCGCGAGCCGCCGCGCGGCCGCTTCGACGAAGCGCCGGCGCCGCCATGCGGCCGCTTCGACGAAGCGCCGCCGCCGCCGCGCGCGACCCTGATCGACACGCTTCGCTTCGCGCGCATCCAGCCGGCTCTCCTGCACACCTGGCTCGGCGCCACGGTCTACACGCTCTGGTCGTGGGGTTTGATGTGGTGGACACCGTCGTTCCTGGTGCGCTCCTACCACCTGTCGCTGGGAGAGGCCGGCGGCGCGCTCTCGCTCATGCACGGAATCGGGGGAACGGCGGTGCTGCTCCTCACCATGCTGCTCATGGGCCCGCTCGGCAAGCGCGATCCTCGGCTCGTGCCGTGGTTCGTCGCCGGCAGCATCGTGCTCGGCACCCTGCCGTCCATCATCGCCTACAGCGCGACCTCGGCGCACACCGCGCTCATCATGCTGTGGATCTTCATCCCGCTGTCCTATGCGCCGTTCGGTCCCACCTTCGCGCTGCTGCAAAATCTGGTGCCCGCATCGATGCGGGCGCAATCGGTCGCGGTGATGCTGTTCTGTGCCAACATCGCCAATCTGGTGATCGCTCCGCAGGTGGTGGGCTTCGCGAGCGATTATCTGCAGCCCGTCTACGGCACCGAATCGTTGCGGCACGTGCTCGTTCCCATGGCCTTCGTCGGCTTCTGGGCGGCGTGGCATTACTGGCGCTGCGCGCAGCACTTGGGGGCGAAGCGGCCGTCCTCGAGCATCGGCCGGCTTGCCTAATTTCTTTCTCTCTATTCCTCAGTCCGCGGCGCGCGTGCCTCCGATAATCCGCCCATGAACTCTCATGCTCGGGTGGCCGTCATCGGCGGAGGCGTGGTCGGCGCCAGCGTTTTGTACCATCTTACCCAGCTCGGCTGGCGCGATGTGATGCTGCTCGAGCGCGCGGAGCTCACCGCGGGCTCGACCTGGCATGCCGCCGGCGGCGTGCACACGCTCAACGGCGATTCGAACGTGGCGGCGCTGCAGGCCTACACCATCGAGCTCTACCGGGAGATCGAGCGCGTGTCCGGCGTGTCCTGCGGACTGCATCGCACCGGCTGCATCTATCTCGCGGTGACCGAGAACGAGGCGCAGTTCTTCGAGTCGGAGGAGGCCAAGGCACGGCACTTGAACGTCGGCCTGCATTTCATCGATTTGGACGAAGTGCGAGAGCGCAATCCGCTCATCGACATCTCGCACTATCGCGCGGCGATGTTCGATCCGAACGATGGACACGTCGATCCGAGCGGCGTGACCCATGCCTACGCCAAGGCGGCGCGCGACGCGGGGGCGCAGATCCATCGTCACACGCCGGTCACGGCCATTCGCCGGCTGCGCTCGGGCGAGTGGGAGCTGTCGACACCCGCGGGGACGGTGCGCGCCGAGTACATCGTGAACGCGGCGGGGCTCTGGGCGCGGGAGGTCGGGCGTCTGTTGCAGGTCGAGCTGCCGGTGATCCCGATGGAGCATCAGTATCTGATCACCAACGAGATTCCCGAGCTGGCGGCGCTCAGCCGGGAGATTCCGGCCGCGGTCGATTTCGACGGCGCCGTGTATCTGCGCCAGGAGGCCAAAGGATTGCTGGTGGGCACCTACGAGCAGGATTGCCGGCACTGGGCGGTCGACGGCACGCCGGCGGATTTCGGCGTCGAGCTGTTGCCGCCGGACATCGACCGCATCGTGGCTCCCCTGGACAAGATGATGCAGCGCATGCCGGCCATGCGCGGCGCCGGCGTCAAGCGCATCGTCAACGGCGGCATGGTGTTCTCGCCGGACGGCAATCCCATCATCGGCCCGCTCCCCGGTCATGACAGAGCTTTCATGGCGGCCGGCTGCATGGCCGGCTTTTCGCAAGGGGGAGGGATCGGTCTGGCGGTGGCGCGCTGGATCGTCGAGGGTGAGCCCGGCATGGACGTGTTCGCGATGGACGTGAGCCGCTTCGGCGATTTTGCCAATTCGGCGTACGTACGCACCAAGACGCGCGAGAATTATCAACGGCGCTTCATCCTGCCGTGCTGGAACGAGGAGCTGCCGGCGGCCCGTCCGCTGCGTACCTCGCCGATCTACGATCGGCTCGTGCAGGCCGGTGGCGTGTTCGGGGTCGCGGCGGCGCACGAGGTGCCGCTCTGGTTCGCGCCGACACCCGCGCAAGCGCACGAGCGGCCCTCGTTCCACCGCTCGTCGGCCTTCGAGCACGTCGCGCGGGAATGCCGCGCGGTGCGCGAGGCGGTCGGAATCTGGGACACCTCTTCTTACTGCAAGCTCGAGGTCTCGGGTGCAGGCGCGGAGTCCTGGCTCGACGGCATCCTCGCCAATAGCCTGCCGCTCGAGACCGGACGGATCGTCTTGAGTCCGTTGTTGACCCCGCGCGGACGGATTCTCGGCGAGGTTACCGTCGCCCGGATCGAGCCGGATCGATTTCTGCTGTTCGGCTCGCCCAGTGCGGAAAGCTATTACCTTCGATGGCTGCGACAGCGATTGCCGGAATTGGCGCAGGTCTCGATCCGCAGCCGCACCCGCGAGCTGTGCGGGCTCAGCATCACCGGGCCGCGCGCGCGTGAGCTCCTCGAGCGGGTCGCGACCGGGGATGTATCCGACTCGGGCCTGCCGTTCCTGTGCGCGCGCTCGCTGAGCGTGGGCCTGGCGAGCGCGCTGGTGCTGCGCCTCTCCTTCACCGGCGAACTCGGCTACGAGATCTACGTGGCCGCCGATGAGCAGCGGCACGTGTTCGCGAGTCTCTGCGAGGCGGGGGCCCCGCTGGGCCTGCGCAACTTCGGGCTGCGCGCGCTCAATGCCCTGAGGCTCGAGAAAGGCTATGGCGCCTGGGGACGGGAATACACCTCGGACGCGACACCCGACGAGGCCGGTCTGTCACGCTTCGTGCGGGTCGAGAAGGGCGACTTCATCGGCCGCGAGGCGGTGATCGAATCGCGCCGCGAGCCGCCCAAGCGCCGCCTCAGCTTGCTGGCCATCGACTCGAGCGATCCCGATCCGACGGGCGGTGAACCGGTGTACCTCGACGGCAAGCCGGTCGCGAGGCTTACCTCGGCGGCCTATGTCCCCGGCATCGGCCGAGCGCTCGGTTTTGCCTACCTGCCGAGCGGCCACGCGCCGGACGCCGAGGCCGTCGTGCAGGTGCTGTCGAGGCGGCTGCCCGCCCGCATTTTGCCCGAGGCGCCGTATGATCCGCGCGGCGCCAGGCTCAGGGGTTGATCCGGCGACCACGCCACCATACGTGCCACCAACACGCGCCACCAACACGGGAGAGCTCGATGCAAGACGAGGAACGGATCGGAGGAATGAGTCGTCGCGATCTTCTGCGAGGTATGAACGCCGCGCTGCTCGCGATCAGCGCCGGCTCGGCCGTCAACGCATTCGGACGCACGGCCTCGCCGGCCGGCGCCGGGGAAGCCCCCGCGATGGGGCCCTTCAAGGTGCGCGAGATCGAGAATACCTGGATCGTCATGCCCGACGGGGTGAAGCTCGCGGCGCGGATCTGGCTGCCGGTGGGCGCCGAGCGCCATCGCGTTCCCGCCATTTTCAATTACTGCCCCTATTTCGCGCGGCTCTTCACGCGCCCCGACGACGACGCCCGCTTTCCCTATTACGCCAGCCACGGCTATGCCTGCGTTCGAGTCGACATCCGCGGCTCGGGCGACTCCGAGGGCCTGCCGATGGACGAGTACGTGAAGCAGGAGCAGGACGACGGCGTGGAGATCATCCGCTGGATCGCCTCCCAGCCCTGGTGCAGCGGCGCCGTCGGCATGGAGGGGATATCCTGGAGCGGATTCAACTCGCTGCAAGTGGCGGCGCGGCGCCCGCCGGCGCTCAAGGCGATCATCACGCATTGCTCGACGGACGATCGTTACACCGACGACGCGCACTACAAGGGCGGCTGCATCGTCAATGACATGTTCGGCTGGGGAACCGTATTCCTCGCGATCCAAGGGCAACCTTCGGATCCCGACATCACCGGCAGGGAGCGATGGCGGGAGGATTGGTTGAAACGATTGAATGCGGTCGAATTCAATCTCGACCGCTGGTTCGACCACCCGCATCGCGACGCTTTCTGGAAGCACGGCTCGGTCATCGAGGACTACGGTCAGATCGAGTGTCCGGTGTACGCCATCGGCGGATGGGTCGACGCATACAAGAACTCCATTTTCCGATTGCTCGGCGGCCTGAAGGTTCCGCGCAAAGGCCTCGTCGGGCCGTGGACTCACATCTATCCGCACCAGGGCGTGCCGGGACCGGCCATCGATTACCTCGACGAGGCGCTGCGCTGGTGGGATCACTGGTTGAAGGGCGCGGACACCGGCATCATGAAGGAGCCGATGCTGCGGGTATGGATGCAGGACCAATCGGCGACGCCCGGACAACCCAGCGTACCGGGGTACTGGGCCGCGGAGGAGGTGTGGCCGTCCAAGCGTCTGACCGAGCAGAGCTTCTTTCTGACGGCCGACGGACGGTTGCAGGAGTCCGCCGCCGCGGCGGCCGAGATTCATCTCGACCCCGTGCAGAACGTCGGCAGCGCAAGCGGCGCGTGGTGTCCCTCCGGGGCCGGCGCCGCGGACGATTTGAACACCGAACTGCCGTTCGATCAACGCGTCGACGATGCCAGATCGATGGTGTTCGACTCGGAGCCGCTGGCGCGCGACTTCGAGATTCTCGGTGCATGCGCCGTGACGTTGGAAGTGGCAGTGGACAAACCCGTGGCCTTCCTCGCGGTGCGCCTCAATGAGGTCGCGCCGGGCGGCGAGTCGCGCCGGGTGACCTACGGCATTTTGAATCTCTGCCACCGGGACAGCGATGCCGAGCCGACACCGCTGG
>DATAYO010000045.1:0-27077 GCA_036272515.1 Steroidobacteraceae bacterium | reverse complement strand
GGGCGAGCTTCTCCCAGAAGGCGCGGTACTCGCTGCTGTCGCGATAGGCGGGATCCACGAACATGCTGTGATGCTTGCCGCGGATCTCCTCGATGGTATAGCCCATCGTCCTCAAGAAATGGTCGTTCGCGATGAGCACGGTGCCGTCGAGCTTGAACTCGATCACCGACTGCGCCTTGTTGATCGCGCGCATCTGGCTCTCGAAGTCGGCGGACTTGCGTATCGTTTCGGTGATATCCGCGGCGAACACCACGATCTTGAGCGGCCTGCCTTTGGCATCCATGATCGGGTTGTAGCTCGCCCGCATCCATACGACGCGGCCGTTCTTGTCGAGGCGCTTCTGCCGCCCGGCCTGGAATTCCCCGTTCCCAAGCTTGTCCCAGAAGGTGCGATACTCCGCGCTGCTCTTGAGATCGGGCTCGACCAGCATGCTGTGGTGGCGGCCCTGCAGCTCCTCGAGCGTGTATCCCAGCATCTTCAGATAATTGACGTTGGCGTGCTGGATCGTGCCGTCCATGTTCAGTTCGAGGATGGCTTGCGACCGGTGCAGCGCCGCGATCTGTCCGAGCAGCTCCGCCTGCGATGGCTTGCGGCTCTTGCCGGCTGCTCGCGCTGTAACTTTGCTCTTAGACATGAAACCTATCCTTTGCGTAATTAAATGAGTGGAAACTCGTGCGGGTCGGCGCTAGGCGACGCTGGGCAGGTCGTCGGCGGCGACCTGTTCCATGTCCCGGCGTAACAATTCGTCGACATTCAACAGAATGAGCATGCGTTCCCCGACCACGGCGAGGCCGTGGACGAATTCCGCGGTCGCGGGGCTGCCGAGGCTCGGCGTCTTTTTCAGGTGATCGGCCGCAATGTCGATGACGTCGGAGACACCGTCGACCACCACGCCGAATTCCCGGGAGCCCGCCGCGAACTCGACCGACAGCACCACGATCACGGTGAGCGGGGTGAAGTCGGCGGACGGCAAGTTGAAGCGCACGCGCAGATCGATGATCGGGACGATGGTGCCGCGCAGATTCAGCACGCCGAGCACGTGCGGCGGAACCTTCGGCAACTTGGTGACGGGGGACCATCCCCGGATTTCCTGGACCCTGAGGATGTCGACGCCATACTGCTCCGTGCCCAGCGAGAACGTGAGCACCTGACGGAGGCCGCCCACGGGAGACGAAGGGGATGTGCGTTTTTCGGCGGTCACTGCTCAGGCGCTCCTTATCCTGGGCGATGCCTTTCGCCCTCAGGCTCGACTAACGGCGGCGCCGGCGTGGACTTGAGCGGGAGGCCTCCCGATCCGGCGGACCTGTGTCTCATTTCGCAGGAATCCGGGAAACCCTCAGGGCTTTGCGGCCCAATTGCTCCAAAACCCGGCGCGCGTCCTCAAGACCTGCCGCAGTCGTCCGATACCCGTGTATCCGTCCTCAAGGGAATTGCCCCCGCATGAGCCTGGAATCGATTTGGAACTACCAGGAGTCGCTGGTTCACGATCACATCAGGACGGCGGCCGACCGCTATCCGGCCGTGGCCGCGAACGATAATCTGCTGGCGGACGTGGCTTGCATCGCCCTCAACTCGCTGCGACCGCGCTACGTTCGATTCTCGGTGGATCTTCATTTCTTCATGACCGATGCGCAGCGCGATGAGAACGCGGTGGCGGTCAAACGCGCCATCGACGAGGCATTCCAGCAGGTTCAACGCAACTTGAGTACGCGCCCCGGGAAGGCGTGAGCCCGCGTTACCGGGCTGCCGCCGGGTGCGCGGCGAATGCAGTCTCGCCGGTAGATACCGCGTGCTCCGCCATGAGAAATGCCGCCGCGTTCCACGACTGGCCGGGCATCCCACGGGGAGCGAGTGTTTTGCCTTGAAGCCATTCGGTGAACGCCCACTTGCGCAGCGCTAAAACGCGCGCGAGCTTGACCACCTCCTTCTGCGCAAGCTCCGAGCGCCCGGCCGCGACCAGCGCGGCGATCCAGAACCCGCCGACCATGGGCCAGATGCCGCCGTTGTGGTACTGCCAGACGAAGTTTTGCCGATGTCGCGCCATGTACGGCCGCCATAACGAGTGGTTGCGCTTGATCGGACGAGTGACCACGCGGATGGGGTAGGGAACGCTCACCCGCGCACGGATCAGCGCATCGAGCGTTCGATCCGTCGCGCGCCTGTCGGCAAGCCCGAGCAGGACGGCGAGCACATTGCCGAACACGTCTCCTTCCTCGCCGAAGAACGAGAAATTGACGAAGCTCAGGTACAGGTCTCGATTGCGCCCACGCCGCAACACGTAGTCGTTCAGCAGCCGGGCGCGGCGGTACTCCGCCAGGGCCGCGGAGAAGGGATGGAACAGGCCGTTGAAATACGCGTGAGTTTCGGACGCGCGCTCGAGGCCGTAGAGCCGCTTGACGAAATACCACAGGGTGTTCGAGTAAAGGACGAAACCCGAGCGCGGCATAATGTCGGCCCAGTCGCTCGCTTCGTTTTGCTGCAGCAGGAAGAAACGCTGGTGCTCCTGGGCGAGGAGCCATTGAATTGCGAGCCTGATGCGTCCGGCGTATCGCCGGCGCAGGCCGCCGCCGGACCTTCGCCGATCGAGCAGCGCCAGTGCGATCAGCCACCACAAGGTTGAATCGATGCATCCCAGATACCAGAAATCCGCTTCCTCCTTTTGCAGGTCCACGAACTTGGCGATCTGTCCGTTGGGTGCCTGGTGCCGCGCCAGCGTGTGCAGACCGGCGGCGGCTGCATCCTCCAGTTCCTTGTCTCCGGACAGCGCCATGCCGATCGCACACACCGCCGCGTCACGCCCGAATATCGCCAGATAACCGCGCTTGTCGGCACGCGGCCCCGGCGAGGCGGCGAGAATGCCGGCGGGGGTCGAATTGCGCTTCAGCAACTCGACCGACCGCGCGTGGCAGGTCTCGAGCAGCGATGGCTCCTCCGGTCGCCTGTGGATGGGCCTCACGCGGGCTACCAGCGGTACAGCGTCGCCACAAATCCTTTCGGGTAACTCATGGGTCCCGGGGGCAGCTCGATGAAGCCGTCCGTACCGATGAGGCTCAAAAAATCTCCCGACGTATTGGTCGGGCGGGGGCTCGCCCAGGGCTGGCCCCATTCGTCGGACTCCACCGCGATCGGGAGAAAATAGGCGAGCGGCAGGTCGAACGTGACGGTTTTGCCCAGCCCGATGCGCTCGACCGGCGGACGACGGGTACCCATGGCCGCGAAGATGGCCGGGATGACGAAACGCACCAGGCAGATGAGCGTCGACACGGGGTTTCCCGGCAGCCCGAATACGGCTTGGCCGCGCGGCCCGACCCCAAACCACATGGGCTTTCCCGGACGTTGCGCGACGCGATGGAAGACTTCTCGAATCCCGAGGCTTTTCAAGACCTTCGGGACCAGGTCGAACCGCCCCATCGATACCCCGCCGCTCAGGATCAGTGCCTCGTGCGTGGCCAGATGCAGGGAAAGCCTGTCGGCCAGCATGGTTTCGTCGTCTCGCAAGTGGTCATTGCTGACCCGGTCGAAGCCGCGGGCGCGCAAGGCAGCAATGACGGCATAGGTATTCGAACGACGGACCTGATGGCCGGCGATGGGCTCGCCCGGCTCGACCAGCTCATCGCCGGTGGAAATCACCATGAAAGCCGGCTGACTGCTGACGCGCACCCGAGCGAGCCCCGCGGAGGCCACGATGGCGATCTCGGGTGCCCCGAGCGGGGCGCCGGACTCGAGCATGAGAGAGCCGCGAAGGCCATCCTCCCCGCGGCGCTGCACGTTTCGCAGCGGGGTGTCGTTCACCGGGTCGGTGAGCGACACGAAGCCTTGCGCCATGGAATATTGCTCCAGGGGAATCACACAATCGGTCCCGAGGGGGAGCGATGCGCCCGTCATGACCTCGATGGCACTCTCAGGCGTCGCAAGCGTCAAAGGAGGAGCGCCGGCCGGTTGGGTAGCCTGCACGGCGTAGCGGCGAACACCGCGCCTCGATGTTTCGCTCGCGATGGCGATGCCGTCCATGCACACCCGGTCGAAGGGCGGGTAGTCGCGCTCGGCATACACGTTTTCCCGGAGCGTTCCGCCCACGCATTGCGACAAAGGCCGGGCCTCGATAGGCAGCCCGGGGAATTCGGCGTTGATCGCCGTTTCAGCCGCCTGGGGCGTGATGAGAGAAGTCGGCGGTGCAATGGCGGTCATAACAGCTGTCCGCAGCGTGGATAGGCAATGCCTGATATATTATAGGGCACCACCTATGCGAGGATGTAGCTTCAGTGTCCATGGAGTTTGATAGTGAATGAAATCATGATTCCGGTTGCCAGGATCGGCTCGTCCAAGCAACGCAAGCGGCAGGGTCCCCGGGGCCGAATCGTGAGTCCGGCGGCGCTCGCCGAAGTGCAGGCCCTGGTGGGTTCGGGGGAGCTCCGCCACGACCTGCTGATCGAATATCTGCACCTCATCAACGATCGCTACAAGCAACTGAGTGCGCCGCACCTGGCGGCCCTCGCGCGGCTCATGGGCCTCGCCCAGGCCGAAGTCTACGAAGTGGCGACTTTTTATCATCATTTCGACGTGGTGAAGGAAGAGCGCGACGGCACCGTGCCCGCGCCCGTGGCCTTGACGGTGCGGGTGTGCGACGGGTTGAGCTGCGAGATGGCCGGCGCGAAAGCTTTGCTCGAGCGATTGCCCAAGATTCTGGGACGCGAGGTGCGGGTAATCCCGGCGCCTTGCGTGGGGCGCTGCGAGCAGGCGCCGGTCGCCGTGGTGCACCAGAACCCGATCGCAGGGGCAACGCTCGACAGCGTCAAGCAGGCGGTCGCGGCGGGCGAGACCCTCGATGATTCCAAGGCGCTCATCGACTTCGATGCGTATCGGGCGCAGGGCGGCTATGCGCTGCTGCGGGAATGCATCGAGCACAAGCGCGATGTCGAGAGCGTCATCAAGACCCTGGAGGACTCGGGCCTGCGCGGACTCGGCGGCGCGGGGTTTCCGGCCGGGCGCAAGTGGCGCATCGTGCGCAGCGAACCCGCGCCGCGCCTCATGGCGGTGAACATCGATGAGGGCGAGCCCGGCACCTTCAAGGACCGCGTATATCTCGAGCGGGATCCTCACCGCTTCCTGGAGGGCATGCTGATTGCCGCCTGGGCGGTCGGCATTTCCGCCATCTACATTTATCTGCGCGATGAATATCACGGCTGCCGCGCACTGCTCGAGGCGGAGCTGGCGAAGCTCGCCGCCAACCCGCCCCTGCCGTTGCCGAAAATCGAGCTGCGCCGCGGCGCCGGCGCCTACATCTGCGGCGAAGAATCGGCCATGATCGAGTCGATCGAAGGCAAGCGCGGAATGCCGCGGCTGCGGCCTCCTTACGTCGCCCAGGTGGGCCTGTTCGGGCGGCCGACGCTCGAGCACAATTTCGAGACTCTCTACTGGGTGCGGGACCTGCTGCAAAAAGGCGCGGCCTGGTTTGCGGCCGAAGGCCGTCACGGGCGCAAGGGACTGCGCAGCTTCTCGGTGTCGGGCCGCGTCAAGGAGCCGGGCGTGAAGCTCGCCCCCGCCGGCATCACCATCCGGGAGCTGATCGACGAGTATTGCGGCGGCATGCTCGATGGCCATACCTTTTACGGCTATCTGCCCGGCGGCGCATCGGGCGGCATATTGCCGGCCTCGATGGGCGACATTCCGCTTGATTTCGACACACTCCAGCCGCATGGCTGCTTCATCGGCTCCGCGGCCGTGATCGTGCTGTCGAACCATGACACCGCCAAGGACGCGGCGCGCAACATGATGCGTTTCTTCGAGCATGAGTCCTGCGGCCAGTGCACGCCCTGCCGGGTGGGCACGGCCAAGACCAACATGCTGATCGAAGGCGACCAGTGGGATCGCGAGACGCTGGCGGACCTCTCCCTGGTCATGCGCGACGCTTCCATTTGCGGACTGGGACAGGCTGCGCCGAATCCGGTCGACTGTGTGATCAAATTCTTTCCTCATGAAGTGACTTGAAAGGACGGCCATGAACGCCATTCCTCGCCCCCAAACCGAACCCTTGGAAGTGCCGACGGTCACCTTCACGATGGACGGCCGCGAAATCACCGCGCCCGCCACCGATACGCTGATCGAGATCGCGGACCGCGAGGGCATCGATATTCCGCGGCTCTGCTACAAGCCGGGCATGGACGCGGTCGGCAACTGCCGCTCCTGCATGGTGGAGATCAAAGGGGAGCGGGTGCTGGCGGCGTCGTGCTGCCGCGTGGCCACCAAGGGCATGCAGGTGACCACCGGCTCCGAGCGGGTGCGCAAGTCGCAGCAGATGGTGATCGAGCTCCTGCAGTCCGACATGCCTGAAAGGGAATACACGCGCCACAACGAAGTGGACGAGTGGGCCGCGCGCCTGAAGGTCGGCAAGCCGCGCTTCGCGCCGCGTCCGCAGGTCGTGCCGGACCTGTCGCACGCGGCCATCGCCGTCAATCTCGATGCCTGCATCCAGTGCACGCGCTGCGTGCGTGCCTGCCGCGACGAGCAGGCCAACGACGTGATCGGGCTCGCGGGGCGAGGCCAGGGCGAGAAAATCGTATTCGATATGGACGATCCCATGGGCGCCTCGACCTGCGTGGCGTGCGGCGAGTGCGTCCAGGCCTGTCCGACCGGGGCGCTGATGCCGGCGCGCGAGGTCGCCTTGACCGTGCCGGACAAATCGGTCGATTCGCTCTGTCCGTACTGCGGCGTCGGCTGTCAGCTCACCTATCACGTGAAGGACGACAAGATTCTCTACGTGGAGGGACGCGACGGCCCTGCCAACCTTTCGCGCCTGTGCGTGAAGGGACGCTACGGATTCGACTACTCGCGCCATCCGCAGCGGCTCACGAAGCCGCTCGTCCGTCGCGCAGACGCGCCGCCGAAAAGCGGGCATTTCACGATGGATCCGAACAACATCATGCAGGTATTCCGCGAGGCCTCCTGGCAGGAGGCCCTCGATCTGGCCGGCGGCACGCTCAAGAAATTGCGCGATACCCATGGCCGCAAGTCGCTCGCCGGATTCGGCTCGGCCAAGGGCAGCAACGAAGAGGCGTATCTGTTCCAGAAGCTCGTACGCCTGGGATTCGGCAGCAACAACGTCGATCACTGCACGCGTCTCTGTCATGCCTCGAGCGTCGCGGCGCTCCTCGAGTGCATCGGCTCGGGCGCGGTCAGCAACCCGGTCATGGACGTGATGCAGGCCTCGGTGGTGATCCTGATCGGCGCGAATCCGACCGTGAATCATCCGGTGGCGGCGACGTTCCTCAAGAACGCGATGCGCAACGGCACCAAGCTCATCGTGATGGATCCGCGGCGCAGCGACCTGGCGCGCACCGCCTATCGGTATCTGCAGTTCAAACCGGACACGGACGTGGCGCTGCTCAACGCGATGATGCACGTCATCGTCGAGGAAAATCTCGTCGACAAGCGTTTCATCGCCGACCGCACCATGGGTTACGCGGAGCTCGTCAAGAACGTCGCAGGCTACAGCCCGGACCTCATGGCGCCGATCTGCGGCGTTCCCGCGGACACGATCCGCGAGGTGGCGCGGCTCTATGCGACCAGCCCGGGCTCGATGATTCTCTGGGGCATGGGCATCAGCCAGCACATCCACGGCACCGACAATGCGCGCTGCCTGATCGCGCTCGCGCTGATGACGGGGCAGATCGGCAAACCCGGTTCGGGATTGCATCCTCTGCGCGGTCAGAACAACGTGCAGGGCGCCTCCGATGCGGGGTTGATCCCGATGATGTACCCCGACTATGCGCGCGTGGATGACGAGGCCGCGCGGGGCCGCTTCGCCAAGGCCTGGGGGGTTCCTCCTGCCTCGCTCGACGACAAGCCCGGGCTCACCGTGGTCGAGGTCATCAAGGGCATCATCGCCGGCAACGTCAAGGGCATGTACATCATGGGCGAGAATCCCGCGATGAGTGACCCGGACGCGGACCACGCGCGCGAGGCACTCGCCAAGCTCGAGATGCTGGTGGTGCAAGATATCTTCCTCACCGAGACGGCGTATCTCGCCGACGTGATCCTGCCGGCCTCCTCGTTTGCGGAAAAGACCGGCACGTTCACCAATACCGATCGCTACGTGCAGCTCGGCCGCCAGGCGTTGGACCCGCCCGGTGATGCACGCCAGGATCTCTGGATCATCATCGAGCTCGCCAATCGTCTGGGCCTGCCGTGGAACTACGGCGAGGGCGAGGCCGCGGTCGCGGCCGTGTTCGACGAGATGCGGCACACCATGCCGAGCATCGGCGGCATCACCTGGGCGCGGCTGCAGGCCGAGGACAGCGTGACCTATCCCTGCCTCAAGGAGGGTGACCCGGGCGACGCCGTGGTATTCGTCGAGTCGTTCCCGACAAAGACCGGCAAGGCCAAATTCGTGCCGGCCGACATCATTCCGGCGAACGAACGGCCCGATAGCGACTTCCCGATGGTGCTGATCACCGGGCGGCAGCTGGAGCATTGGCACACGGGCAGCATGACGCGGCGCTCGGGTGTACTGGATTCGCTCGAGCCCGATCCGGTGGCCTCGCTCCATCCGCTCGACCTCACGGCGTTGGGCGCGAAGCCGGGAGCGCTCATCACCATCGAGTCGCGTCGCGGCAAGGTGAGCCTGTATGCGCGCGCCGACGAGAGCTCCCCGCGCGGCGCGGTGTTCGTGCCTTTCTGCTACTACGAGGCGGCCATCAACAAGCTCACCAATTCGGCGCTCGATCCGTTCGGGAAGATCCCCGAGTTCAAGTATTGCGCCGTGCGCGTGTCACTGGGCGGCGTCCCGCCGAAACAGGCGAGCTTCGGCGGCGGTCAGATCCTCGACGGGGTACATCCCGAGCCGGCCGAGGTGTGATCCGGCGGCCGACCGCTCACCGGGCGGTCGGCCGTTCGTTCAAGAGCTCGGCCGTTGCGACTGCTCGAGCTCGGTCAGCGTGTTGATGTTGGAGAATGCGGCGGCATCGTCGAAGATCACGCGGGCATTTCGCTGACCGCGCGCGAAGAACCCCGTTTTGCGCTCGCCCGCTTCTATGAAGGCGGCGAGCGCATCCTTGAGCGAAGTCCTCATCAGGCAGAAGACCGGCTGGGGGAACAGCCCCTCCGCCGTGCGTCCCTTCCCCTCGGCGGCACGCCCTTCCCGGCGGTGCCCCTCCGGGGTATGTCCTTCGAGGTTGCGGGTGTAGGCGACGGCGATGTCGGCCGCCTCGGCCTGCAGGCCTTGCGCCAACCGCTCCACCAGATCGTGCGGGAAATTCGGTGTGTCGCAGGGCACCGTTACCAGGAGGCCGGTCTCGCAGCGCCTAAGCCCGGCCAGCATGCCGGCCAGCGGGCCCGGGTAGTCGGGGACCTCGTCCGGCCACACGGGGACGCTCAGGGTTCGGTAGGTCTCGAGGTTGCGGTTCGCGTTCACCATGAGCTTGCTCACCTGCGGGCGCAGCCTCTCGAGCGCGTGCTCGGTGAGCGGCCGGCCGCGGTACATCTGCAGTCCCTTGTCCACGCCGCCCATGCGGCTGCCGCGACCGCCCGCGAGGACCAGGCCCGTGATGTCGCTGCGTGCGCTTATCATAGGAACATCCTAGCCATACTCGGACATCGCCGCCATGCAACCCCGTGAGATCAGCGCGCTCGTGATGGGGCCGGCCGGCCGTGCGGCACTACCCGTGCCCGATGCACCGCGGGTCAGTGCCTCGCAGGTCCCGCTGCTGCGCCAGATTGCCGCCGTCGACGAAAGCGGTGCGGCGCGCGCCTTGTTTTTGCCGGTCGAGCGGCCGCTGACCATCGCGCTCGATGGGCGAGAGCTGGTCACGTTGATGACGCTCGGGGGTGCGCCCGAATGGCTGGTGCTCGGGTACTTGCACAATCAGCGGCTCATCGACGAGGCGGCAGCCCTTGAGTCCATCGAGGTCGATTGGACCGAGTGCTGCGCGCGCGTGACCTCTCGGCGCAGAGCCTCGCCCGCGTCGGCGAATGCGGGGCGGGGCGCTGGCGCGGGACCCGGCGCCGGTGCGACGCCGCTCGGCTGCGCCCTCGGCACCGTATTCCGCGGTGCGATGCGCGGAGCCGAGGGCGCGCAGGTCCTTGATGCGGCTGGGAATGCCGCCGGTGGTGCGGCCGCCGGTGCGGCTGCCGCCCGTGCTGCCGCCGGAACTTCTGCGCGCGTCTCGCACACGCAGATCCTCGCCATTCTCGAGACCATGCGCCGGCACGACGCCATCCATCAGGCCGCCGGCGGGGTTCATAGCGGCGCCTTGTTCCAAGGGGATGAGCTCTGGGCGGCCGTGGAAGATGTGAGCCGGCACAACGGCATCGATACCATCACCGGCTTCATGGCACTGCACGGCATCGCGGGCGCGGACAAGATTCTGTTCTCCACCGGCCGGCTGACCGGTGAGATGGTGATGAAGGCAGCGCACAACGGCGTTCCCGTGATGATCTCGCGCAACGGCACCACCGCCATGGGCTACGAGCTCGCGGCCAGGCTCGGCATGACCTTGATCGGCCGCGCCGCGAATCGCCGCTACGTTTGCTATATCGGCGCGGAGCGCATCGACGCCGATCACATCGGCACCGACTAAGTCTCGCAATCCGCTTCATATTCCCCTTCGTTCATATCGTTTGTGTTCGCGGCTGGTGATAGTTTCCCGCCCGCGTTTGGTGGTGACACCCGCCACCATTCAACGAGACAATATGAACAAAGCAACCTATCTGTTGTTGGCCGGCATTTCCGCCGTGGGCACGGGCTTCGCATGCGCCGACGAAGGCTCGCCGCCGCAGAGCTCGGCCAGCCAGACGACGCTGCCGCGGATCACCGTCATCGGCACTCAGGTGGCGGAAAACAACTATCGCGTCGACAAGCTCGATTCGATCGGACCGCTCGGCACGACAAGTATTCAGGACACGCCGTACACCATCGAAGTGCTGCCGCTGGACCTCATCCAGAATTCACAGGCGGTGAATTTCAAGGACGTGTCCAAGTACCTGCCGCTGGTCGCCTACCAGGAGCAGCAGGGCCCCGACATCCTGCGCCCGCAGACGCGCGGCATGCAGGGCGGCAATTTCCAGAACAGCAAGATCGACGGCATGACCATGTTCATCACGGTGGCGACCGCGATGGAGCAATTCCAGCAGATCGAGGTGTTGAGCGGTCTGTCGGCTTCCCAGTACGGACCGGCGAACCCTTCGGGCATGTTCAATTTCGTTTCGAAGCGGCCCACGCAAAACGATCTGCACGAGGTGGATGTCACCTACAACAGCAACAGCATCGCGACCACCCACCTCGACTTCGGCGGCCCGATCGACAAGAACGACGTGTTCAGCTATCGGCTGAATGCGCTGTACGGCGGGGGCGGCGCCTGGGTGGACGACAGCCATCAGCGCAGAGCGCTGGGCGACCTCGGCGTCGACGTGCGCCCCTTCGAGCGCACGGTGCTCGAGCTCAACTACACCGACTACCATCTCACCGACACGGGCTACCCCGGCTGGTTCACCTACGGCCAGAAGATCAAATTGCCCTCGGCTCCCGATCCCAAATGGGTCGGCTACGGCCAGAGCTACCTCGGCACGGACCTGCGCACGGAAACATCGACCGCCCGCATCAAGCACGATTTCAACTCGGACTGGCATCTGGTGGTCGGCGGTCTGAACCAGGACGCGACGCGCAACATCACCACCCCGGTCAACAATCTCACCTCGAACTCGGGCGCTTATACGAGCAGCATCGGCGCGACCTTTGCGCCGCGCTTCGTGATCACCAGCGACACCGCTTACCTCGACGGCAATTTCTCGACTTTCGGGGTCGATCACGACCTGGTCATCGGCAGCGCCGGGTATCGATCGCAGTCGTATTCGCTGCTGCATACGCCGACGGCGGCGCAATTGCTTCTCGGCAAGGCCAGCATCGACAGCCCGGAGAGCTATCCTTACCCCGCGCAAGGAATTCCGGATCCGTACGAGAATTACGATTCGTCGAACGTCTATCAGCAGGGCGTCAACGTGAACGACATGATCCGGTTCAATCCCTACTGGGCGGTGCGCCTCGGGGCGAGTCAGGATTGGTTCCACACCGACAACTACAACACCAGGTCGATGCCGACGACGGAATACGCGGCCCACGGCGTGAGCCCCACCGGCAGCCTCGTTTTCAACCCGACGAGCAATCAGACTCTGTACGCGACCTTCGCCAGCAGCTTGCAGGCGGGCGACCTGGCGCCGACCGGCACGGTGAATTCGGGCGAGAGCCTCGCCCCCTATCGCAGCAAAGAGTACGAAGTGGGCTACAAGGCGACCATCGACCAGGTGAATTTGACCGCCGCGGTGTTTCGCATCCAGCGACCCTTCGCCAACATCAATGACGTCGACAATGTGTTCGAGATCACCGGCGAGCAGGTGAACAAGGGCGTGGAGTTTTCGGCCGTGGGCGAAGTCATCCGGAACGTGACGGTGTACGGCGGCCTCACGCTGTTGAACGCGCGGCTCGAGAACACCCCGCTGGCCTCCACCAACGACAAGCTGTTCGTCGGCGCACCGAAGATCAAAGGCAACGTGCTGGTGGAGTACCGGATACCTACGGTGCCGGGACTGGTTGCGAGCGTCGATTATCAATTCACGGGCCCTCGGGCGGGCGACGACACCAACTCGTTCACGGTGGCCGGCTACAACCTGATCGACTTGGGGCTGCGCTACACCTCGACCATCCGCTCCTTGCCCGTCACCTGGCGCCTCGCGGTCGACAATATCGCGGACCGCTACTACTACTCGACCGTCGGGCCGAGCGATCTGACCGGCGCCAATACCGGCAGTCTCCTGGCTCACTTCGGCTCGCCCCGCACGGTGTTGGCGTCGGCCAGCATGGGGTTCTGATGACGGCCCGCGCGAGCGGCGGCGTCCTGATCGCCGCGCTGCTGGGGCTGGTATCGATTCAGGCGCCGGTTTGCGCCGGGGGTGCAGCGGCGCAGGCGCCGGCGGCGACCCGGCAGGTCACCGACGCCGCAGGCCGGGTGGTGACGCTGCCCGCCCGCGTCACGCGGGTCGCCGATGCTTGGCATGCCAACAATGCCCTGGTGCTGATGCTCGGCGGCGGGGACAAGCTGGTCGCGACCACCGTACAGGCGCAACGCCAGCCGTGGCTCGAGCGGCTGTATCCTCGCATCGATCGGGTACCGGCGGCGTTCGATGCGAGGGGCGATGTGAATCTGGAGACACTGATCGGCGCCCGGCCGGACGTCATCCTCATGGCCTATGGTGGTAGTCTGCCCAAGTGGGCCGCGACGGCGGACGCCTATCACATACCCTACGTGCTGATGCCGAATACCTCGCTGGCCGGCCTCGAAGAGACCGCCCGGCTCACGGGCCAGGTACTGGGCGAAAAGGAACTGCGGGTGGCCGAGGATTACATCCGCTACTTCGATGCGAACCTACGACGGGTCACGGCGGTCACCGCTTCGCTGGAGGACGCGCAGCGCCCCAAGGTGCTGCACACCGCATCCGCCGGCATCCTGACGGTCGACGGGCGCGAGAGCCTCATCGACGATTGGATCCGGATCGCAGGCGGCGTCAACTGCGCCCAAGTCTCCGGCTTGGGACGTCCGGTGACCATGGAGCAGGTGGCCGCGTGGGATCCGGATGTCATCATCGTAGGCACCGCCCCCAACCGCGAGAACCGCCGGGCCATCCTCGATGATCCGCGCTGGCGTGGCATCGAGGCCCTCAAGGACGGCAAGGTGTTCGTGAACCCGAGCGGTGCCTATCTTTGGGACCGGCACAGCGCCGAGGCGGCATTGCAGGTGCTCTGGGCGGCGAAGACGCTGCACCCGGACTTGTTTCGCGATCTCGATATCGAGAAGGAAACCAAGGCCTTCTACGTCCGGTATTTCCATTACGCGCTGACGGATTCGGAATATCGCTCGATCATCGACGCTGTAGCGCCGTGAGAGCGGGCCGCGCCGCCTACCTGATCGCGGCGCCTCTCGCGCTCCTCTACGCCTCGCTGTTCATCGGCCGCTTCGCCGTGCCGCCGCTCGAGGTCGGACGTGTATTGCTCGCGCACGTGGCCTCGCTGCCGCATACCTGGCCGGATTCGGTGGACATCATCCTCATGCAGATCCGGCTGCCGCGCGCCGTGATGGCGCTGATGATCGGGGCGGGACTCTCGGCGAGCGGGGCCGCCTTTCAGGGGATGTTCCGCAATCCTCTGGTCAGCCCCGATATCCTCGGCGTGACGGCCGCCTCCGCGTTCGGCGCCGCGGTGGCGCTGTTGCTGTCGAGCGGCGAGCTCGAGCTGCAGGCCATCTCCTTTGCCTTCGGCATTCTCGGCGTGGCGCTGACATACCTGCTCGCGCGGGTGTACCGCACGACACCGGTCCTGATGCTGGTCCTGTCCGGGGTCGTGGTCGCGGCGTTCTTCAGTGCGCTCTTGGGCGCCGTCAAGTACCTGGCGGATCCTGAATCGAAGCTTCCCGCCATCACCTATTGGCTGCTGGGGAGCCTGAACGGCATCTCGACGCGCAGCATGGCCGTGGCGGTTCCGCCCATACTTCTGGGCGCCGCCGGTTTGGTCTTGCTGAGATACCGGCTCAACGTGCTCGCAATGGGAGAGGAGGATGCGCGCGCGCTCGGAGTGCGCACGGAGATCGTGAAAGGCGTCATCATCGTCTGCACCACGCTGATCACCGCGTCGGCCGTAT
This sequence comes from Steroidobacteraceae bacterium, assembly GCA_036272515.1. GTDB lineage: Bacteria > Pseudomonadota > Gammaproteobacteria > Steroidobacterales > Steroidobacteraceae > Bog-1198. The sequence continues at coordinate 12,396 of DATAYO010000045.1, read as the reverse complement.
CGGTATGCGGCATCGTCGGTTGGGTCGGCCTGGTCATCCCGCATTGGAGCCGGATGGTCGTCGGCCCCGACCATCGCGCGCTGGTGCCGGCGGCGATGAGCATCGGTGCGACGTACCTGCTGTTCATCGATGACGTGGCGCGCACGGCCACCGCCGGCGAGATACCGCTCGGGATCCTCACCGCCATCATCGGTGCTCCGTGCTTCGCCTATCTGTTGCGCAGGACCCGGGGTAGCTGGCGATGACCGGGTCGCCGGCGGATGGCCAAGCGCGCGCAGCGGACGACCAGGCGCGCGCAGCGGACGACCAGGCGCGCGCACCGCACGAGCCGGTGGTGCGACTTCGAGGCGCCGCATTCAGCTACGCGGACCGGCGGATCTTCGCAGAGCTCGATCTGGATGTGCATCGAGGCGAGGTGCTGACCATCCTGGGCCCGAACGGTTGCGGCAAGAGCACGCTGCTGCGATGCATCGGCGGGGCGTTGACACTCGACCACGGCACCTTGCGGGTGGGAGGTGCGGAGCTGTCCGCGCTCGATCCCGCGGCACGGGCCCGCAAAATCGGCTTCTTGTTTCAGGATCATTCCCCGTCCTTCCCGTTCACCGTGCTCGATGTCGCGGTGATGGGCCGCACCCCGCACCTCGGCTTTTTCGGCGCGCCCGCCGCGAAGGATGTGGAGATCGCCCTCGAGGCGCTCGATCAGGTCGGCATGCTGCACCTCCAGGATCGCCCCTACACGGATTTGAGCGGCGGTGAGCGGCAGCTCGTGCTCCTGGCCCGGACCTTGACGCAGCAGCCCGAGATCGTGCTGCTCGACGAGCCGACCTCGCATCTCGATTTTCGCAACCAGGTGCTGTGCTTGCGGGCGGTAGGAGGGCTCGCCGCGCGGGGCGTCACCATGCTCATGACCACGCACGATCCGAACCACGCGTTTCTATTCCAAGGGCGAGCGCTGCTGATGTTCCCCGGCAAACCGCCGGCGGTGGGTCCCGCCGCGGACATCATCACCGGGGCCGCGCTCTCGGCCGCCTACGGTATCCCCATCGAAGTATTTTCCGTTCCGCGACGCACCGGCGCCGGAGAGTTCAGGTTCTGCACACCCTGGTGAGCGAAACCGCTAAAGTATTGATATGCGGTCTCCCCCCGAACCAGCTTCGAGAGCGGCACGCCGGGACCGAGCGGCTGACGCGCCCTCCGCGGCGGGCGTCACTCTGCGATATGCGTTCGAGGCCCACGATCAGCGCGGCGCCGCACTCGACAATCCGCTTTTCGAGCTGCTCGCCGCGGTGCTTGAAACCGGCTCCATCCATCATGCCGCCAAGGCGCTCGGGACCTCCTACCGTTACGTGTGGGGATCGCTGCGCAAATGGGAGCTGACGCTCGGCGAGCCGCTCATCGTCTGGTCGCAAGGCCGGCGCGCGCGGCCGACGCAGTTCGCGGAGCGCCTGCTCTGGGCGGAACGCCGGGCCCGGACCCGGATGCAGCCGCACATCGAGGCCTTGCGCTCGGGGCTGGCCCGGGTGCTGGCGGAAGCCCGCGACCCGCGTCACCAACTCTTGAGCGTACATGCCAGTCACGACATCGCCCTGCCGATTCTGCAGCAGCATGCGGCGAGCAGCGCCGATCTGCACCTGGACATCGGCTTCCAGGGCAGCGTCGATGCCTTGCGCTCGTTGAACGATCGGCAATGCCTGGTCGCGGGATTTCACGTTCCCGTCATCCCGGGCGCCGCGCCGATATTCGCGAAGGCCCTGAAACCGCTGCTCAGGCCCAGCAGCCACGCGCTGATCGGTTGCTCGCGGCGGATGCAGGGATTGATGATGCGGCGGGAGCACGCCGCGCGGCTCGAGCGCCTTGCGGACGTGGCGCGCGAGGGTATGCGGTTCGTCAACCGCCAGCCGGGGTCCGGCACGCGCATGCTCGTCGATCATCTCGTGCGGGAACAATCGATAGCGCCGCGCAGACTGTTCGGCGAGGCCGAGCATACCGAGCACACGCACGTTGCGGTGGCGCTCTGCATCGCGAGCGGCGTGGCCGATGCGGGGGTCGGCGTCGAGGCGGCAGCGCTCGAGTTCGGGCTGCACTTCGTCCCGTTGGTGGAAGAGAATTACTTTCTGGCCTGTCTCAAGGACGGTACGCGCCATGCCGCCGTGCAGCGGTTGTGTGCGGTGCTCGCGAGCGAGGGCTGGCGCGAGATTCTCGCGCATCTGCCCGGCTATCAGCCGGCGGTGGCGCCCGGCCGTCTGCTCGTGGTCGAGGAAACCCTGCCCTGGTGGCCGCGCCGCAGCGAGCGCTGAATCATCTGAAGTCCAGATCGCGATCCCAGCGCCGCCAGCGCAACCGGCGGTTGGTTTCGCCGGCACCGGACCACATCTCCCGCCAGAGGTCGGGTATGGTGCTCTTCTGGCGGTTTACGCCGAAGGCCTCGTGCTCGCGCTTGGCGGGCTTGGTTGATTCTCTGTGGGACATGGGGCTCCTCTCGACTCGACGGCGCATTCTCGCCGCTTGCCCCGGTCAAGTCCGAGACGGAAATCCGCATTTCGGAATCTGGTTCACTCATCGGGCATAATGCACGCATCCCTCATCGGAACCCTTGGAGGCAATCATGACCGACATCAAGATTCGTGCATCCGACGGCGCAAGCTTCGCCGGTTACCTGGCCGTTCCGAAGGGTGGCCGCGGCCCCGGTATCGTGGTGGCACAGGAGATTTTCGGCGTCAACGACGTCATGCGTGGGGTGTGCGATGGATTGGCCGCGCAGGGTTATGTCGCGTTGTGCCCGGATCTTTTCTGGCGCATCGAGCCGGGCATCCAGATCACCGACAAGACCGACGCCGAATGGAAGCGCGCCTTCGAGCTGTTCAGGGCCTTCGACACCGACCTCGGCATCGAAGATCTCAAGGCAGCGCTCACCCAGCTCAAGGGCCATGCAGCCTGCACGGGCAAGGTCGGCTGCGTCGGCTATTGTCTCGGCGGCAGGCTCGCCTATCTCATGTCGACGCGCAGTGATGTCGATTGCAGCGTGGGTTACTATGGCGTCGGCCTCCAGGATCTGCTCGGCGAAGCGAAGAACATACGCAAGCCGCTCGCCCTGCACATCGCGGAAAAGGATCAGTTCACGCCTCCCGAGGCCCAAGCAAAAATCATGCAGGCGTTGAAGGGCAATCCGCTGGTCACGCTGTACAGCTACCCCGGGGTCGACCATGCGTTCGCCCGTGTGGGCGGCGCGCACTATGATGCCGCGGCGGCCAGCCAGGCCAACACCCGGACGGCCGATTTCCTGCGCCGCCACCTGGGGACATGAACGCTACCGTTCTTCTGGTCGACGACAATCGGGACGCCGCCGACAGCCTCGCGATGCTGCTCGAGATCGGCGGCCACGAGGTGACGGCCGCGTACTGCGCGCAGGATGCATTGAAGCGGGCGCTCGAGCTCAAGCCGCGCGTGATAGTGCTCGACATCGGACTGCCCGATATCGATGGATACGAGCTCGCGCGACGGATGCGCGCCATGCCGGAGCTCAAGGGCGTGCGCCTGATCGCCCTGACCGGACACGGATTCGACGAAGACCGCCAGCGCACACGCGAAGCGGGCTTCGACCACCACCTGGTCAAACCGGTGGACCCCGACGATCTCGAGAAGGCCCTGGCGGGATGAGTGTGGATCGACCCCGGCACGACTGCCCTCAGGGCTACTGCCCTCAGGGCTCGTGCCCGTAGATGATCTTCCCGCCCCACATGGTGAACAGGACGCGCGCGTCCTTCATCTCCTCCGCGGGCACGGTGAGCACGTCCCGGTCGATCAGGGCCAGATCCGCACGTTTGCCGGGCGCGATCGATCCGATCTCCTTCAGCTGATCCAGCACCAGAGCCGAATTGCGCGTGTAGGCATAGAGCATCGCTTCGCGCGGCATTCGCTCGGCGGCATCGAGCACTCCCTGCGGCCCGGAACGAGTCTCGGCCTGGTAGATGGCCTCAAACGGGTTCGCGGAGCTGACCGGCCAGTCGCTGGCTCCGGCAATCACGGCGCCGCTGTCCAGCATGGAACGCGCGGGATACATCCATCGGTAGATCGACGGGTCGATGTAGGGCTTCACCTGCTCGTTGGTGCTGGGATCGGCCACCGCCCACAGCAGCTGCAGCGACGCGAGCACATGGAGCTCGGCGAAACGCGGAATATCCTCGGGATCGACGAATTGCGCGTGAGTCAGCGAGAACGGCACCCTCGCCTGAGGAACGGCTTTGCGCGCGGCCTCGAAGGCATCGAGCGCCGCTTTGACCGCCAGATCGCCGATGGCGTGGACATGCACATTGAGCCCGCGCCTCGCCGCCTCCGTCACCAGCGCGTCCATCTTCGCGGGGGTGAACAGCAGCCGGCCGGAGCGACCCGTATTGCGGTAGGGCTTGGTGAGCGCCGCCGTTTGCGAGGGGATTTCCACGACGCCGTCCGCGAACACCTTGAGGCCCGGTATGGTCAGATTCGGGATGCCCTGGTACTTGGCGCGCAAGGCTTCCACCACATCGATCTGCTGGCTGCCGTCGTCGGGCTTGACGACGGGATAGGCCGCCACGTGCGCGGTCAATTCCCCATGCTCGGCGAGCGCCTTGTACACGGGCAAGTAGCCGGGATTATCGACGCTCACCGGTATCGCGCCGCCGACCACCCCGGCGACCGCGGCATCGAGCCAGCCGGTGATGCCGAGGCCGTTCATGTAATGCATTGCCGCCTCGCCGGCCTTGAGCATGGTTTCGGCAGAGGGCGCGGGAAGGCTCGAGTCGAGCTTGATCTTGCAGGCATCGACCATGAAGCCGTTGGGCTCGAACGAGGCGGGGTCGAAGCCGTAGCAATGCTGGAGCGAGGCCGGCAGGCCCCGAATATACTGCGCGGTGATGCCGGCATGGCCACGCGCCGCTTTGTTGGCCCAGGCGGTATGGCCGTCCGAGCCGTAGAGCACGACGGGCTGGTCGGCGAACGCACCGCTCGAGAGCGCGGCGTCGATCTCGGCCGCATGCGCCCAGTAGCCGATGTCGACGGCGTTCACCACCAGTGTGTCGCCGAGACGGCTGTCCTTCTTTTGGAGGTGCTCCGCAACGAATCGCTTCAGGTCAGGAATCGAGTCCCTGGTGTCGGGATAGTTCGCCTGGATGAGCGTCACGCCGCCGGCAATCGGGTGAGCGTGTCCGTCGATCATCCCGGGCATCAGGAACTTGCCTTTGAGGTCGACCTTGCGCGCGCCCGGGCCCGCTGCTTTCTCGACCGCCGCCAGGTCGCCCACCGCGATGATTCGATCCCCGCGGATCGCCACGGCGTTGGCGTAGGGGTGGAGGGGCTCGGCGGTGAAGACCTGAGCATCGTAGAGGATGGTCGCGGTGCCGGCGTCGGGCGCGGCCGCACCGAACGCGGCACTCGACAGGAACCCCAGGGCCATGACCGCGGTGCGGATGCAGCCGATCACAGAACCCGAATCCGCCGCTTGTTGCGCTCGATACATGGCATCCCCTGAGTTGTTGTGTTGGACGACCCCCGATTCTTACACAACAAGGCCGCGCTGCGGGAGAGCTCTCCTACCGCGGGGGTCCGGACTCGGAGCGCAGCGCCTCGCAGTCCGCATCGTTCGCCGTCCCCGGATCGACCAGCTGCAGGCCGTGCGCTCGAACGTCGATGGTCGGATGAGAGAGGGTGCCCCTCACCAGCACCGGCGAGCGGAATCGAATCAGCCGAACGCCCTTCGGGTGGCCGCTGATGGCGAGATCCAGCGTTTCGGTGTCGAGGTGGATCTGGCCCGTGCCGGTGATCAAGACGGGTGCGGTGTCCGCGACCAGCCGCCGGACGCTGAGCGTTCCGTCGCGGGCTTCGAGGTCCGCGACCGCGCAGCGCAACGGCGTCTGCTGCTGATTCTTGGTCAACAGCAAGCCGAACGCGCGCAAATCGACGCCCGTCATCTCCGCGAGCGAGTCCCTGATCGATCCGTCGAGCAAGGTCGCGGTGACCGTGCCGTTCGCGCTCGCGGCAACTTGATGCACGGACTTGCCCACCCCGGTCACGGCGATCCGCACCTGCAGCAGGCCATGCGCGGGAGGAGGCGATGAGCTTTTGCGGAACAGCCCGGCGAGTTCCAGATCGGTGAATTGCATGTCCGCGTCGGCTTTGGGGGCATCGGTCCTAGCATCCAGCCGCAGATGCGAATGAAGCTTGCCGCCGAGGATGTCCGCCGTCAGGGGCGCGACGTTCAGCACACCGCCCTCGATCGTTCCCCTCGCCGCTACGTCGGTGAGATCGAACCGGCCGATTTGTAGCCGGGCTGCACGGAAGCGCAGATCGGCATCGCCGTGGCGCACCGTCGAGGGCTTCAGCACGGCATCGGACAACAGCAGCGGCGGCTGCGAGGTGACCGGTGCCCGGCCCGCCGCGCGCAATCCCAGGTCGGACATTTTCAAGAACTGCGAGACCAGATCGACGGTCAACCTGGGCCGCCCACTGGACATGTCCACCGACACGCTGCCGCGGGCATCGCTTTGGCCACTGCTCGCTGCCAGTCCCTCGAAGCGGGTGAGCGTGCCCCTGCGCAGGATCTTGCCCATGAGCCGGTATTCACCGGTGTTGATCAGGGTCACTCCGGTCAAGAAGTACAGGTCGCGGAGGTCCGCTCCGCGCGCTTCGAAGAAGGCATCGATGCGGTTGAAGTCGAAGGGCTTGGGCAGAAAGCCATGGCCTTCGAGGTCCGAGCCGCTGGAGCGCTCGCTGAACGAGAAGCGGTAGGGAATCTCGTGGCCGGCCGCAGTCAGTGGGTCCCCGATGATCTCGAATGAGTCAGGGTGCCCGTTGAGCCGTCCATGGCCCTCGATGCGCAGGTGCGATGCGGCGCCGGGCGCCGCGCCATCCGTCGTCACCACGCCGTCGAACTGCAGGTGGCGGCGCTCGTCGTCGAGCGAGACCCGGGCGTCCGGTATCGACAGAGTGCGCAAGATAGGCAATTTCTCCGTGCTCGGCGGGAGGTCGGGGTTTCTCCATTGCCAGTTCGCATGCCCCGTCGCATCGCGCTTCAAGTGCAAAGTGACGGATTTCATCGACACGCTGACGATACCGAAGCCGCCTTCGAACCACGGCACATCCATCGTCAGCGAAATGTCCCCGATCTCCGCCAGGGGTCCGCCCGGCGCCCAGGACGGACTACCGACGGCGACGTGTTCCGCGCTGAGCGTGGGATGACGGGCGAGCAGATGCGCATGCAGCGCGCCTGCAACGGCGACAGGGCGTTGCGCGTAGGACGAGATGAATCGAATCAAAGTGCCGCGGAACAGGCCGGCATCGGCGCAAAAGGCCAGAGCCACGACGGCGGCCGTCACCGCCGCCGCGCATGCCGCCACCGCGATCAGGGCTCGGCGTGCGATCACCCACCCGCGCACGACGCCTGCAACCGGCGCCTCATGGGCTCAGCCGGTGCAATCCGGCCTTGTCCGCGGCGCTTTGGGCCTCCTCATATCCGGCGTCCGCATAGCGCAGCACGCCCAGAGAGGTGTCGTTGGTCAACGTGAGCCGCAAGCGCTCGGCCGCCGCCGCGGTGCCGTCGGCGATCAGAGTGACACCGGCGCTGGTCATGAAACCGGCATAACCGCCGCCGCCGGAATGAATGGCGACCAGGTCGGCCTGGGACGCGCAATTCACCAGTGCGTTGAGCAGCGGCCAGTCGGCGATGGCATCGCTGCCGTCGCGCATGTTCTCGGTCATGATCTTGGGATGGGCCATCGCGCCCGCGTCGAGATGATCGCGGGTGAATGCAATGGGTCCCTTCAAGGTGCCGTCGCGCACCATGTCGTTGACCGCGAGCCCGAGGGAGGTGCGCGCGCCATGTCCGAGCCAGGCGATGCGCGCCGGCAATCCTTCGAACGGAACCGCAACGCGCGCGGCACGGATCCAGCGGGTGACCGAGGCATCGTGCGCGAACGCGGCCAGCAAATGCTCGTCGATCGTGCGGATGTCGGAGGCCTCGCCCGAGAGCGCGATCCAGCGAAAAGGACCGATCCCCTCGCAAAACAGCGGGCGCAGGAATGCCTCGGTGAACACCGGGATGTCGAACGCACCCGTCACGCCGGCACGCACCGCCTGACTGCGGATCAGGTTGCCGTTGTCGAACACGATGGCACCGAGCCTCTGCAGCTCGAGCATGGCCTGGACGTGGACGCCGATCGAGCGCACGCCGTCGGCGGTCAGCTGGGCGGGGTCGCGCTCTCGTGCCCGGCGCGCTTCGGCGGGCGAGTACCCCTGCGGCACGTAGCCATAGAGCAAATCATGCGCCGCGGTCTGGTCCGTGACCACGTCCGGCCGCAGGCGGCCGGCGGCGATTGCGGGAAACGCGTCGGCGGCATTGGCCACCAGCGCGACCGCCCAGGCGCGCCGCTCGGCCATCGCGCGCTCGACGGACTCGAGCGCCCGCGGCAGGGAAGCGGTGACCTCGTCCACGGCGCCGGTTTCGAGGCGCTTGGCGGCACGATCGGGGTCGACCTCGACGGTGATGCTCGCCGCACCCAGCATGGATGCCGCGCGCGGCTGCGCCGAGCCCATGCCGCCGAGCCCGGCCGTGAGAAAAAAACGGGCCGTGAGATCGTCGGCGCCCAGGCGGGCGGCGGCGCGGGCGAGAATCTCGTAGGTCCCCTGAAGCACGCCCTGCGAGCCGATGTACTGCCAGCAACCGGCCGTCAGGCCCCCCCAGCAGATCAGCCCGCGCTGCTCGAGATCGTAGAAAACTTCCTCGTTGGCCCAGCGGCCGACGAGGTTGCAATTCGCCATGAGCACGAGGGGCGCGCGCGCGTGCGTCGTGAGAACCGCGATGGGCTTGCCCGACTGCACGATGAGAGTCTCGTCGTCCGACAGATTCTTCAGCGCCTCGACGATGGCGGTATAGGCCGGACGATTGCGGGCGGCCTTGCCGAGGGCGGCGTACACCACGAGGTTCTCGGGGTCCTCGGCCACCGCCAGTACGTTCTCCAGCAGCCGCAGCAGGCCTTCCTGCCGCCAGCCCCGGCAGCGCAAGGGCTTTGCGCCGCCCGACAGCAGGCGCGGCTCGGTCACGGCCGTCCCCCCTCGAGTGCATAGCGCGCGATGTCGATGCCGAGCGCGCGCTCCACGACCGCGTAGACCGACGGATCGAATACACTCGCGGACAGCGCGATGCGGTCCTTGGGCACGTGCAGAATGCGCACCGGCATGCCCTCGACCAGCCGTCCGGCGCTCAGCGGCACGCCGGCCGGAGACAAGGTGGTGATGACGTCGGGGTAGGTGCCGAGGCGCTCGCCGTCGCGCTCGAGCGCCATGTACTCGTTCAGCACGTGGGCGACGACGTTGCCGCCGGGCGCGGCGATCTCGATGGTGCCGCAGTCGAAGGCCTCCTTGGTGTACACGAGCCCGTTCCGAACGACCCGGCCTTCGGCGAGAATGTAGCCACCGGTCGCCTCGCAGATCGCCTCGGTGACCGCGTCGCCGCCGCGCGGCTCCGCACCGGCGATCGCACGGCCGACGTTGAGCGCCTGGCTGATGCCGCCGAGCACGGCGCGCTCGGCGACCGTCCGCACCGTGATCGGATTTCGACAGCTCGCGATGAAGCCGCCGGCCTCGTTCGCGGCGCTGCGCAGAACCGGCGAGACGCGTGCCGTCGCACCCCGCACCACCACTTCCATGTAGGCGCCGCGCCCGCGGTTGCCCCCGGCGGCGGTCTGGATCATGGGCTCGGGACTATTGGCGAGACCGAGCGACCCCATGTCTCCGGTGGGATGCGCACGCAGATCGCCCACCGCATCGACCACCGCCAGTCCCATCGCGGCACCCGGCAGCCAGGCGTTCAAGGTGCTCGACATGCCGTTCTGGCCGATGATCAATCCCACGATCGGCCGCTCGGATGCTTCCTGGAGCAGCTCCACCGCGCGCAGATAATCCACGCCGCGCATCTCCCATTGCGTCAATCCGCCCGGCGCGCCGATCGCGGCCATGGTCGCGACCAGCGCGTCGGGGTCGAGCTCATCGACGCTCACGAGCTCGGGGCGACCGATGGAAGTGGCGATGTTGCCGAGCGTACGCCCGTGATCCGCGAAGCCGCCGCCTCCGCATCCGTACACGGAGCCGCCCTTGACGGCGAAGTCGACATCCTCCGGCAATAAGTCTCGTCTCATTGTGTTAACTCCGGCTGTCGCCCCGCCATCACCGATGGCCACAGCGCCGCGCATTCGCAGCGTGCGCCGTCTCCGGGCGCCGACGGCATTCGCGTGAATCGCCTGCGACCGTGTTGTAATTCTTACAACGCCTTATAGCGGGCTTGCCCCGATGGACTTTTCACGCATGGTACGCCAAGATTTGGCGGCGCCGGGTGCCCTCAGAATAGAAAACCCGGCACGTCATAATAGTATGTTTTCGGAGCGGGATGTAACGGCGACGTGGGGAGCTAAGGGTCGGCGGGTGGTTCGCGGAGCATCTCTCTCCAAGCACGCGAATTCCCGCGCCAGGCCGTCCTTATATCTCGCGAATCGCACGCGGCGAGCAGTTGGCGAGCGGTAGCGGCAGAGGTCGGTTATGGAAACGAGTCAAAGCGTCGCGCGCAAGCGCAAGTCGAACGGTCATCCGGCCAAGATCCCGGGCACGCCGTCGCCCGAGCTCAATCTCGGCGAGCTGCTTGCGGCGCTCCATGCCATGCAAGCCGGGGATTTTTCGGTGCGGCTGCCGGGCTCCAACACCGGGGTCGCCGGCAAGATCTGCGATACCTTCAACACCATCGTCGCCGCCAACCAGCGCATCGCCCAGCAGCTCGAGCACGTGGGCGAAGTCGTCGGCCGCCAGGGAAAGACCAGCACACGGGTGAGATTCGGATTGTCGGACGGCGCCTGGGCGGACATGGAGGCGTCGGTCAATACGCTGATCGACGACCTGTTGTGGCCGACCACCACCGTCACACGCACGGTGACTGCCGTGGCGCGCGGCGACCTGTTGCAGACGGTGCCTCTCGACGTGGATGGACGCGCTCTGAAAGGCGAGTTCCTGCGCTCGGCGAACATCGTCAACACCATGATCAAGCAGCTGTCGGTATTCACCTCCGAGGTCACGCGCGTGGCGCGCGAGGTCGGCACCGACGGCAAGCTCGGCGGACAGGCGCAGGTGCGCGAGGTGACCGGGGTCTGGAAAGACCTCACCGAGAGCGTGAATTCGATGGCCTCGAATTTGACCGCGCAGGTGCGCAACATCGCCGAGGTGACGATCGCCGTCGCGAACGGCGACCTGTCCAAGAAGATCACGGTCGACGTGCGCGGCGAGATCCTGCAATTGAAGGAAGCCATCAACACGATGGTGGATCAGCTGCGATCGTTCGCCTCGGAGGTCACGCGCGTCGCGCGCGAAGTGGGAACCGAGGGCAAACTCGGAGGCCAGGCGCTGGTGCCCGGCGTCGCGGGTACCTGGAAGGACCTCACCGACTCGGTGAATGCGATGTGCGGCAATCTGACCGCGCAGGTGCGCAACATCGCGCAGGTCACCACCGCGGTGGCGCGCGGCGACCTGTCGCGCAAGATCACCGTGGACGTATCGGGCGAGATTCTCGAGCTCAAGCAGACCATGAACACCATGGTCGACCAGCTGAACGCCTTTGCGGGGGAAGTGACTCGCGTGGCGCGCGAGGTCGGAACCGAGGGCAGGCTCGGAGGACAAGCGCAGGTGCCCGGTGTCGCCGGAACCTGGAAGGACCTCACCGACAACGTCAACTCGATGGCCTCGAACCTGACCGCCCAGGTGCGCAACATCGCCGAGGTCTCCACCGCCATCGCCAGCGGCAATCTCGCCAAGAAGATCACGGTGACCGTCTCGGGCGAGATTCTCGAGCTCAAGGAAACCATCAACACGATGGTGGACCAGCTGAACGCGTTCGCCTCGGAAGTGACACGAGTCGCGCGCGAAGTAGGAACCGAGGGACGGCTCGGAGGCCAGGCGGACGTGCGCGGCGTCGCCGGCACGTGGAAGGATCTCACCGAGAACGTCAACTCGATGGCCTCGAACCTGACCGGTCAGGTGCGCAACATCGCCGAGGTCACGACCGCGGTCGCGAACGGCGATCTGTCGAAGAAGATCACGGTCAATGTGAAGGGCGAGATTCTCGAGCTCAAGGACACCATCAACACCATGGTGGACCAGCTCAACGCGTTCGCGGGCGAGGTGACGCGCGTGGCCCGTGAGGTCGGCACGGAAGGCAAGCTCGGCGGCCAGGCGCAGCTGACGGGCGTGGCGGGAACTTGGAAGAACCTCACCGACTCGGTGAACTCCATGGCCTCGAACCTGACCGGCCAGGTGAGAAACATCGCGGAAGTTTCAACGGCCATTGCGAGTGGCGACCTTTCGAAGAAAATCACCGTGAACGTGTCGGGC
>DATAYO010000044.1:0-5485 GCA_036272515.1 Steroidobacteraceae bacterium | reverse complement strand
GTTCGTGGGGCGCGCTGTCCGTTCCCAGGAAGAAGCGCGGGTTGCCCCCGGTGGCGGCGGCCAGCAGCGCGCTGCGGTCGCGTTCGCGCTTCAGGATCGGCAGGCAATAGTAATGCGGCCGGATGCCCCCTGAAAAAATCGCGTTGCGATTGTGCAAGAGATGTTGCGGCGTGATGGTGGCGGCGACGCCCGGACGCGCGTTCGCGACGAATTCGACCGCGCGCGCCGTGGTGATGTGCTCGAACACCACTTTGAGTCGCGCGAAGCGCTCGATCAGGGGCTCGAGCAGCTCGTCGATGAACACCGCTTCTCGATCGAACACATCGACGTCGGGGCGCGCGGTCTCACCGTGCACGAGCAGCGGCATGCCGCGCTCTTGCATGCGCTCGAGCACCGCATAGGTGTTGCGGATATCCGTAACGCCCGCATCCGAGTGGGTGGTGGCGCCTGCGGGGTAGAGCTTCACCCCGTGGATGAATCCCGCGGCGAGCGAGCGGTCGATCTCATCGGCGGCGGTAGTGTCGGTCAAATACAGCGTCATGAGCGGAGCAAACGCACTTCCCTGAGGCAAAGCGGCGAGCACGCGGGTTCTATAAGCGGTCGCGGCGGCCGTGGTGGCCACCGGCGGCCTCAAATTGGGCATGACGATGGCGCGCCCGAAGCGCTCGGCGGTGAACCGCAGCACCGAGGCGAGCGGCGCGCCATCGCGCAAGTGCAGGTGCCAGTCATCGGGCCGGCGAATGGTCAAGACGCTCATCGCTCAGGCCGGCCAGCCACGGCGCAGCAAATCGAGAGTGTAGCGGACACCGAAGCCCGTGATCTCGGTGGCGATGTGCGCCAGCCCGCCGTGGCGTGTGCCGGCGGCGAGATCCAAGTGCAGCCAGGGAATGGCCTTCGGCACGAACCGGCTCAGGAAGCGCGCAGCCAGAATGTGATCGCCTTTCGAGTCGGTCGAGCACTGCAAGACATCCGCCACGGTGCTCTCGATGTCGGTATCGAAATCCTTGTCCATGGGAAATACCCAGACGCGCTCGCCGCTCGAGGCACCGGCGGCCTCGATCATATCGCGGGCCTCCGGCCGATTCGTAAAGGCGCCGCTGTAGCGCTCGGTCAAGGCGTAGACGCACGCCCCGGTGAGCGTGGCGAAGTCGATGATGGTGCCCGGCTTCTCCCGCGCCGCGAGGCACAAGGTATCCGCCAGCACCATGCGGCCCTCCGCATCGGTATGTATCACCTGAATCGTGGTGCCGTTTTGGGCCTGCACCACGTCCTGCGGCTTATAGGCGAGCGGGCCGATACGATTTTCCGTGATGGCCAGCCAGCAATCGACGGCGAGCGGAGATTCGAGCGAATGCAGCGCGTAAAGGCTGCCGACCGCCACCGCGCTGCCCTCCATATCCGTGTGCATGTCCAGCATGCTCTTGTGCGGCTTGAGATTCGTGCCGCCGGTGTCGAAACAGATGCCCTTGCCCACCAGACTCACCTGCGCGGCGCGGCCGCCGCGCGGCCGATACGACAATCGCGCGATGCCCGCATCGCGTGCCGCATTGCCCTGCGAAACGGCGAGGAAAGCGCCTGCACCCAGGCGCCGCAGCCGGGCCTCGCCATAAAATCGATAGTCGAGCCCGAGATGACGAGCGAGCTCCTGGAGCAATCGGCGGTAGCCGGCGGCATCGAGCGTGTTCGGCGGCAGTGCCGTGAGCCAGCGCGCGATGTTGTTGCCCGCCGCCGTGGCGAGCGTGAACGCAAGGTCGGCCAGCTTTGCGGCCGTGGCAATGTCGATCCGCGCGAGCGCAGGACGCGGCTTCGGCTTGCTCTTGAAGCTCGCGAGTCGAAATGCCGCCGCCTCGAAAGCGGCCACCGCCGCGTTGAGCGCCGCCTGCGCCGCTTCCAGCTCGCAGCCCTGCTGCCACAGGAGCAGCGACTCGGGCTCCGATTCCATCACCAGGCGGGCGAGCTTTCCCCCCGCCTGCAGCCGCTCGAACGTGCTCGCTTGCGCGGCCGGGCAAGCGGCCACGAGAAGCGTCTGCGCGCGCGCGCCCACGCGCAGCTGGCAGCAATCGCCTTCCTTTTGAACCTTGCGCGCATAGAGCTCGCGCAGCATCGCGGCGTGAGGCACCGCCGCCCAGTCGGTCGCCGAGGGCTTGAGCGGCAAGAGCACGACCGCCGCCGCGTAGCGGCTGAGCTTCGAGGCCGAGACCCGCGGCGCGATCTGCCGCACGGGCACTGTCAGGGAGCGAAAGGGAAGGCGAATCGGCATATCTGTTGACGCAGCTCGTTGACTGCGCAGCTCAAGGCCTGCGGGGCCTGCCGCACAACTCCCGGCAATCTATTGCGAGCATCCTGCCAGCCAACCCCTTTGCTTGACCGTGAAAAACCAAACCCCGAAGATAGCGCTGCTTGTACGCGGCAGTTCGCGCAGGGGCGCTGTAACGTGCCTATCATCTTAACAGGACGCTGCGGCGCGTGCATGGGCACGTGCCCGTTCCCCAAGGCTTTCTTCCTATGACGCAGCAATCACCGTTCGAAGACATCGATCCGACCGAAACCCAGGAGTGGCTCGAGTCGATAGACTCCGTGATGCGCGCGCAAGGGGCGCAGCGCGCGCATTTCCTGCTCGAAAAGCTGGTGGACTTCACGCGCCGATCGGGCGCCTATCTGCCGTTCAAGCCGAACACCGCCTATCTCAACACGATCTCTCGGGCCCAAGAGCCTGAGTATCCCGGCGACCGTTCGCTCGAGCGACGCAACGAAGCCTACATGCGTTGGATTGCCCTCGCCATGGTGGTGCAGGCAAACCATGCGAGCTCGGAGTACGGCGGACACATCGCGAGCTACGCCTCCGCGGCGACGCTCTACGAGGTGGGCTTCAACCATTTCTGGCGCGCGCGCAATGCCGCGCACCCCGGCGATATGATTTACCTGCAGGGACACTCGAGCCCGGGCATCTACGCACGCGCCTATCTCGAAGGGCGGCTCGACGAGGCGCAGCTGAAACGTTTTCGCCAGGAGGTGCGCGGCGACGGCTTATCCTCCTATCCGCATCCGTGGCTCATGCCCGATTTCTGGCAGTACCCCACCGTGTCGATGGGCTTGGGTCCGATGATGGCCATGTTCCAGGCGCGATTCGTGCGCTATCTCGAGAATCGCGGCATCGTCCCGCCATCCGACCGCAAGGTGTGGGCCTTTCTGGGCGACGGGGAGATGGACGAGCCGGAGTCGATGGGCGCGCTCACCATGCCGGTGCGGGAGAAGCTCGACAACCTCATATTCGTCATCAATTGCAATCTGCAGCGCCTCGACGGGCCGGTGCGCGGCAACGGCAAGATCATTCAGGAGCTCGAGGCGGCGTTTCTGGGCGCCGGCTGGAACGTCATCAAGGTCCTGTGGGGATCGCGCTGGGACCCCCTGCTCGAGCGCGACCACAAGGGCTTGCTCAAGCGGCTGATGGAAGAGTGCGTCGACGGGGAATACCAGAACTTCAAATCGAAGGGGGGCGCTTATACGCGAGAGCATTTTTTCGGCAAGTACCCCGAGCTCAAGGAAATGGTCGCCAACATGTCCGACGACGAGATCTGGCGCCTGAACCGCGGCGGCCACGATCCGGTGAAGGTATATGCGGCCTACGCCTCGGCGGTTGCGACCAATGGCGCGCCCACCGTGATCCTCGCCAAGACCGTAAAGGGCTTCGGCCTCGGCAAGACCGCCGAGGGGCTCAACGTCGCACATCAGCAGAAAAAGCTCGGCGAGGAGGACCTCAGGGCCGTGCGCGATCGGTTCAACATCCCGATCTCGGACGAGGAGATCGCGCAGCTTTCGTTTCGCAAGCCGGCGCCCGACAGCGAGGAAATGCTCTATCTGCAGGAGCGTCGCAGCGCGCTCGGCGGCTATCTGCCGGCACGGCATTCGACCGCGCCGCCGCTCGCCGCACCGCCGCTCGAGTCGTTCAGCGCGCTTCTCGAGGGAACCCAGGAGCGCGAGATCTCGACCACCATGGCGCTGGTGAGGATCCTCTCGACGCTGGTGCGAGACAAGAACATCGGCAAGCACGTGGTGCCGATCATTCCCGACGAGGCGCGCACGTTCGGTATGGAAGGCATGTTCCGCCAGATCGGGATCTACTCCTCGGTCGGCCAGCTCTACACGCCGCAGGATGCCGACCAACTCATGTTCTATCGCGAGGACCGGCAGGGACAGATTCTGGAGGAAGGCATCAACGAAGCCGGGAGCCTGTGCTCGTGGATCGCCGCCGCCACCGCGTATGCGAATCATGGCGTGAGCATGATTCCGTTCTACATCTACTACTCGATGTTCGGATTTCAACGCGTCGGCGACTTCATGTGGGCCGCGGGCGATAGTCAGGCGCGGGGCTTTCTCGTCGGCGGCACGGCCGGGCGTACGACCCTCGCCGGAGAAGGGTTGCAGCACCAGGATGGGCACAGTCAGCTGGTGATGACCGCGATTCCGAATTGCGTCGCGTACGATCCCGCCTACGCATACGAGCTGGCCGTCGTCATTCAAGACGGCTTGCGCCGCATGTATCAGGAGCAAGAGAGCGTCTTCTACTACATCACCTGCATGAACGAAAACTACGCTCATCCGGCGATGCCGGCGGGCGTGGAGCAGGGCATCTTGCGCGGCATGTACCTGCTGAAGGGTGGCGGCAAGGGCAAGGTGCGGGTGACCTTGTTCGGCTCGGGCACGATCCTGCGCGAAGTGCTCGCGGCGGCAGAGCTCTTGGAGAAGGACTTCGGCGTCCCGGCCGATGTCTACTCGGTCACGAGCTTTTCCGAGCTGCGGCGCAACGCCTTGGACGTCGAGCGCTGGAACCTGTTGCATCCGACGGAGACTGCGCGTGTGCCCTATGTCCGCGAAGCACTCGGCGATCGTGCCGGACCGTTCATCGCCGCCACCGATTACATGAAGACGGTGCCCGATCAGATACGTCAGTGGGTGCCGGGGCGCTACGCCGTGCTCGGCACCGACGGCTTCGGACGCAGCGATTCGCGTGCCGAGTTGCGGCGCTTCTTCGAAGTCAACCGCCACTACATCGTGATCGCCGCGCTCAAGTGCCTCGCCGACGACGGCAAGATCGACATGCCCATGGTGACCAAGGCGATGCAGGCCTTCGGCATCGATCCCGAGAAACCCAATCCGGTGTCGGTCTAAAATCATGGCAAGTACCGTGCAAGTTCTGGTTCCGGATATCGGCGGCTTCAAGGACGTGGACGTCATCGACGTGCTGGTCAAGGCAGGCCAGCAGATCGATAAAGAGACGCCGATGATCACGCTCGAGACGGAGAAGGCGGCCATGGACGTGCCCTCGCCCGCGGCGGGACGAATCGCCGAGGTGAAGGTCAACAAGGGCGACAAGGTGTCCCAGGGCAGCGTGATTCTGCTGCTCGAGAGCACGGCATCGCAGGATGAGGCCGCGCCGACGCAGACCTCCGACTCACAAGGCGAGGCCGCTGCGGCCGGCAATGCC
>DATAYO010000043.1:0-2962 GCA_036272515.1 Steroidobacteraceae bacterium | reverse complement strand
ACGGCGTTCCGTGGCCGGTCGCTCGGCGCTCCAGATGTAGTCCCCGGTGAGGTTCACATGCTCCCAGCCGAGCGGGGAGAGGTGAGCGAGTAGCTGGTCCGGAACATCCTCGGTCTGGCGCAGAGCGGCAACGGCGCGCTCGAGGTACCGCGTGTTCCAAAGGATGATTGCGGTGACGAGGAGATTAAGGCCCGAAGCGCGGTGTTGCTGGTTCTCGTAGGTGCGGTCGCGGATCTCGCCGAGGCGATGGATGAAGACAGCCCGCGCCAGGCTGTTGCGTGTTTCGCCTTTGTTGAGTTCCCGGCTGGTCTGACGGCGCAGTTCCGCATCCCCCAGCCAGTCGAGGGTGAACAGCGTGCGTTCCAGCCGCCCCAGCTCGCGCAGCGCCGCGGCGAGGCCATTTTGCCGCGGGTAGGAGGCGAGCTGTCGCAAGATCAGGGAGGCGGCCACGGTGCCCGTGTGGATCGAGGCGGCAACCCGCAGGATTTCCGGCCAATGGGCGCGGATGAGCGCTGTGTTGATGCGCCCGGCGATGAGTGGTTCGAGCGACGGATAGGTCGCCGCCTTGCCGAAGCTGTACAGACGTCGGCTCTTCAGATCTGGGATCCGCGGCGCGAACTGAAACCCGAGCAAGGAGCAGAGGGCGAAGACATGGTCGGAATCGCCGCCGCCATCGGTGTGGTGGCGGCGGGCCGCGACCTCGCTCTGGTGATAGAGCAGCCCATCGAGCACATGCGCGGCTTCGCTGGCGGTCGCCGCGATCACCTTGGTGTGGAACGGCGCGTATCGGTCGGAGAGGTGCGTGTAGAACTTGACCCCGGGTTCATCGCCGTAATGGGCATTGATGCTGCTCGCTTCGCGGCCGAAGCCGCCGGCCCGAAAGAACTGGCCATCCGAGGAGGAGGCGGAGCCACCGCCAAACATCGCCGCCAGTGGCTCGCGCTGCTGCCGGTCGATCAGACGCCGGAGCGCCAGGGCATAGGTCTCGTCCCGGATATGCCAGTCCGCCGTCCAGGCCAGCTGGCCGAGGCTGGCGATGCTGCACGCCTCGGCCATACGCGTCAGGCCGAGATTGAGCCCGTCGGCGAGAAGACTCGCCATGAGTACCTGCGAGTCGGCAGCAGTGTCGCCGGTGCGCAGATGGGTAAAGCAGTCGGTGAACAGCGTCCATCGCGCCACCTCCGACAAGAGATCGGTGATCCGGATGCGCGGCAGCATCGCATAGAGGCGGGCGGCCAGGGCCTCGGCTTCCGGCGGCGTCGATTTCTCGATCGGCGTGATCTTCAGCACGCCCTTCTCGAGCATGACATCGGGCAGCGAGCCGCCCTTTGCCTTGACCTCGGTTCCTGCCAGCCGCTCGTTGAGGAGAGCGCGGCGAGCGGAGATGAAACGCTCGAAGTCGGCGTCAACCGCAATCGGCAAGGTGCCGCCCCGTTCCAGCTCTTTCAGGGTCTCGCGGGAGATGAGGCGTTCCTCGAAGGCGCGATATCGCCGGCTGCCCACCACCCAGACGTCGCCGGCGCGCAGACGGTCACGCAATTCCGACAGCACGCAGAGCTCATAGTAGCGCCGATCAATGCTCCCGCCGCGAAGCACGTGGCGCGCCCAGCGCTGCCGGATGAAGCCGATCGGCGCGGATTTCGGCAGGCTGGGCAAGGTCCTCCGGTTCATATCGCGCAGCATGTCGATAGCGCGCATGAGCGCCGCCGCAGCCGGCACACCCTGGAAGACGAAGGCATCAAGGAAAGCCGGAGCCCAACGGCGGATGCCGGCATAGTGCTCGCCGAGCATCTGGTAGGCATCGAACTCTTCCGACCGCGCCAGCGCCTCGGCCTCCTCGACGCTCGCAAGGAAGCGGTCCCAGGGGATTACCGCGGTGATCGCGTCAAAGGCGTCCTGCCGGTTGTCGCGCGCCGCGATCAGAGCGGCGCCGACGCGGGCGTAGAGACGGACCTTCTCGTTGATGGCGCGGCCATCGGCCTGGAAGGCGCGGGCATGCCGTCCCTCGGCTTTGCGAAACATCGTCCCAATCAGTCGGTCGAACAGATTGATTGCCTGGTCCGTCAGGTTGGCGGTGAGATCGAGGGTGACGGCAACCAAGGTGGCATGCCGGCGCTGGCGCTCGTAGCCCGCGACATGCTGCACCGTGGTGCGGCCCGCTTCGCGGGCGAGCTGGGTAAGGCGGGCCTGATGCACTCGATGCCCACGCGCCGGATCAAGGCCCGCCGCGCGGACATGGTCCAGGCGCTCGATCAGACCGAGCATCGCGGTCGGCTTCGCCGCTTCCGGCATCTGCCGCAGCCAGGCGAGCCCGCTCTGGTTGGTTTCCGCCCGGCGCTGCGTTAGCGCATCCAGCCGACGACGTTGGTCGGTAGAGAGCCCATCGGTCAGCCGACGTTGGACCTCGCCACGCGCTTGATAGCGGGCTTGGACGCAGAGCCGCTCGAGCGCGCCGGGCGATGGAACGACGATCCGGCGCCGCCGGCACTCTTCCACCACCAGCCCGGCAAGATGCGCAAGCCGGTCATTCTCGATCGCGTGCGGCAGCAGCCAGCCGGCCAGATCGGCGGCCGAACGCATCCCGAAGGGACAAAACCCGAGGCGGTCCTGCAGTTCGGCCACATGGCGCTGTCGGTTCCGCTCCGCGGCGAGATAGTCCTCAATTGACTCCGGAAGAGCGTCAATCTGCTCTGCGATGAACAAGAGAAGCGGCCGCGGCGGCCGCTCGCCCGCCTTCAGCGGACGGCCCGGATAGCGCAGATAGCAAAGCATGAGGGCGTGGCCGAGGCGATTATGATCGCCACGACAGCGCCGGATCGCCGCGAGGTCGGCAGCGGATAATGTGTAGTAGCGGACCAGCTCACGTTGATCTGTGGGCGGATCGAACAGCGCGGTGATCTGGGCTTCGGTCAATTGCTGTCGTCGCATGACTCATGCCTTCCAGGTACCTGAGGCCGGCAGA